>NZ_CP039731.1:3600000-4200000 GCF_005155025.1 Aquitalea aquatilis | reverse complement strand
CTGGTGGTGCTGTCCTTGCTGATCTGGCTGGCGGCGGCCTGGCTGGTGCCTTCGCTCAGGCTGCATCTGCAAGTGGCTCCGCCGCCCTTGCGTCAGGTGCTGCCGGAACTGTGGCGCTTGCTGACTGATGCACGCCATGTGCGGGCTTTCGGCCTGACCTTCATCATGATGGTGTCGCACATGATGGTGATTCCGTTTATTTCGCCGGTACTGGTGGCCAATCACGGTATCGCACCGCAGCAGATTGCCTGGATTTACATGGCCGGTGGCGCGGCCACCTTCTTTACCTCGCGGCGCATTGGCCGGCTGGCCGACCGCTATGGCAAGCACCAGCTGTTCCGCATCATGGCCTTGTTTTCCATGCTGCCCATCCTGTTTGTCACCCATCTGCCGACGATTCCCTTCCTGGCCATCGTGGCGTTTTTTCCTGTGTTCATGGTGGCGCTGTCCGGCCGCATGATTCCCCTGCAAGCGCTGCTGACCACAGTGCCGGAACCGCAGCGGCGCGGCGCCTTTCTCAGTGTCAACAGCGCCATCCAGTCACTGGGCAATGGCTGTGGCGCCTGGCTGGGCGGCTTGCTGCTCAGTGCTGGCAGCGGTGGGCAGATCATCGGCTACGGCAGCAATGGCTGGTACGCGGTGCTGCTGGTGGGCGTGGCTCTGTGGTGGGTGGGACGGGTGCATGCTTTGCCGGCGCTGCGCACACCGGTGGCGGCTTCCTGAGGTCTGGTCCTGCCGAGGCCGTGCTTGTAGTCAATGTTTAATAGGGATGTGCTGGTTGTGAGTTTGCATGAACAGCTAGAATGCCGGCTGCGTTTGGTCAGTATTGCCGTGATGCTACGCTCGGGGGAGCTGGCGTCAGCTTAGAACCTGTTCACGATCTGTGATACTTGGGTGATCCTGCGTTGAAAAGTCGTTCAAAATGCTCATGGACTCCCTGTCCATTCCACTTTTTCACGCCCTTTCGCCTTGGCTGACCCTTCGTTCACTAGATCGTGAACACGTTCTTAAGGGTGGCAATGACCGATGTCGTCGAAAACAGCTTACAAGCACAAGTCATGCAAAAAAACAAAGAAATGGCTGCCCGGGCAAACCGGCAAGCCTGGTGGCGGGGGTGTAGCACAATCGGTTTGCTGGGCTTGGGGCTGGCATGTTGTGCCATGCCGCTGCTGGCTGCCGAAATCAGCAATGGTCTGGGCACGGTCAAGCCGGTGCTGGGGCCGGGCATGCAGCTGGAGCTGGATGCCGCCACACTGGATCTGCGTGGCTGGCTGGGTGCCGGTACGGTGTTGCGGGCGGCTAATCCCGACCCGCAGCTGACTGGTGGCACCAATATGAAAAACCTGAATGACGGAGATCTGAATTACCGTAGCGGCGATGCGGTGTCCACTGCGCTGGAGGCTTATCTGCAGGCGGATCTGCAGTATCGCGGCCTGGGCCTGCGGCTGGCCGGCAAGGGCTGGTATGACTACACCCTGTCACGGCAAGGGGTGGCGCATGGCAATGTGCCCAATCATTATCAGGCCGGCGCACCGCTGAGCGACGAGGGCTTTGTCGCGCTGGGGCGCTTTGGCAATGTGGTGCTGGATGATGCCTATCTGTACGGCACGACCCGCCTGGCTGGCCGGCCGCTGTTGCTGCGCGCAGGGCGTCAGACCATTCCCTGGGGCAGCCCCACCGTCGGCGGTGTGCTGTCGCAGGTCAGCGCCACTGACTATGCGGCGCTCAGCCGCGCCAGTTCGGTGTCAGCCGAAGCCGGCATTCCGGATTGGGCGCTGTATGGCAAGCTGGACCTGAACGAGCGGCTCAGCCTGGACGGTTTTTACCAGTTTGCCTTTGCGCCCAATGTGTATCCGGGTTGCGGCACCTTTTACTCTACCGGCGATTATGTGCAGCCCGGTTGCAATGCGCTGACGCTGAACGGTAGCTTGTTGTCGGCCCTTTACCATCGCAACATCAGCACCACCGATGCGCAGTCGCTGGGTAATGCGCTGGATTCGGTCAGCCGCGCGGCCGACCGGCTGCCTGCCGGCGGGCAGTACGGCTTGGGCATGCATTACCTGCTGGACGGCGTGGGCCTGTTCGGTTTTTACGCTGCCAATATCGACAGCAAGGTGGGCTATACCGGGGTGCAGCATAATAGCGCCGGCGTGCTCACGCCTCTGCTCGCCAATACCGGCCAGGCCCAGCCTGGCGGGCTGAGCAGCCAGTACTACCGCAGTTTTCCGGCAGATCTGCACCTGTTTGCCGTCAATTTCAAGACCGGGCAGGCTGCACGCGGGGCGGTGTATGCCGAGCTGGCCTACATCCCGGATCAGCCGCTGGCCTGGAACGGTGCCGACTTTCTCAATGGCCTGCTGCTGGGGCGCGGACCGCTGGCGCGGCTGGTCCAGCTGCCGGCAGGGACCTCGGCAGATGGCTATGATCGCTTCCGCGTGATGAATCTCAGCCTGGGCGCCAGCAAAGTGCTGGGCCAGGTATGGGGCGGGGCGGCCAAGCTGTCGGCCGAGTTGGGGTCGAAATATGTGATTGCTCTGCCGGACCCCTCGGTGATGCGTTATGGTCGCGGTGGCTGGGGCATGGCACCCAGTCAGAACAATCCGGGCTGCACCAGTGATGCAGCCAGCTGCCGAGTGGATGGTTTTGTCACCAGCCACGCCTGGGGCGTACGCGCCCGGCTGGAAAGCCGCTATACCGGGCTTTGGCCTGAGCTCAGCCTCACCCCGGCGCTGACCCTGGGGCAGGATGTGCGTGGTTATTCCTATGACGGCCTGTATTCGCAGGGCCGCTTCAGCGCCATGCTGGGCCTCAGCCTGGAAATGCGCCGCCGCTACCAGCTGGATATCAATTACCTGAAAACCGGTGGTGGCGATTACAACCTGCTGCGCGACCGCAGCCTGTTTTCACTGAGCCTGGGCATGCGGCTTTAGCCAATGTGGCCGCCAGCCAGCGGCGATTTGCCGGGTGCGGGTGGCCTCGTTACACTTGCAGGCTGCCCGGCAGGCAGGATGCGCCGCTTGCTGGCACCGTTTTCCATTTCGATTGCCGCCCTATGAATGAACAACTTGCGCTCAACAAGATCAACCAGGCCATGCAGCACCTGCAGCAAGGCAAGCCGTCCGTAGCCAGAGACGGGTTGCTGCGGGTGTTGAAAGCCTACCCGGACAGCCCGGAAGTCAACTTCCTGCTGGGGTTGGCGCTGGTGCGGCTGAGTCAGGGCAAGGCTGCGCTGGCGCACTTCAACCGCGCAATTGCCCTGCAACCTGATCTGGCCGAGGCTTATGTCAATCGCGGCATCCTGCTGAAAAACCAGCAGCAGTTGCCGCAGGCCTTGCGCGATTTCGACCGCGCCATCGCCCTGCGTCCTGGCATGGCCGAAGCCTACAGCAACCGTGGCAATGTGCAGGTGCTGCTCGACCAGCGCGCAGCGGCACATGAGGATTTTGTCACCGCCTTGCGTCTTGATCCGCACAATAGCGACGCCATGGTGAATCTGGCGGCGCTGCTGGCGGAAAACGGCGAGCATGTGGCGGCACAGGCATGGCTGGACAAGGTCCTCGCGCGCTTTCCTGACGATGTGCTGGCCCGCTACGACTTGTCCTGGTTGCTGTTACTGCAGGGCGACTATGCCACAGGCTGGCAGTACTACGAGGCGCGCAAGCTGGACCCACCGCTGTGTCAGCGCTCTGGCCTGCAGCGCTTTACTCAGCCGGAATGGCAGGGCGAGTCGCTGGAGGGCAAAACCCTGCTGCTCCACCAGGAGCAGGGCTTGGGCGATACCATCCAGATGTTGCGCTATCTGCCTTTGTTGCAGCAGCGCGGTGCTCGGCTGATCATGCTGCTCAATCCACCGTTGCAGGAGCTGGCCGCTCAGGTGGTGAGTGGAGTGCAAGTGTTTACCCGGCGCGAACAGCTGCCGGCTTTTGATCTGCACTGCCCGATGATGTCCTTGCCCTTGCGCTTTGCCACCACGCTGGACACGATCCCGGCAGCCACCGCTTATCTGACGGTGACGGCTGAGCAGCAGCAAGTCTGGGCAGAGCGGCTGGGTGTGCGCCCGCGCCCGCGTATCGGGCTGGTGTGGTCAGGACTGGCACAGCATCTGAATGACCGGCAGCGCAGCCTGAAACTGGCGCAACTGGATCGCCTGCTGCAGCTGGATGCCGAGTTTCATTCGCTGCAGCGCGAGTATCGCGAAGATCCGGCCCAGGTGCGTGCTGCCGGCATCGTCGACCATGCGGCAACGCTGAATACCTTGCAGGACACGGCAGGACTGATCATGCAGATGGATCTGGTGATCAGTGTGGATACCTCGGTGGCTCATCTGGCAGGTGCACTGGGCAAGGCCTGCTGGGTATTGCTGCCGTTCAATCCGGATTTCCGCTGGGGCCTGGGCCGCAGTGACAGCCCGTGGTATGCCAGCATGCAGCTGTTCCGCCAATCGGCAGCACGCGACTGGCAGCCGCTACTGGACGAGGTGGCCAGGCAAGCTGCCCGGCAGCTGGCCGTGGCCGATGGCGGTGTGGACTCAGTCGTCGCGGGTCAGCACTTCTAGCACTTCGATTTCAAACAGCAGATTGGAGTGGGGCGGGATGCGCGCACCGATCTGCCTGTCGCCATAGGCCAGTGCCGCCGGCACCCACAGCCGGCGTTTGCCGCCCACGCGCATGCCCATCAGTCCGATATCCCAGCCCTTGATGACGCGGCCGGTGCCGATCACGCACTGGAAAGGGCGGCCCTTGTCGTGCGACGAGTCAAACTGGCTGCCATCTTCCAGCCAGCCGGTATAGTGGGTGGTGATCAGCGCGCCGCGCACCACGGCCTTGCCCTCGCCCAATTGCAGGTCTTCAATTTTCAGTTGTTGATCCATCGTCATCTTCGCTACGCAGGTCGAAAAAACAGCCGCTGCTGCGGCCATCGCTGGCGCATTCTAGCCTGAGTCGGCTGGTGCTCCCAGCCGCAGCGCAGGCGGCGTGTCCATTAGCGGGTGCTGCGTAGCGTGGTTGGCGGCAGCGGCAGCGCTTCATCTGCATCAAGCAGGCCTGGGCTGTCCACCGCTCTTTGTCGCTTCGCCCGAGGCGGTGGACCCGGCGGGGCGAGCCGGCTGGCTGGGCGGCTCAGGCCGCGATGACGCAGTTGCGGCCCAATGTCTTGGCCTGGTACAGCGCATGGTCGACACGCATGATCAGGCTTTCCAGGCTCTCTTCGTCCAGATGTTGCGTGACACCCATGCTGATGGTGATGGCCGGCAGATGTGTCTTCTGGCTGCTGGCCACAGTTTCGCGCAGGCATTCGGCCAGGTGCAGCGCATTGTGCTGACTGGTTTGCGGCAGCAGGATGATGAACTCCTCGCCGCCCCAGCGGCATACGCTGTCGACTGCGCGCACCCGTGATTGCAAGCTATGGGCCAACCACACCAGCACTTCGTCGCCGGTGAAGTGGCCAAACTGATCGTTGATGCGCTTGAAATGGTCGGCATCCAGCAGGATCAGGCTGAAGCCGTTGCCAAAGCGCTGCTTTTCCAGAATGGCGCGTTCCAGCTGTTGCAACAGGTAACGGCGGTTCCACAATCCGGTGAGCGGATCGCGCAGCGCCGCCTGTTCCAGCTCGGCCTTCAGCCTTTGCTGCTCGGTGATGTCGTGTATCACGCACAACATCAGCCGCTTGCCATGCACCTCCACTGGACCGGCATAGGTCTGTACATCGCGCAGGCTGCCATCCGCCAGCCGGTGCACAAAGCTCAAGGGCTTGTGGCCGCCCGGCAGCAGGGATATCTGCTGCATCACCGGCAGGATGGCACGTCCCTGGGCGTTGATTTCCCAGGTGTGTTTGGCGGCGAATTCAGCGCGGGAATAGCCATAAAAGCGCATCGCGGCTTCATTCACATTGACGATGCGGCCTTCATCATCCGGGTCGATCAACAGCATGGGCGCGCTATTGGTCTGCATCAGCATGCGGTGAAAGCCATCTTCCGCTAGCGCGTCGGTGGTGGCGTTTGCTTGGGGGGGCGGCATGGTATGGGAGGGTGGGCTGGCTTCTATCAGGATGGCGTCGGCTTGTCCGGCCATTTCCAGCCAGCGCAGGTGGCAGCAGAGTGGCTGTTGCTGGCCTTGCTGCTGTATGGTCCAGATTTCCACCACCTGCTCGCGGGCCAGGATGGCCGGCGTGTAGTCGGCCAGTGCCGGGTGTACGCAGGCGGACAAGCTGCCGTGGCGCATGTCGTCAATACTCAGGCCCGCGTCCAGCGCTATCGCCGCCGGATTGGCGTGCAGTACTTCCTCGGTCGACGGGCGAATAATCCATACCGGCGTCTTGAGCATGTCAAGCAATACAAATGGGTTCATGGCAGCAAGCTGTGCTAAAGGCCGGGTAGTCAGTATATGTTTGACATACTAGATGGCCTTTGTTGCCACTTCAACATTGGCTCTGTTATCGGGACCGCTACTGGCATGGCTGGCGGGGGGCTTGACGACCATGGCTGCGTCAACGCCACCGCCGTCATCGCGGATAGCTGTAGAGCAATGTGCATTCGCGTGAATGTGTTGCCGGCAAGGGACGCAGAGCGGCAGCCGCACTGGGAATGGTGATTGGCAAGCGTGATTGCTGCGTGCCATGCCGTGTTTGATGGCGCTTGTCTTGCGCATCATCGGACTGCCGGGGGGCTGCTGATTGGACGAATTGCAGCGCAATCCGCAGGGTGTGGTCTGGCGGCTTCTGCGCGATAATGCAGGGCTGACGGCCATTCTGGCCGCATGGCCGGAGACTTTATGCAACAGGTGGTGGCGCAGCATGGTTTTACCTTGCCCTTGCCGGCGGATTATCACGCTGCCACGGCGCTGGCCTATCACGGCCGCGATCCGGCTGGGCCGGCCGAGTGCTGGCAGGGAAATTATCTGCAAAAAGGCTTGTTGCTGCACGGTGCGCCGCTCTTGCTGCAGCTGGAGTTTGATCCCGGCTGTGTGCATGTTGTTTTCAGCGGGTCGGCGCTGCTGGACTGGCCGCTGGTACTGAATGAGGCAGAGTCAGTGGTGCGCCGCATGCTGGGGCTGGATGGCCAGCGCGAACGCTGGCAAGCACTGGCAGACAGTCAGCCTGCGGTGGCGCGGCTGCTGGGTGGCCGGCCTGCTTTGTGGCTGCCGCTGACCGCCGAGCCCTTCGAAGCCTTGTGCTGGGCTATCATCGGCCAGCAAATCAATCTTTCCTTTGCTACCGCACTGCGGCGCAGCCTGATTCAGCTGGCCGGCCTGCCGATTGCCGGCAGCACGCTGCTGGCCCATCCCGGCCCGACCGAGGTGGCGGCCCTGCAGCCGGAGCAGCTCACCGGCCAGCGGTTTTCCCGCTCCAAGGCCGCTTATCTGCTGGGCGCGGCGCGTGCCGTGCTGGATGGCAGCCTGCCGCTGGCGGCACTAGCCGGGCAGAGTGCAAGCGAGGCCGAACGCCAGTTGCTGGCGCTGCATGGGGTCGGGCCGTGGACGGCACGTTATGTCATGCTGCGCGGGCTGGGTTTTGCCGATTGCGCCCCCATCGGTGACAGTGGCCTGGCTACCGCCCTGCAACGTTTTCATGCCCTGCCACAGCGGCCAGATGCCCGCCAGACCGAACAGCTGATGCAGGCATTCGCCCCTTGTCGCAGCCTGGCCACCCTGCATTTGTGGGCCAGCCTTACGGAGAACACATGAAATATTCCGCTCCCGATCTGTTTAGCGCGCCTGCGCCGGAGAGTGTGGCCCAGGCCACCGACTCGGCGACCTGCCACCGCCCCCCGGCTGCACCGCTGTTTGCCCAGGGTGGCTTGTGGAGTGACACGCCGCCTGTGGCACTGCCACCGGCCGCCGATGATGCCGCCGCAGCCGTGTTGCAGGCGCCGCTGCATGCGGCCTGCCATGGCGTGGTGGCCACCCGTTTTGGCCCGGCCATGGTGTGGCTGGATTTACAGGGCCGGCTATTGCGGCTGGATTTTCATCTGGAACAGGAGTTGCAGCGGGCGCAGCTATCGGGCAGCCGGCGCGATGATGCCGCCGTGGCCGAAGTGGCACGCCAGCTGCACGAGTACGAGCGTGGCGAGCGACGCAGTTTTGATATCCCGCTGGCGGCACGCGGTACGGCTTTTCAGCAGCAAGTATGGGCGGCCTTGTGCTGCATTCCCTATGGCGAAACCATGAGTTATGGCGAACTGGCGCTGGCACTGGGCAAGCCCGGTGCTGCCCGTGCCGTGGGGCGGGCCAATGCCACCAACCCGATTGCACTGATCGTGCCTTGCCACCGCGTGCTGGGGGCTGATGGCAGCCTCACCGGTTATGCCGGCGGTTTGCCGCTGAAGTCGGCGCTGCTGCGCTTTGAACAGGAAAACACTGTGCCGGGGCTGTTTGGCGCGGCCGGCCGGCTTTGAGTAGCGGGTACTATCCCAGCCGCTGGCTGGGCCGTGCCAGATAAAACCACTCCTGCCCGGTCTGCGCGGCCGGATTGGGAAACACGATGCAGCCATCGTCCAGCGCCAGCACCGGGCTGCCATCATGACGCCGGCCGATCAGCTCGCCCTTGCCTATCGGGTCGAAGCTGGCAAAGGCACGGCTGAAGCAGTCGTCGTCGTGCAGCTTGTCCACCACCTCGTACAGACTCAGCGTTTCCATGGCGGCCTGCGCTGCCGGCGCGGGGCCGGCCACCATGCCCAAATGGGCCAGCGTGTTGCGAATGGCCTGATAAGCCACCTCGGGGGCTGCCGGGTCCAGGTGCTGGCCGCACTCCAGCGTCAGCGCCCAGCCGCCGTTGGCGCGCATGAATTCGGTCGTGCCCATGCCGTAGCGGGCATCGATATTCAGCTGTAGCTGGCGGTTTTCACTGTGGCCGAACAGCGCCAGCCGCCGTTGCACACCCAGCGCATAAGTCGACAGCCAGCCATCCACCAGTCGGCCCACGCCCAGCCGTGCGGCCAGGGCTTCTTCTTGCGCTGCGTGGGCAAAGGCTTCCAGGCTGTTCTGGTTGTCGCGCGGGCCGATAAAGACAAAGGCTTGGCCGGGCGACTGGAAGGAGTGCAGGTCCAGCAGCACCTCATGGCTGGCCAGCAGCGGGCACAGCCAGTTGGCGACGTGGTCTTCAAAATCCTGTGGTGCGACCACCGGGGCCAGATTGCGGTTGAGATTGCGGTCGGCCCCGCGCTGCCCCCGCTGGTAGGCAAGGGTGTTGACTACCGGCACCAGCGTCAGGCTGCCGCGTTGCAATAGCAGCTGTCCCTGTTCCAGCTCAGCCTGGATGCGCCGGATGCCGGCACTGCCGCAGGTCTCATTGCCATGCACCGCGCCCAGCACAATCAGCCTGGGGCCGGTATCCGGCGCAGTGTAGTGGATGGAGTGAAAGTGCAGCGGCTGGCTCATGATGGTTTCCGGCAATCGTGGTAATGGTGACGTATTCTGCCCCACTGGGCAGGGTGTGTCGCACTGCCTTACAGCAAAGGCCCCAGCATGGCCACCGTGTTGTTCCACAGCCGCCGCAGCAGCGGCCAGGCGGCCACCTCGGCCGGGCTTACCAGGCTGCAGTGCGCCAGGTAAGCCTGCTGGCGCTCGCGTAAGCTGGCGGTCAGCTCGCGGCTGTGGCACAGCAGATTGTTTTCGTAATTCAGTTCGAAGCTGCGGCGGTCCAGATTGGCCGAACCGATCAGGCAGATGTCCTCGTCCACCGTCATCAGCTTGCTGTGCAGCAGGCCGCCGTGAAATTCGGCAATCACCACGCCGGCATCCAGCAGCTCGGCGTAGTAGCTGCGGCTGGCGGCACTCACTACCAGCGAGTCATTGCGTGCCGGCAGCAGCAGGGTAGTGGCCACCCCGCGCTGGGCGGCGGCGCACAGTGCGCTTTGCAGGGCTTCGTTGGGGACATAGTAGGGCGTGGTGATGGTGAGCTGGCGGCGTGCGCTGTATATCAGCGCCACAAACAGTTCCGGCATGGCCGAGTGACGGGCGGTGGGGCCGGTGCCGACGGCCTGGGCCAGTAGCGGCGGCCCGTCCGTTGCCAGCGGTGGCGGTGGCGCGGCGGCCAGCAAGGGGCCGAGGTCTTCCTGACAGGCCAGCATCCAGTCGGTGGCGAACAGCCGCTGGTTCTGCTGCACCACCGGCCCGCCAATGCGGATGACGGCATCCACCCACGGGGCAAAGCGCGGCTTGATGCGGAATTCCGGGTCGGCACAGTTCTGGCTGCCACAGTAGCCGGTGAAGTGGTCGATGACCACGATCTTGCGGTGATCGCGCAGATCGATCCGGCCGCTGAACGGACGCAACAGCGGATTACCCACTGGCAGGGCGATAGCCAGATGCACGCCGGCGGCTTGCATCTGCTGCCAGAGCGGCGAGTGCAGCAGATCGCGCGAGCCGACATCGTCCGCCATCGCGCGACAGTGCACGCCACGGGCGGCAGCGCGCATCAGCGCCTGCGCGATCTTGCTGCCGTTGTGGTCGGGCAGCCAGATGTAAAACAGCAGATGCACATGCGAGCGGGCGGCATCGATGTCTGCCACCATGCTGTCGATGACCGCATTGGAATCTGCCAGCAGCTGTGCCCGGTTGCCGCTGCAGGGGGCGAAGCCGCTGATGGACTGGCCGACATGAAATAGCTGGGCCTGATCCGCCGGCAGGGACTGCACGGGCCATGTCTGCTCCAGCGCCGGCAATGGCGGCAGCTGTTGCTGGATGCGCGCCAGCCTGGTCATGCGGCGGCGGCCGATGCTGACCTCGCCTAGCAGCACATAGGCGGTGATGCCGACAAAGGGCAGGGTAGCGACGACTACCGTCCAGGCGATGCGGGCGGCCGGGTCGCGGTAGGGGCGCAGCAGCACGCGCACGATCAGCAGCAATTGCAGGCTGATGTGTAGCAGCAGGATCAGGGCAGAAGTGGCGCTCATGGCTGGCATCATGCCAGAGCGGTGGCGGCTGCGTCCAAATGCGGCGGTTGGCCGTGCATTGACGCTGGCTGGCGGGCTGCACACAATGGCCGCAACCGGAAAAGAGGCAGACAGATGAAACAGCAGCGCGGCAGGGTAAGGCAGGTGGAAGTGGGCGGGCGCATCATTCATGTGCACCGATTGCCGCTGCGGCTGGCACACGATATCTATCACGTGAGCATGACCATGAGCTGGCCACAATTCTATGTGGCCATCGCCCTGCTGTTTTTCGTGCTCAACCTGCTGTTTGCCGGCCTGTACCAGCTGGAGGCCGGCAGCATTGCCAACCAGTTCCCGCAGGATTTTCGCGGCGCATTTTTCTTTAGCGTGGAAACACTGGCCACGGTGGGTTATGGCGACATGCACCCGCAGACGGTATACGCCCATGCAGTGAGCATGCTGGAAATCTTCATCGGCATGATGAGCCTGGCGCTGGTGACCGGGGTGACCTTTGCCCGCTTTTCCTTGCCGCGCTCGCGCATCGTGTTTTCCCACCATCCGGTGATCCGCCCCATGGATGGCCAGCAGGTGCTGATGCTACGGGCGGCCAATGCGCGGCAGAACGTGATTGTCGATGCCCAGGCCCAGTTGCACTTATTGCTGAACACGGTCAGCAGCGAGGGCACCCGTCTGCGCCGGCTGCACGACCTCAATCTGCAGCGCCAGCATCATCCCATGTTCGTGCTGAGCTGGACCTTGATGCATGTGATCGACGCGCACAGCCCGCTGTTTGGCCGCAGTGCGGAGGAGCTGGCGCAGCTGCAGGCCGGGTTTATCCTGTCCATCAGTGGCAGTGATGAAATCACCCGTCAGCCCATGGCATCACGGCATATCTTCCAGCATGAGGACATTCGCTGGAACTACCAGTACCGGGACTTGCTGTATACCGATGAGCATGGCGAAGACCATGTCGATTTCGGCCTGCTGCACGATATCTCCCCCATGCCGGATAGCGCGCAGGCGGGTGAGCAAGCCAGCGGCTGAGCCACTGCCACCTCCATCCGCTACAATGACCCGGCCTGTCGCTCAGGACCAGCCGGCCTCGATGTCGGCTGCCAATAACAGTGGCGGCCCACCGGGCCAGCTGCATCAGGATGTGAAGGAAAAATCATGGCGGGAGCCAGCCTGTTAACTTTGCTTGACGATATTGCCACCGTGCTGGATGACGTGGCGGCCATGACCAAGGTGGCCGCGCGCAAGACTGCCGGTGTGCTGGGGGATGACCTGGCGCTGAATGCGCAGCAGGTGTCCGGGGTACGTGCCGAGCGTGAACTGCCGGTGGTGTGGGCGGTGGCCAAGGGGTCCTTGTGCAACAAGGCCATTCTGGTGCCGCTGGCCCTGGCGCTCAGTGCCTTTGCCCCTTGGGCGGTGATGCCGCTATTGATGCTGGGGGGGCTTTACCTCTGCCTGGAGGGGATGGAAAAACTGGCCCACCCCTTGCTGCATGACAAGGCAGACGATGTGGCACACGAGGCCGAGCTGGAAGCCATGCTGGCCGACCCGGCCATCGACCCGCTGCGGGTCGAGGCGGACAAGGTGAAGGGAGCGATCCGCACCGACTTCGTATTGTCTGCCGAAATCATCGCCATCACGCTGGGAACGGTCGCCGCTGCCAGCCTGACTTCGCAACTGGTGGTGCTGGTCGGCGTGGCGCTGATCATGACCGTTGGGGTGTATGGCTTTGTCGGCCTGCTGGTAAAGCTGGACGACATCGGCCTTTACCTGCTGCGTCTGGGTGGACCGCTGTGCAGCATGCTGGGGCGCGGCCTGATTCGCGGCATGCCGTGGTTGATGAAGGCGCTGGCCATCGTCGGAACCGTGGCCATGTTCATGGTGGGCGGCGGCATCATCAGCCATGGCTGGCCGGCGCTGCACCATGGTATCGAAGCGCTGGTGCACCCGCTGTCGCATCTGCCGGTGTTAGGCGCGCTGGCCCGCTTGCTGTTGCCGGCCTTGCTGGATGTGCTGGTGGGCATGGTGGCAGGCACCCTGGCGCTGGGTCTGCTACTGGGCTGGCAGCGTGTGCGCCGTTGAGATTCAGCTGCGTGCGTGCTGTAGCGGCAGTTTGCTACTGTGTTTTATCGCATCCAGAATGATGGTGGATTTCACGCTGCGCACCAGTGACAGCTGCATCAGCCGGTTCATCACGAAGCGGGACAGCGAGGGCAGGTCTTCCACCACGATGCGCAGCAGATAATCGGCCTCGCCGGCGGTGGCGTAGCATTCCAGCACTTCCGGCAGCGCATCGATGGCCTGGGCGAATTCGCGCAGCGAACTTTCGCTGTGGCGCTCCAGGCTGACGTGGGCGAAGGCCATCACCGACAGGCCGATTTTTTCCGGCAGGATGCTTACCTGATACCCCTGCACCACGCCGTGTTCTTCCATGCGCTGGATGCGGCGGCCTATCTGCGAAGCGGACAGGGCAATCTGCTGCGCCAGCTTCTGGTGGGTGCTGCGGGCATCCTGCTGCAAGGCCTGCAAAATCTGCCAGTCAAAGCGATCCAGTTCCATCGGTGCAGATTCTCCGCGTAAATTTGCTGTTTGATGCGGCAAGTATGCAAATTTTTTGCTGACAAGGCAAAACTTGCGGACCCGCCGCACGCTGTCGCCTCTACACTGAAAGCATCCCCACCCGCCGGATTTGCCGCCATGAACGACCGCAGCGATTTTGTCGTCCCCGATATCACCACCCGTAAAAACCAGGGACTGCGCCACGATCCTGTCGACTACACCCTGCCGCAGCCGCTGGAACGCTATAGCGCCGAAGACCACGCCACCTGGGCCACGCTGTATCGCCGCCAGTGTGCCATGTTGCCGGGCCGCGCCTGTGACGAGTTCATGCAGGGCCTGCAACAGCTGGAGGTGGATGCCGACCGGGTGCCGGACTTTGCCCGCTTGAATGAAAAGCTGCTGGCCGCCACCGGCTGGCGCATGGTGGCCGTGCCGGGCCTGATTCCGGACGACGTGTTTTTCGAGCATCTGGCCAATCGCCGTTTCCCGGTGACCTGGTGGCTGCGCGAGCCGCATCAGCTGGATTACCTGCAAGAGCCGGATGTGTTTCATGACCTGTTCGGCCATGTGCCGCTATTGATCAATCCGGTGTTTGCCGACTACCTGCAGGCTTATGGCCAGGGCGGCATGAAGGCGAAGAATCTGGGCTTTTTGCCGGTGCTGGCGCGCTTGTACTGGTACACGGTGGAGTTTGGCCTGATCAATACGCCGGAAGGCATGCGTATTTACGGTGCGGGCATCCTGTCCAGCAAATCGGAATCACTGTACTGCCTGGACAGTGCCAGCCCCAACCGCATCGGTTTCGATTTGCAGCGGCTGATGCGCACGCGCTATCGCATCGACACCTTCCAGAAAAGCTACTTTGTCATCGACAGCTTCCAGCAGCTGTTTGAGGCCACCGCCGTCGATTTCACGCCGATCTACCAAGCCCTGCAGGCCTTGCCCACGCTGGGTGCGGGCGATGTGGATGCGGCCGACAAGGTGTTTCACATTGGCAATCAAGAAGGCTGGGCAGATACCGACGATCTCTGATCATTCTCTGGATGGTGAACACGTGCTGAGCGCCACGCTTGGCATGGCTCAGTACAAGGCCGGCCCCCCTTGGGGTGCCGGCCTTGTGCGTTTGGCTGCTCCAGCTAGCCGAAACGACGGCTCAGAGTGCGGCTTCCACCCGGTTGCGTCCGGTGCGCTTGGCCTGGTACAGCGCCTGGTCCGCCGCCTTGATCAAGGCCTCGACATTGGCCTGGGCCGGCTTTTTCTCCGCCACGCCGATGCTGACTGTCAGGCTCAGCGCCAGCCCCGAAGCCACCATGCTGCGGTTGGCCAGGGTGGAGCGGATACGTTCGGCCACCTGGATAGCGGTGGACAGCCGGGTATCCGGCAGGATGATGAGAAATTCCTCGCCGCCAAAGCGGCAGATGATGTCGGAGCGGCGGCAGAACAGCCGCAGGATGCCGGCAAATTCCTGCAGGATGATGTCGCCCACATCGTGGCCGTGGTCGTCATTCACCACCTTGAAGTGGTCGATATCCAGCATCAGCGCAGACAGGGCTTGCTGGCTGAGCCGGGCTTCGTCCCAGATCTGCGGCAGATAGCGCATGGCATAGCGGCGGTTGTACAGGCCGGTCAGGCCATCGGTCTGGGCGGCTTCCTGTGCCAGCTGGTTGTCGATGGACAGCTCTTCCAGGTGGCGGCGCAGCATCTCCTGTTCCTGGCGCAGGCTGCGCTGCTCCTGGATGATGCGCTGGCCGGCCTTCAGCCGCGCCTGCAGGATGCGTGGCGGAATCGGCTTGCTGATGAAGTCGTCGGCCCCGCTGCTGAACACCTCGGCCAGATTGTCCTCATCGTCCAGAATGGTCAGCACGATGATGTAGAGCTGACGGCCTTCCGGAATGGCGCGCAGGCGGCGGATCAACTGCAGGCCGTCCAGGCCGGGCATGGCCAGGTCGGTAATCACCAGCTGTGGGCGCTTGTCGAGCACGATGTCGTAGGCTTCCTGGCCATCGGCGGCCACTTCGACCTTATGCCCCAGTATCTGCAGCAGGCGTTGCAGCATCATGCGCTGGCTGGGCTCGTCTTCCACCACCAGAATATGCAGCGCTTCCTGCTCTTCCTCGGCTTCCGGCAGGCGCGGCACCATGCTGTTGCGGCGCTCCAGCAGGGCAAAGGATTCGACTTCCGGTGTGGTAATGGCCAGTTGGGCATTCCATTCGCGCCATTCGCGCACCACCTCGTCGCACAGGCGCGGGAAATGACTCGGGTCGATTTCCATCTTGGCCGCCTGCTTCTTAACCGTTTCATAGGCATGCAGGCGGGCTTCGCCATCCAGAAAACACAGATCGGCCACTTGCGCCGCCAGGCGCAGGCACAGTGCCAGCCGTGCGGCGCGCGAGCCGTCGCTGGCACTGGCGGCATCGGCTTCTTCGTGCAGGGTGACCGCATCGCAGAACATCTTGGGCAGGCCCCAGTCGCGCAGTAGCGCGCTGGCGATGTCCAGGTGGTGATAGCCGAACTGATCAGCCTCCAGCCGCGCCAGTACCGGGGCATAGGGGCCGCCATGGCTGGCGATCAGCTCGCCGTAGGACTCCGGGTGCAGGGTGGCCATGGCCAGCTGGCCGATGGAGGACAGCATGCCGATGGTAAACAGCTCGCCGGGTGGCGCCAGCCGCTGCTGGCTGCCCAGCAATTGCATGGCCGTACCGCAGGCCAGGGCACGTGACCAGTAGTGGTCGTAGTCGAATTGCCGGCACTGGCCACGGCGATGCTCGGCCACCAGGGCAAAGGTGAGGGCCACCTGGTGTACCGCGTTCAGGCCGATGGCCATCAGCACGTCGGGGGTGAGTGCCACGGCAGGCCGGCTGCGCAAGAAGGCGGCGGAATTGGCCACCTTGAGCAGGCGGCCTATCATCACCGGGTCGGTATTCAGGACGGCGATCAGTTCCGGCAGCGGCACATTGTTGTGCTCGCTCAGTTGCATCACCTTAAGCACACTGCCCTTGGGCGAGGGCAGGTTGCCGCTGATCTTGAGTTCATTGAAGGTTGCGGTTTCAAGCATGGCCAGCTCCCCGGCTGTCGGCCGGTGGCGAGGGTGGATCCTGCTCATCCGCATAGCGTTGGCGAATGGTCATGACTTCGGGCCAGAGGGCGAACAGGGCATCGACGCAGTCCGGGTCGAAATGTGCTCCCTTCTGGGCTTCCAGATGCTGCCTTGCCCGCTCCAGCGGCCAGGCATTTTTGTAGGGCCGGGCCGAGGTGAGGGCATCGAATACATCGGCAACGGCGACAATGCGGCCCCACAGCGGGATGTCCTGGCCGGAGAGGCCGTGCGGGTAGCCGCTGCCATCGAATTTTTCATGATGGCTGAGCGCCACCACGGCGGCGCATTGCAATAGCGGCGATACCGAGTCGGCAAGGATTTCATGCCCGAACAGCGGGTGCTGGCGCATGATGGCCATTTCTTCGTCGCTCAGCTTGCCGGGCTTGAGCAGGATGGCATCAGGAATGCCCACCTTGCCGATATCGTGCATGGGCGCGGCTTCCTGCAGCATTTCCTGCTCCTGCAGCGGCAGTCCCAGCTGGCGGGCGATCAGCCGGGTATAGGCCGACATGCGCAGCAGGTGGGCACCGGTTTCCTGGTCGCGGTATTCAGCCGCCCGCGACAGGCGCAGGATGGCTTCCTTTTCCCGGGCGCGGATTTCCGCCGTGGCCTGCTTGACCTCTTCCAGCAGCCAGGCCGCGCGGTTGGCCAGTTTCTGGGTACTCTTGCGCAGTGCCAGCAGGTTGCTCACCCGCACCGTCAGTTCCACCTTGTCCACCGGCTTGGTCAGGAAGTCGCGCGCACCCTGTTGCAATGCCAGATGGCGCACATCGCGCTCGGTATCGGCGGTGACCATCACCACCGGCACATCCTGCCGCTGCGGCAGGGCAAAGAAACGGCGCATGAATTCCAGGCCATCCATCTCCGGCATCATGTAATCCAGCAGGATGAGATCGGGCTCGTTCTGCCGGCACCATTGCAGTGCCTGCAGCGGATCGGCGAAGGTGTCTACCGTGACGCCGTCCAGCTTCTGCAGGATATGGCGCAGCAGCAGCAGGTTGGTGTCGTTGTCGTCCACCACGATGACGTGCGACATGGCTCAGTCCTTTCCGTAAGCGGCGATGAAGACGAGCAGGGCCTGCATTTCGCTTTCAATCTGCGCGGCAATGCTGCGGATGCTGTCCTGCTTGTTGTCTGCCGCCGCTGCGTGCAGTTGGCCGGCGAGGGCCGCGAGGGCATCGGCACCGACATTGGCGGCACTGCCTTTGAGCTCGTGCGCCAGCTGTTTCAGCCCCAGGCCGCCGCTGTGGATGTCCAGCCGCAGCCGTTCGCGCCAGCGCAGCAGCGAATCGCGGAAGATGTCCAGCATTTCGCCAATGCTGGCCGGGTCGTCGCCAAGGAATTCGGTCAGGCGCTGCACGGTGAAGCTGCCCGGCGCGCTGTTATCGCGGCTGGCCGGTGCGGCATGGCTGCTGGTAGCCATCTGCTGGGGCAGCCATTGCAACAGCAGTGCCTTGAGCCGTGCAAATTCGATGGGCTTGGCCAGGTAGTCGTCCATGCCGGCTTCCAGGCAGATGGCGCGGTCGCCCTCCATGGCATTGGCGGTCATGGCGATGATGGGCAGGTGTCCACCTTGTGCGGCTTCGCTTTCCTGGCGGCGTATGGCCTGGGTGGCCTGGTAGCCATCCATTTCCGGCATCTGGCAGTCCATCAGGATGGCGTCGTACTGTTGTTGGGCGATGGCTTGCAATACTTCGCCACCGTGGCTGACCACGTCCACCCGGTAGCCCAGCTTGTGCAGCATGCTGGCGGCCACGCGCTGGTTGACCGCATTGTCCTCGGCCAGCAGCAGGCGGTAGTGCTGCACCGGGCGCAGGCTGACCGGCACCACGGCGGCTTCCGGGGTATGCAGGCGGATGCTGCCTGGCGTCCATTGCACGGCCAGTGCGTCCAGCAGCGCCGACTGTTTCATCGGTTTGTGCAATACCGCAATGCCCTGCTGGGCGAGGCTGGCCTTGCGCGTGCCATCTGGTTCGTTCAGACAGACCACCATGGGAATGCCCTCCAGGCTCAGAGTCTGGATGGCTTGCTCCAGCGTGGCATCCGGTAGCGGTTCCACCAGCAGCAGTACATCGGGCTTGTTACCGCTGGCATCCAGCTGGCGCAGGGTTTCCAGCATGCTGGCCAGGCCTGAGGCGCGCTGGTGGGGCAGGGCCCAGCTGTCCAGGTAATGGCTCCATAGCTGCTGGTTGTTGTCGCTGTCGCCCGCCACCAACACCAGGTGCTGGCTTGGCGTGGCCGTTGCATGCAGGCAGCTGTCGCTGCCAGTGGCTTGCAGGGGGATGCTGACCCAGAATTCCGAGCCGACATCCGGCGTGCTATCCAGCCCCACGCTGCCGCCCATGGCTTCGGCCAGCCGTTTGCAGATGGCCAGCCCCAGGCCGGTGCCGCCATATTTGCGCGTGGTGGAGCTGTCTGCCTGGGAGAAGGGCTGGAACAGCCGGTTCTTGGCCTGCTCGGTCAGGCCGATGCCGGTGTCCTTGACGCACAGGCGCAACTGGATGCCCTGTTGCTGGGGCTGTTCCAGCGTGGCGGAAACCAGCACCATGCCCTGTTCGGTGAACTTGATGGCATTGGACAGCAGGTTCAGCAGGATCTGCCGCAGGCGAGTCGGGTCGCCTTGCAGGCTGTCGGGTACTTCGGCCGTGGCGAAGCTGGCCAGGGTCAGGCCCTTGCCATGCGCCTTGTTGGCGACGATGTCGACCGTACCTTCCAGCAGCTGGCGCAGCGAAAAATCGATCTGTTCGATTTCCAGCCCGTCGGCTTCGATTTTGGAAAAATCCAGAATGTCGTTGATGATGGACAGCAGGGTGTCGGCCGACATCTTGATGGTGCGGGCGAAGTCGGATTGTTCGGCATCCAGCGGGGTGTCCATCAGCAGATCGATCATGCCGATGACGCCGTTGAGCGGCGTGCGGATTTCATGGCTCATGGTGGCCAGGAACTCGCTCTTGGCGCGTGCCGCTGCTTCGGCCGCACGGGTGGCCTGCAGCATCTGCTGTTCGCGCAGCCGGCTGGCGCTGATGTCGGCAAAGGTGGTGACGCTGCCGGCCAGTTGCTGCCTGAGCAGCAGCGGGGTGTTGCTGACCCGTACTTCCAGTGGCTGGCCGTCCTTGCGGAAAAATACTTCGTCGCTGGAGCGGTAGCTGGCCTTCTGCTGTACCGATTGATAGATGGGGCAGTCTTCCAGCGACAGTTCGCTGCCGTCCGCGCGGTGGTGATGGATGTGCTGGTGCACATTCAGGCCATGCAGCTCGGCGAAACTCCAGCCCAGCAGGCGTTCGGCCTCCTGGTTCATATAGGTGAGCCGGCCCTGCATGTCCATGGCGATGATGCCGTCGTCCATATTGTCCAGCAGGGTGGTCAGCCATTGTTCCTGCTTTTTCTGCTGGGTGATGTCGCGCAGCAGCAGACGCAGTGCGTCATCCCCGTCTTGGTCCCCGTTTTCTCTGGGCAGCGGACTGAAACTGGCCAGTACCGACAGGGCCTGGCCGCTGCGATCACGCATGAGCAGCTCGATGGCCGGGGGGCGCTGGCCGCGGGCGATCAGCGCCGCCTGCTCACGGAAGGCGGCATGACTGTCTTCTGCCAGCAGCTGGAATACATTCAGCGTTGACAGCTCGCCGGCGGTGTAGCCCAGCGTGTGCAGCCACGTCGGATTGGCATACAGCAGTTGTCCCTTGCTGTCGCAGTCTTGAACCAGGTCACCCAGTTGTTCCAGTTGCTGCAGCAGCGCGCCATCAATGTGGTGGCTGGTGTTGCTGTCGCCGGCAGTGGCGGCGACATGGTTGCCTGTTGGCTTGTCTTGCTGTCGCACCGTTAACTGTGCTCCGCGAGGGATGTCGTGTGGCTTAGGGCATGCATGGTGGGTGTGCTCCGCATTTTGTTCGGGTCAACAACAGCTGGCTGGCGGCTCAGTCTGTCGGGGCAGCCAGTGCGGCGATCAGGCTGTCGCGGGTCAGCGGTTTGGTGACGATGGCGTCAAAGCCGGCCTGCAGCATGACTTCCTGCTCGTCGCTCATGGCGTGGGCGGTGTAGGCGATCAGCCGCAAGTCGTGCCAGCGCGGGTTGCCACGCAGGTGGCGACACAGTTCGATGCCGCTCATGCCCGGCATGCTGATGTCCAGCAGGACACAGTAGTATTCATGTTGCTGCAGCTGTTCCAGGGCTTCGAAAGCACTGACTGCCTGGTCGGTTTTCCAGCCCATGCGTTGCAGGAACAGGCCAGCCACCTTGCGGTTGATCTCGTCGTCGTCCACGACAAGAATGGTGTCCAGCACGCTCATTCTTGTTTTCCTTCCAGGGGAATGTTGACGTGGAATACGGTGCCCACGCCGACTTGTGATTCAAAGCCTACCTTGCCGGACATCAGCCGGACCAGTTCCTTCACCAGGGCCAGCCCCAGCCCGGAGCCACTCTGGGCGCGGGTCAGGAAGGCATCGGCCTGGCGGAAGCGTTCGAAGACCAGTTGTTGTTGCTCAAGCGGAATACCGCAGCCGCTATCGCGGATATCCAGCTGTAATTCGTGTGCGCTGACGCGGGCATCGATCTGGATGCTGCCGTGCTCGGTAAACTTCACCGCATTGTCCAGCAGATTGTTCAGTACCTGGGTCAGCTTGGTGCGGTCCAGCCGGAAGCGGTCCGGGCAGCCCTCGGCCTGACGGTAGTCAAGCATCAGCTGCAGGCCCTTGCCCTCGGCCTGTGGTCGGTACAGCTCCACAGTGTCGCGCAGCATCGCCGCCAATTGTACCTCGACAATTTCCATTGGCATGCGGCCGGCTTCGATACGTGCCATGTCGAGAATGGAAGTGACCAGCTTCAGCAAATGCTGGCCGCTCTTGTGGATCATGCCGGCGGTTTCCAGATCCGCCGGATCACTCAGGGTGGTTTGCAGGAATTCCGAGCAACCCAGAATACCGTTCAGCGGCGTGCGCAGCTCGTGCGACATATGGGCGAGGAATTCCGACTTCATGCGGTTGGCAGACTCGGCCTGTGCCTTGCTGTTTTTCAGGTTGGCCGCCATGTGGTACATCACATAGCCGGCCAGGCACACCAGCAGCGACATGATGGCGGCGACGGTGAAGTAGGCATTGCGGTGCTCGTAATAGTCCGCCATGGCTTCCTGTTCGCCCACGCCCATCAGCACCGCCAGCGGGTAGCCCTCCACCGCGCGGAAGCTGACCGTGCGTTGTATCTGATCGATGCTGCTCAGTTGCTGGTAGGCGCCGTGGTCATGCCCGGGCCATTGCTTGAACAGCCCGCTGCTATGAATATCCATGCCGATGCCGGTAGTCTTGGCACTGGTGCGGGCGCGCACGATGCCATCCTGGCCCACCAGCGTGACTACACCGGCTTTGCCCAGATCGAGGTCTTTGTAGAAGCTGGTAAAGTAAAACGGGTCGACCGACACCACCACCACGCCGCCAAAGCTGCCGTCCGGCTTGTTGATGCGGCGGGTAAACTGCAGCGACCATTTCTTCGAGGCGCGGCCCTGTACCGGTTTGCTGATGAACAGCTGGCCGCTGTCCTTGGCAATATGCACCTTGAAATGTTCGCGGTCGCTCAGATCAACCCGCTTGAAGTTGGGCACGCTGGACATTTCCAGCATGCCATCCGGCCCGATGACGGCAATCTGCACAAACAACTGGCTCTGAATGATGCCCTGCTTCAGATAGTGCGGCAGGTCCATCTTGTTGCCTTCGGACTCGTACTCGTATTTCAGGAAGAGCACCGACTGGTCGACGGCGCGGATGGTGCGCGAGATGTGTTCTTCAAACACCCGTACCATGTTTTCGCTTTGCCGCTGCATTTCCAGCCGGCTGCGGGCATGGTCGATATTGACTTGCCATAGCACCGCACTCCAGATCATGGCGATCAGGAACAGGCTGAATAGTGGAATCACCCATTCCAGGCTCAATCTGCCCAGGCCGTGCTGGAACAGCCCGGCCATGCCGTGTTTCTCTTGTTTCATCTTTGCCCCGCTTGCTGCTTCTGCCCGAAGAAACAGCCATGTCTTTATTTTTTGATTATTGGCCGCGAAGCTGGCCGCTGGCAGGGGAGTGCCTGTTGTCGTAGCTGGGTTCCCGCGCTTAACACCCCTGTGCCCTTGGCTGCGGCTTGATCGGCCATCCCGCCATGCCAGAATGGTAGTGGCTGCCGCTAAATCGAAGTTTGATTTAAGGCATGCCCATGTCTTTTTATAGAGTTTAACTTTAAAAACCGGTAGGGATTAAACCGGCTAGCAGCTTAAATCAAGGCCCATAAAGCCAGCATCACCCCAAGAATCAGTACCCCCATCAGGATTTGCGAGGTATTGCGCTCTCTTTGCAGGGCCGACTTGATGCTGCTATAGGACGACTCCAGCCGGTTGACCTTCTCTTCCAGCGCGGCACGGGTTTCATCCTGCAGCGCCAGCGATTGCAGCATGGCTTCGCCGCCCACTTCCTGAATGTGCTCCTTGTCCCACACGCCCAGCAGGCGGCTGACCTTGTCCTTGAAATACAGGCTGGTGCGCTGTGCGGCATCTTGCCAGTCAAACTGGAAGCCCTGGCTGGCATAGAAGGCATTGCGGCGCAGCTTTTCTTCTTCGCTGGCATTGCCGGTGATGCCGATCAGGCCCGGGCTGATGGCGTAGTCAGGGTAGGCACCCTTGACCCAGCTGATGGTCTGGGCAAACAGAAAGGTATCCAGCCCGAGCCCGGTAAAGGCTTCCGTACAGTTGACGCCGTTTTTGGGGCCGAAGGTGACCGAGCGGCTAGGGTGGTCCACTCGCACCCAGGCGCAGTTGTAGCTGGTGTGAAAGCGGGCGTCGTCATTGGCGTAATGTAGCCACTGGTTGCCTTCGGTACGGGCAAAGCCACGGAATTGCAGGCGGAAGAAATCTGATTGACCTGTCATGGCGCGGCTGCGGTGCAGAATGCCGTATATGGGTAGCCCGCTGGCGGTCAGCGTCAATACCGTTTCGCCCAGCGGCATGGCCAGGGTGGCGAGGGTGCTCTCGTTTTCCGGCGCGCGCAGTTCGACTTCGGGCTGCGGCACTGGTTTGCTGGTGTTGGCAGGCGTATTCATGCGCTAATCATAGCGTAATCATGCTACAGCGTTGTGCAGGAAATCCTGAATTCGGTGCGCTTGCGGCTAGATTTTGGTGCGATGCAGCAAGAAATGGCCGGCCACACAGTTGAAATACTCTGGAAATCACTGGAAAAAAGCTGGCACGGTGTTTGCATATAGCACAGTGCATCCCCGGTGGCGCCGGGTTTGCGAGTGAGTCTGTCCCGTTGCAATCTGCGGCTTTAATCGTGCATCAAGCCAGGCCTGGGTAATATTGCCCAGGCCCTTTTTTTATCCACGCCGCGGTGGAGCAGAGGGTAGGTCCTGGTCTGAGCCGATTCCCTGTCTGGCCAATTCCTGTCATCTGCGCAATCTGCGCGACTTGGCGCATAGCGAGCTTAAAGCAAACATAGGTTCTGTATCCGCTGACGCGGATGATGATTTTCCTGCCGCGTCCGCACGGCGGCGGAGAAGGAGCCTTTGTTTGGCCAAAGGCCCCTTCCAACCCCAAATGCCACCCCACAAGCATGGCCTGCGGCTGCCCGACAGGTCCCGACCGCCGCGAGGCGCGCCTGAACTCGCGATTTGCTAGCGTCAAATCGCTTAAACAGGGCAGGTGCTTACTTAGTTCGCACCAGTCACCCGTCGGCATGCTTGACGGGGCCCGTGGCGTATTGATGCGCTGCTTGCGATAGCGAATAACTGCGTAGATGGGGTACTGATACAGGTCAGGATTTTTCCATGTCAATGCGCTAGCATGACTGGTATCGGCCAAGAGCAGTCACCCACCACCACTGACTAAACTCAAACGAAATTACTCTTTCATTAAATCCAGAAATCCAGCGAGGGTAGGTATGTATTGTGGAAGCACCATTTTGGGTTGGTCTGATTTGATTTTTGGTGTGTTCGGCATTGTGGATGATAGCGATATTTTGATTCGTGGTGCAATTCATGCATAAGGAAGCAGTTGCAAATTTATAAGTGGCCTCTCGCTTCTGTTTTTGCGATTTTTTAGCCCAGCAGTTGGGTTGGTCGCAGCAGGAATTATCTATTTTTCACTAGGTGTGCGTGCAGTTTTTATTGATTGCTTAATGCTGATGGATAAATAAAAGTTTCCGCTGTATTGTCCATCTGAACACAAAAATTCTTATTTTTCATTCTTGTTAACTGCTAATTTATTTTCGGCAATATCAATGAAGTTTGAATTTCATTTTGGTTGGGAAGATGATGAAAGAGCTATGTTTTGTTTTTTTACTATTTTTTGGCTATGCTTTTCTTGTCAATAAAAGCATTACCCTTGCAAGCAATAATTTCACAAATAGGGCGCTGCAATTTATTGCAGTTGTGATTGCATTGGTGATTGCATTAACTGCGATCCTTATGCTTGGCTATGCATTTTTCTGGGTAAAAACTCCACCTGTCAGACCTAAGTCTGTGCTAATTATTTTTGCAGAAAATGTGCAACTACCGATTTTTTTATTTTTCCCGACTTCACTAGCATTCATCACTGCATTTGTTCTTAGAAAAAAAGAAAAATACACTCGTCAATACTGGGTGCAGGTCATTACCATCTTTGCAGCTATTTTCTCACCTATTGGCCTGGTTGTTTCTGGTAGTGCTTTGGCTGGTACTTGGTTTTGATTATGCAATCGACATATTTAGACTGTTGTGCTCTGGTAGACTGCAGTTGGCCGGAAAGGAAGTTCAGATTATCTGTTCGGAAAAATAAATGCTTGTAAGGCTTGAGCTGATTTTTTTGTGGTTGGAGTCAATTTTTTGCAATTGGCAACACCTAAGATAATTAAGTTGTTGATTCTAGGTATTACACTTAGATATTAAGTTCTCAATTGGCACGGTTCAATATAGGCCAGGTAAGTGCACGGGAGGGAATTCTAGAATTTTATTGATTGATAATAATTTTTATGATTACAAGGACGCTGTGGCTTGTGGCTACTCCGACTGTAGCTTGCGTTTTTTCAAAGAACACCGCGATTAGTCTGTGGAAAAATTTTTCAGACAAAATTGGTTCCAAAGTAAAATTGGGCTGGGTTCGTATGAGGGGTGTCAATGGTAGAGTGGTATTTTCCATTGAGGCTGACGGTGTTGCTGTAGAGTCTTATGATAGTACGATTTTAAAGTATGAAGTGCGGCGTCAGAAAGCTCGTGACTCAACGGCCAATTATGCTATTTTTATTATTTTTGCAATTGTTATTGGTTTAATATTGTTATATTTGTCTGGGGTGGACGATAATATTAATAAGTAAGTTTCATGTGCGTGATCGATAGTCAGTCACTTTGGGTCGTTTCCGGTCACTTCCAAGGCGCTGCATGTGCAGCAGCCTTTGCACATCCATAGCTTTCGCGTTGCCCCTTTCTACAGGGCAATGTCCGTCTACGGCCGGATGTACACAGTTATGAAAGACTCACAAGGGAAAGCTGCGAGCCGTTCTGGTGTCAGTGTTCAAACACCTAGCCGCCTTGAAGGAAAATCAATATGATTACTCGTAATTGACATATCAAAAAACCAACCACGGATTCAGTTATGTTGCAACTACTTTTTGGGTTTCTGTCTTTCGCTTACTTGATGTTATTGGGCGAGCGACTTATTCCTGGGCTTTATAATATCGACTGGAAATACGATAGGTCACGCTGGCGATTCAGCCGAATGCTTGAATTTCTACCCGCTAACAAAATTGTGAGAATAGTCTCACTGCCAGTTATCGGGTTTATCACGCTTCTCACGCTGCCATTATTTCTTGATTTCCCCTATGCTTTCATTGTGACCATAGGCATGCTGGTGCTGTTTTTTGTCACATGAAGCCATTTCAACATTAGGAAAAACTGCGTGTGCTAATGCTCCGTGTTCAAGCAGCCAGTCCCTTATCTCATCTTTGTCAAAAAAATCAAGACGACACTAATCGTAACGTATGCCACCACCAGCCTCTGAAGCAGGGTAATCAGTTTGGCGAGCTGATTCCCTGCTTTGGCTTGCTGGCGAATGTCTTTTTCCAAACTGTAGCCAGGGCGTACGACTTTGCACTTTTTGGTATCGGGCAAATAGAGCAGTATGAGTAGTGCGTACACCACGATGAATAATGCCATCAAAATCTTGCCCATGCTGGAATCTGCCTAACATCAAGTCGAAAGCAGAAATCCCATTTTCAGTAATTCGACTTTGGCACACGAAGTCACCCACATCTCCCGACTTTTCCCACTTCACCTACGCCACCCTTGGGCCCCGTCAAGCATGCCGACGGGTGGCCGGGGCGAGGTGTTAAGCGCCTGCCCTGTTTGAGCGATTTGACGTTAGCAAATCGCGAGTTCAGGCGCGCCTCGCACCGGGCGGGACCTGTCGGGCAGCCGCAGGCCATGCTTGTGGGGTGGCCTGGGAGGTGAAGGAGGGCTTGGCCAGGCAAGCCCTCTTTCCCGTCCGCCGCGCGGAAGCGGCACTCAAATCATTATCCGCGTGAGCGGATGCAAACTCTGGTGATTTCCACCGCGTATACCGATACATCCTGGCATCCCCCTGCCTGGCGGCGGGTGCTGTCCGCCTTGGCAGGCTTGATTGGTGTCCGGGGCGAGCTGGCTCAGGCCCGCAACAGCGGTAGTCGCTCGAAATGGCCGCCGAATAGCTGGCGGGCGTCCTTGCCCCACCAGTCTTGCACCACGGTGCTGTACAGCTGGCGAAAGTCGATGGCATAGGGCAGGTTGCCATCCGTCACGCCCGCCAGTAGCGGTGTCTGGCCGTACAGGCCGCCCTTGACCCGGCCGCCCAGCATGAAATGACTGTTGGCGGTGCCATGATCGGTGCCGCGATTGCCGTTTTCGCGTGGTCGGCGGCCAAACTCGGCATAGCTCAGCACCAGGGTATCGTCCCAGCGCCCCTGTGCCTGCAAGCGGTTTTGCAGCAGCGCCAAGCCGTCGGCCAGTTCGCCCAGCAAGCGGGCCTGGGTGGGCTGCTGGTTGCCGTGGGTGTCAAAGCCGGTGAGGGTGATGCGTGCCACCGCGATGCGGGTGCCGTTTTGCAGGATGTCAGCGAGAGTGTTGATGGCCTGGGCAAAGCCGCCTGCTGCCTTGGGCGGCGCGGTGGGGGCATCGGCCGGATTGGCCGCTGGTTTCATTGCGGGTTGTTGCAGGGCATTGGCTGCGGTACGGATATCGCCCTCCACCTTGAGAATGTGCGACAGCGCGCCGCTGTGTGCGCCGGCCTGCTGGTCTGCTGCCAGCTTGGCCTGACGGGCGAAGTCCTGCGGGTTACTCAGCACCACGGCGCGCGCTCCGCCATCCAGCGGCCCCAGGTTCTGGCTGGACAGCACGACGCCGTCGGCAGCAAAGCCGGCCGGTACCGGCTGGCTGCGAAACAGCCGGGTCAGCCAGCCTTCGCCCAGATACTGGTTGCTGGCCGAGGCCGTTTCCCAGATTTCGATGGAACGAAAGTGCGACAGATTGGGCTCGGGATAGCCTACGCCTTGCAGCACCGCCAGCTGGTGGTTTTGCCACAAGGGCAGCAGGCTGCTCATGGCCGGGTGCAGGCCGATCTGTTCATTTAGTTGCAGTACTTGCGGCCGGGGAATACCGATGGCGGGGCGCAGGCGATAGTAGTCATCGCTGGCGTAGGGGATGACCGTATTGAGCCCGTCATTGCCACCTTTTAGCTCGATCAGCACCAGCAGGCGCTGGTAAGCGGCCGGTGCCAGTGCATAGCTGAGATTCGGCAGTACTGAAACCAGCAGGCCGGCCCCCATGGCCTTGAGAAATTCGCGGCGTTGAAACATGGCAGAGTCCCTGGTAGTGGTTTCAATGAACCTGGTAAGCCGGGTCCAGCAGCAAGGGCGCAATGGCTTGTGCGCCGCTCATGCCTTCCGGCAGCGGCTGGGCCGGTGGCACGGCCAGTAGCAGGCGGGCGCTATCGGCTGCAGTACGGATATGGTAGATGGCGGTCCACTCGTCTGGTTGCAGCTTGATCGGGCGCAAGCCGGCCTGGATCATCCGCTGGATACGTGCCTCGCGCCCGCGGGCTTCGTCCATCTGGCTATCGGCTTTGACGAAGTTGTTGCGAATGGGCGCGGCATCATGACTGAGGCGGTCCAGAAACTGCTTGCGCGTCAGCAGGGTGGCGCTGTTGATCCATACTTCGCCACCGGGCCAGCCTTTGACATTGGGCGGGTTGAACACGTCCTGGCCCAACTGGCGGTTGAGCCCGGCCAGCGCACGCCAGTCCGGCGGGGTCAGGTCGAAGGTCACCAGCGTGCCCACGGTCAGTTCCAGCGGGGACTTGATCAACTGGCCCTGGCTTTGCCAGAAGGCCGGTGTCAGCAGCATGGCGCGCAGCAGCGGACGGATTTCGTAATTGTCGCGGTAGAACAGCGCGGACAGGCGCTGGATGTCGGCCTCGTTCGGGGTGGGCGACACCAGGGTTTTCCACAGCTTGATGGTGACAAAGCGCGCGGTCTGCGGTTTGCGCAGCAGCATGTCCAGCACGTCGTCGCCATCGAAATTGCCTTGCTGGCCGAAGATGGTTTTGTCGCCGTTGTCATGCTGATTGGGGCGGTAGACAAACTGGAAGTCCTTGTCCAGCGACCAGCCGGTAAAGGCACGCGCGGCTTCGCGGATGTCCTGCTCGCTGTAATGGCCTTCGCCCAGGGTGAACAGCTCCATCACTTCGCGGGCAAAATTCTCGTTTGGCTGGCCCTTGCGGTTATTCACCGTGTCCAGATAGCGCATCATCGCCGGATCGCGGGCGATGGCGTGCAGCAACTGGCCGAAGTTGCCCAGTGCCTGATGGCGCAGCAATACATTCTGCTGATACATCAGTTGCGGCACGCCCACCTTATCCAGCCCGGAAACAAAATGGTTATGCCAGAACAGGGTCATCTTTTCCGTCAGCGGGCTGGGCGTGCTGCGCATTTCTTCCAGCCACCAGCCACGCAACTCTTGCGCATGTTCGTTGCGCTCTTTTTGCAGGGCTTTCTTTTCGTCTTCGGTCAGATTGGGTTTGCCGGGGTGGTCGAATGGTTCATTGACCCAGGCGGGCGGCGCGCTGAGGGCGCTGTACACGGCATGATCCAGCAGCCGGTCCACTGCCTGTTGGCGGCCCAGTGGGGCATACAGGGCGATTTGTGCCGGATTGGCACCAAAGCCGGTGCGCGACAGCAAGTGACGTGCCCCTTCTTCGCCAATGCCGGCCCAGGCGGTGAGCGGCAGCAGGCAGAGCAGGATCAGGCGGATGGCTGTTTGCGCATGCGATTTCATGGAAAAGGCTCGCTCTTCGGTATAAGGCAGGCCGGCCAGAGCGTGCTCGGCCACCGTGGCCGGCTAGCTTCTGGCCGGTAATTGCTTGGAATATGGCTGAAGTTTACTTGCCGATTTCCTTGCTGACCTTGTTTTCTTGCTGATTCAGGTTTCTTTGTTCCTGCTTGCTGATGTGGCCATGATTTTTACGGGCATCGGCACGTTCCTGCTGGCGGATGGCGTGGTCCTGTTGGTGCAGTTCGCGGGCTTGTTGTTTGCTGATTTCACCTTCCTTGCGTTCCTGGTGGATGCGCTTGTCCTGATTGGCCAGACGGTGGTTCACTTCAGCGCGGCGCGGGTGCTGCTTTTGCCATTCGGTTGCGGCCGAGGCAGTGCTCGACAGGGTGGCGAAGGTGAGAGCGGACAGGCTGATCAGCATGATGTGAGCGGACAGTTTCATGATTTTGTTCCTTGGGTTATCGGCGAGTGCTGCGGTTTGAACAAGCGTGCTGTTGTTGTGAATTCATCATGGGGGGAAAGTGTGTACAATTCGTTTTCTGTTTGCTGCGGGCTGTTAATTTTCGTGAATAAACGGTAACGCCTTGTAAGCAAGCATGTCGGCAGGTATCTGTAAGGATGCCGCCAATCACCAGGGGTGCCCCTAGCGGGCTGAGAAACACCCTAGAACCTGAACTGGATAATGCCAGCGGAGGGAGCGTGATGCAGAAGGCCCCACCATCTGTTGTTCCGCTTGCTCCGGCGATTGCGCCTTGTCGCACGGAGAATGTCATGCAGTTGTTCAAAACCACTAGTCTCATCAGCGCGCTGCTGCTGGCCGGCCTGAGCCATGCCGCCGAACTGCGCGTGCTTACCCATAGCTCGTTTGCCGTGTCCAAGCCCTTGCTGGCGGAGTTCGAGCAGCAGAATGGCGTCAAACTCAGCATCATCAAGGCCGGCGATGCCGGCGAGATGGTCAACAAGCTGATCCTGACCCGCGCCAATCCCATTGCCGACGTGGTGTACGGCATCGACAACACCATGATGGGCAAGGCCGCTGCTGCTGGTGTGTTGTTGCCGGAAGCTGCAGAGCGCAAGTCCGGCCAGCCGCTGCTGCCGGGTGCCACCAGCATCGACTATGGCTATGTCACGCTGAACTACGACAAGGCCTGGTTTGCCAAGAAGCAGCTGCCGCTGCCCAAGACCCTGGACGACCTGACCCGTCCGGCCTACAAGGACCTGCTGGTGGTGGAAAATCCGGCAACTTCCAGCCCCGGTCTGGCTTTCCTGCTGTCGACCATCTCCGCCATGGGTGAGACCAAGGCCATGGCTTTCTGGGCCAAATTGCGCGACAACGGCGTCAAGGTGAGCAAGGGCTGGACCGAGGCCTATTACACCGACTTCTCGCGCAACGGCGGCGCGCGTCCCATCGTGGTGAGCTATGCCACCAGCCCGGCGGCAGAAGTGTTCTATAGCAAGGAAAAACTCAGCACCTCGCCCACCGCCAACCTGCTGCTGCCTGGCGCGGTATTCCAGCAAGTGGAAGGCGCTGTGCTGGTGAAGGGCGGCCAGCAAGCCGCGCTGGCGCGCAAATTTGTTGCCTTCCTGCGCTCGGACGCCGTGCAGAAGGATATCCCCACCACGATGTGGATGTATCCGGTGCAGCCTGGCATCGCGCTGGATCCGGTATTCCAGCATGCCGAAAAGCCGGCAACCCACACTACGCCTGACCAGCAACAGATTGCGGCCAAGAGCGCCGGCTGGGTCGGCAAGTGGACACGCATCGTGCTGAAGTCCGGCCAGTAATGCCCACCGCGAGCACGGTTCCTGACATCCTCAGCCCGCGGCTGATCCTGCGTCACCTGACGCCTGCCATGCTGCAGGCCAGCATGGAAGCGCGGCTGGCCGAGGCGGCGCGCTGGCTGGGTGCCCCCTTGCCCATCAGCTGGCTGGAAGAAGCGGCGGTGATGTCGCTGCGGCTGGAACAAATGGAAAACGAGCCGGAGTATGCGCCGTGGTCGATGCGCGCCATGCTGCGGCGGGAGGATGGCCAACTAGTGGGCCATATCAATTTCCATACCTGTCCCGGTCATGCCTATCTGCGGGGGCGTGGTGATGTCGAGCTGGGCTATACCGTGCTGCCGGCTTTCCGGCGCCAGGGTTATGCCACCGAGGCGCTGCTGGCCTGCGCCGGCTGGGCGGTGGAAACCGCCGGGGTGAAGCGCTTTGTGCTGTCCATCAGCCCGGATAATCTGCCCTCGCAGGCGCTGGCCGCCAGCCTGGGTTTCCAATGGCTGGAACGGGTGGACGACCCGGAAGACGGTCCGGAAGACGTGCTGGTTGCCGACTGGCCTTTTACCCGGCAGCGCCATGTCTGAGCGCGGCCGTCGTGCAGGGCTGGCGTTATTGCCGCTGGCCTTTTTGCTGCTGATGTCCATCCTGCCCTTGCTGCGTTTGTTGCAGGAAGGGCAGGGCGCGGTGTCCGCCGACCTGTTTGCCGACCGCTATCTGCAATGGCGCGTGCTGTGGTCCTTGCTGCAGGCCGCTGCCAGCTGTGTGGCCGCCTTACTGATCGGCCTGCCGATTGCCTGGTGTCTGGCGCGCTATCGTTTTCCTGGCCGCAGCCTCAGCCTGCGCCTGCTGATGCTGCCCTTTGTCATGCCCACCCTGGTGGCGGCCATGGGCGTGCTGGCGCTGTTCGGGCCGCAGGGCTTGCTGGGGGTGAATCTGCAGGACACGCCCTGGCTATTGCTGTATGGCAATCTGTTTTTCAATCTGCCGTTGGTGATCCGCGCCGCCTGCGAAGGGCTGGCGCAGATACCGGCCAGCCGGCTGGCTGCCGCCCGCACGCTGGGTGCCACGCCATGGCGGGTGTTCTGGCGGGTGGAATGGCCGGCGGTGCGGCCCTGGTTGTTGTCCGCCTTGTGCCTGGTATTCCTGTATTGCTTCTCTGGCTTCGGATTGGCGCTGCTGCTGGGTGGGCAGCGCTATGCCACGGTGGAGGTAGAGATCTATCAGCTGGTGTCCTACGAACTGAACCTGGCCGATGCCGGCGCACTGGCGCTGTTGATGCTGCTGGTGACCGGGGCGGTGGCCATGCTGTATGCCTGGCTGGAGCGCCGTCTGGCTGCGCCGCTAAAGGTGGACCCGGTGCTGCCGCGCCGTCCGCAGGGTCTGGAGTGGCTGCAACTGGCGGCGGCGCTGGCCTTGTTGCTGCTGTTTGCCGGCCTGCCTCTGCTGGCGGTGCTGTGGCGCGCCATGCAGGCGCTGGCTGCTTCCGGTTTCAGCCTGCTGCACGACGAGGAAGTGCTGCTGGCACTGGGCAACTCGGCCCGTTTCAGTGCCATGGCCGTGCTGCTGGCTGCGGTGCTGGGCTGGCTGCATGCCCTGGCGGCGCGCGGTAGCTTGTGCTTGCGGGCACTGGCCTTTCTTCCTTTCGTGGTGTCGCCAGTGTGCGTGGCGTTTGGCCTGTTGCTGCTCTACCCGCAGTGGAGCGCCAGTCTGCCCCTGCTGCTGGCCAGCTATGCCTTGCTGGCCTATCCCTTTGTGGCGCGCAGCCTGGCTGGTGCGCTGGACAGCCTGCCACGTCACTGGCCGCAGGCCGCACGCAGTCTGGGGGCCAGCCCCTTGCGGGTGTTTGCCCGTATCGAATGGCCTTTGCTGCGGCCGGCCTTCCGCCGTGGCTTGGCCTTTGCTGCGGCTACCGCATTGGGTGAATTTGCCGTGACGCTGTTTTTGTCGCGGCCGGAATGGCTGACCCTGACCACGCTGATCTACCAGCGGCTGGGCCGGCCAGGGGCCGACAATGCCGCCAGCGCCATGCTGCTGGCCTGTCTGTTGATGTTGCTGGCGCTGCTGGCTTTTCTGATGATCGAATGGCCGTCTGCCGCCGAACGGCAGTTGCGCAAGGAGTCCTGACATGTTGCAACTGGATGGCGTATGCAAGCGTTTTGGCCACAAGCTGGTGGCCGACCAGCTCAGCCTGACCCTGGAGGCCGGCGAAGTGCTGGCCTTGCTGGGGCCATCGGGCTGCGGCAAAAGCAGTTTGCTGAAAATGATTGCCGGGCTGGAGCAGCCTGATGGCGGCCGCCTGTCGTTTGCTGGTGAAGACCTGGCCGGCGTGGCGGCCGAGGCAAGGCGTTTTGCGCTGATGTTTCAGGACTTTGCCCTGTTTCCGCATCTGGATGTGCTGGGCAATGTCTGCTTCGGCCTGATCGAGCATGGGGTAGCGCGAGCGGTGGCCCGGCAGCAGGCGCTGGCCTGCCTGCAGCAACTGGGGCTGGCCGGCATGGAGGCGCGCAAGGTGTGGACGCTCTCCGGCGGCGAACAGCAGCGGGTGGCGCTGGCGCGGGCCTTGGTCACCCGGCCACGGCTGTTGCTGCTGGATGAGCCGTTTTCCAGTCTGGATGCGGATTTACGCCGGCAGTTGCAGCAGGAATTCCGCCAGCAGTTACAGCAGGCGGCCATTCCGGCGCTGTTGGTCACCCACGATAGGGAAGAAGCATTCGCCCTGGCCGACCGGGTAGCGGTGCTGCGGGAGGGGCGCATTGTCCAGTGCGCCACCCCGGCTCAACTGCTGGCGGCACCGGCCACGCCCTGGCTGGCGCGCTTTATCGGTTACGAAAACGTGCTGGCGGAGGGCGTGGTGCCAGAGCAGGCCTTGCGGCTGGGGCCGGAGCAGCCGGCGACGGCGGTGCGGCGCATCATCCAGCTGGCGGACGGCGTGCGGGTGACGGTGGCCAGTGCGGATGGCGAGCTGACGCTGACCCTGTCTGCGCGCGAAGTGCAGCAGTATGCGGCCGGGCTGAATATCGGCAGCCTGTTGCATGTCGGTATCGACCGTGCCGCCATGCTGCCTTATTCCGCAGCCTGCTGATTAAGAGCGGCGAACAAAATAGCGTAGCGTCCCTGGGGCAAGGCGCGCCGACGCAGACAGTACAAAGAGTACGGCAAGGAGGCGCAACGCAGCAGCAGGGTTTTTGTTAGCGGCTCTAACTGGCCAGCTCGGCGACCGGCTGGCATACATCTACCCAGCTGCCAGCGGTGATGTCGGCCATCAGTGCCGGGCTGATGCGCACCGCGCTGTGAATGGCACCGGCGGCGGGAAGTACTTCGTCGAAATCCTGCAAAGAACGATCCAGATATACCGGCAGCGGCTGCGCCAAACCAAAGGGGCAGACCCCGCCCACCGGGTGGCCGGTCAGCGCGACGACCTCTTCCAGTGCCAGCATCTTGCCCTTGCCAAAGGCTTCCTTGAATTTGCGGTTGTCGATGCGGGCATCGCCACGGGTGACCAGAATGATGACCTCGCCGCTGTTCAGGCGGAAGGACAGGGTCTTGGCGATGCGCCCCGGCTCCACGCCGTGGGCTTCGGCGGCCAGCGCCACGGTGGCGGTGCTGACTTCCAGTTCGATGATGGGGATATCCAGATTGCGGGCGGCGAAGAAATCGCGAACGGATTGCAGGCTCATGATCAAAGGCTAAATAGCATGGTATTGACGGCACTCCACACTAAACGCTGACCGGCAGGCTGGCAAGACGCGCAGCCAGCCGGACGGGCTTCAGTGCCTGGCGATTTCACTCAGCTTGTCGCTGATGTCCTGCGCGGTGGCAGCCTGCTCTTCTGCTGCATTGGCGATTTCGACCACGAAATTCCTCATCTGGTGGATCTCATCGACAATGGCCACGATGGCGTTTTCGGCATTGCTGAAGTCCTGTTCGGTGGATTTTACCTGCAGGCGGCCGCTGTCCATCGAGTGGATGCTGGTGTTGACCTCCTGCTGGATGTCGCGAATCATGCTGCCGATTTCCTGGGTGGCCTTGGTAGTGCGCTCGGCCAGTTTGCGTACTTCATCGGCCACCACGGCAAAGCCACGGCCCATTTCGCCGGCGCGTGCCGCTTCGATGGCGGCGTTTAGCGCCAGCAGATTGGTCTGATCGGCAATATCCTTGATCACGCTGACAATCTGGCCAATGGTTTCCGATTGTTTGCCCAGCGATGTCAGATTGTCAGCGGTGTGGCTTACCAGTTCGCTCACCGATTTCATGGCGGTAGCGTTGTTCTGGATCATGCTCTTGCCATCCTGCGATCTTCTCAGCATTTCTTCCGATGAGTCTGAGGCCGAGGCCGTGCGCACGGCCACCATTTCAATGGTGGCACTCATGGCCTGCATATTGCCTGATAGTTCTCCTACACGTTCTTCCAGAAAAGTGCGCCGCTGGTCATTGGCATCACGCAAGTTCTGGGCTTCTATCTCGGATGAAATGTCCTGAAAACTGGCCATGAAACAGAGCAGCTTGCTGCTGTCCTGATCATCCCAGATGGGAAAGACCTTGGTCTTGAAGGTGACGCTGCCTACCGGAATCAGTGCTTCATGGTGAGTAATACGACGTGCGGCAATGTCTTGCAGGATTTGGCGGATGCGGTCGGGGTCGCGATGAAACTGGTGGATGCTGTGCTTGAAGGCATTGTTGACATCCACGCCAGCGCGGAATTTCTTGTTCATCATGCTGCGGTGACTGGCCAGCACATCGCGCGCGGTGCGGTTCATGTAGAAGATAGTGTTATCCGGCGTGGTGTCTGCCAGCATGATCAGATTGTCGACATAGTCCAGCATTGCCGTGAACTGGTGTAGCTGTTGCTTGCTCTCCTGCTGGTCCTGCTTGGTGGTGCCAAATCCGAACATGATGCACTCCTGTCAGTGACTTGCCGCTGAGCGATCATGCCTGCCACACAGTGCTGGCCATGGGCAGCTCAAGCAGCTGGCTGATTTAGATGTAAACAGCTTTAATTAAAGTGCTGCGATAAAAGCGTACTAAATTAATCAGGTATAAGGCACTGCTTAATTGAAAATCAAGGTTGAATCGTTGTGGCCTCTCTGCCGGTACAGGTTGACAGCGCCGCCTTGCCGCTTGGCAAGATGGGGAGGGCGTCATTCCGGCAGCGCCAGCATATGGGTTTCCTTCACTTCTTCCATCACCACATAGCTGCGCGATTCATTGGCATTGGGCAGTTGCAGCAGGATTTCCCCCAGCAGCTTGCGGTACATCGACATGTCGGGGATGCGTGCCTTGATCAGGTAGTCGTATTCGCCGGATACCAGGTGGCATTCGAGGATTTCCGGGATGTTCTGGATTTCGCGGCGGAAGGCGTCGAAGATATTGCCAGACTTGGCCGACAGCTTGATCTCCACGAATACCAGCAGCGATGCGCCCATGGCATGGGGATTGAGGCGGGCGTAATAGCCCTCGATCACCCCGTCGCGTTCCAGCCGGCGCACTCTTTCCGTACAGGGCGTGGTGGACAGGCCCACCTTTTCCGCCAGCTCGGTCATGGCAATGCGGCCGTTTTTTTGCAGCCATTTCAATATCTTAAGATCGATCTTGTCCAGCTCGCGCTCGTGGGTGTGTTTTACTTTCATTATTTCACTGCCAATCTTTAATTTGAAAGAGTTATTAATTAGCAAATTGTTTTATTTTGGTGAAAAAAACTGCATTGAAATAAATATACTACACAAAATCACTAAGCACATGATGCGTAGCACGGAGAAAGAGGAAATGAAGGTAATCGTACTGGGTGGCGGCGTAGTAGGTGTGTCTACTGCATGGTATCTGGCCAAGGCCGGCGTTGAAGTCACGGTGCTGGAGCGCCAGGAAGGTGTTGCGCTGGAAACCAGCTTTGGCAATGCCGGCCAGATTTCCCCTGGCTATTCCGCCCCCTGGGCTGCGCCTGGCATCCCGGCCAAGGCGGTCAAGTGGATGTTCCAGCGTCACGCCCCTCTTGCCATCCAGCCGGATGGCAGCGTTTACCAGTTGCAGTGGATTGCCAAGATGCTGGCCAACTGCAACGAACAATCCTATGCCCTCAACAAAAGCCGCATGATGCGCCTGGCTGAATACAGCCGCGACATGATCAAGGAGCTGCGTGCCGAAACCGGCCTGGATTACGAAGGTCGCCAAGGCGGTACCCTGCAGCTGTTCCGTTCGCAAGCCCAGGTGGAAGGCATGGCCAAGGACATCGCCGTGCTAAAAGAGTGCGGTGTGGACTTCAATGTGCTGGACCCGGACGGCTGTGCCCGTGTCGAGCCGGCGCTGGCCAAGGTCAAGCACAAGCTGACCGGCGGCCTGCAACTGCCGAACGACGAAACCGGCGATTGCAATCTGTTTACCAGCCGTCTGGCGGATCTTGCTGCGGCCAAGGGCGTGAAATTCCGCTTTGGCGTGAATATTTCCGCTATCGAAACCCATAACGGCCGCATTAGCGGTGTGCGCATCGGCGACGAAATGCTGACTGCCGACCACTACGTGGTGGCGCTGGGCAGCTACTCGCGCGATCTGCTGCAAAACCTGGGCATCGACATTCCGGTGTACCCGGTCAAGGGCTATTCGCTGACCGTGCCGATCACCAATGCCGCCATGGCACCGGTATCCACCATTCTGGACGAGACCTACAAGGTGGCCATTACCCGCTTCAACGACCGCATCCGCGTGGGCGGCATGGCCGAGCTGGCTGGCTACAATCTGGACCTCAATCCACGCCGTCGCGAAACCCTGGAAATGGTGGTGGGCGACCTCTACCCGGATGGTGGCGATATTCCCGCAGCCACCTTCTGGACCGGCCTACGCCCGATGACCCCGGATGGCACGCCCATCATCGGCGGCACCCGCTTTGCCAACCTGTCGCTCAATACCGGTCACGGTACGCTGGGCTGGACGATGAGTGCAGGCTCCGGCAAGGTGCTGGCCGACCAGATCGTCGGCGTACAGCCGGACATCAGCGTGGATGGCCTGTCCATCCAACGTTATGCCAAACGCGGCGAAAAGCTGGTGGTACCAATGCACAGCAGCACCGCCGTAGCCGGAGCCTGAGCGCATGCGCCCGCTGATTGCCAGCATCCGTCTGGAAAACCTGCGTCATAACTATCTGCTGGCCAGGCAACTGGCCGGTGGTCCGACCCTGGCCGTGATCAAGGCCAATGCCTATGGCCACGGTGCGCTGCGCTGTGCCCAGGCACTGGCCGATGTGGCCGACGGTTTTGCCGTGGCCTGTCTGGAAGAAGCCATCCAGCTGCGCGAAGGTGGAGTGACCCTGCCCATCGTGCTGCTGGAGGGTGTGTTCGAAGCGGCCGAGCTGGCTGATGTCGAAGCGCATGACCTGTGGTGCGTGGTGCAAAGCCCGCAGCAGCTGGACGTGGTGCTGCAGGCCAATCCGGCCAAGCCTTACACCGTGTGGCTGAAGATGGATTCCGGCATGCATCGCGCCGGATTCTTCCCGCAGGATTACGCCGCCGCGCACTGCAAGCTGATGGCCAGCGGCAAGGTGGGCAAAATCGTCAAGATGAGCCACTTCGCCCGTGCCGACGAGCCGCAGCTGTCTGCCACCCAGGCCCAGCTGGAAGCCTTTGATAGTGTTTGCCGCTATCTGCCGGGTGAGGAAAGCATTGCCAACTCCGCCGGCATCCTCTGCCATGAGCGCGCCCATCGCCAATGGAATCGCGCCGGCATCATGCTGTATGGCGCTTCGCCGCTGCCTGCCGGTTTCGAGCAGGGCGCAGCGCTGAAGCCGGTGATGCGGCTTACCTCACAGGTATTTGGTGTGCGTGAGCTGGCGGCTGGCGAGCCGGTAGGCTACGGTGCCAGTTTTGTGGCCGAGCGTCCTACCCGTGTGGGGCTGATCGCCTGCGGTTATGCCGATGGCTACCCGCGCCTGGCGTCTACCGGCAGCCCGGTGGCCATCGATGGCCTGCGTTCGCGCGTGATTGGCCGGGTGTCGATGGACATGATGACGGTGGACCTGACCGACCTGCCGCAAGCCGGCATCGGCAGCGAAGTCGAGCTATGGGGCGACACCGTACATATCAACGAAGTGGCGGCCCAGGCCGGCACCATCTCCTATGAAGTGCTGTGCAATGTGAAGCGTGCCCATTTCCAGTACTGCTGAATTTCCTCGTGCTTTGTGTAGTGCTTTGTCTCTCGCCCGGTGATGCCGGGCATTTTTTTGTCTGCTGCTGTGGTGTACCGCGTAGCGCTGCTGATGTGAGCAGGTGATGGCTCATGCTTTTTCTGGCGGGGCAGGCCAGGCAAAAGCTCAGTAGAACTACGCATTCATGCCATTCCACCTTGTCCAGCGCATGTTAGGCGCATAAACTGTTGAACTTTCAACAGAATGTGAAGATTCACGTCAGCAGACGTGATGAGACGCCATGGACTTTTCCGCTCTGCTCGCCAGCTTCGCCGCCGCCTTTTCCCAGCACCAGCGTCTGCTTACCTTGCAGCTGGATGGCGGGCAGATCGCCGCCGAGCAGCTGTTGCCGCACACGCTGGATGGCAGCGAGGGCGTGTCGGAAGCCTATCGCTATCAGCTCACCTGTCTGTCACCCGACGGCAATATCGAACTCAAGTCGTTGTTGGGCGTCGCCGCCCGTCTCGGCGTGCTGGATGCCGCTGGCAGCGAGGTGGTGCGTTGTGGCGTGGTGTCGCGCGCCGAGCTATTAGGCTCTGATGGCGGTTTTGCCAAGTATGGCCTCACCATCGAGCCACCGTTTGCCCTGCTGCGCCTGCGTCGCACCTCGCGGGTGTTTCAGGACCTGTCCGTCCCCGACATCGTCAAACAAATCCTGGCTGAACATCAGGCCAATAATCCGGTGTTTGCCCAGGTGCAGACGCTGGAATTCCACACCGCCACGGCCAGCCCGCGCAGTTACTGTCTGCAATATCGCGAGAGCGATTTCGACTTCATCGTGCGGCTGTTGCACGAAGAAGGTTATGCCTGGCGTTTCGAGCATGTCGATGGCGAGCATCCGCAGGTCAAGCTGGTGGTGTTCGACGACGCTTACAGCCTGCCGCCGGCGGCCAGCGAGCGGGTGCGCTTTCACCGCAGCGATGCAACAGAAGAAGAAGACGGCCTCACCGATTGGAGCACCGCCCGCCAGGTGGTATCGGGCAATGTGGCACTGGCCAGTTTCGATTACCAGCCGGTGAGCACCCAGCATACCGGCGACCAGACCCGCATTCAGCAAGGCCGCAGTGGTGATGCCTTGCAATCCACCTTGCAGGATTACGACCCGCAGTCGCTGTACTACGCCAGCGATGCCGAGCAGCTCAGCCAGTATGCCCAGCTGCGCCAGCAGGCGCACGATGTGCAGGCCAAACAATTTAGCGGCAGTGGTTCGGTACGCAGCCTGCTCGCTGGCCAATGGTTCCGCCTGGACGAGCACCCAGCACACGAAGCCGACAGCAGCGAGCAGCGCGAATTCGTCGTCACCGGCCAAACCTTCCGTGCCAACAACAATCTGCCGGGTGATCTGGCCAGCAGCCTGCGTGGCTTGCTGGGCAATGACAACGCTGCCGATTCGCAGAACAGCAGCCCTTTCCAGACCACCATCACCGCCCAGCGTCGCGGCATCCCGCTTACCCCGGCCTATGCCCACAGCACGCAGGCCAAGCCGACCTCCAAAGGGGTGCAAACCGCTACCGTGGTCGGCCCGGCGGGCGAAGAAGTGCATACCGACGAACTGGGCCGTATCAAGGTGCAGTTCCATTGGCAGCGCGCAGACGAACACCCGAGCATCGGTGCCAAGCTCGACGACACCTCCTCCTGCTGGCTGCGCGTGGCCATGCCCAGCGCCGGCGCGGGCTGGGGTCACCAGTTCATCCCGCGCATCGGTCAGGAAGTGCTGGTCGACTTTATCGAAGGCGATATCGACCGCCCGGTCATCGTCGGTGTGCTGTACAACGGCAGCCACGCCACCCCGGCCTTTAGCGGCGCGGGAGCCTTGCCGGCCAACAAGACGCTGTCCGGCATCAAATCCAAGGAGCACCAGGGCGGCCAGTACAACGAGCTGCTGTTCGACGACACCCCCGGCGAAGTGCGCGCCAAGCTGTCCAGCGAACCGGGCAAAACCCAGCTCAACCAGGGCTTCCTCACCCATCCGCGCAGCAATGGCAAAGCCCAGCCGCGTGGCGACGGCTTCGAGCTGCGCACCGACCAGCACGGTGCCATCCGCGCTGCACACGGCCTACTGCTCAGCACCGAAGCGCAAAACGGCGCTGGCGGCAAACAACTGGCGCGCGACCATGCACAAAGCCAGCTCGACGCCGCGCTCAGCCTCAGCCAAAGCCTGGCGGAAGTGGCCACCGGCCAACTGGCCGATACCATGGAAACCGGGCCGGACGGCATCCAGCCGGACAACAGCAAAGACAGCAAGAAAGACAGCGGCCACCTGCAACACCACGCCGCCGCCGTCAAAGCATGGGAAGCCGGTAGCAACACCGACAAGGACGGCAAGACGGCAAAAGACCAGGCCGGCCAGCAACCCTTGCTCATCCTGTCCGCCCCGGCCGGCATCGCCAGCCTCACCGAACAAAGCCAGACCCTCTCTGCCGGCAGCAACCTCAACTTCATCGCCCAGCGCGACAGCAACGAAACCACCGGTCGCCGCTGGCTGCACAACGTCGGCCAGCACATCAGCCTGTTTGTGGCGGGGGTGAAAGACCAGATCGCGCTGAAACTGATTGCGGCAAAGGGCAAGGTGCAGGTGCAGGCGCAGAGTGATGCGATGGAACTGACGGCGGACAAGGACCTGACCATTACCTCGGCCAAGGGCAAGGTCACCATTGCCGCCAGCCAGGAAATCCTGCTGACCAGCGGCGGCGGCTATATCCGGCTGAAAGGCGGCAACATCGAAGTGCATTGCCCCAGCGTGGTGAGCGTGAAAGGCGCCAGCCATAGCCTGTCCGGGCCGGCCAGTCTCAGTACGCCGACGCCAACCTTTGCCAAGCCCGGCACTGGCAACCTGCAGGTGCTACACGAATTTGCCAATGGCTACTCAATGAATCAGGGCAAGTTTGTGGTAACTGATGCGCTAGGCATCAAACACAAGGGGGTGTTGGACGAGGCCGGCAAGGCGATTGTGCATGGTTTGCCTCTTGGTGCGGCACAGGTCGAGTTTCTGGGGCGGCCGCATCAGGACAAAGCCGACATCTTCCCCTTTGTGGAGCAGCCGGAAGCCGCCTTGCAACAAATGGGCGAGGCAGTAAAAGGCAAAGCCATGCAAGAGCTGGGCAGCACCCTGGGTAGCGTCAGCCCACAACTTACCAATGCCGTGGGGCAGGTAAGCGCAATGGCCAGCCAGGCCCAGCAAGCCCTTGCTCTGGCGCGCAATCCGCAAAGCGCCATACCTGCGCTAAAAGGGCAGGCGAAGGACGCATTGATGGGCAAGGCCCAGGATGCACTGCCCACCATGCCCAAGTTTTGAAATCGTCAATCCAGATCCTCAAAGTTGAACCTTCATGACCACTCCTGTTGCTGTACTTGACGGTACCCCGGCCAATGCCTCGAAGGCTCTGGCCCAAACTGGACAATCCTTTGACAAATGGCTGCAGGACATCAGCGACGGCTATTTGAGCGTAGAGACCCTCTCCACTATTGGCGGCGCGATTCCGGTTGTCGGCAACCTCATTTCCGTGGGCGATGTGGTAGTCGACATCATGGACATGAGCGAGAAGAACCGTAAAAAGCTGGAAGTCGATATTTTTGACTGGATGTTTCTTGGGGTGGACCTGATTGGCGTGGTCCCCGCTGCGGGTAGCCTGTTCAAGGTGAGCACTCGCCCGACATTGAAAGTGTGTGCCAATGCCATGCGCCGGGCAGGTAAGGATGTTGCCGAGTACGTCATCGCACCGCAGCTGGTTGGTCAGTTGATCAATATGCTGCCCGGCGATTTTCGCGGCAGGCCAGAGCAGTGGGTGGACTATGTCGAGAGCAAGATAGATGGCTGCCTGAATCAATGCATCAAGGACGGCAGCAAGTATCTGCTTGATCTGGCGGAGTTGTTGCGCAGTGCTGGTAGCGGCACGCTGGGGAAATTTGCGGCCAAGAACATTCCCGTCAAACCGGTGGCCTACAACCTGGAAAAAACCAATGGTGGTTTCTGGGCCACCATCGGCGCGCATATGGACGCCATCAACAAGGCCGTCGGGGAGAAGAAGAAACAAGTTGCTGCCGGCATGGTGGTCACTGCTGCAGAGGCGGTTGATGACATGACTGCCAAATCACCCGCGCTACGGGCCACCTTACGAGAGATGGCCTCTGTGCTGGCGGTGTGGGCGGCGGAGCTGCCGAAAAAATTGATGCAGGTCCTAGCGGATAAACTCAAGCCGTTGCTAGTCAAGCTGAAAGCCGCTTTCAAAGCCTATATGGATAAAAAAGGCGGCGCGGTCAAAAGCGGTATGGGTAAAGTCGCCAAGCAGGTGAAGCAGATCCATAAAGAGGTGGTCAGCCTGTTCAAGGGCGGCGGGCTTGGCCCCAAATGCGGTTGTCCTGCAGGCAAGCCAGCGTCGCCAAGATCGATTGACTACCTGAACGGGGTGGAAACCCTCATCCATACAGATTTTACCTTGCCGGGTGTGATGCCTATCGTCTGGCAGCGGGTTTACCGTTCTGACTTTGATGCCAACGATGTTGACGGTCCGCTGGGTGCGCGCTGGATGGCACCGTTTTCCTCTCGCTTCGAGGAAAACGGCGAAGCCCTGGTTTACTACGATGATGCCGGACGCAAGCTGGACTACCCCCTGTTGCCACTGGGGGAGTCGCTGAAAGACGAACTGGAAGGGCACACGCTTACTCGCCTGGACGACAAACTGATTTCATTGAGTTTTGGGCATGAATTGGTCCAGTTGTACGAGAAGCAGGGGTCTCGTTATCTGTTGGCGCTGCTCAAGGACCGTGCGGGTAACACGCTGGCGGTAAATTTCCGTGATGGCCGCATCAGTCAGCTGGTCAGCAGTGCCGGCTATCTCGTTGCCTTGTCCTACGATGCGCATGGCCGCATTGTCCAGATCAATCAGCAAGACCCAGAAACCCTCCGGCCATTACGCAAATTGGCCGAGTATCACTACACAGAGCAGCAGCCCTTAAGCAGGGATGCCGGCGACTTGCTGTCCGCGACAGATGAGAATGGGCAAAGCTGGAGCTACCAGTATCAGCACCACCTGATCACCCGCTACACCGACCGCACCGACCGCGGCACCACATTGGAGTGGGATGGCCACCATGCCGGCGCACGCGCCATTCACGAATACGCGGATGATGGCAGCCTGGATATCCGTCTGGCGTGGGATGAGCGCATCGATCTCACCTATGTCACCGACGCTTATGGTCGCACCACCGAGTATTACTTTGACGAAAAGGGCTACCACTACCGCACCATCTTTCCGGACAGAAGCGAAGAGTGGTTGAACTATGACGCCAATAAACGCCTGATTATTCACATTCATCCGGATGCCAGCCAGGACAACTACAGCTACGACGCCAAAGGCAATCTCGTTCTGCATGAGCGCGCTGATGGCAGCGAAGTGGCATTTGCCTACGACGAGCAGGACAACCTGATTGAAATCACCGACCCATTGGGCGAGAAATGGCTACGTGCCTACGACGACAAGGGGCAGCTGATTGAAGAAACCGACCCGCTAGGTCACAAAACCGAGTACGCCTACAACGAACAGGGCCTGCCGGTTGCCGTGACCGACGCCAAAGGCGGCGCCAAAAAGATTAGCTACCGCCCGGATGGCCTGCTGGAAAGCTATACCGACTGTTCCGGCAGCGTTACCCAATGGCAATACGATGAGCGTGGCCGCTCGGTCCTCATCATCGATGCCATGGGCAGCGCCACCCGCTACCAGTACGACGACAATGGTGGCCTGCGTGCTGTCGTGTTGCCGGATGGCCAGGCCACCCAGTTGGAGCACGATGCAGAATCCCGCCTGCTCAAGATCACCGACCCGCTGGGCCGCAGCACGCACTACGACTACGACAAGGCCGGGCGGCTGCAAAGCCGTACCGATGCCAACGGCCACGCGCTGGCCTACCGCTACGACAAACTGGGCCGGCTGATTTCCCTGCGCAACGAAAACCACCGTCACTATCTGTTTGAATACGATGATGGCGGACGGGTGATTGCGGAAACCGGCTTTGACGGTGCCGCTACCCGTTACCGTTACGACGCCGCCGGCCGACTGGTGGAACAGCAAGAAGGCGATGTCGCCACCCACTACCGCTACGACCGTGCAGGTCGCCTGATCGAACGCAGTGCACCGGGCAGCAAGGAAAACTTCGGCTACGACCCTGCCGGCCGCCTGTTCAAAGCCAAGAACCGCTATGCCAGCCTGCGCTGGATTTACGACCCGGTCGGCAATATCAGCGAAGAACACCACGGCTACCAGCTTGCCGGTTTGCGCCAAACCTTCCGCTGGCGGCACGAGTATGACGAACTGGGCAATCGCATCGCCACCCAGCGGCCGGACGGGCATAGGGTGGACGTGCTCAATTACGGCAGCGGCCATGTGCATGGCCTGCTGTTCGGCCAGCACGACATCCTGAATCTGGAGCGCGACAAGCTGCACCGTGAAACCCAGCGCATATTGGGCAATAGCTTGCAGCAAAGCCTGACCTACGACAAAGCCGGCCGCCTCAGCAGCCAGCGCCTGAGTGGTGCCACCCAGTGGAGCCGCCAGTACCAGTACGATGCCGCCGGCCAACTCACCGGTATTACCGATAATCGCAGCGGCCAGATCAACTACCGTTACGACCCGGTAGGCCGCCTGCTGCAAGCCGCCACCCCCAAAGGCGTGGAAAGCTTCCGCTTCGACCCGGCTGGCAACCTGCTGGACAACACACCGATGGTCGATGGCGATCAGGACAACAGCCTGCTGGGCAATCTGCTGAGCCACTACGCCGGCCGTCACTACCGCTACGACAGCCGCGGCAACCTCATCGAAAAGCGCGTCAACGGCAGCCTCACCCAGCTGGAATGGGACGGCTACAACCGCCTGAGCCGGCTGACAGCGCCGGGTGGCGACAGCACCGAATACCGCTATGACCCGCTGGGCCGCCGCATCGCCAAGCTCAGTCAGGGCAAGACAACCCTGTACGGCTGGGATGGCGATGTGCTGGCGTTTGAAACCCAAGACGCCGCCGCAGTGCATTACCTGTTCGAACCCGGCAGCTTCATCCCTTTGGCGCAGGTGCACACCGACGCCATCCAGGGCGTGAAAGTGCCGGCATGGAACCAGTACAACCCCTACGACCCAGACCGCGACCCGCTGCTGCAGGCAGGCCCGGAGCCATCCGCCCCGCACGCGGTGTACTACTACCACGCCGACCACCTCGGCACCCCGCAAGCCCTTACCGATGCGCAAGGCCAGCTGGCGCTGGAGATGGATTACAAGGCCTGGGGCGAAGCACGGGAAGTGATTGCCGAGGCGGCGGCCTCCGCCGGCATCCACAACCCCTTCCGCTTCCAGGGGCAGTATCATGACGACGAATCAGGGCTGCACTACAACCGCTATCGCTACTATGATCCGGAGATAGGGCGGTTTATCTCGCGAGATCCGATTGGGTTGCTGGGTGATATTAATATCCATAGCTATACACTGAATCCAATAACATGGATTGATCCTTTAGGTCTCTCAGAGTGCCCGAATAAAAAAACATGGTTTAATGCAAAAAGTCGTCGGGAAGCACTAAGGCAGGCGAAAAGGGATGCTAGAATTCCAATGAATCAACAGCCAAAAATCATGAGAGAAGATCTTGAGGATGGAAGTGGAAATACTGTGCTTGGCCCCAATTATGAACCAGTGACCACAAGAAATTATCACTACACCAACATCGATGGCAAACCAGTGATAATCCAAGAACATAGCATGGGACATGAAAAGGCAACCCCCTGCCATGGAGCAGAGCCTCACTTTAATGTAAGACCAATTAGCAACCCAAGAACTGGCAGCTTCCCCAAAACTCATGGCCATTACAATTTTCCGAGGTAGCAATGAATTTATTAGACAAAATCGCGCGCAATCAATTTTTGCTGCAACTATTTCCAACAGGCCTGTTTCAACCAATACATATCGGGCAAATCAATCTCGACATAGGGGGGCGAGTTTATTTCAGCCTACATACAAGACAAAAACCTGAAATAGAAGTTGCCAAATGGGGAGTGTGGGGGAAAGATTACAACACAATTGTAATCAAGTTATTTGCCAAATCAGGAGAGAGCATAGAGATAAAAGAATGGCGCAACTTGCACTATGACATTCTAATAGTAGAAGAAAATGAAAAATGCATAACGATAAGGCAGAAAAGCAACTCATTTAGTTTAAAACTCGAGGTATCAAATATAATTTTTCAAGAATGTACCACCTACACAGATGAATTAGAGATAAAAAATACCAAGGAATAAGGAGAAGAGAAAATAAAAGTAGACCACATTTTTTTGTAGCTGAAGTCAACGAAAGATACTGCAAGCAGTACAAATACAACAAGCTGGGCAATCGCATCGCCACCCAGCGGCCGGACGGGCATAGGGTGGACGTGCTCAATTACGGCAGCGGCCATGTGCATGGCCTGCTGTTCGGCCAGCACGACATCCTGAATCTGGAGCGCGACAAGCTGCACCGTGAAACCCAGCGCATATTGGGCAATAGCTTGCAGCAAAGCTTGGCCTACGACAAAGCCGGCCGCCTCAGCAGCCAGCGCCTGAGTGGTGCCACCCAGTGGAGCCGCCAGTACCAGTACGATGCCGCCGGCCAGCTCACCGGCATTGCCGACAATCGCAGTGGCCAGATCAACTACCGTTACGACCCGGTAGGCCGCCTGCTGCAAGCCGCCACCCCCAAAGGCGTGGAAAGCTTCCGCTTCGACCCGGCGGGCAACCTGCTGGACAACACACCGACGGCAGACGGTCATCAGGACCACAGCCTGCTGGGCAATCTGCTGAGCCACTACGCTGGCCGTCACTATCGCTACGACAGCCGCGGCAACCTCATCGAAAAGCGCGTCAACGGCAGCCTCACCCAGCTGGAATGGGACGGTTACAACCGCCTGAGGCGGCTGACAGCACCGGGTGGCGACAGCACCGAATACCGCTATGACCCGCTGGGCCGCCGCATCGCCAAGCTCAGTCAGGGCAAGACAACCCTGTACGGCTGGGATGGTGACGTACTGGCATTTGAAACCCACGACGCCGCCGCCGTGCATTACCTGTTCTAACCCGGCAGCTTCATCCCGCTGGCCCAGGTGCACACCGACGCCATCCAGGGCGTGAAAGTGCCGGCATGGAACCAGTACAACCCCTACGACCCCTACGACCCCTACGACCCCTACGACCCCTACGACCCAGACCGCGACCCGCTGCTGCAGGCAGGCCCGGAACCATCCGCCCCGCGCGCGGTGTACTACTACCACGCCGACCACCTCGGCACCCCGCAGGCCCTTACCGATGCGCAAGGCCAGCTGGCGCTGGAGATGGATTACAAGGCCTGGGGCGAAGCACGGGAAGTGATTGCCGAGGCGGCGGCCTCCGCCGGCATCCACAACCCCTTCCGCTTCCAGGGGCAGTATCATGACGACGAATCAGGGCTGCACTACAACCGCTATCGCTACTATGATCCGGAGATAGGGCGGTTTATCTCGCGAGATCCGATTGGGTTGCTGGGTGGGATTAATATTCATAACTATGCGCCGAATCCTGTTGAGCGGATGGATCCGTTTGGTCTAACAAAGAAAAGTAGTGCAACGAAATCGGCGGCATGTAAACAATGCGATGATAATCCATGTGGCAACCTTGGCTCTGCAAAAGCAGCGCGGCGAAAAGCTATGAGGCAAACAGGTGTCCCTGTTGCCTCTCAGCCGAAAGCCTCCAGAAATGTTTTAAACTGGGAGCAATATTTATATGAAGTAAAAGTGCCATCGAATGGTGGGCGTACGACTACGATCGTAGTCTCTCATCATCCTGCGGATAAAGATCATGAATGTCCACACTGGCATGCGGCTCCAGCAAAACTTGATGATAATGGTGAAGTTATATCTAGACAGAATGGTTTGTGGAAGTATGAGGCAGGTGGCCCAGTTGTGCAGCATAAAGGATAGGTTATGAATAAAATCGAAGAGTTAAAAATTAAAAATTTCTGGAAAATAAATATAAAAAAATTTGCATTATCAGTGGGTGGTGGCATTGGTGATGCATTGGAGAGTGTAGAAAAATTAAATGTGAGAGAGGGGGCTGACTGGTTAAGTCGCATCCTTGTTAATAAAAAGGTGATTAAGCCGTTTTTTTTACTAAGTGGAATTTAGTTAAGCTAGAAATATTGGATGAAATAAAAAAAGAAAAATATTTTCAAGAAGGTTCGATAGTGTCTTTTTCGAACTATCAGAAGCACAAATCTGATGATGGGACAACTTGTTTGGTGTCTGATCTGCCCATTGTGAATAATATTAAAAGTACATTCAACAATGAACTGTATGAAGTGGTTGAGTGTGCGCTGCCATTCTTCGCCTTCAGTAATCCGGATGCATCATCAGGTATAATTGTCACTTGTTGTGCCGCACTACCAACTAAAGAAAATGGCATGTACGATGGGGTTGAGTATGAAGTTTACAAATGGTGATTCGACCTTCAATTTGGTCGATCCCTGACACGTTTAGTGAAACAAAACCAGCCTAGAGCGCAGCAAGCGGAACCGCGAAATCCAACGCATACTGGGTAAGTGGTACCGCCCAGTGGAGCTGCCAGTACCAGTACGATGCCGCCGGCCAGCTCACCGGCATTGCCGACAATCGCAGCGGCCAGATCAACTACCGTTACGATCCGGTAGGCCGCCTGCTGGAGGCCGCCACCCCCAAAGGTGTGGAAAGCTTCCGCTTCGATCCGGCCGGCAACCTGCTGGACAACACCCCGACAGCCGATGGCCATCAGGAAAACAGCCTGCTGGGCAATCTGCTGAGCCACTACGCTGGCCGTCACTACCGCTACGACAGCCGTGGCAATCTCATCGAAAAGCGCGTCAACGGCAGTCTCACCCAGCTGGAGTGGGACGGTTATAACCGCCTGAGCCGGCTGACAGCGCCGGGTGGCGACAGCACCGAATACTACTATGACCCGCTGGGCCGCCGCATCGCCAAGCTCAGTCAGGGCAAGACAACCCTGCACGGCTGGGATGGCGACGTGCTGGCGTTTGCAACCCAAGACGACGCAGTGCATTACCTGTTCGAACCCGGTAGCTTCATCCCGCTGGCGCAGGTGGACACCGACGCCATTCAAGGCGTGAAAGTGCCGGCATGGAATCAGTGCGGAAAGAATGGGATCGGTTAAGTTTTCTGTAGTAGATAAATATAAAGTTTATAATAATGATGTTTTATATATTTATAAATTATAGCGAATAAGTTGGTTTATTTAAATTCTTGTCAATGGATTGTTGATGATGCTATTTGTATTTTTTCGTATTGTGCTTAAATGGTTGGTGATCATAATTATTGGCCTTGTCTTGCTGGTGGTGGGAGCTTATGGGGTTTATAGGATGTTAAGCATGTGGACATACGAAACTGATCTGATGGAGCATGACAAGCCTTATGGTGGTGGTGATATTCGCATTCGCGACAGGCAAGTTGTTGTCTTCAAGCCTATTGGGCCAGAATTTAAATTAAAGCCCACTGCTGAATTAAAAAATCCTGAAGTGGCAGAGTTTACAGAAGAGTGGATGAATCATGTCGATGAAATAGGGAATAGGGCTTCTGTCCGCTTGTTACGGGGCGATATGGATAAAGGAGTTCATCGCATATTTGAAAAGCCCGGTCAAAATGGTACCTGGTGGCTTTCACCTGATTGGAAAACTATTTATGTGAGTACTGACTGGACAAATTACAAGCTACCCAATGGCCCTGATGGTTATGGGCAGCGCTGGCATACACTATGGAAATCAATAGATGGTGGGCAGAGCTGGCAGCAGTTGCAATGGCCAGAACATGTTCAACCAGGCCAGCCCTTGTTCATGCCAGACGGCAAGCGCGGTTACTTGGTTGCCGATGGCATGCGCATATGGCGTACCTTTGATGGGGGGCAGAGTTGGCAGGAAATTACTCTGCCTTCATGGGCGAATCAGCAGCTTACCGGCCATCCGAGTGGAAATGGTTTGTTACCTATGATTAAAGACAGTCGAGCCACTTTTAGCGCTTTCGATCTGGCTGATGATGGGACATTACGGGTGGCATTTTATGTACGCAAGGCAAAACTGGCTGCTGGTATCGGTGATGTGGCTGAAAGTACATTATTGTATCGTATTCCCTTATCTACATCACTAGATGAATTGGCTCGTAAGTGGATGCAGCCAGAGATCGTTCTTCAACAACAATCAGTAATAGATATCAAGACATCACACGATGGCAGCTTGAATCTGATTACGCTATTGGGACAATTAAAATCTGAAAAAATCGCTGAAACCCAACAGCGTCCTGCGGCTTATATTCGATGGAAAGATGGAAAGGAAAACTTCCGCCATCAGTTTGACGAACACGTTGTCCCTGGTGCGCTATTTGTTGGGCCACAAGATCAATTGGTACTTGCCGGGGAAAGTTTAAATGCCGAGCAAACCACTTCTGACTCCATCACCCTGGTCAGTACCGACAGAGGCCTAACCTGGAAAGAAACTAACGATGGCATGGCCTATGCGTGGTACTACGAAGCGGATAAAAATCGTATCTGGAAGTATCAGTACCGCTCTTTATATTGGAGAAAATTTAATTAAAAAATAGTAATTGAATTAGCTTGGCTGGCGTCCTGAGCATGGGCAAAAAACACCCCGCCAGCGGGGCTGGTCGGGGTCTGCAATGTCAGAGCCAGGCTCCGACGGAGGGTTAACTTTCACCCCATGTCATCGCCGTGCGCGAATTGCTGTTGGTCGGGGTCAAGAAAACGACCAGCAGCAGGGTGAACACACATCATACTGATCAGAACTATCTGTTTCTATTAGGGATAGTCCTGATCCATCGCTAAGCTGCGGTTGCGGACAGTGTCGGATTGCACCTGGTCGCGGCGGCCTGCCGTGTGCGGCCAGGCTACTGAGATGGCCGATGGGATGGCCGATGGCAGCGTTCAGCGATGCGCCATCACGGCCTGTACCAGGTCGGCGATGGAGCGCACTTTCATTTTGTCCATCATCTTGCCGCGGTGGGCTTCCACTGTCTTGATGCTGATGCCCAGCTCGTCGGCAATCACCTTGTTCATCTTGCCTTCCACTACCTTGTCCAGTACTTCGCGTTCGCGGCTGGTGAGCGAGGCCAGGCATTCGGCCAGGCGGTCGCGGGCGGCGCTGCTGGCTTGCTGCTGCTGGCTGAGCGATAGTGCGCTGTCGACGGCCGTGAGCAGGGCTTGCTGGTTGAACGGTTTTTCCAGGAAGTCGTGCGCGCCGCGTTTGACGGCCTGCACCGCCATGGGTACATCGCCGTGGCCGGTGATGAAGATGACCGGCCAGGGGTTGTGGCGGGCGCTGAGTTCGTCGAACAGTTCCAGCCCGCTCATGCCGGGCATGCGGATATCGACAATCAGGCAGCCGGCACCCTGTGGTTGGAAGTTTTCCAGCAGGGCTTCGGCACTGGCATGGCAGGAGATGGCGTAGTCGTGGCTTTCCAGCAGGAAAACCAGCGAATCGCGAAAGGCTTCGTCGTCGTCGACGATGTGAACGTGAGGAGAGCTGGCACTCATGTTTCGGACACCGGTAGCGTGAATCGGAAAATACTACCACCACTGGGATTGTCTTCCACCCACAATTGGCCTTCGTGGAATTCGATGATGGTGCGGCAGATGTTCAGGCCCATGCCCATGCCTTCGGCCTTGGTGGTGAAGAAGGCATCGAACAGGCGTTCTTTCAGGTCTAGCGGCACGCCGTGGCCGTGGTCGCTGATGGCGATTTCGATACGGCGCGGGTTGAGCTGGCGGGCTTCGACATGCAGTACCCGCTCGCTGGCCGGGCAGTCCTGCATGGCTTCGATGCCGTTCTTGATCAGGTTGAGCAGTACTTGCTCCACCAGGATGGGATCGACATACAGGGCAGGCAGTGCCGGGGCCAGTTTCACGTCGATGGTGGCGGCCTGGCGGCGCGCTTCGATGTCGGCAATGGCCAGCGAAGCTTCGATGATGTCGGTGAGCAGGCAGGTTTTGCGGTCTGGCTCGCTCTGTTTGACGAATTCGCGAATGCGCCGCACCACGGTGCCGGCGCGCTCGGCCTGGGCGGTAATCTTTTCCATGACGGGCAGCAGCGTTTCCGGCGTGGCCTTGCCCTGGCGGATGCGTTCGATGCAGCCAGCCTGGTAGTTGGCAATGGCCGATAGTGGCTGGTTCAGCTCGTGTGCCAGGGTGGAGGCCATTTCGCCCATGGTGACCAGGCGCGAGGTGGATTGCAGCTGCTGCATCTGCTGCTGGTAGCGCTCTTCGGCATCGTGCTGCTGGGTGGTGTCGGTGAGAATGGTCATGGACACGATGCGGCCGTTCACCCAGCGTATGCTGCGCCGGCGCATGGAGATCCAGCGGGCTGGCGGGTCCATCCATACTTCCATGTCGACATCGCGGGCGCTGCGCATCAGCTCGACCAGGCGCAGGTCGCAATAGCCCAGCTGGCTGTTGGCCGGCTGGTCCGGGGTAAACCATTGCTGGTAGCGCTGATTGCAGAACAGCAGCTCCAGCGTGGCCGGGTCGACCACCGCCACCGCGGCATCCAGCCCTTCGATGACGGTGACAAAGCGGTCGTGCGAGGCTTCCAGCCGGCGCTGGGCTTCCAGCCGCTCGGTGATGTCGGTCAGCACGGCCATCCAGCCGGTGTGCCGGCCACGGGCGTCGATCAGGGGCGAAGCCAGGATGTGGGCGTCGAATTCTTCGCCGTTCTTGCGCTGCAAGATGGACTGGAAACCTTCGGGCGGAGCATTGCCGGCCAGGGTGTCATCCAGATCGCGCCGATTGCCCTCGCTGAGCGGGCCTTGCCGCCAGTAGGGGTAGGGCGCCCCCTGGCCGATCAGTTCTTGCTCGCTATAGCCGGTGAGGGCGCAGAAGGAAGGGTTGACGTAGCTGATGCGGCCTTGCAGGTCGATGGCGCGGATGCCCACCACCAGCGAGTCTTCCATGGCCTTGCGGAAGGCCGATTCCTGACGCAGTGCCTGTTCGGCCTGCTTTTCGGCGGTGATGTCGCGGCCGGACACATAGGCTACGCCGCTGTCGGCCAGCGGGCTGAGTGCCCAGACAATCCAGCGCACTTCGCCTTGCTTGGTGAGGATGCGTGTCTGCACGAAGCGGTCGGTGCCGCCGGTGTCGAACAGGCGCTCGAAGCTGTCGCGGGTGCCTTCCCTTTCCTCGGGCAGCAGGTAGTTGAGGAAGGAGGTGCCCAGCAATTCGTCGGCGCTATAGCCCAGCCCCTGCTCGAAGGCGGGGTTGAGCTGCAGGATGGTGGTGTCGCGCCGCACCACGCCCAGCATTTCCTGCGACAGCTTGTAGACGCGGTCGCGTTCGCGCTCGGCCTCAACTCGGCCGCGAATATGGCGGTTGAGGCTGAGCAGGCTGAGCAGGGTCAGCAGGGCCATGCCGCCGATCAGCCCCAGTTGCAGCAGGCGGGCCTGGGTCATGGCACCGCGCACCGGGCGGGCGCTGATGCTCAGGCCGGTGCCGGGCAGTTCCAGTTTTTCCGCCGGGCCGCTGCGCAGGCGGTTCTGTGCGTTGCGGGCGATGGTGTTGCCGTCGCGGGTTTGCAGTTCCAACTGGTATTTTTCGCTGAACCAGGCCGGTGGCAGGCGGCGAATGACATTGTCGGCATCGAAAATGGCCACCAGCGTGCCATTGAACTGGCCTGCCTGATACAGCGGGATGTGCAGCTCATAGCGCCAGCTGCCCTTGCCGTGCTGAAACGGCGGGCTATAGGAAAAGCGGCCATTCTGCTGTGCCTGGGTGAAGGCCGGGCGCGACTGGATGCTGCCGCCGGGCGAGAGCGGCCCTTCTTCATAGGGTGCGGTCCAGCGCAGCAGGCCATGGCTGTCGCTGCGCGCCACCGCCAGCATCTCGGGCGTGTTGGCCAGTAATTGCGAGGCCTGGGTCTGGAAGCCGGCTTCGTCGGTTTCGCCGCTGCCCAGGCTGCGAGCCAGGTCGGTCAGCTGGGCCAGATTGTCTTCCAGCTTCAGTTGCAGGGTTTGTTCGGCCCACAGAGCATCACGGGCCAGATTGCTTTTTTGCTGTTCTGCCTCGCGGGCGTCCAGCGTCCACAGCATCACCCCCATGGTGAGGAAGAACAGCACGATGGTGGTGTTGGGAAACAGCTGGTACCAGCCGCTGCGTTTGCGAAACTCGTAAAAGCGGGGTGTGCGCATAGAGGGCGGGAGCGGGTGGGTGGCGAAGGACCGGGTCGCAGGCGAGCCGGAATGATTTGCTCCAGTTTACGACAAGCAGCGGCAGCTGGCAGTAAGGGTTGGCCCCCGGTTGTGGCCTGCCGGCAAGTCAATGCGCATGGCACTTGAGTCCATGCCCGTGCCGGGGGTAATCTCGCGGCTGGTTTCAATCAGGCGGGAAGACGGGCAGCATGCGCGGGATCAGCTTAGTGGGTGGGGCTTTATTGTGCCTGGCGTGCAGCCTGGCAGTGGCTGCGGTGCAGCCCATCCGCATTGGCGTGCCCGGGGCCTTTACCGGAGGCTCTGCGCCGATGGGCCTGAGCATGCGTAATGGCATCCGGCTGGCGGCAGCGGAAATCAACCGCAGCGGCGGGCTGCTGGGCCGGCCGATCGAACTGGTGGAGCGCGACGATGCTGGCCTGCCGGCGCGCGGCCTGAAGGTGGCGCAGCAACTGCTGACTCAGGACCGGGTGGTGGCCGTGGTGGGCTTCGTCAATACCGGGGTGGCACTGGCGGCCAGCAAGAATTATCAGGATGCGCGGGTGCCGGTGATGCTGGCGGTGGCGACGGCGGCCATTCTGACCCGCCAGTTTCCCTTGCATGGCAATAGCGATAATTTCATTTTCCGGGTGGCTGCCGCCGATGACTTGCAGGCACCGCTGATCGTACGCGAGGCAGTACAGCGTTCCGGCTATCGCAAGCTGGCCATTTTTGCCGACAACACCAACTACGGTTACCAGGGGCTGATGGAGCTGGAGCGCGCACTGGGGCAGAACGGCCTCAAGCCCAGCTATGTGGCGCGCTTCAATCTGCAGGAGCGGGACATGGCCAATGCACTGCTACAGGCACGCAATGCCGGCAGCCAGGCCATTCTGACTTATGCCATCGGCCCGGAACTGGCCGAACTGGCCAATACCATGGCGCGCATGGACTGGAAAGTGCCCATCATCGGCAGCTGGACGCTATCGATGTCCAACTTCATCGACAACGCCGGCCCCAATGGCGAGGGCGCGCGCATGGTGCAAAGCTATATTCCGGACGAGGACGACACCCCGCGCCGCCGCGATTTTCTCGATGGCTACCAGTGGCTGTTTCACACCCGGCGCATTCCGTCGCCGCCTTCGGCCGCGCAAGGTTATGACGGCATGAAACTGCTGGCCGAAGCCATCCGCCAGGCCGGTTCGCTGGATGGCGTGGCCATCGTACGGGCGCTGGAAAACCTTAAACAGCCGGTGTCCGGGGTGATCACCACTTACAAGCAGCCTTTCAGCCAGACGGATCACGAGGCACTGGAGCTGAGCGTGCCGGTGATCGGCAAGGTGGAGCGTGGCCGGGTGGTGTATGCCTACCCGGCGGACAAGCCGCGACGTTAGCACCTGCTTACGCTCTGCGATATTGCGTTGGCTAGAGCGTGAGCAGGCGCTTAAACGTGGCGCTGCTTGCTCAGGTGTTGACGCCGCGTTCGCTGGCGATTTGCTGGATGGCGGTTACCACCGAATCGGCACCGCTACGGATCTGGGTGATGATTTCACCCACCTTGCCGACATTGCCGACGCTGGAGCGTGCCTTGACGCCAATCACGCTCATGCTGTCCACTGCTGCGCCGGTGCTGGTCTGGATGGATGACACCATGTGCGAGATTTCCGCGGTGGAGGCGCTGGTGCGCTCCGCCAGCTTGCGCACTTCATCGGCCACCACGGCAAAGCCGCGTCCCATTTCACCGGCGCGTGCGGCTTCGATGGCGGCGTTCAGTGCCAGCAGATTGGTCTGATCCGCGATGTCCTTGATGGTCTGCACAATGCTGCCGATGCGCTCGGAGTTGGTCCCCAGCAGCTGCACATTGTCGCCCGCCTTGCCGATATCCACCGCCATGTCCTCGATTTGGTGCACCGCCTGCTGCACGCTGCTGACACCCTCGTCAGCCCAGTGGCGGGTCTGCTGTGAAGTATTGAAGGCGAACACGGCGCTATCTTGCTCTTGCTGCTGCCGTTTCACTGCCTCGGTGACATCGGTGGCGAACTTGATGATGGAGATGACCTTGCCTTCGGCGTCGAACACCGGATTGTAAGTGGCTTCCAGCCAGCGTTCGCTGCCATCGCGGGTGATACGGACGATGCGGCCGGCAAAGAACTGTCCGCCACGCAGATTGTTCCACAGGCGCTGGTAGCTTTCGCTTTGCACCAGTTCGCTTGCGCACAGCTGACGGTGATTGCGCCCGATCAGCTCTTCCTTGCCATAGCCCATGGTGCTGAGGAAATTGGCGTTGGCGCTGATAATGGTGCCGTCGGGCTGGAATTCGATGACGGCCATCGAGCGGTCGATGGCATTGAGTGCCGCCTGGTTTTTCTGCGCGGCCAACACCTTGTCGGTCACGTCGCAGGCGAACTTGATGAAGCCGATCAGCTTGCCGGCGCCATCGCGCACCGGGTTGTAACTGGCTTCCAGCCAGACCGGCGTGCCATCCTTCTTCAGGCGCTTGATCTGGCCGGTGAAGGGCTGGCCGCGCTGCAGGCTTTCCCAGAAGCTGCTGTAGTCGCGGGAGTTGGCGTAGGCGACATCGCAGAAGCTGCGGTGATTCAGGCCAAGCAGTTCTGCCGCACTGGCATAACCCATGGTGCGGGCAAAATTTTCGTTGGCATGCACCACCTTGCAGTCCAGATCGAAACGGATGATGGCGGTGGAGGCGCTGACGGCATCCAGCAAGCCCTGCAGCTCCTGATTGATTGTGGCCTGAGCTTCCAGCTGTGCATGCAACTTGCGGTTGAACATCGTCTTCTCCGTCGGATAATCCTGCTGGCAGCCGGTGGACGCCGGTAATGGCGTCTGCTGACACTATGGTTGGGCGTTATGGAAAATACTTAAATGTGCTGAGGAAATATCTTCCATATATCAAGATTATTCAACTAATAGCGGTTTGGAGTTGCCGGTCAGTGCTGTGCACTGCGGTGTCCCAACCACAGTGGCCAGGCTTTAGCTGGCCGGATGACGGCATCAGCGCCGTGGCGGCAAGGGGATGAACTCGGTTTCTCCGGGAACGGCGGCAAAGCGGCCCTGCTGCCAGTCGTCCCTTGCCTGGCGGATGCGCTCCATGCGGCTGGAGACAAAGTTCCAGTCTAGAATGCGGTGGGCATCCGGTGTGGGACCGGCCAGCAAGGCCAGCCGGCTGGCTTGTTCGGCGCGGATGCTGACTTCGCGCGACTCTGCTGCCAGCAGTCCCAGTTCGCCGGCGGCTAGCGACTCGCCGCCCAGGCTGATGCTGCCACTGGCAAGATAAATACCGCGCTCGGCAAAGCCTTCGGGAATGGCCAGCTCGGCACCGGCAGCCATCTCGATCACGGCATACAGCGCTTCACCAGGAAAGGCGACCGGCGAGCGGTATCCCCAGGCCTGGCCCAATACCAGCTGCACCTGGCTGCCATCCTGCTGCCATGCTGGCAGTTCTGTGCTGGCATAGTGCATGAAGGCCGGTTCGCACTCTTCCAGATCCAGTGGCAACGCCAGCCATAATTGCAGGCCTTCCACCGCCTGGCCGCTGCTGCGGATGTCGTCCGGAATGCGCTCTGAATGCACGATGCCACGGCCAGCCACCATCAGGTTGGCTGCGCCCGGCTCGATGCGCTGCATGCTGCCCAGGCTGTCACGGTGCTGCATGGCTCCGCTGAACAGATAGGTGAGGGTGGCCAGGCCAATATGTGGGTGCGGCCGCACGTCATTGCTGCGCTCGCTCAGGTTGAAGTGGGCTGGCCCCATGTGATCCAGAAAAATGAAGGGGCCGATGTGGCGGGCCTGCCCGCTGGGTAGCAGGCGGCGTACCGGAAAGCCGATATCACTGGTTTTGGCGCTGATGCGCGCGCTCCATGTAGTCATCTGTCTACCCTCCGTTCTTCATCAAAAAGCGGGCCAGCCGGTGGGCTGGCCCTGTTATGCCGCGTTAAAAGCGACCGTTGCGGAAGTCGTCGGCAGCGGCTTCCAGTTCTGCGCGGGTATTCATCACGAATGGCCCCCACTGGGCAATCGGCTCGTTCAGCGGTTTGCCAGCCAGTAGCAGGAAGCGGGAGGGCTGTGTGCTGTTAACCCGGATGCCGCTGGCTGCGCCGTCATTGGCCAGAATCGCCATCTGGCGCTGGCCGACCACTTGTTCATGACTGCCAGCCTGCACTTCGCCCTGATACACATAGAGGAAGGCATTGTGTCCGGCCGGGATGGCGAAAAATTCACTTTGCCCACCTGCCAGATGCACGTCCAGGTACAGCGGTTCGGTATCCAGGCGCTGGATGGCGGCAGCCTGGCCATCTACTTCACCGGCAATCAGCCGCAGATGGCTGCCGGCAGCGGTGTCGCGCTCCGGAATCTCGGCGCTGGGGATGTCGCGATACCAGGGGTCTATCATCTTGTTTTTTGCCGGCAGGTTCACCCACAGTTGGAAACCGTGCATCAGGCCGTCTTGCTGCTCGGGGATTTCCGAGTGCACCAGGCCGCGACCGGCGGTCATCCACTGCACCCCGCCCGGCCCCAGCAGACCTTCCTGGCCGGTGCTGTCGCGGTGGCGCATGCGGCCATCCAGCATATAGGTGACGGTTTCAAAGCCACGATGCGGGTGGTCCGGGAAGCCGGCGATATAGTCGTCCGGATTGTCCGAGCGGAATTCGTCCAGCATCAGGAAGGGGTCCAGCCGGCGTTGCAGATCGTGGGTCAGCACCCGCAGCAGGCGTACACCGGCACCGTCTGACACTTCCATGCCGTTTACCAGGCGTTCCACTTCACGGCTGATGGCTTGCTTGCTCATTGCGATTCTCCTTGCTCGTGGGCGGACAGGATGTCAGGCCCTGCTTGATGTCTGGTATTATTGCAGCGAAAATTATGATAAAAAAGCGCAAAAATCAGCATAAATATATCGGAAAATCAAATCAATGAAGCAGGCAAAAACCACCTGGGAGCAGTGGCAGGTATTGCAGAGCATTGTCAGTGAAGGCGGCTTCGCCCAGGCGGCCGCGCAGCTGCACCGCAGCCAGTCTTCGGTCAGCTATATGGTGGCACGGCTGCAGGAGCAACTGGGCGTGGAGCTGCTCAGCCCGCAGGGGCGGCGCATGCAGTTGACGCCAGCTGGCGAGGTGCTGCTGCGCGATGCGCAAAATGTGCTGGCGGCTGCCCTGCGGCTGGAGGACAAGGCGCGCTCCTTGCAGCAGGGGTGGGAAGCCGAAGTACGGCTGGCGGTGGACAGCCTGTTTCCCACGCCGGCACTGTTACCGGCGCTGGGGCAGTTTGCCGCGCATTGCGCCAATACCCGCTTGCAAATGCATGAGGTGGTGATGTCCGGTGCCGATGATGCCCTGCATGGCAGGCAGGTCGAGCTGGCCGTGGCGGGGCGGGTGCCGCAGGGATTTCTGGGCGACTGGCTGCTGGACGCCGAATTTGTTGCCTGTGCCGCGCCACATCATCCGCTGCATGCGCTTGGCCGGCCACTGGAGATGGACGATCTGCAACAGCAGGTGCAAGTGGTGTTGCGCGATTCCGGCCAGCGCCAACCGCGTGACGAGGGCTGGCTCGGGGCCTGGCAGCGCTGGACGGTATCGCAGCCGGAAACGGCCATTGCAGCAGTGGAGCAGGGCTTTGCCTTTGGCTGGCTGGCCTGGCACCGCATTGCCGATAGCGTGGCAGCGGGCCGGCTCAAGCCCTTGCCGCTGGCGCATGGTGCCTTGCGCAAGGCTGGTTTGTATCTGGTGTTGGCCGATCCACCGGCAGCCGGGCCGGCCACCTTGCAGCTGGCGGCCTGTCTGCGTGCCGAAGCCGAGCGCTGGCGCGCGCAGTATCAGGCTTATCCCGGCGCGGATGGCCCAAAGTAAGACGACCAGCGTGGCTGGTCGTCTATTGAGTGCGGCGCAGTCGGCTCAATGGCCTTGCTGGCCTTGCAGATAATGCTCCAGCGCATGTCCTGCGGACAGGATGTGGAAGCGGATAAATTCGGCGGCCTCTTCGGCAGCGCCCTGCTTGCACAATTCCAGCAGCCGGGTGTGCTCCTCGTGGGCGCGTTCCATGGTGCGGGTAAACAGGATTTGCATGCGGGTGTAGCGATCGGTCTTGTTGTGCAGCTGTTCGATCAGGGCCAGGGTGTTGGGCCGTTTGGCCGCACGATACAGCGCCAGGTGAAAGCGCGAGTTGAGTTCGCCCCAGTGGCGGACATCGTTTTTTTGCAGCGCCACTTCGAATTCGTGCAGGGTCTGTTCGGCCAGCGTGATGTCGGCCGAGGTCTGACAGGGAATGGAAGCCTTCAGCACCGAGCTTTCCAGCATGGCGCGGATTTCCAGCAGTTCCAGCACATCATCCAGCGATAGCTTGGAGACGATGGCACCCTTGTGGTCGATGATCTGGATTAGCCCTTCGGCCTCCAGCTGGCGCAGTGCTTCACGCACCGGCACCCGGCTGACGCCGTATTCATTGGATAGCGCTTCCTGGCGCAATTGCTGGCCGTCGACGAATTCTCCCGAGAGAAGGCGCTGGCGAAGCGATTCGGTTACGGCACTGGTCAGCGTCTGGCGCTTGATCGGCTGCAGGGTAGTCATGGTTTTTAGGGTCTGTCAGTCAATCGGATAAATGCAAATGTATTCGATTATACGGGGCTTGTACTGCCAGACAAGAGGACATTGCGGTGGTTTTTGTCGCAAATGTGAAAGAATTTGCCAAAGACAAAAGAAAAACCCGGCCGAGGCCGGGTTTTTCTTTTCAGACTGGGGTGGATGATGGGGCTCGAACCCACGACAACAGGAATCACAATCCTGGACTCTACCAACTGAGCTACATCCACCGCTGAAGCGGTGCGACACATCAGCGCAAGGCTGACTGTCTGAATAGGGTGGGGTGGATGATGGGGCTCGAACCCACGACAACAGGAATCACAATCCTGGACTCTACCAACTGAGCTACATCCACCACAGGGTACAACATTCTACAGCAACTTCGGCTACTGGTGCGCCCGACAGGAATCGAACCTGTAACCCCCGGCTTAGAAGGCCGGTGCTCTATCCGGTTGAGCTACGGGCACTCACATATCGGGCTTTGTCTGGTCGGGGCGGCGGGATTCGAACTCGCGACCCCCTGATCCCAAATCAGGTGCGCTACCAGGCTGCGCTACGCCCCGACGACAGAGAACGCAAATATACGGATTGGACTGAAAGCTGTCAACACCGTGTTGCAATTTTTTTTGCAGGGCGGCTGGCTGGCCTTGGCCGGGTGCGCTAGCCGGCTGTCACGGGCTGGCTAGTAACTACATGATATATAGATGCTTATTTTGTGAATTTTGCTTTACGTGAAATTATTCCTAATGTATTTTTGTGGTTTCGTAAAAACCCAAAAAATGAGAAAATTGCCGCCTCTTTTCAAGTTCCATACGGAATCAGGCATGGCAGCGCAACTCATTGATGGTAAGGCAGTAGCAGAACAACTCATCGCCAAGGTTGGCGAAGGAGTGCAGGCCCGTGTGGCAGCAGGCAAGCGGGCACCGGCCCTGGCGGTGATTCTGGTGGGCAGCGATCCTGCTTCCAGCGTTTATGTAGGCAGCAAGAAGCGCTCCTGCGAAAAGGCCGGCATCCGTTCGGTGGCTTATGATCTGCCGGCTGAAACCAGCCAGCAGGCGCTGCTGGACATTATCGATACCCTGAATGCCGATGCCACGGTAGACGGCATCTTGGTGCAGCTGCCGCTGCCCAAGCAGATCGACCCGCAAGCGGTGATCGAGCGTATCGATCCGAAAAAGGATGTCGACGGCTTCCATCCCTATAATATGGGCCGTCTGGCCATCAAGATGCCGCTGCTGCGTCCCTGCACGCCGCGTGGCGTGATGACGCTGCTGGAAGAATATGGCATCGACCCCAAGGGCAAGAAGGCGGTGATTGTCGGCGCATCCAATATCGTAGGCCGCCCGCAGGCGCTGGAAATGCTGCTGGCTCGCGCGACGGTGACGGTGTGCCACAGTGCCACCCAGGATCTGGCGCGCGAAGTGGGCGAGGCGGACATCGTGGTGGCTGCCGTGGGCATGCCCGGCTTTATCAAGGGTGAATGGATCAAGCCGGGTGCGGTGGTGATCGATGTGGGCATCAATCGTCTGGACACCGGTAAGCTGGTAGGCGATGTGGAATTTGCTGCTGCAGCCGAACGCGCCAGCTTCATCACCCCGGTGCCGGGTGGCGTGGGTCCGATGACCGTGGCAACGCTGTTGCAGAATACGCTGGATTCGGCCAATCTGAACGCCTGATCCCGATTACCGGCAAGCAGCGCCACAGGCGGCAGGGGTAGTTTTCCTGCGGCGTGTGGCGTTTGTCATTTTGCGGGTGGCGCGCACAAGCCGTATTGGCAAGTGGCGGCCAGTTGGCCGCCGTTGATTATGTAAAGAAAAGAGACTGGACAATGAGCAATACCCGACAATCGGCCACGCTGCTGATCAGCGCACCGGACAAGAAGGGCCTGGTAGCGGCCCTGGCCAATTTCCTGATGACCTATAACGCCAACATCATGCATGCCGACCAGCATCAGGATGCGAGCGAAAACCTGTTCCTGATGCGCATCCAGTGGGAGCTGGATGGCTTCACGCTGCCGATGGAGGCTTTTGCTGCAGCGTTTCAGCCGATTGCCGCCGAGCACAACATGACCTGGAAGGTGTCGCTGTCCAGCCGCAAGCCGCGCATGGCCATTTTTGTGTCCAAGTACGAGCACTGCCTGGTGGATCTGCTGCACCGCTGGCGCATTGGCGAGCTGAACTGCGATATCCCGCTGGTGATTGCCAATCATGAAGACTGCCGCCGCCTGGTGGAATTCAACGGCATTCCCTTCCATGTCGTTCCGGTGACGCGCGACAACAAGGCCGAGGCCGAGGCCGAGCAATTCCGCCTGCTGGAAGAGGCCGGTGTCGATTTCATCGTGCTGGCGCGTTATATGCAGGTGCTGTCCGGCGAATTCGTCAAACGCTATCCGGACCGTGTCATCAATATCCACCACAGCTTTTTGCCGGCATTCGATGGTGCCAAGCCTTATCACCGCGCCTTTGCCCGTGGCGTGAAGCTGATTGGTGCCACCAGTCACTATGTCACCGAGGATCTGGACGAAGGTCCGATCATCGAGCAGGAAGTCACGCGCATTTCGCATCGCGACGATGTGGAAGACCTGATCCAGAAAGGCCGCGATCTGGAAAAAGTGGTGTTGTCACGCGCCGTGCGCTGGCATGTGGACGACCGCATCCTGTCCTACTCCAACAAAACCGTCGTTTTCGACTGAGCCGGCATCATGCATCGTCTGATTGATGATTTCATCAGCCTGCTGCGCTTCCGTGTCGGCCCGCTGGAGCAATACCAGTATCCACGCTGGCTGCCGGCATTGCTGCTGACCGTGCTGGGGCTGGTGGCCAGCGGTGGCACCGGCGAGCTGGGCAATAATATTGCCGGGCGCATGGGTTTCATGCTGCTGTTTACCTGGCTGGAAACGCTGCTGTTCACCCAGTTCATGACCATCTGGCTGCGGCTGGCCAAATGGCAGCCTACGGCCCCGCTGTTCGGATTGATCGTGCTGTGCAACAGCCTGCAGTTTTTCGAACCGCTCACCAGCTGGCTGCCGGATGATGCCGCGCTGGGGGCTGATCTGGCGCTGTCGCTGCTGACCATTGCCTTGCTGGTCAACAGTCTGGCGGTGGTGTCGGGGGTAAGGCGGATACGCGTGCTGCTGGGCGTGATGCTGTTTGCACCGGTGGCCATGCTGACGCTGGCCATGTGTTTGCAGCTGTCCAGTTCGCTGGGCTGGGTGAGTATTCCGCAAGACATGCTGAACCCGGTCAGCGAGGCGACGGCACCGGTGACGGACGCGCCGGCTGCCGGCGGCAAGAGCGATCTGTAACGCCCGCGCTGGTCGGGTGAGTATCAACAACAAGGGCAGCCTGCGGGCTGCCCTTGTTGCGTGGCAAGGCTAGTCGATCAGCGGCGGGAAGTGCTGGCGATACAGGCCGTGCCGGGCCGCCTGTTCGTGGTTATATGCCACCTGAAAGGCAACCTCATCCTGGAATGGCGGCGCAATGATCTGCATGCCGGTGGGCACGCCGTTTGCCGCCAGGCCGGTCGGCACGGACAGCGCCGGGTAGCGGCTGAGCAGATTGAATGGTGGCGTGGCCGCCCAGCCCAGATAGCTATCCAGTGCCACGCCGTCTACCAGGATGCTGTTTTGCAGCGTGGGGTCCAGATCGGCCTCCAGTTCGGTGGTGAAGCTGGTTGGGCAGAGGAAGGCCTGATAGCCCTGGCCCCATACCTTTTGCTGCATGTCCTGATGCAGCCGGCCTGCCAGTTCCGCCGCACGGGATACCGAGGCGGGCTTGCCACGGAAATCGCGCCACAGCTGTTGTATATAGCTGCTCAGTTGCGGATAGGCGGTGTCTGGCAGCGCCTGCAGGTATTCGCTGAAAAACAGCCCGAAGATGCCTTCCAGCAGCACTTGAGAAATTTCCAGCATGTCCCAGCAGATGTCGACTTGTTCCACCACCGCGCCACGCCGGCGTAGCCCGGCCACGGCCTGTTCCAGATTGTGCCGTACCTGCGGGCAGAGTGCCGGGCTGCCCAGCGTGGGGTGCCAGGCGATTTTCCAGCCCGTCAGGTCGGCATACTGGCTGGGTAGCGGCTGGTAGGGCAGGGTGGCATAGCTGTCCGGGTGCGGACCGGCCAGAATGTTCTGCATCAGCACCAGATCATCGAAGTGGCGTGCCAGCGGCCCCTCTGCGGCAAAGGCAAACAGCTCCTCGCCAGCGGCACTGGGCAGCCGGCCAAACGGCGGTTTGTAGCCATATAGTCCCTGAAAGGCGGCGGGCAGTCGGGTGGAGCCAGCCATATCGCTGCCGGTGGCCAGCGGGGCCAGGCCGGCGGCCAGTGCGGCGGCGCTGCCACCACTGGAGCCGGAGCAGGTGTAGCGTGGATTCCACGGATTGCGCGTTACCCCCCAGCGCCGGCTCCAGGTTTGGCCCAGGCAGCAGAATTCCGGATTGGTGGTCTGCAGATGCAGAATGGCTCCGGCTTGTAGCAGCTTGTCGATGATGGGGTGGTTGTGCTCGGGAATATAGTCGTCGATGGCCAGCGAGCCTACGGTGTTCTGCCAGCCGGCGACATCGGTTTCTTCTTTTACCGCCACCGGGATGCCCTCCAGCGGACGCGCAGTACCCAGGCGGTAACGCTCGGCCGCTTGCTCGGCCTGGTGCATGGCGCTGTCGTGCAGGATGCGGGTGGTGGCGTTGATGGTGTGCTGTTGCCGGCTTGCCCGTTCCAGCAGGGCATGCATCAGGGTGACCGGTGACAGGCTGCCGTTGCGGAACTGGCGCAGGGCATCGCTGGCCGACAGATAGTAGAGATCTTGTTTCATGTGGATGGCTTTCGGCGTTAGAAACTGTAGACAGCCTGGGCGCTCAGCACATCGTTGTGCTTGCTGGTGCCGCCGTTGCTGTTATCAAAAGTGGGCTGGCTGGCAATGTCGTGGCGGTATTCCAGCTTCAGTTGCAGTTGCTCGCTGGGGTAGAACAGCAAGGCGGCGGTAATGTCCTGCCGTTTCGCTCCGCTACAGCTGGCCGCACCGTTGGCCGCGACACAGGCCGGGTCGCTGCCGAAGCCGTTGGCACCATCATTGCCGCTACTGCCCAAGGCCAGATTGGGGGTGCCGCCACCGTTCTTGCTGTTGTCCAGATAGTCGTAGCGCAGTGTCCAGCCCATCTTGCCCAGCCAGGCAGAGTTGAAGCGGTGATGCCGCAGCAAGGACAGGCCCCACCATTGGGCACGGTCGCCATTGAGCGCGCTGCCGCCGGCACTGCCGTAATCGAGCTGGGCATTGACGGTGTCGTTGAGATTGCTGCTGCTGATATCCAGCTCGGTGTAGAACACCGGCTGGAAGGCTGCGGCATTGCTGCTGTAATTGGCGGCGGTGCCACGGCCGATCAGGCCGGACCAGCCGATGTCGATGTTATTGGTGTACTGGTAATCCATGCGCCAGCTGAACGATGGGATGTTGTTGCGGCGCTGCCCGACCTGTGCGGCCTCGGTGCGGCCGGCTTCATTGCCCAGCATGCCCTTCCACAGCCACGCGCCGGAAATCCACTGCGCACCGCCACCGACAAAGAAGGCTGGTTCGCTGAAGTCGTACAGCAGGTTGTGGCTGATGGTCAGCGTCTGCGGGCTGGTGGCGTATTCATAGCCGGCAAAGGAGGGAATCTGCCCGGCAAATACCTGCCAGTGCTGGTCTAGCGGAACAACTAGCTGGGCGCTGTTGATGATGCTGTCGTTGGCGCTGCTGGCATTCCATGAGGTGGTGACGCCGCTGCCCCGATTGGGCTGGATGGTGACTTCGGCGTAGGCGGCCATCGGGCCGCTGCCAAAGCTTTTCTTGATGTCCAGATAGACATCTCCCAGGTTGGCGTTGTCATAGGCGTAGTGCGCGTCGTGGTTGACGAAGCTGAAGCCGCTACGGTGCTGCTGGCGATTGAATACATAGAGTGGGTCCAGATAACCGCTGATGGACAGATTGGCCAGTGGGCCGTTTTCGGCGGCATCGCTCAGCTTGTCCAGCTTCATTTCCATCTTGCTCAGTTGCTGGCGTGTCTCGGTGGTGGAGTCGTCGGCTACCGCTGCAGGCTGGGCTGTTGGGGCCTGCCGCAGTTGCTGTTGTAGTTGCTGCAATTGCTGCTGCATGGTTTCGATGCTGGCTTTCAGCGTGTCCAGCTCGTCGGCTTGTGCCAGCAAGGGCAGGCCGCCCAGCAGGCTGGCTCCCAGCCAGCAGGTGGTGATGGTGCGCATGGTGTGGTCCCCGATATGCTGTTTAACGGCCGGTCTTGAAGTTGGCCCACAGGCGATTGAGCTGGCGCATCAGTTCTGGCGGCAGGCCTTGTACTGCCGTCAGCCGCTGCAGTGTGGCGCTATCCGGATTGACCACGGGGTCGTCACGAATCTCGCTCTTGACCAGGGCGTTGGCCGGCTTGTTGGCGCTCAGATAAAAGGTGCTGTTACTGATGTCGGCGTGTACGTCGGGCTTTTCGATGTAATTGAGCCACTTGTAGGCGGCGTTCAGGTTGGGTGCGTCCTTGGGGATGGCCATGACATCGAACCAGATCGCCGAGCCTTCTTTGGGGATGATGTAGTCGATCTGGAAGGGCTTTTTGCTGCTGCGGGCTTGCAGCCTGGCTTGCTGCACATCGCCGGACCAGCCGACCGCGAGGCACAGGTCGCCCAGTGCCAGATCGCTGACATAGCTGTTGCTGTTGAACTGGGTGATGTAGGGGCGAATGCCCTTGAGCAGCTCGAAAGCCTCTTGCAGGTCTTTGCTGCTGGCCTTGTTGATGTCCTTGTGCAGATAGCGCAGGGCGATGGCGGCGATGTCGGCCGGGGAGTCCAGCATGCCCACGCCACAGCTTTGCAGCCGTGACAGGTATTGCGGATTCAGCAGCATGGCCCAGCTGTCCAGTGGTGCGCCCGGGCCCAGCAACTGACGTGCCTTGCTGTTGATGGCCAGGCCGGTCGTGCCCCAGGTCCAGGGAATGGCATACTGGTTGCCCGGGTCCACGCTTTCCAGTTTCTGCATCAACTGCGGGTCAAGGTTTTTCCAGTTGGGAAGACGGCTCTTGTCCAGCTTCTGGTACAGCCCGGCCTGCAGCTGATTGCGCAGAAAGCCGGAGGACGGCACGACGACATCGTAGGCGGAATGCCCCACCAGCATTTTTGCTTGCAGGGTTTCCTCGCTGTCGAACGGGTCGTAGCGTACCTTGATGCCGGTTTCCCGTTCAAAACCGCTGACGGTGTTTTTGCCGGCATAATCTGCCCAGTTGAAGAAATTGAGTGTTTCGCTTGCCGAGGCGCTGGCGGCACCCAGGGTGCAGGCGGCGATGAGTAGTGCGCGTGGCAGTATGGCGTGCGACATGTTTGCTCCATGACAGCTTGATGACGGGCTTACTGTCGCAGAGCGGGCGGGGGCTGGCTGTCCTCGCTTGGGGGGACAAGAACAACAACAGCACAGGGGGAGGCAGCATGACCGAGGGGATGCACATACCGCTGGAGACCGCCGCAGAGCTGGTGGCCAGCTTGGGCGGGGCGGATTTTCCGCACCGGCTATGGCAATGGTTGCATGCGCGGATACCCCTGTGCCATCTGAGTGCGGCCCGCTTCAATCAGCACGGGGCGGATGCGGTGGTGCAGTCGGTGGACTGGCTGTTTTCCCGTAGCGAGGATGGCGCACAGGACAGCGAACCGGCACTGCTAAGCTATCTGGAAAAGCACTGGCGGCAGGACCCGCTGCTATCCCACATAACGCCCTTGCAGGATCCGCAGCTGGTGTTGATCCGGCATGAGGATATCGCGGCCCAGGATTATGTCGATGATGTGTTTCGCCGGCATCAGATCAGTGCCGAGTGCAATCTGCTGGGGCGGGCGGCTGATGGCGTGTATGCCCTGGCGCTATACCGGCAGCGCGATCAGGCGCCGTTTGCCCTGGATGAGCTGGCCTTGCTACGACGGCTGGTGGTCTTGCTGTTGCCGCTCTTGGTGCAGCATGCGCGCCTGACGGTATCGTTGCGTCGCTCCCAGCTGCCATCCTTGCCTCACCTGTTTGACAAGCGGCTGGCCACTGCCGGCATTCGCCTGTCGCCGCGCGAACAGGCAATGTGTCATTGCCTGCTGCAGGGCATGTCGGCGCAGGGCGCAGCAGTACAACTGGGCGTCAAGGAGTCCAGCTGCAAAACCTATATTGATCGTGCTTTTCTCAAGCTGGGGGTCAAAAGCAAGGCACAGCTGTATGGCTGGTGTCTGGCTTGTGTCTAGGTTAGGGCTCTTGGGTTCAGGGCTCTTCTGCGGCCGGGGCGGCCAGCAGCGTGTCCAGCGCGAGGTTGATGGCTTGTGCTTGCAGCGGGCTGTGCAGCTGGCCGTGGTAGTGGCCATCCACAAACAGCAGCAAGGTGGGCAGGTGGAAGATGTCGTACTGGTGTGCCAGCGCCATGCATTGCTGCACATCGACATAGGCCAGTTGCTGCAGCGCAGCCGGCTGCCATTGGCTCAATGCCTGCCGCCAGCTGCGACAGGCAGAGCAGCCCGGCTGGCCGAACAGGACCAGCGTATTGCCGGGCAGTGCCGGCAGGCGGTGATGAAAGTCGAATTCGTCCAGCGTCAGCCAGACGGGTGTGCTGGCTGGCATGGCCGTGTTCAGTCTACCTTGGCGATGTAGCGCGCCAGCCCCAGGATGGCACGCAGTGCCTGACCCTTGGCGGTTTCCTCGCCGCGCAGGCGTGCGTAGCGCCGCAGGATGGCGCGGCCTTCGACAAACAGGTCGACATCGGTATCCGGAGAGGACACCAGGGCGATCCGTTCGATTTCCCCTTGCGGCTTGGGCTGGCCCTGTGCAATGCACAGGTAAACCTTGTGGGCGTTATGCGGGGTGATGTGGTCAAACAGGTAAAGCATGGAGTTGATGCGCAGGCCGGTTTCTTCGCGGATTTCGCGAATCAGGGCCTGGGAGCGCAGTTCGCCCCGACTGGCCTTGCCACCGGGCAGATTGTAGCGACCGCCGCGTGCCGCCGTGACCAGAACGCCATCCGGCAGCTCAATGATGGCGGTAGCGCGTCTTGCCAGATCAGCCGGCAGCCGTTGATCCGGTTTTTTGTCGTCCAAAGTTCTCATTCGTCTCTATTAACAGATACGGGCCGCAAAATGGCGGCCCTTTTCTACAATCTATTCTAATTGAAGGAACTGGCAGGAACAAACAGTCAATGCTTCTTTATGTCAGATGGCAGTCAAATAGTCGATCTTCATACCAAAACATGTTTTTTCTTTAATTTATTACGGTAATAGTTTAAATCAAAAAAATTATTCGTAGACAGCCAATTCCCAGTAGTTGGCATGGGTATAGTAATTAGCAGCATGACATATGCAAAAGTGCCGGATTATTAAAGTCCCTGGCTGTTAATGGCAGACCGTCTGCTGCTGTCTTGGATGAAGGCAAATAAACCGGCACCAATTGGTTTCATGGGTGTGGACGGGTGGCTGATAAAGAATAACAGCAGCGCTTGATCACGACCGAATGCAATTTAATGAGCTGGCATTGCCCCTGCCTTCATGGCCAGCATTGGGTGATCCAGTCCGGGGTGGTGTCGCCGGTCAGCACCGGGCTGCGGTAGGCGGGTGACAGGCGGGCTGCCAGTGCGTAGAGATGACGGCTGGTGGCCGGCTGCCAGCTACCGGCGAAACCGGGCAGGCCGGCTTCGCGGCGGACATAGTCGAAGCGGACGCGTGAGTGGCCAAACTCCTGATGTTGCAGTTGGCCCTCGGCATACGGTCGCAGCCAGTCCAGGGCCTGCTGCAGGCTGCCACCTTGACGGCCTTTGCGCTCCAGCCATTGTTCTCCGGCCTGGCGGGCGGCAATGGCGGCGCGTACCAGCGCTTCCAGATCGTAGGTGACGTAGTGCAGGGCGTCCCTTTCCTGGAAGTCCCAGGTTTCGCCCTGGGCGCTGATATTGTTGGCGATGTGCTGCAGATAAAGCTCGCCGGCGGTTTTCAGCATGGCCTCATCCTGCAGGGCCACGGCGCTGAGGGTGATCAGCTTGATGCGGTGGCTGTTCCAGTTATTGATGAAGGTGCCGCTGAGCGGTGTCTTGGCCTGGCGGATGCGCAGGATGTAGCCCTTGGCCATGTTGCGCAGAAAAGTGGCAGTCTGCTGCTGGGTGGTGGCGGGCAGGCTGCGCGCAGTAATGGCATAGCTGTCGATCAGCGCGTCGAGGTCGGTTTCGTCGATGGGGTTGAACGAGATCTGATAGCTTTCGGTCCAGGCATCCAGATAGCGGGCCAGGGCGGCCAGCAAGCGCGGGTCGGCGCTGGCATACCAGGCGAGGGCAAAGTCACGCATGCGCGGCCAGTCACGTTTGGCCTTGACGCTCCGGTCGAATATGCCCTGATGCGGCAGGCTGCCTTCGGTATGGATGTGGGCGAGTGGTGCTGGCGGCACGCCCAGTTGCCGGATGGCGCGCTGTTGCAGTGAGTCGACAGCGGGGAGTCCGGGCTGGGGGCGGCACCAGTTGCCCATGTCGCGGGCTGGTAGGGTGGCGCTCCAGCTCAGGCCCAGCACAAGCATGAGTAGCAACCTGACTGGCAGGTGCAGCAGCGTGGTCAACATGGTGCAGATGTCCGGCACGCCAACAAGAGCAGGCTGGTCGGCGTGGTAGGGTGAGCCGTGGCGGGGTGAACGAAATGAAGCAGCCTATCCATTGAGTCTACTTCAAATCAAACCCGTTTGCCGTCTTGCCATTTGCTTGATAATGCCGGACCTTGTGCGGCCTAGTGCTGGCCGTCGGCTTCGTCCTGTTCCAGCTCGGCTTCCATTTGCGCACGGATGGCGGCAAAGAACTGGTGGATTTCCTGCACGGCAGGAGAAATGGCGGCCAGCCATTGTTCGCGCTGGCTGCTGTCGCTGTTGTCGATGTAGGGGCGCATTTCCGGGTCGGGGTGGCGTTCGAAAGCCAGCGCCATGATGGCCGTCAGGGCACTGGCATGCTCGGCATCGTCAAACAGCAGGTTCCAGTCGTCCTGTTGCAGCTGCATGCCTTCGACAAAGCCTTCGGCCCAGTCGTTGCCGTGTACCACGCCACTGGCGTCGGCATCCAGCCAGGGTTGGAACTCGCTGCCTTGCTGCAGGGTGTGGGCGATGTCCAGCCAGTGGCCCATCAGCAGCGCCACGAATTTTTCCAGATCCTTTTCGCTGCGGAAGGCCTGTTCGTCATCGAAGGCCTCGCCCAGAATCAGCGGCAGGCATTCAGTGGGCTTGATGGCCTCCGGCCCGCACAGCAGGGCGGTGAAGAAGCCATCCAGTTTTTCCAGGTTCATGCACTGCAGGCGCTGGAAGCGTTGCAGGGTATCGGACAGGCGTTGGTAGTCGTTATCCGTCAGCGGTGCGTGTTTCATCGGCGGGCATCTTTCAGTGGCAATGGCGCATTATCGCCGATAGGCCATGCGGCTGACCAATCTCAATTCTTGCCGGCTCATTCCTTCCAGCGCATCGGCGGCAAGGCGGCGAAGGCTTCGCGCAAGGCCTGGCCCCAGCCGGTATGCAGTTGCTGGAAATAGGGATCTTGCTCGGTGATGCGCTGGTGGATGCCGGGGCCGAAGTCGTCCTTGTCATACACCAGCATGTCGATGGGCAGGCCCACCGACAGATTGCTCTTCATGGTGGAGTCAAAGCTGATCAGCGCGCATTTGGCGGCGTCTTCCACCGGGGTGTGGTAGTTGACCACGCGGTCGATGATGGGCTTGCCGTATTTGGCTTCGCCGATCTGGAAGTAGGGTGTGTCCTGGGTGGCTTCGATGAAATTGCCCTGCGGGTAGATATTGAACAGCCGGGGTGCCTCGCCGCGGATCTGCCCGCCCAAGAGGAAGGAACAGCCCACTTCGATCTTGGACTGGCTCAGCGCCGGGCCGTCGCGCTCGGCGATTTCGCGCAGGGTATCGCCCACCAGACAGGCGGCATCGTACATGGAGGGGACGTTGAGGATGTTCTGCTCGTCCCGTCCGGCACTGGCGCGCTGACGCAGCAGGCTGACCACGCTCTGGGTGGTGGCCAGGTTGCCGGCGGACAGCAGCACCAAGAGCCGCTCGTCCGGCTGCTGGAAAAACTGCATTTTGCGGAAGGTGGACACATGGTCCACCCCGGCATTGGTGCGGGAGTCCGAGGCAAACAGCATGCCGGATGCCAGATTCATGGCGACGCAGTAAGTCATGATGCGGCTACTTGTGTGGTGGAGTTAAAGGCAATCTAGCCGGCTTGTTACTGGCCGTCCAGCCAGACGCGCGCCTGGGCGCTCATGCTTTCGGTGCCGCCGCCAAAGCGTACGCCGCGTACCGGGCAGGCATCCAGATAGTCCATGCCGATGGCCAGCTTGAGGTGATGCTCGTTGGCGGCCACCGCATTGGCCACGTCAAAGCTGTGCCAGGCACCGTCTACCCAGGCTTCGGCCCAGGCATGGCTGGAGACGTGGTCGGCGGCGTGGGCCGGCGAGTAGACATAGCCACTGACATAGCGCGCCGGGATGCCCAGCTGGCGGGCGCAGCTGAGAAAGACGTGGGTGTGGTCCTGGCAGACGCCGGCACCCTTGGCAAAGGCATCGGCCGCCGGTGTGTGGCTCTGGGTTTCGCCGGGCAGGAAGGGCATGTGTTCGCGTATGCCTTCTACCAGGCTTTGCAACTGGCTCAGGCTGGGGGTGGGCTGGCGATAGCCGGCAGCAAACTTGCGCAGTGCTTCGTCCGGGGTGGTCAGCTCGGTTTGGCGCAGGAAAAACAGTGGCGGCAGGGTGTCGCACACCGGTGCGGTATCCTCGGTTTCCACCGTGCCGCTGACCTTGATGCGGATTTCCTGGTGCGGGTAGTCCAGTGTCAGCACGTGCAGGATATTGCCGTAGCTGTCGGTACTGCGATGGGCCGACTCGGGCAATTCCAGTTGCCAGTCCAGAATACGCAGGCCATTGCCGCCCTGCGGAGTCAGGCGCAGATACTGGGTGCTGTGGCGCACCGGGCTGTCGTAGCGGTACAGCGTTTCGTGGCTGATAGCGAGTCTCATGACCATATCCTTTGGCGTTGCCTGGTATCAGGCGGTTTCCAGATAGCTGTGGTGAATTGCGCTGCCCAGCAGATTGATGTCGTCGATCAGGCTGTCCAGTGTCTGTTCCAGCCCGTCGGCAAAGATGTCCTCGATGCTGCTGTAGGTGAGCCGGGCCTGGATTTCGCTGGCGCGGCGGCGCGCGGCGCGGCCGGCCTGGCCTTCGATGCGTGCCAGTACCTTGTTGATTTCACCAAAGCAGGCGCGCAGGCTGCGCGGCATGTCGTTGCGCAGGATCAGCAGCTCGGCGACCCGCTGCGGGGTGATGCTGTCGCGATAGATGTCGCGGTAGGCTTCAAAGCCGGACACCGAGCGCAGCAGCGCGGCCCACTGGTAGTAGTCGAGGATGTTTTCCGCTTCCGGCTCGTTGTCGCTGATCTGCTTGGTTTTCACGTTGAGAATGCGCGCGGTGTTGTCGGCACGCTCCAGAAACGTCCCCAGCCGGGAGAAATGGAAGGTGTCGTTGCGCAGCATGGTGCCGTAGCCGGCACCGCGAAACAGGTGCGAGCGTTCGCGTACCCATTCCAGAAAGGTTGATGCGCTGCGGGTGTCCAGCCCGCGCCGTTGCCACTCGCGCATTTCCAGCCAGGTGCCGTTGACCTGTTCCCACATTTCCGAGGTGATCTTTACCCGCACAACGTGGGCGTTTTCGCGGGCGCTGCGCATGCAGTTGTAGATGCTGCCGGGGTTGTCGCCATCCAGCGCCAGATAGTGCAATACGGTCTGCGGGGTGGGGGTGCGGTGGCGCTGCAGAAAATTGGCGGTGCTGCCGGTGACATCCAGCGGCACCAGCAAGTCGTCCTGCGATGAGGCATGCAGCAGCGACATCTGCAGGCTGACATCCAGCAAGCGCGCGGTGTTCTCGGCGCGTTCCATATCACGTGCCATCCAGTACAGGCACCCTGCCATTCGGCTCAGCATGTGATGTCCTCCTTCAGAATCCAGGTGTCCTTGGTACCGCCGCCTTGGGATGAATTGACCACCAGCGAGCCTTCACGCAGGGCGACGCGGGTGAGGCCGCCGGCCACCAGCTGCACTTTCTTGCCGGACAGTACGAAGGGGCGCAGGTCGATGTGGCGCGGGGCAATGCCGGCCTCGACAAAAGTGGGGCAGGTCGACAGCGACAGCGTGGGCTGGGCGATGAAGTTGGCCGGGTCTTGCAGAATGCGCAGCCGGTAGGCGGCGATTTCCTCCTGCGTAGCTGCCGGGCCGACCAGCATGCCGTAGCCGCCGGCACCGTGGACTTCCTTCACCACCAGCTCGGGCAGGTGGTCCAGCACGTAGGCCAGATCTTCCGGCTTGCGCAGCTGCCAGGTGGGCACATTGTGCAGGATGGGTTCTTCGCCCAGATAAAAGCGGATCATGTCCGGCACATAGGGGTAGATGGACTTGTCGTCCGCCACGCCGGTCCCCACGGCATTGCACACGCTGACCCGGCCTTCACGATAGACCGACATCAGCCCCGGCACGCCCAGCATGGAACCGGCGTTGAAGGCCAGCGGGTCCAGATAGGCATCGTCCAGCCGGCGGTAGATCACATCCACCCGCTGCGGGCCGGAGGTGGTGCGCATGTAGACATGGCCGTTCTTGACGAACAGATCCTGCCCTTCCACCAGTTCCACCCCCATCTGGCTGGCGAGGAAGGCGTGTTCGAAATAGGCGCTGTTGTACTGGCCGGGGGTGAGCACCACCACGGTGGGGTTGTCCACCTCGGGCGGTGCCACGGCACGCAGGGTGTCCAGCAGCATATTGGGGTAGTGCTCGACCGGGGTGATGTCGTGGCTGGCGAACAGCTCGGGGAACAGCCGCATCATCATCTTGCGGTTTTCCAGCATGTAGCTGACGCCGGACGGGGTGCGCAGATTGTCTTCCAGCACGTAAAAGCCGCCATCGCTGTGGCGGATGATGTCCACCCCGGCGATGTGCGCGTACACCTGGCGCGGCAGGTCTATGCCCTGCATGGCCAGCTGGTAGCCGGCATTGGTGAGGATCTGCTCTGGCGGAATGATGCCGGCCTTGAGGATGTCCTGCTCGTGGTAGATGTCATGCAAAAAGCGGTTGAGTGCGGTGACGCGCTGGATGCAGCCGGCTTCCAGGGTTTTCCATTCGGCGGCGGAAATGATGCGTGGGATGGTGTCGAAAGGGATCAGCCGTTCGGCTCCGCTTTCGTCGCCGTAGACGGCAAAAGTGATGCCGACGCGGCGAAACAGGGTGTCGGCCTCGGCCTGCTTGTTGCGCAGCCAGTCGGGTGCTGCCTGGTTCAGCCAGCTGGCAAAATGCTGGTAGGACGGACGGACATCCTGTCCGGCAGCCAGCATCTCGTCGTAGTGGGTGTGATCTAGCGGTGTGATCTGGTGCATCGCGCATTCCCCCTTGGTGGCTTGTGCTGAACACTACGCAATAAGCATGCCCAGCCCGTGGCAACAGGCTGGCGGCGGACGGTGGCGCACGGCGGTGCAAGCGGGGACGGGCAGGAAGGAGGCGAGGTGGGGCTGTGCGCAGCAGTGTGCAGCACGCGGGCTCGGCCGCTTATTTTATAGGGATTGCTTAAGACAGGGTTGACGCACTACATAAACTGCCGCGTATGCACCGGATTGAACCGGGCCGGTCTCTGCTGGTGCGTGGCGGGCTTGAGAATGGTGCAGGCCGATTGGCCGCTAGCAGGGGGGCCGGGCAGGCGGCGCGTGAGAACCGCCTGCCGTGGTGCTGCTGCCGTGATGGCGGGGCTTACAGGATTTCGGCGATATTGCGCGCGGCGCGCTTGGCATCGAGGAAAATCAGCCCCAGCTTGGCTTCGCGGCGGGCAATCACGGTGAGTACGGCATCGCGGCCGGCATAGCTCATCAGGATGTAGCCGTTGTCGCCCTTCACCATCACCTGTTCCAGTTCGCCGCGTGCCAGTTCCTTGGCGGTGCGTTCGCCCAGCGACAGCATGGCTGCGGCCATGGCACCGACACGGTCTTCGTCCACATCCTGCGGCAGCAGGGCGGCCATGGTCAGGCCGTCGGATGAGATGATGGCCGACGCTTCGATATCGGCGGATGCACCGTTAAGGTCACTCAGGATGGACTTGAGCATCTGTTCACGCATGGTTTTCTCCAGTGGGTATTCTTGGCCCGCGCCGCGGGCTGCTTCTTGTTCAAGCGTAACGACGACTGAGTAGCTCGATCAGCGTCACGAAATGTTCGTCCTGCAGGCGTGGTGTGCCACCAATCACCAGCACGAAGGATTGCTGCCCGACATGCAGCGGGTAAAACCCCAGCTCGCTGTGGCCGGCCGGATTGCTGATGGCCCAGGCCAGGTTGCTGATGTTGAGGTTGTTTTTCAGCAGCAGGGCGTGGCGGCGGTTCAGCGAAATGATGTCGCCGGCCAGGGCGGCGATTTCCTCGGCCGACTCATGATGAAAGCCGGCGGTGGCGTAATACAGGCCGTTGTCGTCGGCCAGCAGGGCGCGCCCGTTGCCGGACAGCGCCGCCAGCAGCGAGGGCAGCTGGTTTTCCAGGTTGATGGCCAGCGGCGGGCGCGGCTGTTCGGTGCCGTGCACGAACTCCAGCCGCTGTAGCCGGTACAGGGTTTCCAGCCCTTTGCCCAGGTCGTTGCCACTCCATTCTTCCAGCAGGGCCTCGGTCAGCGGTACGGAATGGCCCAGCCGCAGGATCTGGGTCAGCAGAATGCGCGCGGCATCCTGCTCCGGACTGGACACGGCATAGTAGGCACCGGCGGGGCTGGCGATGGGGTAGAGCGTATCCTTGAGCGAAAGGTGGTCTGACATGATCAGCTTTCCAGCCCGGGGTCGATGGAGAACAGCAATGCCAGTACCAGCTTTTTCACGTCCTCGCGCGAGCGGGCATCGATTTCGAAAATGGGTGGCCGCATGTCGAATTTTTCCAGCAGGGCGGCATAGGTTTCAATGCTGGGGGTGGCGCGCAGATCGGTCTTGGTGACGCCGATCACCAGCGGTGCCGCCTTGAGCATGTCGCGGAAGGCATTGAGGAAAAACTGCAAATCCTTCACCGGATTGGCGCGGGTATTGTCCAGCAGCAGGATCAGGCCGATGCCGCCCTGGCTGAGGATGTCCCACATGAAGTCGAAGCGCTCTTGCCCCGGCGTGCCGTACAGGTGCACCTTGGTGCTCTCGTCCAGCATCAGTACGCCGTAGTCCAGCGCTACCGTGGTGGTGTCCTTGCGGTTCAGCGTCATGTCGGAGGCGCGGGCATCGGTGGTGACCGGTGCGATATCGCTGATGGCACCGATGGCGGTGGTTTTGCCGGCACCAACCGGGCCGGCGAAGATGATCTTGTTATCGTAAGCGCGCATGGGATTCCGTATTCCTGGTTACAGGCCAATGACCTTTTTCAGCAGGCGCGACAGCAATCTGCCGCTACTCTGTGCCGGCTTGGCCGGACTGGGGGCCGGTGCCGGGCTGCTGTTCTGCGGGCTGCTGGGGGCTGCCACCGTTTCCACCTTGCCGCCGGGGCGGACCGGCTCGGTGGAAATGACCGACAGCTGGGGGCTGCGGCTGGGCAGATCCAGAATGCCGATGCCGTAGGCAGCCGCCAGATAGTTGAACAGATCTTCCGGCGGTACTTTGAGCAGGCGGGTAATCAGTTTCAGATTGACCGGTGTGCGGGTCAGAAAAGCCGTGATGCGCATGGCCTCCGGAATGGGAGGCAGCCGCGTCAGATTGGGCCAGTAGCGCAGCCGGATCGGGGTGTCGGTGGCGATGCCGCGCATCAGCCGGCCTCGGCAAGTCCAGATGGCCAGCTGCCAGGCCAGGGTTTGCGGGCGGATTTCCAGCTGCGACGGGGTGACCGCACTGTTGGCATAAGGCTGCTGGTCGACCTCATGGCTGGGGGCGCTGCACAGCGGCTGCAGGGTTTCCAGTGGCTGCAGCAGCAGCGCCTTGTCCTGTGCCGGCAGCAATACCAGCACCGGGACTTCGCGCACCCGGATCACCGCGGCAGTGCGCTGGCGCAGCAGGCGTGCCACCAGGCCGAACAGGCCGGCGCTGGGGTCGAAACGTTCGAAGCTGATCTTGCCGCCAGCGCTGGCCGGGCTGCTCTGGCCCTCCGGCAGCATGCTGCGCACCACTTCCGCGGTGGCGGTGTCTGCACTGTGCTCGGCCTCGGGGACAGGGTCGGGCAGATCCATCAGTTGCGGCAGGTCGGACGGGGCCGGGCTTTGCTGTTGTTGCTGGGCGGCCGCGGCGGCACGGTGGGCCTGCTGCGACAGGGTAATGACCTCGTCCAGCGTTGGTGCCACGCTGGCCACATAGGCGGCAGCCGCGCTGTGGTCGCTGGCGGAACTGACGGGACTTGGGGAACTGGCAGAACTGGCCGGCACCACCACGGCGGCCGGCGTGACGGCAGCTGCTTGCGCTGCCTGTGACACGGCGGTGCTGAGCCGGATGGCTGGTGTGCGGTCATTGGCCAGCAGTTCGCGCATTTGCGGGAACAGGGTTTCGATGCGCACCGGCTTGCGCAACACGGCAGCCGGTGCTTCGCCGGCACGGGGCGGGGTAGTGGTGACAATCAGCGCCGGCAGATGCGGGTGGCTGGCGCGGAAATCATGCCAGGCATTCCAGCCGTCCACGCTGTCGACATCGACAATCGCCAGGTCGGGCGCATGGCCGGGGGCTTCGTCCAGCAACTGGTATAGCTGGTGCGAATGGTGCATGCGAAAGGCCATGCGGAAGACCGATAGCTTGCGCGGGTCCATGCCCACCGGCATGACGGTGATGAGCTGGGGTTGGGGTGCGTTGCTGAGCATCATGATCCGGGTTCTCAGGCCGCAAGCCGGTGCTGGTTGAGGCGTTGTTGCATGGTCTGGACGAAGCGGCCGAGCATGCCGGTGATTTCTTCCGGCGGTGTGGCGAGTCGGTCCCTTATCTGTTTGGCCAGCCAGGTGAAGCGGGCCAGGTCGCCCAGGTGTTCGTACAGGTTGAGCAGTGGCGGATAAAGTTGGGCCTCGGCCGGACTGGCAAGAATGGCGGTTTCCAGGGTCTGGATGGCCATGTCGATCTGGCCGAATTCGATGAACTGTTCGGCCTCGCTCAGGGCGTTGTCGAGCGGGCTGGCAGTAGCCGGCGAGTGATCCGCCGTCACCAGTTGCCGCCACTGCGGCGGCGTGCTCACCGGCTGGATGTAGGCGAAGCGGCGGCCCAGTTCTTCCAGTGCCAGCCGGTCGGGCTGGGATTCCAGCGCGAGCAGCAGCGGGTGCTGACCCAACTGGCAGCCCAGCTGCAGTAGCTGCTGCTTCAGTTGATGACCGAAATTGCCCACGCTGACATGAAACTGCCACAGGTAGCGGCAGAACAGCGGCAGGTTGCGCGTCATATAACAGGCGCGCAGGGTGTCGATCAGCCGTGTCAGTGCCGCGTCCGGTGCGCTGGCCAGCTGTTGCAGGGCCGGCAGGGCCGCGGCGGGCTGGTGGCAGGCCAGCAGGATGCGCGCTTGCCGCTCCGCTGGCAGCAAGCTGGTCAACAGGTCGATTTCGCGCTGGCTGAGCGGTGCCAGTTCGGCCTGGCCGACCAGCAGCGGTACCCGCTGCATCTGGCTGGCCAATTGCACGGCTTCATCCGCACTCACGGCCGGCTGGCCCGGGGTTTGCATCACGGTGCGCAGCAGCAGGTCTTCATTGTTCGTCGCCGGCAGCTGATCGCCCAGTTGCCGGTTCACTTCTTCGATGCCCAAGCCCAGCCGGCTTTCGGCCAGTACGCGCAAGGCCAGGTTTTGCGGGTCTTGCTGCAGGCCGGCGAATACCGCCTCGGTCAGTTGCTGGCGGTCCAGCAAGCTGCGTTCGTGCAGGCGCTCCAGCATGTCGCTGTAGTCGTCTATCCAGTCCAGTTGCAGATAGAGTTCGGCCAGGCGGCGGACATGTGCCGGTGCATTGCTGGACGGGCCGTCGACATAGGTGCGCAGGGCGAGGGCGGCTTGTTCCAGGTAGCCGAACTCAAGAAAAACCTCGATTTCCGCCAGGGCATCCAGATCGTCCACCTCGTAGGACAGGGTCTGGTCTTCGCTGTCTTCGGGTGGGGTGTCAGTTGCCGGCGGCTGTTCCGGCTCTTTGGCCGGGCGTGCCGGCTGGCGGATGACGGCTTCGGGCAGCAGATCCGGGCGGCGTGGCATGCTGTTGCTGCTGGGCTGGCGACGCAGCAGAGTGCGCAGCGTCATGCCGATGAGCAGCAGCAATACGGCCACGGCGGCCAGCGCCTCGGGCGAGGTGCTCAGTTGATCAAGCAGAGGGGCGAAACTGTTCATGCGCGGTGCCGCTCAATCCAGGGTGAAGTCGGCGGTGGTGATCAGGTCCGTGCCACACTCCAGGGTTTCAAACCAGTCGAGGAAGCGCTTGACCATGTCCTTGCCTTTGAACGAGCCGCCGTGCTGCGGCACGATCCACTCCACGTCCAGCTGGCGCACCATTTGCACCCACAGCCGGCAGGCCTTGTTATTGGTCATGTAGCGCTTGTGAAAGCCCAGCATGTGGCTGTCGATCAGATGGGCGTCGAAGTCGCTTACCGGTTTGCCGGCTTCGTGGCCATCCATCAGCGAAGCGCCGATGTCGCCGGAGAACAGGATTTTGCTGATGGGGTCGTACACCTGGAAGAAGCCGACGGTATGCAGATAGTGCGCCGGTACCACCTTGAGGGTGGATTCGCCCAGTGTGACATTCATGCCGCGCGGCGGAATGGGAATCAGCCGGCCTTCGGTCACGCCGCGAATACAGAAGTGCGGCAGAAAGCGCACCCATTCCTGGGCGATGATGATCTGGGCATCGGTGATCAGCAGCCAGCCATTGGCCGAGGCGATGATGTCCGGGTCCTGGTGCGAGGCAAAAATATAGCGGGTGTGCGAGGGCAGGAAGTAATCGGCCAGTTCGGCGATCAGGTGCTTGTAGGTGAGGTTGCCACCGGGGTCCAGCAGCATGCCGTCACCCTTGTCGATGATGGCAAACTGGTTGGACTGGATGCCTTCACCCTGTACCAGTTCGGTAAAGGCGACGCATTTGTGATTGCCATCATCGTAAAGCACCAGAGCCATGGCTGTTCCTTGCGTGAAAATTGCCGTCAGAGGGGAAATCCGGCAGACAATTCTGCTGACGCGGCCCGACCCGGCTAGAGTCTGCTGTCCGCCGTCATCAATACTTGTGAGAAGGTGTTTATTATTTTCATTTCGATATAAATCGTTTTGATATGAGTCAAGGATGGCGGAAATGCAGGCTGAATATTCAATCGGAATATAAGTTTTGCAGGCCAAAGGGAATGTGCATTGAATATCAGGGACTTCTGACACGGCGGCCCACCGCGCCCCGCAGGGTGGCTTTGCCGCTGGCATGCAGGGCGCTGGCAGCTTGCCGCAGGGGCTGCGGCAGCTGGCTAATGGGCTTTCAGTTGGCGCATGGCCTCGGTGATGGCCCGGACGATGGCCGGGTCGGTTTGCGGGTTGGCCGCCAGGTAGAGTTCCTCGCCTTGCGGCATGTTCAGCACGGGCTGGAACTGCTCATCCGGCATTTTCAAACGTGCCAGCTGGCTGCGTAGCTGCTCGGGATCGGCAATCAGCAGCTGTGCGGCACCGCTCAGCAAGAGTCGCGGGCATTCCTGTGGGCTATTGGTGGTGAGGAACTGGCTGTTTTGCACGAAACCGGCTTTGATCAGGAATTCTTCCTGCACGTCGTGGTTGCCAACACAGACCTTGCAACAGCTTTTCACTTGCTCCAGCGACTGGGGCTCCGCCGTGGTGTCGCTGCTCAGCCGATAGAAAACCCGCTGCATGTGGCCAAGCGGCCCCAGCCAGACAAACTGCTTTTCGCGTGTGCTGGTGCGGGCAATGGAGTAGATCAGGGTATTGGGACGGGTGGCGGCGATGCGATAGGCCCTGGCCCAGGGCAGTACCTGGATATCGGCCTTCAGCCCGGCGTGCGCCAGAATGTCTTTGACCAGCTGGGTATTGCGCCCGGCGACATTGCCCTGGGCATCGATGGTGCTGAGCCAGGACGAGTTTTCTGTCACCACCAGCAGCTTGCCGTCGGCCACGGCAGCGCCAGGCAGACAGAAGCACAGCGCCAGCAGCAGCGTGTGGCCTAGCCGGGCAAGGGTAGAGCGGCAGCTGGTCATGATCAGGCTCTCCGGTGATGGCTCATTTTGAGCTAACAAAAACCTGGCGCGGCGTTGCGCCTGCTTGCCCCAGGGGCGCTGCGCTATATTGTTCGCCGCGTTCGGTCTGTAACAAAGTATAAACGCTGCAAATGACAAAAGCCGCAGGGTATGCCCCCGCGGCTTTATCCTTGCTAACAGTCAGCTGTTTACAGCTTGCCGTCCAGCCAGGCCGGCAGGCTGGCGAGCGCCGCTGCTAGGTTTTCCGGCTGGGTGCCGCCTGCTTGTGCCATGTCCGGACGACCACCGCCCTTGCCACCCACTTGCAGGGCGACCTGGTTGACCAGCTCGCCGGCCTTGACCTTGCCGGTCAGGTCCTTCGAGACGCGGGCAATCAGGCTGACCTTGCCGTCGGCCACGCAGGACAGCAGCGCCAGGCCGCTTTCCAGCTTGTCCATCACCTTGTCGCTCATGTCGCGCAGGGTGGCGGCGTCGATGTCCTCGATCTTGCAGATCAGGCAAGCCACGCCCTTGATGCTTTGCTGCTGGCTGGCCAGCAACTGGTCGAGCTGACCCAGTGCCAGTTGGCCCTTCAGCTGTTGCGCCTGTTTCTGCGCGGCTTTCAGTTCGGCCTGCAGTTTTTCCAGCTTGGACAGCAGTTCGCCCGGCTGGGCCTGAGCGATGGCGGCGGCAGCTTTCAGTTCGCCATCCTGTGCCTGTACCAGTGCCACGGCACCTTCGCCGGTGACGGCTTCGATACGGCGCACGCCAGCAGCCACGCCGGTTTCGGCAATGATCTTGAACAGGCCGATGTCACCGGTGCGCTTGACGTGAGTACCGCCGCACAGTTCGGTGGAGAAGTCGCCCATTTTCAGTACGCGCACGGTGTCGCCGTACTTTTCGCCGAACAGGGCAATCGCCCCGGCCTTGATGGCGTCGTCGTAGGACATGTGGCCGACGCTGACTTCCACGTTATGGATGACCACGCGGTTGACGATGCGCTCCACTTCCGCCAGTTGTTCAGCCGATACCGGCTCGTTGTGGGCGAAGTCGAAGCGGGCACGTTCCGGGTTCACCAGTGAACCCTTCTGGGCCACGTGTTCACCCAGTACATGGCGCAGCGCGGCATGCAGCAGGTGGGTAGCCGAGTGGTTGCGTGCGGTGGCCGCGCGCTGGTGCAGGTCGATGGTGGCGCTCACGCTGTCGCCCACCTTCAGGCTGCCGCGTGCCAGACGGCCCTTGTGGCCGAATACTGCGGCTTGCACCTTCTGGGTGTCGGCCACGTCGAACAGTGCAGCGACGCCGCCCTGAGCGGAGATTTCACCGACATCGCCCACCTGACCGCCGCCTTCGGCGTAGAAGGCGGTGTTGTCCAGTACCACGATGCCTTCGTCGCCGGCCTCCAGCTGCTGTACGGCTTCATTGCCCTTGTACAGCGCCAGCACTTTGGCATCCACGCTGGTGGATTCGTAGCCGTTGAACACGGTATCGGCACCGCTATAGTCGACATTGCCGGCCATCTTGAAGGACGAGGCAGCACGGGCGCGTTCGCGCTGGGCTTCCATCGCCTTGTCAAAACCGGCCTGATCCACTTCCACTTCGCGTTCGCGGCAGATGTCGGCGGTCAGGTCCAGCGGGAAGCCGAAGGTGTCGTACAGTTTGAAGGCGGTTTCGCCGTCCAGTACCTTGCTGTTGGCGGCCAGTGCGGTTTCCAGCAGTGCCATGCCCTTGTCCAGGGTTTCGGCAAAGCGCAGTTCTTCCTGGCGCAGGCTGTCTTCGATCTCGGCCTGTTTCTGACGCAGTTCCGGATAGGCATCGCCCATTTCAGCGGCCAGATCAGCCACCAGCTTATGGAAGAACAGACCCTTCTGGCCCAGCTTGTAACCGTGGCGGATGGCGCGGCGGATAATGCGACGTAGCACATAGCCACGGCCGTCGTTGGACGGAATCACGCCATCGGCAATCAGGAAGGAACAGGCGCGGATGTGGTCGGCAATCACCTTGAGCGAGGGGATGTCCATGCTGAAGGGCACGCCGGTTTCACGGGCAGCGGCTTTCAGCAGGTTCTGGAACAGGTCGATCTCGTAGTTGGCATGTACGTGTTGCAGTACGGCCGAGATACGCTCCAGGCCCATGCCGGTATCCACCGACGGCTTGGGCAGCGGGTTCATCGCGCCGGTTTCGTCGCGGTTGAACTGCATGAACACGTTGTTCCAGATTTCGATGAAGCGGTCGCCGTCTTCTTCCGGGCTTCCCGGAGGGCCGCCCCAGATGTGCTCGCCGTGATCGTAGAAAATTTCGGTACACGGGCCGCAGGGGCCGGTGTCGCCCATCTGCCAGAAGTTGTCCGAGGCGTAGGGCGCGCCCTTGTTGTCGCCGATGCGGACAATCTTGTCGGCCGGTACGCCGATTTCCTTGTTCCAGATATCAAAGGCTTCGTCGTCGGTGGCGTATACCGTCACCATCAGCTTGTCCTTGGGCAGCGCCAGCCATTGCTCGCCGGTGAGGAATTCCCAGGCGAAGTGGATGGCATCACGCTTGAAGTAGTCGCCGAAGCTGAAGTTGCCCAGCATTTCGAAGAAAGTATGGTGGCGCGCGGTGTAGCCGACGTTTTCCAGGTCGTTGTGCTTGCCGCCGGCGCGTACGCATTTCTGGCTGGTGGTGGCGCGGCTGTAAGGGCGCTTGTCAAAGCCGAGGAACACGTCCTTGAACTGGTTCATGCCGGCATTGGTAAACAGCAGGGTGGGATCTTCCCACGGTACCAGCGAACTGGAAGCTACTACCTGGTGGCCTTTGGAGGCGAAGAAATCCAGGAATTTCTGGCGAATTTCTGAGGTTTTCATGTCGTTTTCGTCGAGATTGAATTCGTTGGCATCGGCGTGGGGGCTGATGCTGAGCATGCTGGATTGTGTCAAGCCACAACAAGGCTGGCAAGGGCTTCGGCTCCGGCCGCGCTCAGTCTGCGCTGTCCGGCGGGAAATCTTCATCCATGGGGCTGCCTGCCATCACCTTGCGGATGATGTCCATGCCAAAGCCGCGCGCGGCCAGAAAGCGCATCTGGCGGGCTCTTTCCTGCGGGGTGTCGGCTACGCTGCCGAATTTTCTTTCCCACTGGCTGCGGGCCAGGCTCAGGTCGTCGCGATCTTCCAGTACCTGGGCGATGTCTTCCTTGCCCACACCACGTTGGCGCATTTCCTGTTGCAGGCGGCGGCTACCGTATTTCTGGCCCTTGATATCGGCAAACTGCTGGGCAAAACGGCTATCGGACTGCCAGTTACGCTCGGCCAGTTCGTCCAGCAGGGTGGCCAGTTGCTCTGGGCTTTCGGCAAACGGCGCGAGCCGCCGCTCCAGTTCCCGCCGGGTGTATTCCCGGCGGGACAGGAGATCGACGGCTCGCGCCTTCAGGCTTTTTTCCATCGACAAGCCGGTGCGTTTCACACGTCCAGCGTATCGTCGGCCAGCTCTTCGTCGTTCTCGGTAATTTCTACCTTGATGCCGACGGCGTCACGGATCTTGGCTTCGATTTCCTGGGCAATGGCCGGATTGGATTTCAGCCATTCGCGGGTATTGTCCTTGCCCTGGCCGATTTTCTGGCCGTTATAGGCATACCAGGCACCGGACTTGTCAACAAAGCCATGCTTGACGCCCAGCTCGATGATTTCGCCTTCGCGGCTGATGCCTTCGCCGTACAGGATGTCGAAATCAGCCTGGCGGAACGGCGGCGATACCTTGTTTTTCACGACCTTGACGCGGGTCTCGTTACCGATGACTTCGTCACCCTTCTTGATGCCGCCAACGCGACGGATGTCCAGGCGCACCGAGGCGTAGAACTTCAGCGCGTTACCACCGGTGGTGGTTTCCGGGTTGCCGAACATCACGCCGATCTTCATGCGGATCTGGTTGATGAAGATCACCAGGGTGTTGGTGCGCTTGATGTTGGCGGTCAGCTTGCGCAGGGCCTGGCTCATCAGGCGGGCTTGCAGGCCAACGTGGCTGTCGCCCATTTCGCCTTCGATTTCCGCCTTGGGGACCAGGGCAGCCACCGAGTCGATCACGATCACGTCCACGCCGCTGGAACGGACCAGCATGTCGCAGATTTCCAGTGCCTGCTCGCCGGTATCCGGCTGGGAAATCAGCAGGTCTTCCACCTTTACCCCCAGCTTCTGGGCGTAGATCGGGTCCAGTGCGTTTTCGGCATCGATATAGGCGCAGGTGCCGCCCAGCTTCTGTGCTTCGGCCACGGCCTGCAGACACAGCGTGGTTTTACCGGAAGATTCCGGGCCGTAGATTTCCACGACACGGCCACGCGGCAGACCGCCGATACCCAGCGCCAGGTCCAGGCCCAGCGAGCCGGTGGAAACCACCTGCAGGTTTTCATTGATCTGGTTGTCGCTCATCCGCATGATCGACCCCTTGCCGAACTGCTTTTCGATCTGGGCAAGGGCAGCCGCCAATGCGCGGCTCTTGTCTTCTGACGCCATGCTGTCTCCAATTGCGTGTAGTGGGACCAATAGATGGGGGATTATCGCACAAAGCCAAGAGCCGACAAATGCGAATGGCAGCTTGAAATGACGCCAACACGCGCAACATGGTATTGATGGAGAGGCTGGCCGGAATCGCCCGGTCAGGTAAAATGAGAGCATGATGAACGAGCGCGCACAACGTCTGCTGAAAACGCTGATCGAACGCTATATCGCCGATGGTCAGCCGGTGGGATCGAAAACCCTGTCCATGCTGTCTGGCATGGAGCTGTCGTCCGCGTCCATCCGCAACATTCTGGCCGATCTGGAAGGCATGGGGCTGATTGCCTCGCCGCACACTTCGGCCGGACGCATTCCCACGGCCAAGGGCTATCGCCTGTTTGTCGATCACCTGCTCACCATCCAGCCGCTGGAAGAACTGGCGATGCGCGAGCTGCAAAGCAGCCTGCAGCCGGACAGTCCGCAGCGCATTGCCCAGGCGGCGTCCACCCTGCTGTCCGACCTCACTCATTTTGCCGGGGTGGTGGTGACGCCGCAGCGTTCCGACGTGGCCTTCCGCCAGATCGAATTCCTGCGGCTGTCCGAGCGGCGCATCCTGATGATTCTGGTGACGCTGGATGGCGATGTGCAGAACCACTTGCTGTCCACCGAGCGCGATTACAGCCCCAGCGAGCTGATCGAAGCCGGCAATTTCATCAGCCAGCATTACGCCGGCCAGGGCCTGAGCGCCATTGCCAGCCTGGTGGCTACCGAACTGCGCGAACTGCAGGGCAATATCACCGAGCTGATGTCGGCCGCAGTACGTTTTGGCCAGAGTTCGCTGGGCAGCCCCAGTGATGCGGTGGTGATTGCCGGCGGCATGAATCTGCTGAATGTGCGCGACCTGTCGGAAGACCTGTCGCGCTTGCGTGAGCTGTTTGCCACTTTCGAGCGCAAGACCGAACTGTTGAAACTGCTCAACCAGGGCCAGGAAGCCCAGGGTGTGAACATTTTCATCGGCGAAGAGTCTGGTGTGATGACGCTGGACGAGTGTTCGGTGGTGACTGCGCCTTATCGCATCAACGGCCTGGTGGTCGGTACACTGGGTGTGGTCGGCCCCACCCGCATGGCCTATGAGCGGGTGATTCCCATCGTGGACATCACCGCCAGACTGGTCTCCAGCGCGCTCTCCTACTAAGCCGCCACGACGGCACCAAACGGAACCCCCTGATGAAACGATTGTTGATGGCTGCCGCCCTTGCCGGCGGCGTGATGTCTTCCCTGGCGCAAGCCGATGCAGCTTTTCTGGCCCGCCCCGATGTACAGCGCTATATCGACGAGCAGGTCGCCAGTGGCGTGTTCAATCGCCCGGAGCTGGAGGCGGTGTTTGCCAATGTGGAAATCAAGCCCAATATCATCGCCATTCTCGACAAGCCTTCCACTTCGCGGCCGTGGTATCAGTTCCGCTCCAGCTTTTATAACGAGCGCCTGCTGAAGAGCGGCGTGGCCTTCTGGCAGCAGCATGCCGCCGCCTTGCAGCGTGCCGAGCAGGTATACGGCGTGCCGCCGGAAATGGTGGTGGCCATTCTGGGCATCGAAACCAATTATGGTCGCAATACCGGTAGCTTCCGTCTGGCGGATGCGTTGTCCACCATCGCCTTCAACTACCCGCGCCGCGCCGAGTATTTCCGTGGCGAGCTGACCGAATTCCTCAAGCTGGCCAAGGAAGAGCGCATCGACCCGCTGTCGCTGAAAGGCTCTTACGCCGGGGCCATGGGCCTGCCGCAATTCATGCCGTCCAGCTTCCGCAAATGGGCGGTGGATTTTGATGGCAGCGGCCATCGCGATATCTGGAACAACGTCGACGATGCCATTGGCAGCGTGGCGCATTACTTCCAGCTGCAAGGCTGGCGTCATGGCGACGACGTGATCGTGCCGGCAGCCGTGCAACCCGGCGTGGATGTCAGTGTGCTGGTGGCCGACAAATTCAATCTGCACCTGACGGTGGGCGAACTCAAGGCACGTGGCGTGTTGCCGCAGGCCCAGGTGGCCGACCAGGTGCCCGCCGTGCTGGTGCCGCTGGAAACCGCGCCGGGTGTTACCGAGTACTGGCTGGGGCTGAACAATTTCTACGTCATCACCCGCTATAACAAGAGCACCTTGTATGCCAAGGTGGCACAGGAACTGGCCGCCGAACTGCGCCTGCGTTATCTGAATGCCCAGGCGCTGCAGGCGGCCCAGCCGGCCGCCACGGCAGCCGAGCCGACCCCGGCCCAGTAAGGCCGGGCCAGCCGGCAGGCGGCTCCAGCCAAAAGGAGTCGCCTTGCCGGCCAATTGCCATTAAAATCCGCCCCCATGAGCTATCAAGTCCTTGCCCGCAAGTGGCGCCCCAAACGCTTTGCCGATCTGGTCGGTCAGGAGCATGTGGTGCGCGCCCTCTCCAATGCCCTGAATGAAGAGCGGCTGCACCACGCCTATCTGCTGACCGGCACGCGCGGGGTGGGCAAGACCACCATCGCACGCATTCTGGCCAAGAGCCTCAACTGCGAAACCGGCACCACCGCCGAGCCTTGCGGCGAGTGTTCCGCCTGCCGCCAGATCGACGCCGGCCGCTTTGTCGACTTGCTGGAAATCGATGCCGCCTCCAATACCGGCATCGACAATATCCGCGAAGTGCTGGAAAACGCCCAGTACGCGCCCACTTCTGGCCGCTTCAAGGTCTACATCATCGACGAAGTGCACATGCTGTCGAAGAGTGCCTTCAACGCCATGCTGAAGACGCTGGAAGAGCCGCCGGCCCACGTCAAGTTCATCCTGGCTACCACCGATCCGCAAAAAGTGCCGGTCACGGTATTGTCGCGTTGCCTGCAGTTCTCGCTGCGCAATATGACGCCACAGCAGGTGGCAGGCCATCTGGCGCATGTGCTGGAAGTGGAGCAGCAAAGCTTCGAACCAGCCGCGCTGGCCTTGCTCGGCCGTGCCGCCGCCGGCTCGATGCGCGATGCACTGTCGCTGCTGGACCAGGCCATTGCCTATGGCATGGGCGAGGTGAAGGAAGAGGGCGTGCGCGCCATGCTGGGCGCGGTGGATCGCCGCTACCTGTTTGTCTTGCTGGATGCGCTGGCGGCAGGTGATGGCCCGCGTCTGATGGCCGAGGCCGAACAGCTGGCACAGCGCGGTATCGGTTTTGACAGCGTATTGGCCGAAATGGCCGTCTTGCTGCAGCAACTGGCCATGGCGCAGACCGTGCCCACCGCCATTGCCGATGACGAGCCAGAGCGCGAAGCGCTGTTTGCACTGGCCAGCCTGATCGCACCGCAAGATGTGCAGCTTTACTATCAGATCGCCATTCATGGCCGCAAGGATCTGGCACTGGCACCAGATGAGCACGCGGGCTTCAATATGACCCTGCTGCGCATGCTGGCCTTCCATCCGGCCCATGCCCAGCCCGACAGCGTGGCCGCGCCGCGCAGTAACGCTGCAGCGGCTGTCACCCGGCCGGCACCGGCAGCGATGCCGGCCCAGTCCGATGCCGGGGCTGACGGTTCGGCTGCTGCCCGCGCCTTGCTGGCTGGTCTGGGTAATCGCAAGCCAGCCAGCCGACCGGCTGCGCAAGAGCCTGCCGCGGCGGCTGACGCCGAACCCGAACCTGCCCCCGCACCGCTAGCCGCGCCGGCGCCACTGCCGTCTGTCGTTCCTGTTGCGCCAGTTGTGCCCGCCGAGCCAGTTGTGACTGCGCCAGCCCCGGCAGCCATTGCACAGCCCGCCCAGCTTGCCGTCGCAGAAGACGACGAGCGCGACGACGAGGATGAGGTCGAGCCTGACAACACCGCACCGTGGGACGAGGCCGAGGCGGAAGAGGCCATGCCGGCCTACGCCATGGCCGAAGAGGCGGTCACGGTGGATACAGCGCCTTATCAGTTTGATGGCGACTGGGGCGCGCTGGTCACCCTGCTGGGCACCCGCCTGGGCGCTTCGCGCATGCTGGCGCACAACGCCGTGCTCAAGGGCTGGAGCCAGTCGCGGCTGGAGCTGGCGGTGCCGGACAGCTTCCGCCACATGGCCACCCGCGATTATCAGGAAAAACTCAAGGCTGCGCTGGCCGAGCAGTTCGGTCAGCCGGTAGAGCTGGTGGTGACGATAGAGGAACTGGGGCTGGAAACACCGGCCATGCAGGGCGCTCGCCACCGCCAGGAACAATTGGCCCAGGCCCGGATTTGCCTGGAAAACGATCCGGTGATTCAGCAACTGGTGCGCGATATGGGCGCTACGCTGATCGCTGAAACGATTCAACCTGTTCAGGAGTTGTGAAATGTTCGGTAAAAACGGTATCGCTGGTCTGATGAAGCAAGCCCAGCAAATGCAGGAAAACATGAAGAAGGCCCAGGAAGAGCTGGCCACGGTGGAAGTGGAAGGCCAATCCGGTGCCGGCCTGGTGAAAATCGTCATGACCTGCGGCCACGATGTAAAGCGCGTGTCCATCGACGACAGCCTGCTGGACGATGCCAAGGAAGACAAGGAAATGCTGGAAGACCTGATCGCCGCCGCCGTGAACGACGCCGTGCGCAAGGTAGAAGCCACTTCCCAGGAAAAGATGTCCGGTTTCACCAATGGCCTGAATCTGCCGGCCGGTATGAAACTGCCCTTCTAATCCTGCCTGCACGGCCAGCTGCGTTGCGGCCCGGTCGTGACGCATGGTGGGGCTTGATGGCCCCGCAGACACCAGAGAGCCGCTATGGAGCAGGTATCGCACGGTCATTGCCTGTGTGGCGCGGTACGGTATCAGTGCCAGGGCCGGCCTCTTGGTGTGTCTTACTGCTATTGCAAGACCTGTCAGCTGGCCGCCGGTGCACCGGTTTATCTGGGGGCGCTGTTTGCCCGCCACGCCGTCAGCTGGCAAGGTGCGACCACGGCCTATCGCTCGTCACCACTGGGGTTGCGGCATTTCTGCCCGGTCTGTGGCAGCACCCTGTTTTATGAATGTACCGATGGCAGCCAGCGGCTGGAAATTACCGTCGCCACGCTGGAGCAGCCGGAGCAGCGGCCACCCGATTGCCATGAGTGGACGGACAGCGCCATTCCCTGGTTTCACCTCGACGATGCCTTGCCGCGTTATGCGCAGGGCGGGCCGGACTGAAGCCGGTTTACCTTCCCTTATCTTTTCCTGCCTGTTTGCCGATGAAAAACCCACCCGCGCTTGACCAGTTGATTGCCGCCTTCAAGGTATTACCCGGTGTCGGCCCCAAAACCGCCCAGCGCATGGCCTTCCATTTGCTGCAACGGGACAAGACCGGTGCCGACAAGCTGGCGCGGGCGCTGGACCGGGCCTTGACCAAGCTGACCCATTGCGAACGCTGCAATACCTTCAGTGAAACCCCGCTGTGCAGTATTTGCGCCGACCCGGAACGCCGGCCGGATCAACTATGCGTGGTGGAAATGCCGGCTGATCTGATGACGCTGGAGCAGGCCAAATGCTATCAGGGCCTGTATTTCGTGCTGATGGGCCGTATATCGCCGCTGGACAATATCGGCCCCAAGGATGTCAATCTGGACAAGTTGATGGTGCGGGCGCTGGATGACGTAGTGGAGGAGGTGGTGATTGCCACCAACTTTACTGCCGAGGGCGAAGTCACCGCCCACATGATTGCCGAGCTGCTGAAAGAGCGCGGCCCCAAGGTGTCACGCATCGCCCGTGGCATGCCGGTGGGCGGCGAGCTGGAATATGTCGACCTGAGCACGCTGGCGCAGGCGGTGTACGAACGCAAACCGGTGGCCGAGTAGCCGACCGGTTCAACTGGCCTGACGCAGCAGCTCGCCCAGCAGCGCGATGCCCTCGCGCTGGTGCAGCGGATCGAAAAAGCTGAAGTTCAGCCGCAATGCATTGGCCGGCCCGTGTTGCGGATAGAACAGCGTCGATGGCGCGTAGTGAATGCCTTGCTCGATGGCCATGGGCAAGAGCGCCGCACAATCCAGCCCCTCGGGCAGGATCACCCACTGAAAATAACCGCCTTCCGGCTGCAATAGCCGGCTGCCTGGCGGAAAACTCTCCCTGATCTGTTCCTGCATGGCATCGCGCCGGCTGCGCAAGCTGGCCCGCAGCCGTGTCAGCATGTCGCCGTGCTGGCCGGAAGCCAGCAGCCGCGCCAGTGCCATCTGGCTGGGCAGCGGCGTGCCGAGCGAGCTGCACAGTTTCAGCCCGCGCACGGTATTGCTCAGCCGCCCGGCAGCGATCCAGCCTACCCGGTAGCCGGGAGCCAGCGATTTGCTGAAGGACGAGCAGTGCAGCACCGTGCCGTGGCGGTCGTAAGCCTTTAACGGCGGTACGCCCTGCGCGCCGAAATACAGCTCGCGGTAGGTGTCGTCCTCGATGATGCAGACGCGGTGGCGCTCGGCCAGTGCCACCAGTGCGCGCTTTTGTGCTTCCGGCAGCAACAGACCAGTCGGGTGCTGGAAATTGGCCATCAGCACGATGCCGGCTGGGCGTTCTTCTTGCAGCAGGGCCTCCAGTGCGTCCAGATCCAGGCTGCCCTGCTCGGACAGCGCCAGTGGCAGCATGCTGATGCCCAGATGGCGCAACTGGTCCAGCGCCGCCGGAAAGGCCGGCGTCACCACCACCATGCTGTGGCTGCCAGAGGCGCTGACCGCCGCGCGCATGGCCAGCGTCAGCGCTTCCATGCCGCCGCAGGTAATCAGCAGTTCGTCGCCGGCCAGGGTAATGCCCTGGCTCAGATAATGCAGGCCCAGTTCGCGGCGCAAACCCTCGAAGCCTTCTATCGGCGTGCTGGACAGCGCGGCGCGGTAGTCTTGCAGCGCCCGGCTGAGGGCACGGTTCATCTGGGTGGTGTTGATCAGTGCCGGGTTGATGAAGGGGCAGCCCCAGGGCATGGGCAGGGCGGTGGTCAGGTGCTCCATGCGCAGCACGCCGTCGGTTGCCGGTTCGGCCGGGCGCAAGGAGGCTGCCGGTGTGCAGACGCGAAAACCGGAGCGCGGCAGTGCTTGCAGCAAGCCTTGCCTTTCCAGTTCGGCATAGGCGCGCTGGGCCGTGGTGAGGCTGACGCCGTGGTCCTGGCACAGCCGGCGCAGCGAGGGCAGGCGGTCGCCGGCGCGCAGCTGGCCCTGTTCGATGGCATGGCGGAACAATTGTGCCAGCTGCAGGGTTTTGCTCATGAATGAATGACTCGCATGGTGTGGGGCTCAGTCGCCGATAAAGCTGCTTTTTTCCTGCAGCACATGGCCGGGCTGGTCGAGCGAGCGGATGACAAAACGGATGTCATGCGCGCCCTTGGCAGCGTACTGCGGCTCCACCTGCACCCGCAAGCCTATGGTTTCGGTGGCGGTAGCCGCCAGTGCCACCGGCCGGTTGGCCGTCGCCAGCCGGATGCCCGGCAGGCCTTCCACGCTGATGACGAAGCGCTGTGGCAGCTCGCTGCTGTTGATCAGCCGCACACTGTAACTGTTTTCCAGCCAGCCATCGTCGGTTTCCCGCACCAGGGTGGCGCGGTCGCGCAGGATGTCTGCCTTGAACGGAATGCGGTTGAGAAAGCTCACCACGGACAGCACGCTGATGCCCAGCAGCAGGCTGCTGTAAAACAGCACACGCGGGCGACGCCAGGCCGGTTTGATGTCCGGCTGGCCTTCCAGTGCCGCGGCGCTGGTGTAGCGGATCAGCCCGCGTGGGGCATGCAGCTGGTCCATCACCTGATCGCAGGCATCGATGCAGGCGGCGCAGCCGATGCACTCGTATTGCAGGCCGTTGCGAATGTCGATGCCGGTGGGGCAAACCTGCACGCAGATGCCGCAGTCGATGCAGCCGCCGCCGGATTTGTCAGCCTGCTTGCCACGCGGTTCGCCGCGCTGGCCATCGTAGGAAATGATCAGCGTGTCGCGGTCGAACATGGCACCCTGGAAGCGGGCATAAGGGCACATATGCGTGCACACTTTTTCCCGCAGCAGCCCGGCCAGGGTGTAGGTGAAGACAGCATAAAACAGCAGCCAGAAGCTTTCCCACGGCCCCAGTTGCCCCTGCCACAGGCTACTGGCCAGCTCGGTGGCCGGGGTGAAGTAGGCAACCAGGGTAAAACCGGTCCACAGCGAAAACAGCAGCATCAGGCCGTGGGCCAGGCCCTTTTTCAGCAGTTTGCCCGCACTGTTGGGCGCGGCATCCAGCTTGCGCCTGGCCTTGTGGTCGCCCAATACCAGCCGCTCTATCCACAGCATGATCTGGGTGTAGACGGTTTGCGGACAGGAATAGCCGCACCACAGTCGCCCGGCTAGCGTGGTCCACCAGAACAAGCCCAGCGCGCACAGCACCAGCAAGGCTGCCAGATAAACAAAGTCTTGCGGCCAGAAACTGGCACCAAAGATGAAAAACTGGTGGCGATCCAGATCAAACAGCACCGCCTGGCGCTCATTCCAGCGCAGCCAGGGCAGGCCGAGGAAAACCAGCTGGGTAAGGATGACCAGCAACACCCGCAGGTTGTTGAAGCGGCCACTGGTGAGACGGGGGTAAATCTTGACGGGAATGGACGGAGTCATGGCGCAGGCACCGAGAAGTTAACCCGCACTTTGTAGGCGCTGTTACCATGACAGACAATGCACAGTTGTCTGTCTGTTTGTATGTACAGATGCCGGATATTCTTTGTATATCAATGATTTGATCTGTCATGTCAAAGGCTTGTCATGGCCGGGTGATGACAGATTCGATACAGATGGTTTGCGCCAGATCAAGCCGGCCAGGGGCGGTGATCTGGCGGGTGGTTTAGAGCTGCTAACAAAAAACCTGCTGCTGCGTTGCGCCTCCTTGCCGTACTTTGTGTACTGCCTGCGTCGGCGCGCCTTGCCCCAGGGACGCTACGCTATTTTGTTAGCCGCTCTTAGCGCGACAGCTGCGGAAACAGCCGGTACAGCCCGTCGACAATGATCTCCACCGACACCGCCGCCAGCAGCATGCCCATCACCCGGTTGACGATATTGATGCCGGTCTGGCCCAGCAGACGGCTGATGGGCGAGGCCAGTACCAGTGCGCCATAACAGGTCACCGCCACCAGCAGGCTGCTGATCAGCAGATACACCACCTGCACCCAGGAGTGGGCGGTGGAGGCATAAATGATGACGGTGGAAATGGTGCCGGGGCCGGTGAGCAGCGGAATGGCCAGTGGCACGACCGCGATATTGGTCTTGGCTTCGGCTTCCGATCGTTCTTCCTGGGTGGTTTTGGTTGGTGCAGGCTGGGCGTTCATCAGGGCGATGGCAATCAGCATCACCAGCAAGCCGCCACCTACCTGGAAAGAACCAATGCTGATACCCAGAAAGTGCAGCAGGGTTTCGCCCACCACGGCAAACAGGCAGAGCACCACCGCCACGGCCAGCGTGGTGGTTTTGGCAATGCGCTTGCGCTCCAGCTGGCTGGCGTTGGGCGTCAGGCTGATGAAGATGGGAATGGCGCCCAGCGGATTAACCAGCACCAGCAGGGCGATAAAGATTTTGGCGATTTCGAGTTCCATGGTGGCCTTATGGTAAGTCAGCGGGAGCCGCTTGGCATTCATGCCGGGGACGCAAAGCTGCAGGCTTGCGCCAGCAGCGGCATGATGTGCGGTCTGTCTTCATATTGTGCCGGGCGGGGCGGCCAGTGTTGGCAGGCTGTCCTGAAAACGCAGCAGCCGTCCGGCATTGGCCATCACCAGCAGGCTGCTCAGGTTATGCAGCAGTGCCGCCAGCAATACCCCGGCCGAACCGAGCAGGCCCAGCGCCGCCAGCAGGGTGAGCAGGCCGGTCCAGCCCAGGCCGAGTGCCACATTGAACGTCAGGGTGCGGCGACACTGCCGGCTCAGGCGGATGGCGGTGGCCAGCCGGCGCAGATCCTTGCTGATCAACACCACGTCGGCGGCGGCCACCGCGATATCGGCAGCATTGGCCCCCATGGCAATGCCGACGGCACCGGCCTTGAGCGCCAGCGAGTCATTGATGCCATCGCCCACCACCAGCGGGCGGTAAGCAGCGCTGATTTCCGCCTGTACCGCGGCCAGCTTGCCTGCCGGCAAAACCTGGGCGACTACGCGTTCTATACCCAGCGCCTGTGCCAGCGGCTCGGCCGCTGCGGCGTGGTCGCCGGTCAGCAGAAGCTGGCGCTGCAGGCCCAGCTGCCGCAGCTGGCGCATGGCTTCTGCTGCTTCCGGGCGTGGGGTGTCTGCCAGATGAAACCAGGCCAGCAAGCGGCCATCGAGCGCCAACCCGACCAGCGAAGCCGCCCCACGCGCCGGTGGCAGATGGCTGATGCCCATCTGCTGCAACAGGGCAGGCCGGCCCAGCACGGCCTGCCCCCATGCGGTATCGGCCTGTAAGCCCATGCCGGCCATCTCCTGCACGGCAGTCAGCGGCAGCAGCGGCTGGGTGTCGGCCAGCGCGGCTAGCGCCCGGCTGACCGGATGGCTGCTGCTGGCCCCCAGGCTGGCGGCCAGCAGGTGGATGTCCGGCCCCGGAGTGACGTCAAGCAGCTCCACCCGCTGCAGGCTGAGCTGGCCGCTGGTGAGGGTGCCGGTTTTGTCGATGACCAGCGAGGAGACATCGGCCAGTTCTTCCAGAAAAGCCGTGCCGCGAATCAGGATGCCATGGCGTGCCGCCACGGCCACGCCAGCGACGGCTGCTGCCGGTGTCGCCAGCACCAGCGCGCAGGGGCAGGCGGCCACCAGCACGGCCAGCATGGCCTGGGTATCGCGGCTGATAAACCAGCTGAGCGCTGCCAGCGCCAGTACCAGGCCCAGATAAGCGCCGGCATGGCCTTCCACCAGCCGGGTAATCGGCGGCTTGGCCATTTCGGCCTCGCGCATCAAGGCAGTGATGCGGCCCAGTGCCGACTGCTCGCCCACCTGGCTGATTTCCACCAGTAGCAGGCCTTGCAGATTCACCGCCCCGGCATACACCTGGCTGCCGACAGTCACATCCTGCGGCAAGGATTCGCCGGTGATGGCCGAGGTGTCCAGGCTGGAGTGTCCCTGACGCACCATGCCGTCGGCCGGAATGCGGTCGCCGGCGCGGACTTCCACGCAGTCGCCGCTACGCAGCTGGCTGTTGTCGATGTCCTCGTAGCTGCCATCGGCCAGCAGGCGGCGGCTACGACTGCGGGTCAGCGTGGACAGCGCCTGGATGGCCTCTTGTGAACCCAGCAGGCTGCGTTCTTCCAGTACATGGCCCAGCACCATCAGGATGGGAAGCAGGGCGGCGCTGAGCAGATCGCCGCAGGCCCAGGCACCGATGATGGCCAGGGCCACCAGCAGGTCGGTCATGCCGTGCAGGTCGGGGTGTTGCAGGCTGCGCCAGGCTGCACGCAAGGCTGGCCCGGCCATCAGCAGGGCGGCGGCGGCGGTCAGCCATTGCGCTAGGGCGCTGCCATTGTCCACGCCGAACTGCCAGCAGGCGGCCAGCAGCAACAGGCCGACGGCGCTCATGGCCAGCAGCAGTTGCCGGCGCAGCCCCTGTTGTTCGGCCGGGCTGAGCAGGTCTTTGCCGCCGGGTGTGCAGCACAAGCTCATGGCCGTACTCCGGGCAGGATCAGCCGGCCGCTGCTGTCCGGGGCGATGGTGGTGAGCTGGCCGGCCTTGGTCAGTACGCCCTGAATCCGGTTGCGGTAGAGCTGGCGCAGCAGCTCCGGGCCGTCGGGTTGTTGCATGTGGCTGGCCAGTGCGCTGATCTCGCTGGTTTCGCTGCGTGCCAGTGCCAGCCGTTCATTGGCGTGGGCGTGGGCGTTGTTGAGAATGCTGCTGACGGCGGCACTGGCCTGTTGCTGTTGCTGGGCGGCAGCGGTGCGCGCCAGGGCCAGTTGCCGCTCCACGGTCTGGTCGGCGGTCAGTACCGCATCAAAAGCGGCTTGGGCCTGGTGTGGCAGAACGGATAGCAGGTCGATGCGCACGATGCGGATACCCAGCGCCACGCCACGCTGGCGCAGCGACTGCAGGCGCTGATTGGCGGCAGCCACCAGTTCGGCGCGCAGCCGTTCCCGTTGCATGGCCAGTTGGCCGGATGCGGTACTGCCACGGCTGACCAGAATGCTGTCCAGGTCACGTCCGGCACTCAGTTGCAGCGCGGCGGCACTGACCAGCCGGTCCAGCGCCGGCAGCGCCTGTTCGCCCTGCACGGCATAGGCCATGGCATCGTCAATCTGGTAGTAGACCGTGGCATTCAGTTGCACCACACCCAGATCGCCGCTCAGCAGATAACCCGAGCCAGCCAGCGCGTCGCCCATCTGGCGCAGCGAGGTGCCGGCACCATCCAGTGCCAGCGCATGCGCGTTGCGGGCCAGTCCGGTGATCTGGCGCTGTTGCAGCCGTTCGCCGGCGGGCAGCAGCAGGATTTCCTCGATCGGGCTGGGCCAGGCCAGCAACAGCCCGGCGCGCTGCACCCGCTCGACCGCGCCAAAGCGCAGGACAACGGCCTGGCTATCGGCCGCTATCGGCCGTACATGGCCAAACAGCCAGGCCAGGCCGGCCAGCAGGGTGATGGCCAGCAGCAGGCGGTAGCTCAGGCGCAGTGATTGTTCCAGCGGGCTGGCGGTGTGCTCGGCGGTCGGCATCAGCGCCCCTTTGCACTCTTGCTGGCAGCCAGCCCCGGCGGGCCGTCCACCAGCGCGCGGAAGGGGGCGGCATCGGTGCGCAATACCAGCTGGGTCGAGCTGTTGACCACGTTGTTAAGGGTATCCAGTGAGCGCAGTGTCTTGTACAGATCCGGTGCGCGCTGGTAGGCATCGGCGTAGATGCGGGCGGCCTCCACCCGTGAGCCAGCTTCGATCTGGGCGGCGGCCACGCTGGCATCGGCCTGGCGGATGCGTGCATCGCGTGCGGCATTGGCGCGGATGGCGGCGGCTTCTTCATTGCCGCTGGCCGTGCGTTCCGCTGCGATGGTGTCGCGCTCGGCGCGCATGCGCGCCACGGTGGCGTCCAGCGTGACGGCTGGCAGCGTCAGCCGTTCCAGCCCGACATCCACCACCCGCAAGCCATAACTGGCCAGCAGTTGCGGGGCCAGTTGCTGGCGCAGCAGCTGTTCTAACTGGCTGATGCGCAACTGGCTGGCATCGGTATTGACCAGGCTGGACAGGGCAAAACCGCTGCTGCCGGTTTCCATGGCTGAGCCAGCAAAGGTGGCAATCTGGCGCGAGGCTTCTTCCGGCTGGTTTTGTACCGCACGCAAGAAGCGGGTGATGTGGGTGGCATCGGCCGGCACTTGCCAGGCCACATAGCTTTGCATGATGACGCGCAGGCCATCACGGGTGCCGACATCCTGCAGACCGCTGGATGTGGTGCGCAGGCGCAGGTCGACAGTGATGGCGCTTTCCAGCGGCGGCGGCAGCCGCCATGCCAGGCCCGGTTGCAGCAGCACGCGTACCGGGTCGCCAAAACGGGTGATGACCACGGCTTCGCCGGAGTGCACTTGCAGCAGGCAGCAGGACAGGGCGGCCAGCAGCAGCACGGCCAGGCCGGCCAGTTGCCGCCACAGCAGGCTGCGGCGTGGCAGGGGCGGCGTGGTGGGGTGATGATGGTGAGCGGAATGGTCCAACTCGGACTCCTCAGGGGCGCGGCACCGCCGCACGGGCGGCAGGCTCGGTAGCAATGGGCGGCGGCTTGAGTGCGGCATCGGGCAGGGCCAGCGTGCTGCCGGGCGGTCGCAGGTCGATGGTGGGCAGCTCGGCGGCCTGAATGCGGTGGTCGATGATCAGCGGTCGGGTGTGGCTCAGCCCATGCGCCAGTGCATGCAGATAGCGTTCCAGCAAAAAGGTTTGGCCGGCCAGTTGGTAAGCCTGCCGGTCGGCCTGAAAGGCAATGGCATCGACGCGGCTGGTGGCCAGTTGCTCGGCAGCGGCGGCACTGGCAGCGGCGCTCTGTTGCAGGGCGGCCTGCACGGCGGCACTATGGCTGCGCACCGCCTGGGCACGCTCGGCCGCCACATTGGCCTGGGCCAGAATCTGCGCGGCCTGCACGCCATGATAGGCATTGGCGGCGGCGGCCGGTGGGTGAATGGCCTGAATCACCACGGCCAGCAGCTCGATGCCGGCGGCGGAGCGGTCCAGCTGCTGCTGTATCCGGTTTCGCAGTTGCACGGCGGTGGCCGACAGCCCTTCACCCAGCAGCTGATCCAGTTGCTGGCCGGCAAAGTAATGCAGCATGGTCTGCTCGGCCAGGCTGTGCAGCAGGGCCGGCGCATCGGCCAGCCGGTACAGCGCCAGCGCGTCCTCATCGCGCAGCCCCTGGCGGTAGACCAGCCGCACATCCAGCCCCATCAGCTGGATGGACTGGCTGCTGCCACGGCCACTGGCAATCAGCTGCATGCTCTCGGCGCGGTGTTGGTCATCCCACAGGCGGTTATTGCTGGCGGGGCTGTTTTGTCCGCCATCGTCTTCGTTCTGCAGCAGGGTGCTGGCCTGCTGATGGACCTGACCATTCTCGATATAGCTGACGCGGCCCAGCGGCCACAGCAGGCCCAGGTGCAGGCCGGGCTGCCATACGGCCACGGCGGCACCAAAGCGCTGATAGATGCCGCGCTGGTCGGTGCCGATGATGCTGAGGCTGCTCAGCAGCCAGCCGCATAACAGCAAGCCGGCAGCCAGCGGGCGCAGGGCGCTGCCGAGAAAACGCAGTGCCCAGCTATGGCGCAATTCCAGCCCCAGCCCCTGTTGCAGCTGCTGACGCAGCCGCTGGGCCGGGTTGCTGCGCTGCATGAGCGAGGCCAGCAGGCTATTGAAGGCGGGCGGCGCTGCCTGCTGCCGGTGATAGGGGCGAAATCCGCTCAGCAGGGCGCGCAGCAGCAGTTCGGCGCTGAGCAGCAAGGTCCAGTAGCCGGCTAGCTGCAGGCCGGGCAATAGCCAGTCCAGGCCCAGCATCAGGCCGAATCCGCATAGCGCAGGCAGCAGCAGGGCGAGAATGATGGCGCGTGACAGCTTGAGCAGCAGCGGGGCTTCCGGCCAGTCGGCAGTGTTTTCCTGTGCCAGCCTCCGCTCCAGCAGCAGGCAGACGAAGGCAGCCAGCAGTCCGCACAGCCCCGGCATTAACAAGGACTGACGGCTGATGCCGGTAATGAGTCCAGCACTCAGCTCGGCCTGCACCAGCAGCACAGACAGCAATACAGCCAGCAGGCTGCCCAGCGCCTGCCAGATCACCGGCCAGCCAGTGTGACGGCCGATCAATCGCCGCAGTCGCGGCCACAGCAACAAGCGGCGCAGTGGCTGGTTTTGCTGTCTGGCGGCAGCCTTGCGGAGCGGACGCATGCCAAGCCAGGTGGGCCGGGTGAAAGCCAGTAGCGGTAGCGCGGCAGCACCCTGACGGCGACGGCGCCAGCCCGCCCGGCTGGCAGCCGCATTGAGCAGACCGGCCAGCAGGCCGAGTGTGGCGGCATGGCTCAGCCACAACAGGCGTGCCGGCCACTCGGCCAGCAACAGGCTGCACAGCAGGCTGCCCAGAGCCGCCAGCATGGCCAGCAGGCTGCCTGCACGACTTTGCCGCTCGTGACGGCGGTCGGCAGAAACAGGTGGGAGAGTGGCTGGCGTTTTCATATTCCGGGGTCAGGGGCGATCAGGGCGGCTGGCTGTGTCGGCAATGCTACACTGGCCGGGATGATGGGCCGAAACAAGGTGAGCAAATCATGACACAAGCGAATGACTACGGCGTGTCATTCCTGCTGCTTGCTGGCACGCAAGCGGCCAGCCTGGCCGCCACAGCAGACAGAGCCCGCTGCGGTGGTGCAGCCGGCCGCCGCCGGGCAATACCAATGTCTCGATGCCTCCGGCCAGTTGCATAGCCTGCTTAACAAGTACGCGCTGAAATGCGCTAATCCGGCTTGCCCGCTGTGCTATCCGGCCAGGTCGCAGCCATAGGCCGGTGCTGGCCGGGGGAGGTTTCAGTCTGGCAGCAGCTGTTCCAGCGTACGCTGGTAGATTTCCGCCAATGGTTCCAGGTGGGCCACTTCCACACACTCGTTCAGTTTGTGGATGGTGGCATTGACCGGACCGAATTCCACCAGCTCGCGCGCGATGCGCTTGATGAAGCGGCCATCTGATGTGCCGCCGGTGGTGGAGAGCGTTGCAGTCTGCCCGGTGACCTGCCGGATGGCGCTGCTCAGGGCATCGGTCAGTGCGCCAGGGGCGGTGATGAAAGGCATGCCGGACAGCGACCAGTGCAGTTCATAGCCCAGGCCGTGGCGATCCAGAATGGCGTGCACGCGGTCTTTCAGCGACTCCACCGTGCTTTCCGGGCTGAAACGGAAATTGAAGCGGATTTCACACAGGCCGGGAATGATGTTCACCGCGCCAGTGCCGGCGTGGATGTTGGATACCTGCCAGCTGGTGGGTGGGAAGAAATCATTGCCCTGGTCCCACTCGGTGCTGGCCAGCTCGGCCAGTGCCGGGGCCATCAGGTGTACCGGGTTCTTGGCCAGGTGCGGATAGGCAATGTGGCCCTGGATGCCGTGGATCACCAGCCGGCCGGACAGCGAGCCACGGCGGCCATTCTTGATGGTGTCGCCCAGCAGCTGGTCCGACGTGGGTTCGCCGACGATGCAGTAATCAATCAGCTCGCCGCGTGCTTCCAGCGTATCCACTACCTTGACCGAACCATCGGTGGCCACGCCTTCTTCATCCGAGGTCAGCAGCAGCGCGATGCTGCCGCTGTGCTGCGGGTGATCGGCGACAAAGGCTTCGATGGCGGTGATGAAGGCAGCCAGCGAGGCTTTCATGTCGGCCGCACCCCGGCCGTACAACAGGCCATTGCGCTGGCGCGGCTCGAACGGCGGGCTGTCCCACTGTTCGGTCGGGCCGCTCGGCACTACGTCGGTATGGCCGGCAAAGCACAGCAGCGGGCCGCTATTGCCACGGCGCGCCCACAGATTGTCCACATCGCCAAAGCGCATGTTTTCAATGACAAAACCCAGCGCCTGCAGACGCTCGGCCAGCAGCGGCTGGCAGCCGGCATCACGCGGGGTCACCGAGTCGCGGCGGATCAGTTCGCAGGTGAGGTCTAGTGTTTTGCTCATGCGCCGAACTCCGCGGCCCATTGCGCTTCGTTAAAGCCCACGCTGACGGTGCCGGCGCGCTCCAGTACCGGACGCTTGATGATGGAGGGCTGTGCTTGCAGGATGGCGATGGCACCGGCTGCGCTGGCCGCCTGTGCTTTCAGTTCTTCGCTCAGGCCGCGCCAGGTAGTGCCCTGGCGGTTGATCAGCTTGTCCAGGCCGATGGCGTCTATCCAGCCTTGCAGCTGCGCGGCGCTGACGCCCTGTTTCTTGAAGTCGTGAAACACGTAGTCGATCTGGTGTTCGGTCAGCCACTGGCGGGCTTTCTTGACCGTATTGCAATTGGGGATGCCGTAGAGGGTGATCATGTGTGTGTGCTTGTTTTATAAATCCAGGGTGAATCCGTCAAAGCTGGTGGCCGTGTTGTCGCTGTCCTGCCGCTCCTGCTGTTGCTTGCTGGCGGTTTGCGCTTCGGTCTGCTTGTTCTGCGCATGGTTGATCAGCCAGTACAGATTGGTGGGCGAGTCGGCATTTTTCAAGGCGTCGTCCAGCAGGATGCGGTCTTGCTGATAAAGCCGGAACAAGGACTGCTCGAAAGTCTGCGCGCCTTCGCTCATGCTGTTTTCGATGGCTTCCTTGATCTGGTCCACGTCGCCGTTGCGGATCAGCTCGGCGATGTGCGGGGTATTGATCAGGATTTCCAGCGCCGGGATCTGCTTGCCGTCCTTGGTGGGAATCAAGCGCTGCGAAATCACCGCGCGCAAGGAGACCGACAGGTCCATCAGCAAGGCATTGCGACTTTCCGTCGGGAACATGCTGATGACACGGTTCAGCATGTGATAGCTGTTGTTGGCGTGCAGGGTGCTCAGGCACAGGTGACCGGACTGCGCGTAATTGATGGCGTGGGTCATGGTTTCCGCATCGCGGACCTCGCCGATCATCAGTACGTCCGGCGCTTCGCGCATGGCGTTCTTCAGGGCGTTCTGATAGGAGAAGGTGTCCACGCCAATTTCACGCTGGTTGACGATGGATTTTTGATGGCGGTAAACGAATTCGATCGGGTCTTCCACGGTCAGGATGTGGCCGGACTGCGTCTGGTTGCGATGCTCCAGCAAGGAGGCCACGGTCGAGCTTTTACCGCTGCCGGTGGCACCCACCACGATGATCAGGCCACGCTTTTGCAGGACCAGTTCCTGCAGCTTGTCTGGCAGGTTCAGCTCGGCCAGCGACGGAATCCTGGGGCGGATGAAGCGCACCACCATGGCCACCGTGCCGCGTTGCTTGAAGATGTTGACGCGATAGTTGCCCAGGGTGTCGACCAGACGGCCGAAGTTCATTTCCAGTTCGCGCTCGAAGGTGGCGATTTCCACCTCGTTCATCAGGCTGTAGGCCAGCTGGCGCACGATGTCGGCGGACAGCGGCTTGTCGTTGATGGGCAGGGTCACGCCGTCGATCTTGATCTGTGGCGGTGCATCAGCGGTGAAAAAGATGTCGCTGGCCTGTTTGTCGGCCATCAGCTTGAAGAACGGCAGCATCAGCATGGTTGGTATTCCCGATAGACAAGAGATGTGTTGTGGCGGACGGCACACTGTCCTTGTTATAGCCGTATTGTGCCTGCAGTCGGCGACGAGCGACAGCAAGAAAAAAGCCCGCCGGGGCGGGCTTGGCTGGCTCAGGCCTGTTTGCCGACCTCCTGGTCGCGCAGTGCGCGGCGCAGGATCTTGCCGACATTGGTCTTGGGTAGTTCGCTGCGGAACTCCACCATCTTGGGTACCTTGTAGCCGGTCAGGTTTTCCCGGCAATGGTGGATGACATCTTTTTCCGTCAGGGTCGGGTCTTTTTTCACCACGAATACCTTGACCACCTCGCCGGACTTGTCGTCCGGTATGCCAATGCAGGCCACTTCCAGCACGCCGGGGTGGCTGGCGATGATGTCTTCCACTTCATTGGGGTAAACATTGAAGCCGGATACCAGAATCATGTCCTTCTTGCGGTCCACCAGCTTGACGAAGCCTTCCGGTGTCACCATGGCCATGTCGCCGGTGGCCAGGAAGCCGCGCTCGTCGATGATCTTGGCCGTTTCGTCCGGTCGGTTCCAGTAGCCCTTCATCACTTGCGGGCCATGGATGCACAGCTCACCCTGCTCACCTTGCGGCAGCGCCTGGCCATCCGCACCACGGATTTCAATATCGGTGGAGGGAACGGGCAGGCCGATGGTGCCGTTGTAGGCCTTGATGTCCAGCGGGTTGATGCAGGCAGCGGGGCTGGTTTCGGTCAGGCCATAGGCTTCGGCCAGAGTGACGCCGGTGACCTGTTTCCATTTGTCGGCCACGGCCTTTTGCACCGCCATGCCCCCACCCAGTGCCAAGCGCCAGCTGGAGAAATCGACAGTCAGGAAATCCGGATTATTCAGCAGCGCGTTGAACAGGGTATTCACCCCGGTCATGGCGGTGACGCGGTATTTCTTGATCTCCTTGATAAAGCCGGGGATGTCGCGCGGATTGGTGATCAGGATATTCAGCGCGCCCAATTCGGTGAACACCATCAGGTTGGCCGTCAGCGAAAAGATATGGTACAGCGGCAGGGCGGTGATGATGACTTCCTGCCCCTCGCGCGCCGCCGGCTTCACCCAGCTGCCGGCCTGCAGCATATTGGCAATGATGTTGCGGTGGACCAGCATGGCACCCTTGGAGATGCCGGTGGTGCCTCCGGTGTATTGCAGGAAGGCGATGTCTTCATGGCCGATCTGTACCGGCTTGAAGCTATGCGATGCACCCGCTGCCAGGGCGTCGTTGAAGCCGATGTGGCCGGGCAGTTGCCATGCCGGCACCATCTTCTTGATCTTGCGCACCACGAAGTTCACCAGCAGCCGCTTGGGGAAGCCCAGCATGTCGCCAATCGACGCAATGATGACGTTCTTGACCTTGGTGCGGCCGATCACGTCTTGCAGCACATTGGCGAAGTTCTCCAGGATGACGATGGTTTCGGCACCGGAGTCGTTGAGCTGGTGTTCCAGTTCGCGCGGGGTGTACAGCGGATTGACGTTGACCACGGTGCCGCCGGCACGCAGCGTGCCGAACACGGCCACCGGATACTGCAGCAGATTGGGCATCATCACGGCCACGCGGTCGCCTTTTTGCAGCTTCAGCGTGTTTTGCAGGAAGGACGCAAACTGCACGGTCAGCGTTTGCAGCTCGCCATAGCTCAGCACCTTGTCCATATTGGCCATGGCTGGCCGGTCGCGGAACTTCGTTACGCTGCGATCAAACACCTCAACAATCGACTGGAACTGGTTGATGTCGATCTCGTGTGGTACCCCCGGCTGGTAATTCTTTAGCCAAACCTTTTCCATATCTTAGGGTTTCTCCATCGTGCTGATTCGAGAGTGCCGCGCCGGCAGTTGTCGTGCAGGCGAGCGTCTTCTATATATTTGTTTCTGAATTTTCGACCGGGCATTGCGCCCGTTCTTATATACCCGCACTTCGTCGGGTTGCGGCTAATTTACAGTATGTAAAAAACTCGCGCAAAGCGCAGGACCTGCGCGCTGTGGCGGCGGGTAGGGGCTTGACAGGCTTCGGTTTTCTTTTTCGCGGGAATGGGTTACAATCGCGATGTTTAGGGATGGGCGTTTCGCCCATTTTTTATTTGTGGAAAGAAGCAATGGATGTTCGTTTGCTGCTGGAAAACACCCTGCCAGGTCTAGGCTATGAGCTGGTCGATTTCGAAATGACCCAGGGTGGCGGTTATCGCGTGTTTATGGACAAGCCCGGTGGTATCACGGTGGAAGACTGTGTGCTGGTAAGCAACCACCTTACCCGTCTGTTTACGGTTGAAAACGTTAATTACGAACGGCTCGAGGTTTCCTCCCCGGGGCTGGATCGTCCTCTCAAGAAAGAGGCCGACTTCGTGCGCTTTGCCGGACAGCTTGCCAAGATCAAGACGCGCATGCCGGTCGAGCAGCAAAAGAAGTTTGCCGGTCGTCTTGCTGGGGTTGAAGATGGCGCCGTCAAACTGGAAGTGGACGGCGGCCGCATCGTGGCAATTGCCCTGACCAATATCGACAAAGCCAGGCTAGAGCCTGAGTTTTGAGCGGAGGCGGGCTCTGACGCCACGCATAAGGACAAAAATTCGGAGGAATGCATGAGTCGCGAGATTTTGTTGCTGGTTGATGCCCTGGCAAGCGAGAAGAACGTCAGCAAGGACGTGGTCTTTTCCGCCCTTGAAATGGCGCTTGCTTCGGCAACCAAAAAGAAGTTTACCGATGACGAAATGGATGTGCGTGTCGAAATCGACCGCCATACCGGGCAGTACCAGACTTTCCGCCGCTGGACGGTGGTGCAGAACGAGCTGATCGAAAACGAAAGCCGTGAACTCACCATCACCGACGCGCGTGATGATGATCCGCGCATCGAAGTGGGTGCCGTGATCGAACAGCCGATGGAAGCGGTCGAATTCGGCCGCATCGGTGCGCAGACTGCCAAGCAGGTCATCCTGCAACGCATCCGCGATGCCGAGCGCGAACAGCTGCTGAATGAGTTCCTGCAGCGTCGCGAACATCTGGTCAGTGGCACCATCAAGCGTATCGAACGTGGCAATGCCATCATCGAATGCGGCAAGCTGGAAGCCGTACTGCCTCGCGATCAGATGATTCCGAAGGAAAACCTGCGCGTGGGTGACCGCGTCAAGGCCTTCCTGCTGCGCATCGACCGCATGGGTCGTGGTCCGCAGCTGGTGTTGTCGCGTACTTCCAGCCAGTTCATCATCAAGCTGTTCGAACTGGAAGTGCCGGAAATCGAAGAAGGCCTGCTGGAGATCAAGGAAGCCGTCCGCGATGCCGGTTTGCGTGCCAAGATCGCCGTCAAGGCCAACGATGCCCGCATCGATCCGCAAGGTACCTGCATCGGCATGCGCGGCTCCCGCGTTCAGGCCGTGACCCAGGAACTGGCTGGCGAGCGTATCGATATCGTGTTGTGGGCACCGGAGCCGGCACAGTTCGTGATCAACGCGCTGTCCCCGGCCGAAGTCAACCGCATCATGATCGACGAAGACAACCACAGCATGGATGTGGTGGTCGAGGAAGACCAACTGGCGCTGGCCATCGGTCGCAGTGGCCAGAACGTGAAGCTCGCTGCCGAGCTGACCGGCTGGTACCTGAACATCATGACGGTTACCGAAGCGGAAGAGAAACACCAGGCGGAAGACGCGCAATTGCGTGATCTGTTCGTCAAGTGCCTGAGCGTGGATGAAGCAACTGCCACTGTTCTGGTGCAAGAGGGTTTCGCCACCCTGGAAGAGGTGGCATATGTGCCGATCGCCGAGATGCTGGAGATCGACGGTTTTGACGAGGAGTTGGTGAATGAGCTGCGTAGCCGTGCACGTGACGCCATCCTCACCCAGGCCATTGCGTCCGAAGAGAAAGTCGAAGGTGTGTCCGAAGACCTGAAGGATATCGAGGGTCTGGATGCCGAACTGGTTCGCAAGTTGGCCGAAAACGGCGTGTCCACGCGAGATGATCTGGCCGATCTGGCCGTCGACGATCTGGTGGACATGACCGGCATTGAAGCTGAAGCTGCACGTGCAATCATCATGAAAGCGCGCGAACACTGGTTCAACCAGTAAGGCTTCTTCGGGAAGTATTTACGGAATTTGGGAAGACGCATGGTATTGACGAATGTAAAACAGTTTGCCGGTGAGCTGAACCTCACGCCTGAACGATTGCTGGAACAGCTTCGTGCAGCGGGTGTGGCCAAGCGCGCGCCGGATGATACGCTCTCTGAGCAGGATAAATCCCAGCTTCTTGACTACCTGAAGCGTTCGCATGGCGCCCGTGATGAGTCGCGTATTACGCTGACCCGCAAGTCCACCAGTGAAATCAAGACCGCAGACGGTAGTACGGTAAAAGTGGAGACGCGCAAGAAGCGTGTCGTGGTTCGCCCGGAAGATGGTCCGGCAGTTGCTCCGGCGGAAGTTGCGCCGGTTGCCGCTGCGGTAGCCAAGGCCGCCGAACCTGTTTCTGCCCCCGCTCCGGCGGCAGAGACCAAGCCGGCTGAAGTCAAGCCGGAAGCAAAGCCGGAACCGCAAGTAAAGGTTGAACCCAAGGTGGAATCCAAGCCCGCCGCACCGGTAGCTCCGGTTGCGGAAGCCCCGGCCAAGGAAGCTGCACCTGCTGCCAAGCCGGCTCCGGCTCCGGTACGCACCGTGGCCTCCATTCTGTCGCCGGAAGAAGTAGCCTCCCGTGAAGCGGAAGAAAAGCGTCAGGCTGCTTTCCGTGCCCGTCAGCAAGAGCTGATGCGCGAAAAGATCGAACGTGAAGAGCGCCGTCAGGCTGCTCGTCTGGCTGCCCAGCAACCGGCACCGGCACCGGCTCCCAAGCCGGTTGAAGCACCGAAGCCGGTTGAAGCGCGCAGCGACGAGCGCCGTGATGAGCGTGGCCCGCGTCCGGCTGGTGCCGACAACCGTGGTCCGCGTCCGGCTGGCGACAACCGTGGCCCGCGCCCGGCTGGCGACAACCGTGGTCCGCGTCCGGCTGGTGACAACCGTGGCCCGCGCCCGGCTGGTGCCGACAATCGTGGTCCGCGTCCGGCTGGTGCTGACAACCGTGGCCCGCGTCCGGCTGCAGCGCCGGGAGCTCCGGTCGTTCCTGCTACGGTAGCCGGTCGTCCGGATGCCAAGAAGGGCGGCGCCAAGAAGGGTAACGAGCGCTGGGAAGAAGGCAAGAAGGGCCGTGGTCTGAAGACCAAGGGCGGCGATGCCGGCAGCGACTGGAAATCCCGCGGTGGCAAGGGCAAGCACAAGCAGAACAATCAGCATGCTTTCCAGGCCCCGACTGAACCCATCATTCATGAAGTGCTGGTGCCGGAAACCATCTCCGTCGCCGATCTGGCTCACCGCATGGCCGTCAAGGCCGTCGAGGTGATCAAGGTCCTGATGAAGATGGGCATGATGGTGACCATCAACCAAGTGCTGGACCAGGAAACCGCCATGATCGTGGTGGAGGAAATGGGCCACAAGCCGCGTGCGGCACAGGCGGATGATCCGGAAGCCTACCTGGAAAAGCCGGAAGGCGAAGAAGTGGAAGTGGCTGTATTGCCGCGTCCGCCGGTAGTAACCGTCATGGGTCACGTCGACCACGGCAAAACCTCGCTGCTGGACTACATTCGTCGCGCCAAAGTGGCTGCGGGCGAAGCCGGTGGCATTACCCAGCACATCGGTGCTTACCACGTGGAAACCCCGCGCGGCATGATCACCTTCCTGGATACCCCGGGTCACGAAGCGTTTACCGCCATGCGTGCCCGTGGTGCCAAGGCGACTGACATCGTGGTGCTGGTCGTGGCTGCCGACGACGGCGTGATGCCGCAGACCATTGAAGCCATTCACCATGCCAAGGCTGCCAAGGTGCCGATGGTGGTGGCGGTCAACAAGATCGACAAGATGGGTGCCAATGTAGAACGCATCCGTCAGGAACTGGTTTCGCACGAAGTGGTGCCGGAAGACTGGGGTGGCGATACCCAGTTCATCGAAGTCTCTGCCAAGCAGGGCACCAACATCGATGCGCTGCTGGAAGCCATCCTGCTGCAGGCTGAAGTGCTGGAGCTGAATGCACCGATCGAAGCCCCGGCCAAGGGCATCATCGTGGAAGCCCGTCTGGACAAGGGTCGTGGCCCGGTTGCCACGCTGCTGGTTCAGTCCGGCACCCTGAAGAAGGGCGATGTGGTCCTGGCTGGTACGGCATTTGGTCGCGTTCGCGCCATGATGGACGAAAACGGCAAGGCCATCGACACCGCTGGCCCGGCCATCCCGGTAGAAATTCTGGGTCTGTCCGACGTGCCGCAAGCCGGTGAAGATGCCATGGTGCTGACCGACGAACGCAAGGCGCGTGAAATCGCCCTGTTCCGTGCGGGCAAGTTCCGTGACGTACGTCTGGCCAAGCAGCAGGCCGCCAAGCTGGAAAACATGTTTGCCCAGATGGCCGATGGCGGTGGCGAGGTGCAAACCTTGTCCATCATCATCAAGGCCGATGTGCAGGGTTCCTACGAAGCCCTGGCCGGCAGCCTGCAGAAACTGTCCACCGACGAAGTGCGTGTCAGCATCCTGCACTCCGGCGTGGGTGGTATCTCGGAATCGGACATCAACCTGGCGATTGCCTCCAAGGCCATCGTGATCGGCTTCAACACCCGCTCTGACGCCGCTGCGCGCAAGCTGGCCGAAAACGAAGGCGTGGACATCCGTTACTACAGCATCATCTACGATGCAGTAGACGAGGTGAAAGCAGCCCTGTCCGGCATGCTGGCTCCGGAGAAGAAGGAACAAATCCTGGGTACCGTCGAGATCCGTCAGGTGATCCCGGTGTCGAAGGTAGGCAATATCGCGGGTTGTATGGTGACCGACGGCCTGATCAAGCGCAGCGCTTCGATCCGTCTGATCCGCAACCACGTGGTGGTGCATACCGGCGAACTGGACTCGCTGAAGCGCTTCAAGGACGACGTGAAGGAAGTGAAGCAGGGTTACGAATGTGGCCTGATGCTGAAGAACTTCAACGACATCCAGGAAGGCGACCAACTGGAAGCTTTCGAAATCGTGGAAGTGGCTCGCTCGCTGTAAGCGGCAGCTCCCCGGCGGGCGCGCTTCGGGCTCAGGCTCGAAGGCGCTCGCCTTTTGCATTCAAGGCGGCTGACACAAGGCCGGGTATCTGCCCGGCTGGCTGTTGGCCGCTTTTATACCGACAGGATGGAAATCATGGCCAAAGCCAGAAAAGGTTTCTCCCGCTCCGACCGTATTGCTGAGCAGATTCAGCGCGAGTTGGCCGAACTGGTCCGCACCGGTCTGAAAGACCCGCGCGTGGGCTGGATCACCATTACCGCCGTGCAGGTGACGCGTGACTACTCGCACGCCAAGGTGTTCTACACCGTGATGGATGAAAAAACCCGCGAAGTCAGCCAGGAAGCGCTGGATCACTCCGCCGGTTTCCTGCGCTCCGAGCTGGGTCGCAGCATCAAGATGTTCACCACGCCGCAACTGCACTTTGTCTACGACGAGTCGGTATCGCGCGGCATGCACATGACCAGCCTGATCAATCAGGTGGCGCGTGAAGATGCCGAGAAATTTAGTGCAGGTGAAGGCGAGAGCGCAACGGCTACACAAGAGCAGGAAGGTAGCGAGGAATGAGCAAGCCGCGCAGCAACCGCCGCCAGATTGATGGCGTGCTGCTGATCGACAAGCCTTACGATATCTCCAGCAATAATGCGCTGCAAAAGGCGCGCTGGTTGCTCAATGCGGCCAAGGCCGGTCATACCGGCGTGCTGGACCCGCTGGCCACTGGCCTGTTGCCGATGTGCCTGGGGGAGGCGACCAAGTTTTCCTCCTATCTGCTGGATGCGGACAAGGGTTACCGCGCCACGGTGCGCTTTGGTGCGGCCACCACGACCGGTGACATCGAAGGCGATGTCATTCGTGAATGTCCGATTGCCTTTGATGAGGCAGGCCTGCTGCAGGTGATGCAGCAGTTTGTCGGCGAGATCAGCCAGGTGCCGCCGATGTATTCGGCGCTCAAGCACCAGGGCAAACCGCTGTATGAATATGCCCGCGAAGGCATTGAAATCCATCGCGAGCCGCGCCGCATCACCATCCACTCGCTCAAGCTGATCAGCTTTGACGGTGTCGAGGCGGTGATCGATGTTTTGTGCAGCAAGGGCACTTATATACGTACCCTGGCAGAAGACATTGCGCTGGCACTGGGTTGTGCTGCCCACCTGACCGGTTTGCGCCGCACCACCACCGGTGGCTTTCAGCTGTCCGAGGCGCACACCCTGGTGGCAGTCGAAGCGCTGGACATGGCCGGGCGCGAGGCTTTGCTGCTGCCTGCCGATGTGTTGGTGCAACATTTTCCTGCCACCACGCTGGATGAAGCCATGGTCGGGCGTTTTATTCATGGACAGGCCGTGCGTTTTGCCAGCAACTGTGAGAAAATGACGCGCTTCCGGGTTTACAGCGATGTAAATGCGGAATTTCTTGGTCTGGCCGAGGTGCGTGATGATGACATGCTGCACCCGATCAGACTGCTGGCTGTCAAACAGGCAGCCTGCTAGCGAAGTGCGGATGGGTTGGGCAACCGGCTCGCTGCACTTGTCGGATCGCAAGATCCTTACCTGATTTGGAGTTACCCAAAATGGCAATGACCGCCACCCAAAAAGCAGAAATCGTTAAAAACTTCCAACACAAGGAAGGCGATACCGGTTCGTCCGAAGTGCAAATCGCACTGCTGACCGCTCGTATCAACGATCTGACCCCGCACTTCAAGGCCAACACCAAGGATCACCACAGCCGTCGTGGTCTGTTGAAAATGGTTAGCCGTCGTCGTCGTCTGCTTGACTACCTCAAGCGCACCGATGCTGACAGCTACCGCGCCGTGATTGCCCGTCTGGGTCTGCGCAAGTAATTGGTTCAGGTTTGAAAAAGTCGCAGCAAGTCTGCGACTTTTTCACGCTGGCCTTCAAGCACGCTGTATTACTGTGACAACGGGGGGAGCCTCTAGAAATTTTGATCGCGGTCGGTCTGAATTTTTAGGGGTTCCCGTTGTGTTTTCAGCTTGAAAAAACATATTTTGACTAAGGGATGCCCTGTGTTCAATAAAATTACCAAATCGTTTCAGTATGGTAACCAGACCGTTACCCTGGAAACCGGCGAAGTAGCGCGTCAGGCTTCCGGCTCCGTTATTGTATCCGTTGATGAAACCGTGGTGCTGGTAGCCGTTGTTGGCGGCAAAAATATCAAGCCGGGCCAGGACTTCTTCCCGCTGACCGTTGACTACCTGGAGCGTACCTACGCTGCCGGCAAGATCCCGGGTGGCTTCTTCAAGCGCGAAGGCAAGCAGTCCGAGAAGGAAGTGCTGACCAGCCGCCTGATCGACCGTCCGATCCGCCCGCTGTTCCCGGAAGGCTTCTATCACGACGTGCAGATCGTGGCCACCGTGCTGTCGCTGAACCCGGAAGTGGATTCCGACATCCCGGCCATGATTGGTGCTTCCGCCGCGCTGGCCATCTCCGGCCTGCCGTTTGCTGGCCCGATCGGTGCCGCCCGCGTGGGTTACGCCAACGGTGAGTACATCCTCAACCCGACCAAGACCGAACTGGCGACTTCCGCCATGGATCTGGTGGTTGCCGGTACCGAACGTGCCGTGCTGATGGTGGAATCCGAAGCCAAGGAACTGTCCGAAGCCGTGATGCTGGGTGCTGTAGTGTTCGGTCACGAACAAATGCAGTCCGCCATCAAGGCCATCAACGAACTGGCTGACGAAGTGAACCCGGTGATGTTTGACTGGGCCGCTCCGGTACAGAACGAAGAGCTGATCGCCCAGGTGCGCGGCATTGCCGGTGCCAAACTGGCCGAAGCCTTCCGCCTGCGTCAGAAGCAAGCCCGTACCGTGGCCATCAACGAAGCCTGGGGCGACGTCAAGGCTGCGCTGATCAATGAAGAAACCGACACCCTGAAGGCTAACGAGATCAAGGGTATCTTCAAGGGTCTGGAAGCGGAAATCGTGCGTGGCCAGATTCTGGCCGGCGAACCGCGCATCGACGGTCGCGACACCCGCACCGTGCGTCCGATCAGCATTCGCAGCAATGTCCTGCCGCGTACCCATGGTTCCGCCCTGTTTACCCGTGGCGAAACCCAGGGTCTGGTGGTGACCACGCTGGGCACCAAGCAAGATGAGCAAATCATCGACGCGCTGGCCGGTGAGTATACCGAACGCTTCATGCTGCATTACAACTTCCCGCCGTACTCCACCGGTGAAGCCGGCCGCATGGGCCCGCCGAAGCGTCGTGAAATCGGCCACGGTCGTCTGGCCAAGCGCGCGCTGATCGCCGTACTGCCGCCGGAAACCGAATTCGGTTACTCCATGCGCGTGGTATCGGAAATCACCGAGTCCAACGGTTCGTCCTCCATGGCTTCGGTTTGCGGTGGCTGCCTGTCGCTGCTGTCCGCCGGTGTGCCGCTGAAGGCGCATGTGGCTGGTATCGCCATGGGTCTGATCCTGGAAGGCAACCGCTTTGCCGTGCTGACCGATATCCTGGGTGATGAAGATCACCTGGGCGACATGGACTTCAAGGTGGCCGGTACTGCCGAAGGCATCACCGCGCTGCAGATGGACATCAAGATCCAGGGCATCACCAAGGAAATCATGCAGGTTGCCCTGGCTCAGGCCAAGGAAGGCCGTGAGCATATCCTGGGTCTGATGAAGGAAGCCGTGGATGGCCCGCAAGAGCTGTCCGCCCACGCTCCGCGTCTGTACGTGATGAAGATCAACCCGGAGAAAATCCGTGAAGTGATCGGCAAGGGTGGTGAAACCATCCGCTCCATCACCAAGGACACCGGTACCGAGATCAACATCGATGAAGATGGCACCATCACCATCGCTTCCATCTCCGGCGAAGGTGCCGAAGCTGCCAAGAAGCGCATCGAGGAAATCACCGTTGAAGTCGAAGTAGGCAAGATCTACGAAGGCACCGTGGTGAAGATTCTCGACAACAACGTTGGCGCCATCGTTTCCATCCTGCCGGGCAAAGATGGTCTGGTTCACATTTCGCAGATCGCCAACGAGCGCATCAAGAATGTGTCCGACTATCTGAAGGAAGGTCAGATCGTTAAGGTCAAGGCCATCGAAATGGATGATCGTGGCCGTATCCGCCTGTCCATCAAGGCCCTGCTGGAAGATGAATCCAAGGTAGCGCGCGAAACCGCCGACTCCTTTGGTCTGAAAACCCAGCAGTAATTCCGCTTTGCCGGAAACAAGAAAGCCCGCAGCAATGCGGGCTTTCTTACGCCTGTAGCGTACCGGCATGATGGTTTTTGCTGCTTGTGTAGCGGTGGTCATGGCGGGGGAGTGCTGGCCGGCAAGCTGTTGTTGCATGTCGCCATTGCGGCAGTGTTGGTCAGATAAATTGACTTATCGGACCGGAATGCCGGGTCGCTAGCGGTGGAATGTGCTGCAAGTGATTGAAAAAAATGTGGATTGTGCTGATTTGGCTGCTTTGAGATAGGTCAAGTAATTTTATAAGCTGATGTCGCAAACCGGATATGGGTTGGCTTGGTGATTCGATTAGAATCATTTCAAGCGTATTAAATCATAACAATGCCGTTTTCTGCCCAGGACCACAGGCAGGAGCGGAGGACTCTGCAGGAAGGGAACTATAAAGATGAGCAATTCGATCACCCGCGCTGATTTCGACCAGGTCATGGTACCCAACTACGGCCCGGCGGCTTTTATTCCGGTCAAGGGCCTGGGCTCCCGCGTCTGGGATCAGGATGGTCGCGAATTCATTGATCTGGCCGGTGGTATCGCCGTGAATTCGCTGGGCCATTGCCACCCTGAGTTGGTGGCTGCGCTGACCGAACAGGCCGGCAAGCTGTGGCATGTGTCCAATGTGTTCACCAACGAGCCGGTGCTGAAACTGGCACAGGCACTGACTGCCGCCACCTTTGCCGACCGTGCCTTCTTCTGTAACTCTGGTGCCGAAGCCAACGAAGCCTGCTTCAAGCTGGCGCGCAAGTACGCCGCCGACCATTTCGGCCCGGAAAAGAATGAAATCATTTCCTGCAAGAACTCCTTCCACGGCCGTACCCTGTTCACGGTAAGCGTGGGTGGCCAGCCCAAGTACACCGAGGGCTTTGCCCCGGTGCCGGCCGGCATCAGCCACTTCGAATTCAATAATATCGATTCGCTCAAGGCAGCCATCAACGACAAGACCTGCGCCGTGGTCATTGAACCGGTGCAGGGCGAGGGCGGTGTATTGCCGGCCGACAAGGCTTTCCTGCAAGCTGCGCGCGAACTGTGCGACCAGCACAATGCCCTGCTGATTTTTGATGAAGTGCAAACCGGCGTCGGCCGCAGTGGCTCGCTGTATGCCTATCAGGAATACGGTGTGACCCCGGACATCCTGTCCAGCGCCAAGTCGCTAGGCGGCGGTTTCCCGGTGGGTGCGATGCTGACTACCGATAAAATTGCCAAGAGCTTCTCCGTGGGCACCCACGGTACGACTTATGGCGGCAACCCGCTGGCCGCTGCCGTTGCGCTCAAGGTCATCGAAATCGTCAACACCCCGCAAGTGCTGGACGGCGTACGCGCCAAGAGCCAGCGTCTGCGTGATGGCCTGAATGCCATCAATGCCAAGTATCAGGTGTTCAAGGAAGTACGTGGCATGGGCCTGCTGCTTGGCTGCGTGCTGACTGATGAATATGCTGGCCGCGCCAAGGACTTTGTCAACGCCGCCAGCAAGCATCAACTGCTGCTGCTGGTTGCTGGTTTGAATGTTGTGCGTCTGGCACCGTCGTTGGTGGTGGAAGAGCGCGATATCGATGAAGCCCTGCAGCGCTTTGATGCTGCTGTGGCTGAACTCGTCGCCGCCAAGTAAGCCCGTTTTCCCCAGCAAGAGATACCGCAGCCCGGGTTTTTCCGGGGCTGCGGGTACGGCTGCGCCTGTGCTACGGCGTAGCGGCTTTCCCCCAGAGGGAGGTTCCCATGTTTATCGTGCGCCCCGTCCGCACTGCCGATCTGCCGGCCATCGAACGCCTGGCCGTTGCCAGTGGTATCGGTGTGACCAGCTTGCCCAATAACCGCGACAAGCTGTTCGAACGCATCCAGAAGTCTGCGTCGTCCTTCGAGTTTGAAGCCACCGCCGAAACCGGCAGCGAATATTATATGTTCGTGCTGGAGTCGGCCGGCGAAGTGGTCGGCACCGCCTCCATCAGCGCCTGTGCCGGCTTTGACGAGCCCTTTTACAGCTACCGCAGCGAAACCTTCGTCCATGCCTCGCGCACCTTGAAGGTGAACAACCGCGTGCATGTGCTGAACATCTGCCACGACCTCACCGGCATGGTGCAGCTATGTGGCTTTTATGCCGATGCTGCACTGGAGCCCATTGCGGCCGAATTGCTGTCGCGGGCCCGCCTGCTGTTTGTTGCCACGGCACGGGCGCGCTTTGGCCGGCGCATCATTGCCGAGATGCAGGGCATTCACGACGATGCCGGTCAGTCGCCATTCTGGAACGCCATTGGCCGTCGCTTCTTCAATATGGATTTCCTGCAGGTGGAGCAGGCTTTTGTCGGCCACAGCAAGACCTTCATTGCCGAGCTGATGCCCAGCTACCCCATCTATGTACCCTTGTTGCCGGATGATGCGCAAAACGCCATCGGCCAGATTCATGCCAATTTCGAGCGGCCCTGTCAGTTGCTGACCACGGAGGGTTTCGAGGCCGACAACTACATCGACATCTTCGATGGGGGTGCCGTGCTGACTGCCGAGCTGGATCGCCTGCAGACACTGGAGCGCAATCGCTGCTATCCGGTCGAGGTGGCGGCCAGCCTGCCGGCCCAGGCCAGCGTGCATCTGGTATGCAATCAACAGGTAGGCGACTTTGCCGCCGCAGCCATACGGGTGGCGGTGGTCGATGGCGTGGCCTTCATCAACCCCGACGCGGCCCAGGCCCTGGGTGTGGGCAGTGGTGACACTGTGCGCGTCGTCGGTTTGCAGCAAGGCTGAGGAGAAGCAGCATGATGATTATCCGTCCCATCGCCCATGGCGATCTGGCTGGTCTGATGAATCTGGCGCGCAGCGCCGGTGTGGGTCTGACTTCGCTGCCGGTGAATGAAGAGCGGCTGTCGCGCCGCATCAGCCGTTCGGTGTTGTCCTTTGCTGGCGAGCTGGATCGTGCCGATCAGGGCTATGTGTTCGTACTGGAAGACAGCGAGACCGGCCAGGTTGGCGGCATCTGCGCACTGGAGGCTGCCGTCGGCCTGAAAGAGCCCTGGTACAACTACCGCGTGGGCACCATTGTGCATGCCTCGGACGAGCTGGGGGTGTATTCGCGCCACGAAACCCTGTTCCTGTCCAACGACCACACCGGTTACTCCGAGCTGTGCACCTTGTTCCTGCATCCGGACTTCCGCGCCAACCGCAACGGCGGCCTGCTGTCCAAGAGCCGCTTTCTGTTTCTGGCGCAATTCCCGCAGCTGTTCGGCAAAACCGTGGTGGCGGAGATGCGCGGCGTATCCGACGCCGAAGGCCGTTCGCCCTTCTGGGAAGGGTTGGGGCGGCACTTCTTCTCCATCGATTTTGCCGAAGCGGATTACCTGACCGGTGTTGGCCAGAAAGCCTTTGTCGCCGAACTGATGCCCAAGCATCCGGTGTATGTGGATTTTCTGCCGGCAGATGCCCAGGCCGTCATCGGCAAGACCCACGACAACACCCGTCCGGCGGTCGCCATGCTGGAGTCGGAAGGTTTCCGCTACGAAGGCTATGTCGACATTTTTGATGCCGGTCCTACCGTGCAGGCCTATACCAGTGAAATCCGCGCGGTGAAGGAAAGCCGCACCCTGGCGGTGAAGCTGGCTGACCCGCTGCCGGCGGGCGAGCGTTGTCATTATCTGGTGTCGAATGCATCGCTGACCGGCTTCCGGGTCATTCTGGCCGAAGCTCCGGCACCCACCCATGAATTCTTCCTGACACCGGAACAGGCGCAGGCCCTGAACGTGCAGGAAGGCGAGCATGTGCGCGTAGTGGCGCTGTCGCCCAAGGAGACTGTATGAGCACCCTGTTTATCAATGGACAATGGCTGGCCGGTGCCGGCGAAACCCTGAGCAAGACCAATCCGGCCACCGCCGAAGTGATCTGGCAAGGGCAGGGTGCCAGTGCGGCACAGGTGGAATCTGCAGTCAGTGCGGCGCGTCAGGCATTCAAGGGCTGGGCACGTACTGCACTGGATGAACGTATCGCCATCGCCCGTCGTTTTGGCGAACTGCTGACGGCCAACAAGGATGCGCTGGCCACCATTATTGCCAAGGAAACCGGCAAGCCGCTGTGGGAAGCGCTGACCGAAGTCACCACCATGGTCAACAAGGTGGAAATCTCGGTGAAGTCTTACCAAGAGCGCACCGGCGAGCGCGCCGCCGCCATGGGCGATGCCCAGGCGGTGCTGCGCCACAAGCCGCATGGCGTGGTCGCCGTGTTTGGCCCGTATAATTTCCCCGGCCATCTGCCGAATGGTCACATTGTTCCGGCCTTGCTGGCAGGCAACTGTGTGCTGTTCAAACCATCGGAACTGACGCCGTGGACGGCGCAGGAAACCGTACGCCTGTGGGCTGAGGCAGGGTTGCCGGCCGGCGTGGTTGCGCTGCTGCAGGGCGCACGCGAAACCGGCATCGCACTGGCTGGCCATCCGGGCATTGATGGCCTGTTCTTTACCGGCAGCTCGGCAACTGGCGAGTTGTTGCACCGTAATTTTGGGGGTCAGCCGGACAAGATCGTTGCGCTGGAAATGGGCGGCAACAATCCGCTGATCGTGGAAGACGTGGCCGATGTCGATGCCGCCGTGCACCACATTGTCCAGTCAGCTTTTGTCTCCGCCGGACAGCGCTGTACTTGTGCACGCCGCCTGCTGGTGCCGCAAGGTGCCTGGGGCGATGCACTGCTGGCACGGCTGGTAGAAGTGACGGCCAAGCTCAAGGTGGGCAAGTATGACGAGCAACCGGCTCCCTTCATGGGGGCGGTGATTTCCAATGCCGCTGCCGAAGCCCTGCTCAAGGCCCAGGCCACCATGCTGGCCAGCGGTGGCATCAGCCTGCTGGAAATGCGTCTCCTGACGCCGGATGCCGCCATCCTGTCGCCCGGCATCATCGATACCACGGCCGTGGCACGGCCGGATGAGGAATTCTTCGGCCCGCTGCTGCAAGTTATCCGTTACGCGGATTTTGACCAGGCCATCGCCATCGCCAATGACACCCGTTTTGGTCTGGCCGGCGGTGTGCTGTCTGACAGCCGTGCGCTGTACGAGCGCTATCTGCTGGAAAGCCGTGCCGGTGTAGTCAACTGGAACAAGCCCTTGACCGGTGCTTCCAGTGCCGCGCCGTTCGGTGGTATCGGTGCTTCCGGTAATCATCGTCCCAGCGCCTATTACGCCGCCGATTATTGTGCCTACCCGGTTGCTTCGCTGGAGTGCGACAGCCTGACCGTGCCTGCTCAACTTTCTCCGGGGATTACACTGTGAACGCCTATGAAGTGAATTTTGACGGCCTGGTTGGCCCGACCCACAACTACAGCGGCCTGTCCTTCGGCAATGTAGCCTCCACCAGTAATACCAAGGCGCAGTCCAACCCCCGGCTGGCGGCCAAGCAGGGCCTGGCCAAGATGAAGGCGCTGCATGATCTGGGCTTCAAGCAGGGTGTGCTCGCCCCGCATGAGCGGCCGGATGTGGCCAGCCTGCGCCGGCTGGGTTTCTCCGGTAGCGATGGTGAAGTCGTGGCACGGGCGGCCAAGGAAGCACCGGCCATTCTGGCGGCAGCCTCGTCGGCCTCCTGCATGTGGACGGCCAATGCTGCCACGGTCAGCCCGTCCGGTGATACCGCCGACCGGCGCGTGCACTTTACCCCGGCCAATCTGAACAACAAGTTCCATCGTTCCATCGAGCATCCCACCACCCGTCGTCTGCTGTCGGCCATGTTTGCCGATGAGCAGCACTTCATGGTGCACGAAGCGCTACCCGCGCAAATGCACTTTGGCGACGAAGGCGCAGCCAACCATACCCGCTTCTGTGCGGAATATGATGCTGCCGGGGTGGAGTTCTTCGTGTTCGGCGCGGCAGCCTTTGATGGCCGCTATCCGGCACCGCAGCGCTTCCCGGCGCGGCAGACGCTGGAAGCCTGCCAGGCGGTGGCCCGGCTGCATGGCCTGTCCGAATCCGGCGTGGTATATGCCCAGCAAGACCCGGCCACCATCGATGCCGGCGTCTTCCATAACGATGTGATCTCGGTGGGTAACCGCAATGTGCTGTTCCACCACGAGAAGTCCTTCCTCGACCAGCCGCGCGTGCTGGAAGAGCTGTCGCGCAAGCTGGCTGCCGTGGGGGGGAAGTTTGTCTCGGTGGAAGTGCCGGATGCCGAAGTGAGCGTGACCGAGGCGGTGAAGAGCTATCTGTTCAACAGTCAGCTGCTGTCCAAGGCCGATGGCAGCATGATCATCGTGGTGCCGGAAGAGTGCCGCAATGTCGAGCGCGTATGGAGCTATCTGCAAAAGATGATAGCGAGCGGCGGCCCGATCAATGAAATCCGCGTCTTCGATCTGAAGCAGTCCATGCAGAATGGCGGCGGACCGGCCTGCCTGCGCTTGCGTGTGGCCTTGTCCAGCAGCGAAATTGCGGCCGTCAACCAGGGTGTGATGATGAGCGAGCCGCTGTTCCTGACCTTGAATGACTGGGTAGAACGGCATTATCGTGACCGCCTGAGCGGGGATGACCTGGCTGATCCATCCTTGCTGAACGAGTGCCGCGCTGCGCTGGACGAGCTGACGCAGATTTTGCGTCTGGGTTCGGTCTATCCCTTCCAGCTGGTTTAGCAGGCAGGGTGGCCGACTTGTCGCCAGCTGATTGATGAATAAAGCCACCTGCGGGTGGTTTTATTCATGGTGGCAGAGGCAGCTGTGCTGGGTAGCGGCCAGCTGGCAGTGGCGGTGCCAGCAGGATTCTTTTTGGGGCGTTTGGGAGATTTCTGCCGCATTATGGGGCAGGGCGGGGCTTTTTCAGCGTAAAAATCTGGCCCGACTTTTGCTCTAGGGGGACGTAGAGTGAGTTTTATCGGGTTTGATTCATCAGGATACGTGCGCAGCCATGAGAATTTTCTCGCCAGCTATGCCTTAGTGTAATGCTTTGGATTGTATCCCGAAGATTGTATACATTCGAATGACTGCGAAAATTCTATGTTCACTTTGGAATGTGAATGAACATATCTTTTCGAAAACGAAGAATATCAAGGGGAAACATGTCAAAAATGTGAAAATGCATGCTTGGGCAGGTGTGGCACGGCGTAGCGAAGATATCCAATTTTATCTTGTTGCGGCGCAGCGTTATTGCCTGAAAAAACTAAATAAAATCAATAACATGCAAAGTTTTTAAATGATTTGCTTTTTAGCCGTTTTTTGCCGGTTTTTAAGATTGACAGTCGATTGAATCCACACGCATAATCCGTGCGGCTGTCAGACAGAAACCAGAAAAATGGTTCAATACGACAGGCTATACAACTACAGGTGGCATAAGAAGAGGGTAAGCCCTACAAGCTGCTGGGTCGTTTAATCAAAGGAGATCTCCCACGTGGACATTTTTATCCAACAGATCCTCAATGGTCTGGTACTTGGTAGTATCTATGCGCTGATCGCGCTGGGTTACACCATGGTGTACGGGATCATGGGGCTCATCAACTTCGCCCATGGCGAAGTCGTGATGTTCGGTGCCATGGTATGTATTACCGTTGTCTCTACGCTGACGCATTCCGGTGTAGACCTGCCGGGCTGGGCCATCGTACTGATCGGTACGCTGGTGGCCATTCCGGCATGTGCCCTGCTGGGCTTCGTCATTGAGCGGGTGGCCTACCGTCCGCTGCGTGGCGCACAACGACTGGCCCCGCTGATTACCGCGATCGGCCTGTCCATCACGCTGCAGCAGGTGGCTATCCTGATCTGGGGCCGCAACTACATTCCTTTCCCTGACCTGCTCAACTCCGATACTGTCAGCATCATGGGTGCCAGCATTACCAAGCTGCAGGTCATGATCGTGGTGCTGTGCGTGGTGCTGATGACTGGCTTGCTGGTGATGGTTGAAAAAACCAAGCTGGGCCGTGCCATGCGTGCAACCAGCCAGAACCCGACTGTGGCCGGCCTGATGGGTGTCAATGTCAACACCATCATCTCCGCCACGTTCATGCTGGGTTCCGGCCTGGGTGCGATTGCCGGTGTGATGGTCGCGACCAACTACTCGCAAGCTCACTACTATATGGGCTTCATGATCGGCCTGAAGGCGTTTACCGCTGCAGTGCTGGGTGGTATCGGCAACCTGGGTGGTGCGGTAGCGGGTGGCATTCTACTGGGCATCATCGAAAGCCTGGGTGCCGGCTATATCGGCCAGCTGACCGGTGGTTTCCTGGGTTCCAACTACCAGGACATCTTTGCCTTCATGGTGCTGATCCTGGTGCTGATTTTCCGTCCGTCCGGCCTGCTGGGCGAAAAGATGGCTGACCGTGCCTGATCTGGGGGAGAAATAATATGACCAAGGCACTCGATTCCAAAAAACTCGGGCTGTTTATTGCCTGCGGTATTGCTCTGTGTGTCCTGCCGTTTGTGGTGGGTGGTGCGCTGGGTAATTCCTGGGTACGTATCGTCGACTTTGCGCTGCTGTACGTGATGCTGGCGCTGGGCCTGAACATCGTGGTGGGCTTTGCCGGCCTGCTCGACCTGGGCTTCATCGCCTTCTACGCAGTGGGTGCTTACACGTATGCCCTGCTGAGTTCGCCGCACTTCGGCATTCACTGGCCCTTCTATGTCACCATCCCGCTGGGGGCGCTGTTTGCCGCCTTCTTCGGTGTTCTGCTCGGTACGCCGGTATTGCGCCTGAAGGGTGACTATCTGGCCATCGTGACGCTGGGTTTTGGTGAAATCGTGCGTATTTTCATGAACAACCTGAATGCGCCGATCAATATCACCAACGGCCCGCAAGGTATCAACCTGATCGATCCCATCCACGTGGCGGGTGTAGATCTGGGTACCCCGATCAGCCTGTTCGGCCTGAACCTGCCGCCGGTTTATCTGTACTACTATCTGTTCCTGGCGCTGACTGTGCTGGTGGTGATCATGGCTTCCCGCCTGCAGCACTCCCGTATCGGTCGTGCCTGGGTGGCACTGCGTGAAGACCAGGTGGCGGCTTCCGCCATGGGTATCAACATCCGCAACATCAAGCTGCTGGCTTTTGCACTGGGCGCGCTGTCCGGTGGTGTGGCTGGTGGCCTGTTCTCTGCCTTCCAGGGCTTTGTCTCGCCGGAATCCTTCAGCTTGCTGGAGTCCATCATGATCCTGGCCATGATCGTACTGGGCGGCATGGGCAATATCGCCGGTGTGATCCTGGGTGCCGTGGTGCTGACCATTGCGCCGGAAATCCTGCGTGACGTGATTGGCCCGCTGCAGATGAAGACCATGGGTCGCATGCTGATCGACCCGGAAAATGCCCGCATGCTGCTGTTCGGCATTGCCATGGTAGTGATGATGCTGGTTCGTCCGGAAGGCATGCTGCCGTCCAAACGCCGCAAGGCTGAGTTCAAGGACGCCAAAGACGCGGCGGCGCAGAAAGGTTAAGTCATGGCTGAAGTACTGCTGAAAATCGAAGGCATCAACAAGCGTTTTGGTGGCTTGCACGCGCTGAGCGGCGTCGGCCTCACCATCAACAAGGGTGAGATCTACGGTCTGATCGGTCCTAACGGCGCCGGCAAGACTACGCTGTTCAACGTGCTGACCGGGCTGTACGTGCCTGACGAAGGCTCCTTCACCTTCGACGGCAAGAACCTGTTCCAGGCCAAGCCGCACATCGTGGTGGAAGCCGGGATTGCCCGTACCTTCCAGAACATTCGCCTGTTTGCCGAAATGACCGCGCTGGAAAACGTGATGGTGGGTCGCCACATCCGTTCCAAGGCCGGTGCGCTGGGTGCGGTATTGCGTGACCGCCGTACCCGTGCCGAAGAACAGTCGATTACCGACAAGGCCTGGGAACTGCTGGAATACGTCGGCATTGCCGATGTGGCCAACGAGCGTGCCCGCAACCTGTCCTACGGCCACCAGCGCCGTCTGGAAATTGCCCGTGCGCTGGCTACCGAGCCCAAGCTGCTGGCACTGGACGAACCGGCTGCCGGTATGAACCCGCGTGAAACCGAGTCGCTCAAGGATCTGATGAGCAAGATTGCCAAGAGCGGCACCACGGTTTTGCTGATTGAACACGACGTCAAGCTCATGATGGGCCTGTGTGACCGTATCGCGGTGCTGGACTACGGCAAGAAAATTGCCGAAGGCATCCCGGAAGAAGTACGCAGAAACCCGAAAGTGATTGAGGCTTATTTGGGAGCGGCACACGCATGAGTCTCTTAGAAGTTAAAAACCTGCAAGTGGCCTACGGCGGCATTCAGGCTGTCAAAGGGATCGATTTCCATATTGACCAGGGCGAACTGGTGACGCTGATCGGTGCCAACGGCGCCGGCAAGACCACCACCCTGAAAACCCTGATCGGCATGGTCAAGCCGTCCGGTGGCAGCATCAGCTACGATGGCAAGCTGAACGGAACCATTCCGTCCTATGACTATGTGCGTCATGGCCTGGTGATGGTGCCGGAAGGTCGCGGCATCTTCAGCAAGCTGACGGTGGAAGAGAACCTGCAAATGGGTGCCTACTACCGCAATGATACCGCTGCCATCCAGGGCGAAATCGAGCGCGTATACGAGCTGTTCCCGCGGCTGAAAGAGCGTTTCAAGCAGCTGGCCGGCACCTTGTCCGGCGGCGAACAGCAAATGGTGGCCATGGGCCGTGCCATGCTGTCCAAGCCCAAGCTCTTGCTGCTGGACGAGCCGTCCATGGGCCTGGCGCCGATCATCGTGGAAAAGATTTTCGAAATCATCCAGATGATTGCCAAGGAAGGCGTGACCATGCTGCTGGTAGAGCAGAACGCCAAGCTGGCGCTGGAAGTGTCGCAGCGTGGCTATGTGATGGAAAGCGGCCGTATCACCATGGGTGGCCCGGCGCGCGAATTGCTCGACGACGAACGCGTACGTAACGCCTACCTCGGCGAGTAAGCAAACGAGTCTTCAATGACAGCAACGATTAGCCCCGAAGTACTGGTTCACCAGCTCTTCGGGGCCTTTTTATTACCCCCGCTACTATTCATCCTGCCGATACTGGCTGGCACGCTGTTATTGCGTTCGCGCCCGCTTGCTGGCTGGGTGCTGCTGCTGGGCGGCCTGTTTCTGGCCTATGGCCTGTCCATTCCCCGTACCGCCATGTGGCTGAGTGCCGGGCTGGAACAATATCCACCCATCACTGCGAGCCAATTGCAGCAGGCCCAGGCCATCGTGGTACTGGGTGGCGGCAAGAAGCCGGCCCCGGAGTACGGCCGTAACGAACCCGCCGCGGATACCCTCAGCCGCCTGCGCTATGCCGCCTGGCTGGCCCGGCGCAGTCAGCTGCCGCTGCTGGTCACCGGCGGCTCACCGCTGGGGGGCGAGGCGGAGGGCGAAGTCATGGCGCGCACCTTGCAGCAGGACTACGGCCTGCCGGTACGCTGGGTGGAAATACAGTCCAATACCACACTCGAGAATGCACGCTATAGTGCCGGCCTGCTGAAAAAGGCCGGAGTCACACGTATTGCACTGGTCAGCCAGGGCTGGCATCTGCGCCGGGCCTTGCCGTTTTTTACGGCAGAAGGCTTGCAAGTGCAGCCCGCACCTACCGGTTTTGTCCGCTATGATGGCGGGGGGCTGGCCTGGTATCTGCCTACTGGCCGGGCCATGCAGGAGTGCCACTCCGCCTTGCGCGAGTGGCTGGGGATTCTTTTCTATACGGCGCGCGGCTGGCTGCATGACAAACCGGCTCAGCCTACTGCGCAGCCCTGATTTGACGAGGTGAGTGCGTGAAAATCGGTGCCATCATCATTGGTGACGAACTGCTGTCCGGCAAGCGTCAGGACAAGCATCTGCAGGCCTTGATCCACATGTTGGCTGCACGCGGCCTGAGCCTGGCGTGGGCTGACTATGTGGGCGATGATCCAGCCCGCATCACCGCCACGCTGCAACGCGCTTTTACCAGCGGTGAACTGGTGTTCAGCTTTGGTGGCATCGGCGCGACGCCGGACGACCACACGCGCGCCTGCGCAGCCCAGGCCTTGGGCCTGGCGCTGGAAGTCCATCCGGTAGCCGGTGCGCTGATCGAGGCGAGATTTGGCGCGGATGCCTATCCGCACCGCATCAATATGGCGAAGTTCCCGCAAGGCAGCCGCATCATCCCTAATCCGGTCAACCAGATTGCCGGTTTCTCGCACGGCCATGTGCATTTCGTGCCGGGCTTCCCGGCCATGGCCTGGCCGATGATCGAATGGGTGCTGGATAGCCAGTACCGCGAGCTGTTCAATGATAGCCCGGATGTCGAGGCCGGGGTGATCGCGCTCAACGCGCGCGAGGGTGACCTGATTACCCTGATGCAGGACTTCAGCCAGCGCTATCCGGCGCTCAAACTGTCCAGCCTGCCCAGCTTTGGCAACGACACCATCCCGCAGATGCATATCGACTTCGGCTTTACCGGCCAGCGCCAGCTGGTGGACATTGCCGTCACGGAATGGCGCAAGGCACTGACGGCGGCAGGGTATGAGTTGCGCGAACGCGTTTGATCCGGTGTCTGGCACAACAGAAAAAGGGGCTTTGGGCCCCTTTTTTCTTGACTAGACCGAGGTGATCAGCGTCCGGTCTTCAGCTGTGTCCACAAGCGGTTTTGCAGGCGCATGATGTCAGCCGGCAGCGGTTCCAGCAGGAATAGTTTGTTGATCATGGCTGGCGGCGGGTAGATGGCCGGGTCGTTGGCAATCTCCGGTTTTACGAACTTGCGCGCTGCCGCATTGGCGGTGGGGTAGAACACGGTGTTGGTGATGCCGGCATTCACTTGTGGGGTTTGCATGTAGTTGATCCACTGCAGTGCCGAGTCCACATTCTTTGCGCCCTTGGGAATCACCATTACGTCAAACCACAGCGGTGCACCGGTTTTGGGAATGGTGTAGGCCAGTTGATAAGGGCGTTTGGCTTCCGCCGCCCGCGCCTTGGCAATCACCACGTCACCGGAATAGCCCAGCACCATGCAGATGTCGCCATTGGCCAGTTCGTTGATATAGCCGGACGAGCTGAAGCGCTTGATATAGGGGCGTATTTTTTGCAGGGTCTGGAAGGCGGCCTGATAGTCGGCCGGGTTGCGGCTGTTGGGGGCCTTGCCCAGGTAGTGCAGGGTGGTGGCGAATACTGCCTTGGCATCGTCCAGCACCGAGATGCCGCAGCCTTTCAGTTTGGCGGCTTTTTGCGGGTTGAACAGCACATCCCACTCGTCCAGCGGGGTGTCCTTGCCCAGTAGCGGCTGCACCTTGGTCAGGTTGTAACCCAGGCCATCGGTGCCATAGGCCCAGGGGATGCCGTACAGGTTGCCGGGGTCGGCCCCGGCTATCTTGGCCATCAGCGCCGGGTCCAGATTGCGCAGATTGGGCAGCTTGCTCTTGTCCAGTTTCTGGAAGGCACCAGCCTGAATCTGCTTGGCCATGAAGTCCGAAGTGGGGGTGACGATGTCGTAGCCCGAGCTGCCGGTCAGCAGCTTGGATTGCAGGGTTTCGTTGCTGTCGTAGTTGTCGTAGCGCACCTTGATGCCGGTCTGCTTTTCAAAACCGGGAATGGTGTCCTTGGCAATGTAGTCGGACCAGTTGTAGACATTCAGCACGCCGGCGGCGCTGGATGCCTGGCTGGCAGCGGCCAGCAGCAGGGCGGTGGTAAGTAGTTTTCTGGTGTTCATGGCTGGTTTCCTGAGCGGTTGAATACGTCGTCATGAAGGCCGTTGGACTGCCTGCCGTTTGCGAGGTTTCCACCATTTTGCTGCAACAGGCCGAATGGCCCTGATGCGTGTAGCGCAGGCATGAAAAAGCCCGGCGCATGGGCCGGGCTGATGTCAGCGTGGGGTGTTTCAATCCTGATGGTAGAAGTGCTGCAGGATGCTGGAAAAATCCAGCTGACCCTTGCCCTCAGCCGCATGGCTTTCATACAGATTGCGCGCCAGAGCGCCCATGGGCGTGGCGGCGTGGCTGTCCAGCGCGGTCGCTTCGGCTAGGCCCAGGTCCTTGAGCATCAGCGCGGTCATGAAGCCGCCGCTATAGCCACGGCTGGCCGGTGCGCTTTCCATCACCCCCGGCCAGGGGTTGTACAGTTCCAGCGCCCAGTTGCGGCCAGAGCTGTTGCGCATGATGTCGGACAGCACGGCCGGGTCCAGCCCGTTTTTCACCCCCAGCGCCAGCGCTTCGGCGGTGCCCGCCATCAGGATGCCCAGCAGCATGTTGTTGCAGATCTTGGCGGTTTGGCCGGCACCGTTGCCACCGGCGTGGAAGATGTTCTTGCCCATGGCCTCCAGCAGTGGTCGGGCTTCTGTCAGATCGGCCTCGGCACCACCGACGATGAAGGTAAGGGTGCCGGCCGCAGCACCTGCCGTGCCGCCGGATACCGGCGCATCCAGCATGCGCAGGCCGGCCGCGCTGGCAGCATCGGCTACTTTGCGCGCATCGCTGGCGGAAATGGTGCTGCAGTCGATCACCAGCGTAGCGGCGGGCAGCTTGGCAAACAGTCCTTGCTCGCCCAGATACAGCGCCTGCACATGCTTGCCGGCCGGCAGCATGGAAATCACCACGCTGGCCCCTTGCACTGCGTCCAGGGCGCTGCTGGCGGCACGGGCACCGGCTGCTTGCAGCCTGGCCAGCGCGTCGGCGGACAAATCAAAAGCGGCGACGCTAAAACCCTTGGCCACCAGATTGAGCGCCATCGGCCCACCCATATTGCCCAGGCCGATGAAGGCGATGTGTGACATGCGGTCTCTCCTCTAGTTGTGCAATCCCTGCTTACTGCAAGCTGGCCAGCGGATGTTCCGCTGCCGGCCACGGTGCCACAAAGTGGCTGTCCACCCAGTCCTGCGGGATGTCGGCTAGCTGGCGGTAATGCCATTGCGGCTGTCTGTCCTTGTCTACCAGCAGGGCGCGCACACCCTCGCGGAAGTCCGGCTTGTGGCAGAAATTGAGCGACAGGATCAGCTCCATGCGCAGTGCTTCGGCCAGCGACAGGTGTCGTGCACGTTGGAAGATTTCCCAGGTGACGGCAGCCGACACCGGGCAGCCGTGGCGGAAGTTTTTGGCTGCGCTCGCCAGCCAGTCGTTGTCGAAGTCCTGATTGCCGAGGGCATCGGCCACTGTGGCCAGATCGCCCTGGGTCATCAGCTGATGGATGGCCAATAGGTTGGGGGCGACATTGGACGCCGGCAGGCTGCTGCGTGCGGCCTGTTCCAGCTGGCTGAGCAGGGCGGAAACCTGGGCGCTGCGGGTGGCGGTGTCGGCATCCCAGTATTGCTGCTGCAGCTGCTCCAGCAGCAGCGGCCAGGCGTCAGTGTCCAGTACGTGGTCGGCCAGATTGCAGATCAGCGCGTCGTGCGCATTCAGCGGTGCGCCAGTCAGGCCGAGGAACAGCCCTACGCGGGCCGGCATGCGTTGCAGAAACCAGCTGCCGGCCACGTCCGGATACAGGCCGATGGTGATTTCCGGCATGGCAATGCGGGTGGCGCTGGTGGCCACGCGGTGGCTGGCCCCGGCCATCAGTCCCAGCCCGCCACCCATCACGATGCCGTGGCCCCAGACGATGAGCGGCTTGGCATAGCAGTGGATGTGGTAGTCCAGCATGTATTCTTCGTGGAAGAAGGCCAGCACCTGCGGCTGTGGGTGGCTGTCGTCGGCCAGCAAGGCCTCGCGCAAGGCGCGCACATCGCCACCGGCACAGAAGGCTTTTTCGCCGGCACCGCGCAGCAGCACGGCGGCGATGTTTGGGTCGGCCTCCCAGGCGGCCAACTGTGGCTGCAGCAGACGAATCATTTCCAGCGTCAGCGCGTTCAGCGATTTTTCGCTGTTGAGGGTGGCAATGCCCAGGCGCTTGCCGTCGGCACAAGGCAGTTGTTCAAACAGTACGGTGTCCATGGCGGCTCCTGTCAGCGGTTGTGCCATTGTGGCGTACGTTTGGCGAGGAAGGCCTGCACGCCTTCCTGCTGGTCGGCAGTGTCGAACAGCTTTATGAACTGCTCGCGTTCGTGAATCAGGTTATAGCCGGGCGGCTCGATGCGCGCGCGCTGTACCAGCTGCTTGCACACCTTGACCGAGGAGGGCGACTGCCGGGCCACTTTTTCCGCCAGCTTGAGCGCGGCTTCCAGCGCCTGGCCCTGGCCAACCACCTCTTCAACCAGGCCGATGCGCTCGGCGGTATCGGCGTCCACCCGCTCGCCACACAGAATCATGCGTTTGGCCCAGCCTTCGCCCACCAGCCATGGCAGTTGCTGGGTGCCCCCGGCGCAGGGCAACAGGCCGACAGCGGCTTCCGGCAGCGCCATTTGTGCCTGTACCTCGGCAATGCGGATATCGCAGGCCAATGCGCATTCCAGTCCGCCGCCCATGGCGTAGCCATTGATGGCGGCAATGCTGACGCCACGGAAAGCCGCCAGCGCCTCGAAAGCCTCGCCAAACAGCATGGTCATTTCGGTGGCCACCAGCTTGTTGCCGTCGGCAAACAGGTTGAGGTCGGCCCCGGCGGAAAAGAACTTGCTGCCACTGCCGGTGATCACCAGCGCGTAGATGTTGTCGTCCGCGTTCAGGTCTGCCACCAGCTGCTTGAGCGCGTTCAGGCTGGCGCGGTTCCAGGTATTGGCTGGCGGGTTGTCGATGGTGACCTGGGCGGTGTGGCTGCGTATTTCCACTTGCAGATGAGCGTAATGTGTCATGGCGTTCCCGATACTTGGTAAGTAGAGCCTACAGTCTGTATACGATCTTTGTTGTCTTGAATCCGCTGCGCGGGTGCGGTTTTGATTGCCGGGGCTGCCCGGCGGCAGGGAGGGGATATTTGCGTGGCCAAATATCCCCTCCACCCCTAAAGGCCACCCCGGTAAGCCTGGCCTGCGGCTGCCTGCCAGGGCCTGTCAGTCCCGAGGCACGGCTGAACTCGCCCTGCGCTAGCGTCGCAGGGCTCAAACATGCAGCCGCTTAGACCCGCTAACAAAACCCCCGCTCCAGCGTTGCGCCGCCTTGCCGTACGCCATGTACTGTCTGCGGCGGCGCGCCTTGGCCCGGGTTCTCTACGAGGTTTTGTTAGCAGCTCTTAATACCTCGGGTCTGCCATCCGGCGGCAGGCTTGATGGGGTCGTGGCTGCGTCGACAACATCAACCCTGTATTTCAACATGCACCACACAAACAGGGTGCATAGGGGTTCTCAACGGAGGTTTTCCAGTGCGCCGTCTTTCAGCAACTGCCGGGCGACGATCATGCGCATCACCTCGTTGGTGCCTTCCAGAATCTGGTGCACGCGGGCATCGCGGACATGGCGCTCCAGCGGGAAGTCCTTCAGATAGCCATAGCCGCCAAACAGCTGCAAGGCATTATTGGCGACATTGAAGGACAGATCGGTGGCAAAGCGTTTGGCCATGGCGCAATAGGTGCTGGCATCCGGGCTGCCGCTATCCAGCTTGAAGGCGGCCAGACGCACCATCTGCCGGGCGGCCACCAGCTCGGTCAGCATGTCGGCCAGGCGAAACTGCACGGTCTGGAATTCGGCCAGCGGCTGGCCAAACTGCTGCCGTTCCTGCACATAGCATTGGGCCGCATTCAGTGCGGCCTGGGCGGTGCCAACGGCACAAGTGGCAATATTGATGCGCCCGCCATCCAGCCCCTTCATGGCATAGGCAAAGCCCATGCCTTCCTCGCCCAGCAGGTTGCCGGCCGGGATGTGCACATTGTCGAAAGTGATGGCGCGGGTGGGCTGGCTGTTCCAGCCCATCTTTTTTTCTTTCTTGCCATATTGCACACCGGGCGCATTGGCCGGCACCACAAAGGCCGACACGCCTTTGGGGCCGGGGCCGCCGGTACGGGCCATCACCACCAGCACATCGGTGCTGCCTGCGCCGGAGATGAACATCTTGCTGCCGTTCAGCACATAGCCATCACCCTGTTTGTCGGCACGGGTCTTGAGCGAGGCGGCATCGGAGCCGGCACCCGGCTCGGTCAGACAGTAACTGCCCAGCAATTCGCCGCTGACCATGCGCGGCACCCATTCCCCGGCCAGTGCGGGGCTGCCGAAGCTGGCAATCATCCAGCTCACCATATTGTGGATGGTGAGATAGGCGGCGGTAGAGGTGCAGCCGGCAGCCAGTTCTTCAAACACGATGGCGGCATCCAGCCGCGACAGCCCCAGCCCGCCGTAGCTTTCCGGCGTGTACAGGCCGAGAAAACCCATGTCGCCGGCTTCGCGGATGGTGGTGAGCGGAAAGGTTTCTTCCAGATCCCATTCGGCAGCAAACGGGGCCAGGCGGCTGCTGGCAAAGTCACGCGCGCTGTCCTGAAACGCCAGTTGCTGTTCGTTGAGTGCAAAGTCCATGTCGGTTTCTCCTCTTGCAGCAGCCGGGCCGGTGGGGGATGGCGGTCTGCTGCTGGTGTTTTATCTTTTTTGTCTTGCTTACCGCCTCAGCTGAGAGCTGCTCAACGTAGCGTAATGGTGGTCTGCACCTTGCCACTGCTGGCCTCGTCGTCGAACCAGCGGCTGGTGACGGTCTTGGTCTGGGTATAAAACAGGATGACCTGCTTGCCGTAAGGCCCCAGATCACCCAGCTTGGAGCCGCGCGAGCCGGTAAAGCTGAACAGCGGCACCGGCACCGGAATCGGCACATTGATGCCTACCTGGCCGACGTCGATGTCTTCCTGGAAGCGTCGTGCGGCCGCGCCACTCTGAGTGAAAATGGCGGTGCCGTTGCCATTGGGGTTGGCATTGATGATGGCAATGGCCTCGTCCAACGTGTCCACCGCCTGCAGGCACAGTACCGGGCCGAAGATTTCCTGCTGGTAGATGGCCATGTCGCTGGTGACGCCGGAGAAAATGGTGGGGCCGACAAAGTTGCCATCCGGGTAGCCATCCACTTGTACTGCCCGGCCATCCAGCTCCAGCACCGCACCTTCGGCCACGCCTTGATTGATCAGGCTAGTCACCCGTTCGCGGGCGGCGCAGGAAATCAGCGGACCCAGGTCGGGGTTGTCCTTGCCTGCGCCCACACGCAGGGACTTGGCCTTGGCCACCAGATCGGGAATCCAGTTGCGCGCTTCACCCACCAGCACTGCCACACTCAGCGCCATGCAGCGCTGGCCGGCTGCGCCAAACGCCGCGCCGGTCAGCTGGTTCAGCGCCTGTTCCTTGTTGGCATCCGGCAGCACGATGGCGTGGTTCTTCGCCCCCATCATGCATTGCACCCGTTTGCCAGCCAGGCTGGCACGGTTGTAAACATGGGTGCCGACGCGGCTGGAGCCGACAAAGGAAATGGCCTTGATGTCCGGGTGGTCGCAGATGGCGTTGACCACCTCTTCGCCGCCATGTACCACGTTCAGCACGCCAGCCGGGATGCCGGCTGCCAGCGCCAGCTCCACCAGCCGCATGGTCACCAGCGGGTCTTGCTCGGACGGCTTCAGCACAAAGGTATTACCGGTGGCAATCGCCATGGGAAACATCCACAGCGGAATCATCGCCGGGAAATTGAAAGGCGTGATGCCAGCACACACGCCCAGTGCCTGCTGCACAGTGTAGGTATCCACGCCACCGGCCACGTTTTCGGCGTATTCGCCCAATTGCAGATTGCCGATGCTGGCGGCGTGTTCCACTACTTCCAGACCACGGAAGATGTCGCCCTCGGCATCGGCCAGGGTCTTGCCCTGTTCGGCGGTGAGCAGGGCGGCCAGCTCTTGCATGTGTTCGCGGATCAGCTGCTGATACTTGAGGAAAATCCGGGCTCGCGCACCAATCGGGGTTTTTCTCCAGCTCTTGAAGGCTGCTTTGGCGCTGGCAACGGCGGCATTCACCTCGTCTGGCGTGGCCATGGGTACCCGCGCCAGCACTTGCTGGGTGGCCGGGTTGATGATGTCGCGCCATTGCTGGCTGTGCGATTCGACAAATTCACCGTTGATCAACAGCTTGACGGTGGGGACAGCCTGGTTCATCTGCAAGTCTCCTGTGCTTGGCGGCGTGCTTGCCGTCTTGGTATGTCAGTCGTAGTGATAAAAGCCCTTGCCGCTCTTGCGGCCCAGCTGGCCGGCGGCGACCAGCTGTACCAGCAGCGGGCAGGCGCGGTATTTGCTGTCACGGAATTCGCTGTGGAGGATGTCCATGATGGACAGGCAGGTATCCAGGCCGATGAGGTCGGCCAGCGCCAAGGGGCCGATGGGGTGGTTCATGCCCAGCTTCATCACGGTGTCGATGTCTTCCGCCGTGGCCAGGTTTTCGAACAGGGCAAAGGCGGCTTCGTTGATCATCGGCATCAGGATGCGGTTGGAGACAAAGCCCGGGCCATCCTTGACCGTGACCGGCGTCTTGCCCAGGTCTACCGCCAGTTCGAATACCTTCTGGTAGGTGTGGTCGCTTGTCTGGATGGCGCGGATGATCTCCACCAGCTGCATCAGCGGCACCGGGTTCATGAAATGCATGCCCACCACTCGCTCCGGTTGTGGCACCCAGGCGGCAATGCGGGTCAGCGAGATGGAGGAGGTGTTGGAGGCCAGGATGGCATCCGCGCGCACGATATTGCCCAGCTCGCGGAAGATGGATTCCTTGATGGCCGGATTTTCCGTCGCGGCTTCTACCACCAGGTCGCGGTCGGCCAGATCGGCAAGCAGGGTAGTGGGGTGAATGTGTGACAGCACCGTGGCGATGTCGGCTTCGGCAATGCTGCCTTTCTTCGCCATGCGCGCCAGGCTGTTGCGAATGGCGGCCAGCCCCTTGTGCAGGGCAGGTTCACTGACATCCGCCAGTTTCACGTCAAAGCCGTGCATGGCGAAAACCTGGGCAATGCCGTTGCCCATGGTGCCGGCGCCGACGACTGCGATGTTGCGAAGGCTCATCTGCTGTTCTCCTGCGTTGTTTTTATCACAATAACTTGACGTTTACGTCAACGTCAATCAACAATCAGTCATCAGGGAAGAGAAAGCAGGGCAGGGGTGCAATCCGCCCTTGCCAGCGGCTTTATGCAGGGCCAAAACAACAACAGGGAGCCGGCCGATGGCCGAACAGACTTTTACCATCAGCGAGCTGGCGCGCGAATTCGATGTCACCACGCGCACCATCCGCTTTTACGAAGACCAGGGTTTGCTGGAGCCGCAGCGGGCGGGGCAGCGCCGCATCTACAGCCGGCGCGACCGGGTAAGGCTGATGCTGATCCTGCGAGGCAAGCGCATCGGCTTGTCCCTGCTGGAGATCCGCGAACTGTTCGAGCTGTACGACGCCGCCAGCAACGACGAACCGCAATTGCGCGAGTTCATCCGCATTCTCAGCCGCAAGGAACAGCAATTGCAGGAGCAAATGGACGATATCCGCGTGGTGATGGGCGAGATCAGCCAGATCCGCAGCCAGTGCGAGAAGGCACTGGGCAAACAGACAACATCAACACCATAGCAGGGCAAGCAAGCCATTCAGGAAGGAACAGACAGATGCAACAGCAAGAATCGATTGTCATCGTGGGCATGGCCCGTACCGCCATGGGCGGCTTTCAGGGCATGTTTGCCGGTCAGAGCGCCAGCCAGTTGGGCGCTGCTGCCATCCGCGCGGCAGTGGAGCGCTCAGGCGTTCCTGCCACCGAGGTCGATGAGGTGATCATGGGCTGCGTGCTGCCCGCTGGCCAGGGGCAGGCTCCGGCCCGCCAGGCAGCGCTGGGCGCCGGGCTGCCGCTGGCGGCTGGCTGCACCACCATCAACAAGATGTGCGGCTCCGGCATGAAGGCAGCCATGCTGGCACACGACCTGCTGCTGGCGGGTTCGGCCAGCGTGATGGTGGCCGGTGGCATGGAAAGCATGAGCAATTCGCCCTATCTGATTCCCAAGGCGCGTGGCGGCCTGCGGCTGGGGCATGGCGAGATCAAGGACCACATGTTTCTGGACGGGCTGGAAGATGCCTACGACAAGGGCAAGCTGATGGGGGTCTTCGCCGAAAACTGTGCCGGTGAGTACGGTTTCAGCCGCGAGGCGCAGGATGCGTTTGCCATCGCCTCGCTCACCCGCGCACAGGAGGCCATTGCCGCCGGGCGCTTCCGCGAGGAAATCACCCCGGTGCTGGTAGCGGGCAAGAATGGCGAACAGGCACTGGATATCGACGAGCAGCCGCTCAAGGCCAGGCTGGACAAGATTGCCAGCCTCAAGCCGGCGTTTCGCGAGGATGGCACGGTGACCGCTGCCAATTCCAGCTCCATTTCCGATGGTGCAGCCGCGCTGGTGTTGATGACGGCCAGCGAAGCGGCGCGCCGTGGGCTCAAACCGCTGGCACGGCTGCTGGCCCACGCCACCCATGCGCAGGAGCCGGGGCTGTTTACTACCGCGCCGGTGGGGGCCATTCGCAAACTGCTGGCCAAGACCGGCTGGACGGTGGGTGATGTCGACCTGTTCGAAATCAACGAAGCCTTTGCCGTGGTCACCATGGCGGCCATGCATGATCTGGCCTTGCCGCACGACAAGGTGAATGTGCATGGTGGTGCCTGTGCGCTGGGTCACCCCATCGGCGCTTCCGGCGCACGGGTGATGGTGACGCTGCTATCGGCCCTGCGCCAGCATGGTGGCAAGCGCGGTGTGGCCAGTCTGTGCATAGGTGGTGGCGAGGCCACGGCGGTGGCGCTGGAGTTGCTGTAAACCATCGGTGCTGGAGAAAATGAAAAAGCGCCGTCAAGGCGCTTTTTCATTGCAGGCAGAGTGGGCCGGGTAGATCAGGCCTGCCGTTCTGGCTCAACGCAAGGCTGGCTATCGGTTTCATCGTCCACCGGATAGTTTTCCGGCTTCAGCCAGTGCTGGAACAGGGTAAAGCCCACCGCCAGCAGGGTGGGGCCGATGAACAAGCCCAGCAAACCCCAGGCCAGCAAACCGCCGATCACCCCCATGAAAATGATGGACAGCGGCATTTGCGCACCCTGGCTGATCAGCAACGGCTTGAGCACGTTGTCGATGGTGTTGACCAGCAAAAAGCCCCATACCAGCAGGAAAATACCCAGCCCGGTCTGGCCGGTGTAGAACACCCACAGCGCCGCCGGCAGCCAGATCAGCAGCGTGGGCAGCTGGGCCACGGCCACGATGAAGCAGAGAAAGCCCAGTACCAGCGCGCCGGGCACCCCGGCAATCAACAGGCCGATCACACACAGCACGGTCTGCGCCAGGGCCGTGCCCACCACGCCGGTGGTGACGCTGCGGATGGTGCGGGCGATGACTTCCGGCAGTTCGTCGGCGGTGGCTCCTCCCAGTTTGCTGATAGCCAGCTCGGCCCCGTCCCACAGCTTGTCGCCATTGATCAGCAGCAGGCCGGCGATGACGATGGCCAGCACGATTTCCAGCATGCTGAGGCTGGCCGAAGCTCCACTTTCCAGCGCCCATAATGCAGCCTTGTTGATGGCCGGGCGGATTTTTTCGATGAAACCGGGCAGGTCAAGCTGCACACTTACCCAGAACTTGTGCAGTGAATCCCCGGCCAGCGGCAGGGTGCTTACCCAGTTCGGTGCATCCGGCAGATGAAAGCTGGTGAGGTCGCGCGACATATTGGTGAGCTGCGGTATGGTATCGGCCAGCGTCAGTGCCATCAGCCCGATGGGAATGGCCAGGGTCAGTGACAGTCCGCCGACAATCAACATGGCGGCCAGTTTGGCACGACCATTCAGGCGCAGACGCAGGCGGGTAAACAGCGGCCAGGCCGAGATGGCGATGATGGCGGCCCAGGTCAGCGCACCCAGAAAAGGCTGGATCACCTTGATGCAGGACAGGATGAGCAGGCCCATCACGGCGATGCGCAATACTGCCATCACACTGATGCTGGGGAAGGGCTTTTGGGTCATGGAAGTGTCCGTTTGACAATGAGTGCAGCGTCTTTGGCTGCGCGAGCCAGATTGTAGCGGGAAAATCATGCAGCCGGTATGACAGGCCGCCCGCTGTCAGTCAGCAGGCAGCCGCGGTGACAGGGATTACAGGCGGGCGGCGAAGTCCGCGGCCGGGGTAAAGCCGATTACCCGGCTGCGCTCCTGGCCCTTGCTGTCAAACAGGATGATGCCGGGCGGGCCATACAGGCCAAAGCGTTTGAGCAGGGCCTGATGCGCCGGCAGGTTGGCGGTGACGTCGGCGCGCAACAGCACATAGCCTTGCAGTTTGGCTACCACGGCAGGGGCCGGGAAGGTGTCGCTTTCCATTTCCTTGCACGACACACACCAGTCGGCGTAGAAGTCCAGCAAGAGCGGCTTGCCCTGGGCGCGGGCCTCGGCCAGGGCGGCATCCAGCCCGGCGTTGTCGTTGACCGGGCCAAAATGCATGGACTGGCTGACGCCGGCCTGGGCCTTGTTGCCGGCCAGCCATTTCAGCGGATAGCGCGGGTCGGATTCACCTGCCAGCGCACCGGCCAGCTGGGCGGCTCCCACCAGAAACAGCAGCAGCCCCAGCCCCTTGCCCAGCTTGTGGCTGATATGGGCATTGCCGGGCAGGGTTTCGAAGGCCTTGAGAAATACCGCGCAGCCCACGCACAGCGCGGCCCACAGCAGCAGTGCCAGGCTGGCCGGCAGGAAGGGGGTGGCCATCCAGATGGCGAGGCCCAGCATCAGCACGCCGAAACTGGCCTTGACCGCCTTCATCCAGCCGCCGGCGCGCGGCAGCACATGGCCGCCGAAGGTGCCGATCAGCAGCAAGGGCAGGCCCAGCCCCAGTGCCATGGCGTACAGCGCCGCGCCGCCCAGCACGGCGTCGCCGGTGCTGCCGATATAGCCCAGCGCCAGCGCCAGCGGCGGGGCGACACAGGGGCCGATGATCAGCGCGGACAGCACACCCATGCCGAAGACCGTGGCCAGCTTGCCACCGGACAGACGGTTGGAGGCATCCGCCAGCCGCGACTGCAGTGCCGACGGCAACTGGATGGTGTAGAGATCAAACATCGATAGCGCAAACACCACCATCAGCACGCTGGCCGACAGGATGACCGCCGGCTGTTGCAGCCAGACGGTGAGCAGCGAGCCGGTGAGCCCGGCAATCACGCCGATGACGGTATAGCTGAGCGCCAGGCCCTGCACATAGGTCAGCGATAGCCAGAAGCCGCGCCGGCGGGTGATGTGCTGGCCTTCGCCGGCAATCAGCGAGGACACAATGGGTAGCAGCGGATACATGCAGGCGGTGAAAGCCATGCCCAGCCCGGCCAGCAGAAAACTGCCCAGCGTGGCCAGCCAACCTTTGGCTGCCAGATTGCCGCTACTACCCGCCGGCTTTCCCGGCGTGGCATCCGTCAGCCAGTTGCCACCGTTCTGGGCGCTGCCATAGCTGTCGATATTCAGGTGATGGGTATAGGGCGGGTAGCACACGCCGGCGGTGGAGCAGCCTTGCAGTTTGACATTCAGCTGAAAGCGCGCCGGGGCGCCGGCAGTCAGCGGCAGCTTGATCAACTGCTTGCCCAGGTAGATCACCTGCTTGCCAAAAAAGGGATCGTGCTTTTCCTTGCCGGCCGGCAGTTGCGGCTGGCCGGTAAGGCCGGCGGGCTCCGTGCTGAAGGAGAGCCGGTCACGGTAGACATAATAGTTGTCGGCCACGGTCAGTTGCAGCAGCAAGTGGTCGGCCTGGCGCTCCACACTGACGGCGAAGGCCTTTTCCGGTGGCAGCAGGTCTTCCTGGTTGACTGCCAGCGCCGGGAGGCTGGTGCCAAGCAGGCTTAGCAGGGCCAGCAGGCGCAACAGGGGAGAAAACAGGCGGAGCAGAGGCTGGGGCATGGCGTAGTTCAGTTTGGTAGAGCAAGGGTTGACCAGCAGGCAGCTGCCGGGTTCCTGCCGCCCTGCGGCAAGATGCGCACGCGGGCGGGACAGCCGCCATTTTACGGTAGTATCGACCCACAACAACACAATATGGGCGAAACATCACATCATGCGGGACATCATTCATTTTGCACATGCCAACAGTTTTCCGGCCACGGTATACGGCAAGCTGCTGGGCGCGCTGGCCACCGACTACGAACTGGGCTGGCAGGATACCATCGGCCATGATCCGCGCTTTCCGGTAAGCGACTGCTGGCCGCAGCTGGTGGAGGAACTCATCCAGTATGTCGGGCAGCATTATGCCACGCCGATTCTCGGTGTCGGCCATTCGCTGGGCGGCTTTTTGCTGTTTTACGCGGCGCTCAGACGGCCGGAACTGTTCAAGGCCATCGTGATTCTGGATTCGCCGCTGATGGGGCCGCGCCGTTCGCTGGGTATCTGGCTGGCCAAGAAGCTGGGCTTCATCGACCGCGTCACGCCAGGTGGCAATACCCTGCGCCGGCGCGATAACTGGGCCAGCGTGGAGATGGTGCAGGACTACTTTGCCCGCAAGCCGGCTTTTGCCCGTTTCGACCCGGACTGCCTGGCCGATTATGCCCGGCATGGCACGGTGGACAATGGCCAGGGTGGCCGCCAGCTGAAGTTTCGCCCACAGATCGAGCATCAGATCTACTGCGGCCTGCCGCATGATTTTCCGCGCCATCGTGGTCAGCTCACCGTGCCGACGGCCTTTATCGCCGGCACACAGTCCGATGTGGTGCGGGCGGCGGACATCCGCTTCATGCAGCAGCATTTCGCCATGCAGATGCACCAGCAGCAAGGCAGCCACCTGTTTCCGCTGGAATACCCACTGCAAACCGCCGCCACCATCCGCCGCGCACTGATGCAGCTGTTGCCGGCGGGCTAAGCCTGGCTGCCGCATTGTTGCAGCACACAAAAATGAGCAGGCGGGCAGGGCAGATGTTACCCTGAACACGGTTTCAGCCGCGCAGCCACGACGGGTTCGCGGTGTCCGACTGCCTTTTCGTCCCCGCATGCCCCTTGCCTGAGTGATTCTGGAAGCGACTGCCCGTTCGATCAGAACGTTTCCTGCAGTGCAATCCAGTTTCCTTCCTGTAAAGGCTACCCGGCATGCCCGGCTATCAGACCAAGCAGCAAACGGTGTCCGTTGGCGGCACCGATTATCACATTCGTTCCCTGCTGGACTCCCAGCAATATGCCGACCCGCTGGGCGAGGCCGAACAACGCGGCATTTCGCCGGCCAGCTGGTCCTTGTTCGGCCTGTTGTGGCCGTCGGCCCGCGTACTGGCCCTGCTGATGAGCAGCGAGCCGCTGGCCGGCTTGCGCGTGCTGGAAATCGGTGCCGGGCTGGCGCTGGCCAGCATGGTGGTACACCGCCGCGACGGCGATGTCACCGTTACCGACTGGCATCCGCGGAGCCCGGACTTCCTGCGGGAAAACCTGTTGCTCAACCATTTGTCACCGCTGGAATACCAGGCGGGCGACTGGAGTGGCAGCAATCCGGAGCTGGGGCGTTTTGACCTGATCATTGGCAGCGATGTGCTGTACGAACGCCAGCAGCCGGGCCAGCTGGCACACTTCATCGACAGCCACGCCAGCAGCGCGGCCGAGGTGATCATCGTTGACCCCGACCGTGGCAACCGTGCCGGCTTCTGCCGTGAAATGGCCACGCTGGGTTATGGCTTTGACAGTCAGCGGGCTCCGGGCAGGATGGAAAGTGGAGAGGTTTACAAGGGGTGCATCGTGCGCCTGTCGCGCCAGCGCAGGGCGGCCTAGCTGCCCCAACCCAGTGCCAGCAGCCCGGTCAGCATGCCGGCGCTGGCGGCCAGCAGGGTGGGCAGGCAGCGCCGGGCCAGTGTGGCACCGCCCAGGCTGGCGATCAGGCCGAACTTGAAGGTGTTGTTGGCGGTAATGGCCAGCACCAGCGTGGTGGCCACCTGCTGGCCATCCAGGCGGTTTTCACCGAACAGGTTGAAGGCGGTTAGCGTGATGGCATCGACGTCATTCAGGCCGGAAATCAGTGCCACCACATACACGCCCTTGCTGCCAAATTCGGCATTCAGCCAGGCGGCGCAGAACATCACCAGTGCAAACATGGCACCAAAGCCCAGCGCCAGCTTCATTTCGGACGGATTGCTCAGCTTGAGGTCGGGCTGTTGCTGCTCGCTCTGGCCACGCTTCAATTGCAGCAGGGCGCAGGCCAGCCCGCACAGCAAGCCGGGCAGCAGCACCCAGGCCACCGCTGGCAACACGCTGGTTTGCACCACGGCCGCCAGCACCATCAGCCGCACGAACAGTACCAGATTGGCCAGCAGGATGACGGCAGTGGCCAACTGGATGGATTGCGGATTGGCACGCGCCTCGCGGGCGTAGATCAGGCTGGTGGCAGTAGAAGACACCAGGCCGCCCAGAATGCCCAGCAGTGGGCCGCCCACTTTTTGTCCCAGTAGCTTTACCGCCAGATAGCCGGACAGGCTGATGCCGACGATCAGCGTCACCATCAGCCATACCTGATGGGGGTTCACTGCCTGATAGGGGCCGAAGGTCCGGTTGGGCAGCAGCGGCAGCACGATGAAGGACAGGGCGGCAAACTGCAGCAGCGACAGCAGGTCGCGCCGTTCCAGCTTGTGGGTGATGCCGGACAGTTCGGGTTTCAGATAGAGTAGGCTGGTGGTGACGATGCCGACCGCCACGGCCACGCCGCCAAAGCCATGCCACACCAGTGCACCCAGACAATACATCACCAGCAGCGAGGCCACCGTGGTGGTGCGCGGCTCGGTTTTGTCGGGGTCGCTGCTGCGTTCGGGCAGGAAGCCGAAGGACGCCACCGCCAGCAGGCCTACGGTTTGCAGCAGCACACCGTGGCTGGGTGCATCCAGCATGGCGGTCAAGGTGCCGAGGATGGAAGTCAGCGGAAAGGTGCGGATGCCGGCCAGGGTGCGGTGCTTGCGTTCGCGCTCCACTCCCATCAGCAGGCCGATGGCCAGGCTGGTGACAAACAGCGGCAGCGCCTCGAACGGGCTGCCTTTCAGGTTCAGCCATGTTGCTAGATCAAAACCACCCATGACTTCCCCTTGTTCTGTTTGGCGCGGCTAAGAAAAACCCTGTTGCAGCGTTGCGCCTCCTTGCCGTACAGCTTGTACTGTCTGCGTCGGCGCGCCTTGCCCCAGGGGCGCTACGCTATTTTTCTTAGCCGCTCTGGCTACTATTGAGGCAACCAGTTGCGGATGCTGGCCTCGATGCCGGCAGCGTTCAGGCCGCAGTCAGCCAGCAGCACGGCCGGGTCGCCATGTTCGACGTAGTCGTCCGGCAGGCCCAGGTGCAGTATAGGTCGCTGCAGGCCCATGGCGTGCAGCGCTTCGCCACAGGCTGAACCGGCACCGCCCATGATGACGTTTTCTTCCACGGTGACCAGATAGTCGTGCAGCTCGGCCAGTTGGCGGATCAGCGCGCTATCCAGCGGCTTGACGAAGCGCATGTCGGCCACCGAGGCATCCAGTGCTTCGGCGGCAGCCAGTGCCGGGGCCACCATGCTGCCGAAGGCCAGTATCGCCACCTTGCCCTGGCCGTTGCGGCGCAGCACGCCCTTGCCCAGCGGCAGGGCGGCCATGTCGGCCTGGATTTCCACGCCGGGACCAACGCCGCGCGGGTAGCGCACGGCGCTGGGGCTGTCCAGTTGGAAGGCGGTATACAGCAACTGGCGGCATTCGTTTTCGTCGGACGGGGTGATCACCGTCATATTGGGAATGCAGCGCAGGAAGGAAATGTCGAAGGCCCCGGCGTGGGTGGGGCCATCCGCCCCCACCAGGCCGGCACGGTCGATGGCAAACAGCACCGGCAGGTTTTGCAGTGCCACATCGTGAATCAGCTGATCGTAGCCGCGTTGCAGGAAGGTGGAGTAGATCGCCACCACCGGCTTGGCACCGTCACAGGCAAGGCCGGCGGCAAATGTCACGGCATGCTGCTCGGCAATGGCCACGTCGAAGTAGCGGTCCGGGTGTTCCTTCTCGAAACGCACCAGGCCGGAACCCTCGCGCATGGCCGGGGTGATGCCTACCAGACGCTGGTCCAGCTTGGCCATGTCGCAAATCCAGTCGCCAAACACCTGGGTGTATTGCGGCTTGCCGCCACTCTTGCTGCCGGCCAGGCCGTTGGCCGGGTCGAACTTGGTGACACCGTGGTATTTTACCGGGTCGTTCTCGGCCAGCTTGTAGCCGTGGCCCTTCTTGGTGACGATGTGCAGGAACTGCGGCCCTTTCAGGCTGCGGATGTTCTTGAGGGTGTCCACCAGTACATCGATATCGTGGCCGTCGATGGGGCCGATATAGTTGAAGCCGAATTCCTCGAACAACGTGCCGGGGGTGAAGAAGCCCTTGACGTGCTCTTCCACCTTGCTGGCAATTTCCTTCAGCGGCGGGGCAATGCCCAGCACCTTGCTGGAGCCTTCGCGCATGGCCGCATAAAAGCGGCCGGACATCAGCTTGGCCAGATAATTGTTCAGTGCGCCGACATTGGGCGAGATCGACATATCGTTGTCGTTCAGCACCACCAGCAGGTCGGTATCCATTGCGCCGGCGTTGTTGAGCGCCTCGAAAGCCTGACCGGCAGTCATGGCCCCGTCGCCGATGATGGCCACGCACTTGCGTTCCAGCCCCTGCAGCTTGGAGGCCACCGCCATGCCGAGTGCCGCACCGATGGAGGTGGAGGAATGGCCGACGCCAAAGGTGTCGTAGGGCGATTCCTCGCGCTTGGGGAAACCGGCCAGTCCGCCTTGCTGACGCATGCTGCCCATGCGTTCGCGGCGGCCGGTGAGGATCTTGTGCGGATAGGTCTGGTGGCCCACGTCCCACACCAGCCGGTCGTCCGGGGTGTTGAACACATAGTGCAGGGCGATGGTCAGCTCGATGCTGCCCAGGTTGGAGGCAAAGTGGCCACCGGTCTTGCTGACCGTGTCGACCAGGAATTCGCGCAGCTCCGTGGCCAGTTGCGGCAATTGCTGGCGGCTGAGGGCGCGCAAGTCGGAGGGCAGGTGGATGGTGTCGAGCAGCGGGGTCATTGTTGTTCTTCTGCGGTTAAAACGAGCGGGCTACGATATAGTCGGCCAGTTGTTTCAGTCGGTCGGCATCCGGGCCAAAGCCTTCCAGTGCGGCAAAAGCTTCGGCACACAGTTCCTGGGCGAACTGCTTGGCTTCGGCCAGTCCCATCAGGCTGACATAGGTCGGCTTGTCATTGGCGGCATCCTTGCCAGCGGTCTTGCCCAGCGTGGCGGTATCGGCTTCGCAATCCAGCACGTCGTCCACCACCTGAAAAGCCAGGCCAATGCGTTTGGCGAAGATGTCCAGCTGTTCGATCTGGACTGCAGACAGCGGCTGGCCGGCTTGCGCACCCAGCATCACCGCCGCGCGGATCAGCGCGCCGGTTTTCAGCATGTGCATGAACTCCAGCTCTGGCAGGTTCAGGCTATGGCCAACGCTGGCCAGATCGATGGCCTGGCCACCAGCCATGCCGGCATGACCGGACGCACGTGCCAGCGTCTGGCACAGGCTGAGCTGGGTCGCCGGGCGAACACCTTCCATCGGGGTGGCGATCAGTTCGAAAGCCAGCGTCTGCAGCGCATCACCCACCAGCAGGGCGGTGGCTTCGTCAAATGCCACATGACAGGTGGGCTTGCCACGGCGCAGCACATCGTCGTCCATGCAGGGCAGGTCGTCGTGCACCAGCGAATAGGCGTGGATCATTTCTACCGCCGCAGCGGCGCGGGCCAGGTTCTCGGTACTGGCACCACTCAGTTCGCCAGCGGCAAATACCAGCAGCGGGCGCACCCGCTTGCCGCCCTGCAGCGTGACATAGCGCATGGCTTCATGCAGGCGTTGCGGCAGGCTGTCGGCGGAGGGCAGAAAACGCTCCAGCGCGGTTTCCATGGTTTGCTGGATCTGCGTCATCCAGCCGATGAAGGATTCATTGGCCATTGCTGAGGTCCAGCGGTTTGAGTTCGTCGTTTTCCAGAATTTTCAGTTGCTGCTCGGCGTCGGACAATTTGCCCTGGCAGAACTTGATCAGCTCGATGCCTTGCTTGTACGAGGTGAGCGCAGACTCCAGCGGCAGGTCGCCGCCTTCCATCGCCTGGATGATGTCCTCCAGCTGGGCCAGCGCGGTTTCAAAGCTGGCCGGGGCTTTGGCGGATTTCGCCATGGCGTTTTCCTTGTTGCAAAATCGGTAGTCGGCCATTTTATTCCATTTCTCCGGCGATACGATAACTTTGTCGGCAACGGGCGCGGCGGTGAAAGCGCTTTAGCAATGCCGGGTGGATGGTGTAGGGTTCCGCCTGTTTCCGTGATTTCGACGAGGTTGTCCCGTGTCCCACTCCCCCTGCATTCTGATTACCGGCTGCTCCAGCGGTATTGGTTACCACACGGCAAAGCTGTTGCAGCAGCGTGGCTGGCGCGTGTTTGCCAGCTGCCGCAGTGCCGACGATGTGGCCCGGCTACAGGCGGAAGGGCTGGAAAGCCTGCAACTGGATGTGACCGACAGCGCCTCCATTCATGCCGCGTTGCAGCAGCTGCTGGGCCAGACCGGTGGCCGGCTGGATGCCCTGTTCAACAATGCCGGCTTTGGCCAGCCGGGTGCGGTGGAAGACATCAGCCGCCAGGCCATGCGCGAACAGTTCGAGACCAATCTGTTCGGGCCGTGGGAGCTGACCAATGCCGTGCTGCCGGTCATGCGTGCCCAGGGTCATGGCCGCATCATCTATAACAGCTCCATTCTGGGCTTTGCCGCCATGCGCTGGCGCGGTGCTTACAACGCCAGCAAGTTCGCCATGGAAGGCCTGTGCGACACCCTGCGCCAGGAGCTGCACGGCAGCGGCATCTTTGTGTCACTGGTGGAGCCGGGGCCGATTGAAAGCCGCTTCCGCCCCAATGCCCTGCAACGTTTCCTGAAAAATGTCGATGTGGCGGGCAGCGTGCACCGCGAGGAGTACGAAGGCCAGCTGGTGCGGCTGAAAAAAGAAGGCCACGCCGCGCCGTTCACTCTGCCGGCCACGGCGGTAGCCGAAGAGGTGTGGCGTGCCATTACCGTGCCGCGCCCTGCCGCGCGTTACCGCGTGACCACGCCGACCAAGGTGTTCTGGTTTTTGCGCCGGGTGTTGTCGACGCGGGCTTTTGACTGGGCGCTACGCAAGGCGGTGTAGTAGGTGTCGGCATAGCGGATACCCGATGTTTAAACGGTTTGATCCTTGCTGTGCGACAAACGATGGTGCATCGCTGCGTTTAACTTCGCGGGTCTCGCCCTGCTGTTGAGCTTCTTTCTTTTGCTTCGCCCGTATTGCACTAAATGGGTCGGTGCCTACTGTTCTTAATTATTTTTGTTCTGATTGGTTATGCACTGCATGGGTTTTTCATTGCATTTAAGTAACTTTTCAAAAAAATAGTTGTAAGAATTTGTTGTGATTTATGTGTATTTTCCTAGGTGAATTATGCTTTATGCCATTGTTTTTTTACTGTAGAGTGTCGAGCTCTATGATTAAAAATATGGACTGATCGATGAAAGCCTCGCTTGCTATTGCTATGACTATATCCCTACTGTTTACCGGCTGTGCATCAGTAAACATGGCACCTAAGGAAGCTTCAGCCAAAGCCAAGGAGTTCAATCCCCCCAGTGCTGGTAATGCTGGTGTTTATATCTATCGTAATAGCTTTGTCGGTAAGGCACTTAGGAAAGACTTGTTTATTGACGGCAAGTGTGTGGGTGAGAGCGCCCCGGACGTTTTTTTTCATACTGAAGTTTCTGGCGGTAAGGTTCATAAAATTGATACCGAATCAGAGTTTTCGGCAAATTCAATTGATGTAATGTTTGATGCAGGTAAGAATTATTTTATTCGTCAATATATCAAGCTAGGTATGTTTGTGGGTGGTGCTGGCTTGGAGCAAGTTTCTGAAGAAAAGGGAAAAGCTGATATTGCGGATCTGGATATGGCTACACCAGGAAATTGCAGTTCGTCCAAATAATATTGGATATTCATTTGTGGTTGTGGGGGATGGTGTGGGGCGGGCCGTTGTTGTCACGTGGCGAGGCGTCCTACTGGGAAGTAGGCTGGGCGCTGGCAACGCAAAGCTGATTGCATACGCCTTGGCGACTTGTTAGTTGATTCCGGCTGGGATGAAGCCGGCCTGCTATCCCCCCGTCCCCATCAGCTGCGCCAGCACCCATGCCGCTGCCCGCCCGGGCTGGCGGGCTTGCGACCACACCAGATCCACCCTGACTGACTTGGGCCAGCCGGCCACATTCAGTGCCTGCAGTTCATCGCCGCCAAAGTTGACCGCCAGCCAGCAGGGCAGTTCGGCCCAGCCAAAACCCAGCCGTGTCATTTCCAGTAGCAGCAGATAGCTGGGGGCGGACCAGCAGCGTGCGCTCAGGGTGGCACTGGGCGGGCCGTAATAGGTGTTCAGCCGCAACTCGCGCTCGGCGGCCAGCTGTTCGCGGCTGACTTCCGGCAGTGTCGCCAGCGGGTGGCCACTGGCGACATACAGATTGCTCTGGCTGGCATCCGCCATGGGGTAATGGCCGATGTCGGCCGGATAGCGCGCCAGGCCCGAGACAAAACCCAGCTGGGCACGGCCGCTTTCCACCAGATCGATCACGTCTTCTTTTTCTGCCACCAGCGTTTCCAGTTCCAGCGCGGGAAACTGCTGCTCGAAACGGCGCAGCATCTGTTCCAGCGCCTGCGACTGGAAGGTGTCGGATAGCACGATGGTCAGCCGTGGCTCCAGCCCGCCACCCAACAGGCCGGCCACCCGGCCCAGCGTGTCGCTGGCATCCAGCAGTTGGCGGGCATGGCTGAGCAATTGCTGGCCGGCAGGGGTGAGCACGGGCTGGCGGCCGCTGCGCTCGAACAGGCTGACGCCCAGGTCGATTTCCAGATTGGCAATGGCTTCGCTGATGGTGGACTGGCTCTTGCCCAGCCGACGGGCGGCAGCGGAAAAGGAGCCCAGCTCGGCGGCGGTGCTGAAGGCGGCGATGGCGTCTAGCGACAGTGACATATCGGACTTTCCGATGGGTTTTATTTTTTAACTATCCGTCAAACCAATCACAATGTCACCCGATCAGAACCAGTCAGCAGCATTAGCCGGAGGAAACACCATGCAGACGCAACACGACAAGCCTATCAGCGAACGGATTTTTCATGCCGTGCTGTACGAGCTGTGCGCCATGATCCTGCTGGTGCCGCTGGCTTCGCTGGTGATGGACACCGGGCTGGGGCATATGGGCTTGCTGGCGCTGATGATGTCCAGTGTGGCCATGTTGTGGAACATGCTGTTCAACGCGCTGTTCGAGCGAGCGGAAAGGCGCTGGGGGCTGACACGCACGGTGTGGGTCCGCAGCGCGCATGCCTTGCTGTTTGAAGGAGGGCTGGTGGTGATGCTGGTGCCGTTGGCGGCGTGGTGGCTGGCGGTATCGTTTTGGCAGGCATTTTTGCTCGATCTGGGCTTTTTTGCCTTCTTCCTGCCTTATACCTATGTGTTCAATCTGGCTTACGACCGGATTCGCCTGCGTGTCATACAGCGCAGGCATACTGCCCGGCTTCGCGCCGAGGGCGCTGCAGGAGAGTGAATATGAATAATGCCTGGATTTTCCTGTCGGTAGCCATTCTGTCCGAGGTGGTGGCCACCTCGTCGATGAAGCTGACCGAGGGCTTTACCCGGCTGGGGCCGTCGCTGGTGACGGCCATCGGCTACATGATTTCCTTTTACATGCTGTCGCTGACTTTGCGCCATGTGCCGGTGGGGGTGGTGTATGCCATTTGGTCTGGCGTGGGCATCGTGCTGGTGTCGCTGGTGGCCTGGCAGCTCTACGGGCAAAAGCTGGATGTGCCAGCCATGATAGGCATTGGCATGATCATGTCCGGCGTGCTGGTGTTGAACCTGTTTTCCAAATCGGCCAGTCATTGAACGATGTGCGGCGTGGCGGGTGAGTCCGCCATGCTGATACTTACAAAAAAAGGGGGGCTTCCCCCTTTTTTCATGCCGATGCGACAGACGCTTCGTCGCTGGGCTGGTCGGTCATGCCGCCGCATACCTGATTGCGGCCGTTGTGCTTGGCTTGATACAGATAGTTGTCGGCCTGTTTCAGCAGGGGGCTGATGTCGGCTTCTACCGCAGCGGCCATGCCGATGCTCACGGTAAAGCGCAAGTCGCCCAGCGGTGTGCTGATGATGAGGTTCGCCAGCGCCCGGCGCAGTTTGTCCAGCTGACGCAGCATGCCGGGAGCGTCCATCGGCTGCGCCAGGATGACAAACTCCTCGCCGCCAAAGCGGGCGATGATGTCGTCCGGGAAAAATGACTCCAGCAGGCGCGCGGTCTGGCAGATCACCTGGTCGCCGATGTCGTGGCCATAGCCGTCGTTGATGCGCTTGAACAGGTCGATGTCCAGTACGGCCACGCTGTAGTTGTGGCGCAAGCCGGCAACCTGCGCAAAGAAGTGGCGGCGGTTGGACAGGCCGGATAGCGGGTCCTTGTTGGCGGACTCCTGCAGTGCCTGCAGGTTTTCCACAAATTCCACGTTGCGGGTGACGCGGCAGAAAAATTCTTCGTAATTGAAGGGCTTTTGCAGATAGTCATCCGCCCCGGCCTTGATGAAGCGCGCGGTCATGGTGGGGTCCTGGCTGCCGGAAATGCCGATGATGGCCAGGCGGGTGTGGTCGAGGAAGCGGCGCACGGTGCTGGTCATGCGTACCCCGTCCATGCCCGGCATGTCGTGATCGGTCAGCACCAGCTTGATGCCGGTTTCGCGCCGCAGGATGCCCAGCGCCTCTTCGGCGTCGGCAGCTTCCAGTACCTGATACAGATGGCGTTCCAGCTGCATGCGCAAGAACTGGCGCACCGCCTGGGAGTCGTCCACCACCAGCACCTTGATGCCGGGATTGATGCGGATGCGGCGCAGCATCTTCATTACGTACTCAAAGGCGGACGGGCTTTCCTTGGGGATGTAGTCCACCACCGGCATGGACAGCACGCGTTCGCGCGTCTGCATATCGTTATGTGCGGTCAGCACCACGGTGGGAATGCGGTTTTCCAGCAAAAGCGGCAGTACCTCGCCACTGGGGGCGTCCGGCAGGCAGTAATCAGCCACGGCAGCCATGAAGCGTGGGTCGTCGGCCAGCGCCTGCTGTACTTCGGCCATGCTGGTGACGGGAACCGCGACAAAGCTTTGCTTGTTGACCATCCGGCAGAGCGGGCGGATCAGCATCAGGCTGTCTTCGATCACGAGAATGCGCGGGGCGGCCGTGCTCATGGATATTTTGCTGTCGGTCAAGAGAAGTGTGCCCATTATTGTCGAAACCGGCCTATCTGTCAGTAAACCTTGTATGACAAATGCCACTGCGACGACGGGCTGCCGGCTCGGAGAACACCGTAAAAAAGGGTATAATCGACCCATTTTTTCAGCATAAGACACACCATTCACCACCATGGAACTTGCCAAGAGCTTTGAACCGGGCGATATCGAACGTCGCTGGTACCAACAATGGGAACAGGCCGGCTACTTCAAGCCGAGCATGGACACCACCAAGCCGTCCTTCGCCATTCAGCTGCCGCCGCCCAATGTCACCGGCACCCTGCACATGGGCCACGCCTTCAACCAGACCATCATGGATGGCCTGACCCGCTACTACCGCATGAAGGGCGACAACACGGTGTGGATTCCCGGCACGGACCACGCCGGCATCGCCACCCAGATCGTGGTGGAGCGCCAGCTGGCCGAGCAGGGCATCAACCGCCATGACATGGGCCGCGAAGCCTTCACCGCCAAGGTGTGGGAGTGGAAGGAAAAATCCGGTGGCACCATCACCAGCCAGATGCGCCGCGTCGGCTGTTCGGTGGACTGGAGCCGTGAATACTTCACCATGGACGACACCCGCGCCGAAGTGGTGACCGAAGTGTTCGTCCGACTGTTTGAGCAAGGCCTGATCTACCGTGGCAAGCGCCTGTCCAACTGGGACCCGAAACTGGGCACCGCCATCTCTGACCTCGAAGTGGTTTCCGAGGAAGAAGACGGCCACATGTGGCACATCAAATACCCGGTAGTTGGGAGTAACGAGTTTGTCACCGTTGCCACCACCCGCCCGGAAACCCTGCTGGGCGACGTGGCCGTGGCCATCAACCCCACTGACGAACGCTACCAGCACCTGCTGGGCCAACAGCTGCAACTGCCGCTGACCGGCCGCACCATCCCGGTGATTGCCGACGACTACGTGGATGCCGCCTTTGGCACCGGCTTCGTCAAGATCACCCCGGCGCACGACTTCAACGACTATCAGGTGGGCAAGCGTCACAGCACCCAGCTGATCAACGTGATGAGCCTGGAAGCCACCATGCTGGCGCGCGCCCAGGTGTTCGGCTTTGACGGCTCGGTACAAGGCACCATCGACCTGCCGGCCGCCTATGCCGGCCTCAGCACCAGCGCCGCCCGTAAAGCCATGCTGGCCGATCTGGAAGCGCAGGGCCTGCTGCTGGAAACCAAGCCGCACAAGCTGATGGTGCCGCGTGGCGACCGTACCGGCTCCGTCATCGAACCCTTGCTGACCGACCAGTGGTTTGTCGCCATGGACAAGGTCGCCGTAGATAAAGACGGCCAGCCCGACCCCACCGGCCAGTCCATCGCCGCCAAGGCCATCGACGCGGTACAGTCCGGCGAAGTACGCTTCATCCCGGAAAACTGGGTCAACACCTACAACCAGTGGATGAACAACATCCAGGACTGGTGCATCAGCCGCCAGCTGTGGTGGGGCCACCAGATCCCGGCCTGGTACGACGAAGACGGCAACATCATCGTCGCCCGCAGCGAAGCCGAAGCCCAGGCACAAGCCCCGGGCAAGACCCTGCGCCGCGAACAGGACGTGCTGGACACCTGGTTCTCCTCCGCCCTGGTGCCGTTCTCCACCCTGGGCTGGCCGGAAGAAACCCCGGAACTGAACGCCTTTGTCACCTCCAATGTGCTGGTGACCGGTTACGAAATCATCTTCTTCTGGGTTGCCCGGATGATCATGATGACCAAGCACTTCACCGGCAAGGTACCGTTCCGTGACGTCTACATCCACGGCATGGTGCGCGACCACGAAGGCAAGAAGATGTCCAAGTCCGAGGGCAATGTGATTGACCCGGTGGACCTGATCGACGGCATCGCGCTGGAACCGCTGGTAGAAAAACGCACCACCGGCCTGCGCCGCCCGGAAAAAGCCCCGCAGATTGCCAAGGCTACCGAAAAGCTGTTCCCGGAAGGCATCCCGGCCTACGGCACCGACGCCCTGCGTTTCACCATGGCCAGCTACGCCACCCTGGGCCGCAGCGTCAACTTCGACTTCAAGCGCGCCGAAGGCTACCGCAACTTCTGCAACAAACTGTGGAACGCCACCCGCTTCGTGATGATGAACGTGGAAGGCAAGGACTGCGGCCAGGACGAAAGCCTGCCGCTGGAATTCAGCTTTGTCGACCAGTGGATCATCGGCCGTCTGCAGCAGGCCGAAGCCGACGTCACCAATGCGCTGGAAACCTACCGCTTCGACCTGGCCGCCCAGATCATTTACGAATTCATCTGGAACGAGTACTGCGACTGGTATGTGGAACTGGCCAAGGTACAGCTGCAAAACGGCAACGAAGCCCAGCAACGCGCCACCCGTCGCACCATCGTGCGCGTGCTGGAAGTGGCCCTGCGCCTGACCCACCCGCTGATGCCCTTCATCACCGAAGAGCTGTGGCAAACCGTTGCCCCGCTGGCCAACGCCAAGCACACCGACTCCATCATGCTGGCGCAATGGCCGGTGGCGGTGCCGGAGAAGATCAATGCCGAGGCCAACGCCCGCATGGATGCCTTCAAGGACATGGTCAACGCCGTGCGCAACCTGCGTGGCGAAATGGGCATCGGCCCGGCCGTCAAGGCCCCGCTGTTCATTGAAACCAGCGATGCCTCGGTAGCGGACTTCATTCCCTACCTGAAGCTGCTGGCCCGCCTGACCGAGGGCAGCATCGTTGCCACCCTGCCGGCAGACGACGCCCCGGTTGCCATGTCCGGCAACGCCCGCCTGATGTTGAAGGTGGAAGTGGACAAGGCCGCCGAAACCGCTCGCCTGACCAAGGAGCTGGGCAAGCTGGAAGCCGAGCTGGCCAAGCTGACCGCCAAGCTGGAAAAACCGGGCTATGTAGACAAGGCCCCGGCGCATCTGGTGGAGCGCGACAAGGCGCAACTGGCGGAGCTGAATGACAAGATGGAGAAGGTGAAGGGGCAGTTGGCGAAGCTGGCTTGATTAGAAGTTGATTTTTATTAAATTACTTGCTAAATTTTCTCAACTTTCTTATGGAAAGAACGGGTCCCCTTTTTGATGGGATGTGTCTCCACTTTTGAGTGTAGTCATGTGCCAGATGGGACTTTGGCATCAAAACCAACTTAACCAAGTGGTAACTTATTTTTGACAGGTTGGACCCGTGGAAAGCCCAAGCTAATCGCTTGGGCTTTTTGTTTAAAAAACTGGAGAGCAATATGTTCAAATTGGAGTATAGGCTAGAACTATTAATACAAGAAGAATGTAAGAAATTAATTAGACGCTATCATCAATATCACAACTACTTGCATCTTGAGCACAAAAGGAATGAAGAACGACTTATCATAAATTCTGATAAAATCATTCACAAACCTGATTATTGGAATATTGATAGTAAATTTAATCCATTTTATGTAAAAAGAAAATCAAAAAGCATAGCAAAATCCATAGCAAAAGCGATTGAAACTAGGATATACAAGCCCCATCCTCCCTTTGTAAGGAAGATTCAAAAATCTGACGGTGGTTGCCGAGAAGTATCTATTTACACCATTCCAGATTCTGTTGTGTCGAAATTATTTTACAATAGATTGCTTCAAAAAAATAAGCATCGATTTAGTTCGTTCTCATACGCCTACAGAAATGATAGAAATGTACATTTTGCAATTCAAGACGTATCGGTATCGCTAAAAGAAAATTCAAGAGCATTTATTTCAGAGTTTGATTTTTCTGATTTTTTCGGGTCAATTTCTCATCAATACTTGCATGATCAGTACGATAAAAATGGATTTCTTATTGGTGAAGAGGATAAGTATGTAATCAATGCATTTTTGGAAACGCGAGAGCGTGGAATACCGCAAGGCACTTCCATCTCGCTATTTTTAGCAAATATGGTTTGCTGGAAATTGGATAGAAGTTTTGAAAAGGCTGGTTTGAAATTTGCCAGATACGCTGACGATACTATTGTCTGGAGCGATAGTTATTCAAGCATTTGCAGATCGTTTGAATTAATTTCTGATTTTTCGAATGAGGCCGGAGTAAAGGTCAATACTAAGAAGTCCGATGGCATAAGTCTGCTTATTAAGGGAGATATGCCGGCCGAAATTCACTCAAAAAGCGCATTTAATTTTCTTGGCTATTCAATTGCGGTCGACAAAGTGTCGATAAAACCCAACTCGGTCAATAAAATTAAAAAACAGATATCATACCTTCTTTACAAGAATTTAATTCAACCACTAAAGCAAACACCAGTAAATGCTAGATTATTACCAAAACCTCATGGGGATAAGGCATTGCTAATTGCGTTGGCGCAAATTAGACGATACATGTACGGTGGGCTCAGTACTCAAGATTTAATTGATTTTTTAAATGGAGGAAGTGGGAGAATATATTTCAAGGGCATTATGAGTTTTTACCCGCTGATTGATGATGAGAAACAATTAAAGGAGCTTGATGGCTGGCTTGTTTCAACAGTTTATAGGGTAATTGAGTGTAGGGCAAAGCTCGTAGCATCAAAGACATTGGTAACGTACTCGTGTTTCCCGCGCGGCATACCCAAAAATCGTTTCGCCATCCGGATGAGAAGAAAACGAATTATGGGGCTAACACTATTGGAGATACCTAGTTTTACATTAATATATAAAGTAATAAAAAGGGGAGTGACTGAAATTGGCATTGAAAAAGTAATGCATCCAAGATCATTGGATTATGACTATTCATCATAATATGTTTCTAAACTTCCCAATGTCATTGTCAAAGTGTAATGTTACATCTCTTGCACGCTACATGGTTTAACTTCGCGGGTCTCGCCCCGCCGTCGAGCTTCTTTCTTTTTTTGCCAAAAGACAGAAGCCAAAGAAAAGGCAACCCGCAGCGCGTCGAATTCCCGCCCCTGCCATGCTGCCCAGGGCGCGGCCGGAACTTGCGGCGCGCTAACCGTGTCGCTGCGGACAGCCGACCGCTTAACATCCTGAGCGGCACGTCCGTGTCGGCTTGCGCTGACGGGGCCCGGTCTAGTTGGTTTTGTTTTGGCCTACGGAATAAATGGGGCTGCTTCTATAGCGTCTGCTGGGAGAGGACTGGGCTGGGTGCAGCACAGTCGGGCGTCATTGCAGCTATCCACCACAAACTCCCCACCGCACCGACGCCACCCCATCCCCCGTCAAGCATGCCGAGGGGTGGCGCTGCTGCGGGTTTAAGCGGCTGGCTGTTTGAGCGATTGGACGTTAGCCAATCGCGAGTTCCAGCCGTGCCGCAGCAGTGACGGGACCCGGAGGGGAGCCGCAGGCCATGCTTGCCCGGGGTGGCCTGGGAGGTGAAGGAGGGATTGGCCACACAATCCCTCCTTCCCGTTTGCCGCGCGGCAGCGGCGTGAAAAACATCATCCGCGTAGCGGATTCCCACTTGGTGTTCACCAGTTTAAAGCAACAGCAAAAGCTACTTCGCGGGTCTCGCCCCGGTCGGGTCCCGGCGGGCCGCCGCAGGCCATTCAATGCGGCCAGCTATTCAAGTGTGGGAATCGTTGGTCAAGCAAAGATCCCTTTCCCGTCCGCCGCGCGGAAGCGGCAGGCAAACCATTTTCCGCGCAGCGGATTCCAACCCACTAATCACCACAGACCCACCCCCCACACATTCCCGAACACAGCGTTCAGCAAGCCGCCCCCCACGCCGGCAGCATTCCCGCTACTATCACTCTCCAGATCACATCCCGACCACTGCCGGCGCAGTAGCCCGGCAGCCCATTAGCAAAGGCCTCGCCATGACCGACCTTTCCGCCTATCCGATTACCCGCAAATGGCCAGCCCGCCACCCGGAGCGGCTGCAACTGTATTCGCTGCCCACCCCCAATGGCGTGAAAGTATCCATCATGCTGGAGGAGTGCGGCCTGCCTTACGAGGCGCATCTGGTCAGCTTCGACAGTCAGGACCAGTTCAGCCCGGAATTCCTGTCACTCAATCCCAATAACAAGATTCCAGCCATCCTTGACCCGAATGGTCCGGGTGGTCAGCCGCTGGCCTTGTTCGAGTCCGGTGCCATCCTGCTGTATCTGGCCGAGAAGACCGGGCAGTTCCTGCCGGCTGATCCGGCAGGGTGTTATGAAACCATCCAGTGGCTGATGTTCCAGATGGGCGGGATTGGCCCGATGTTTGGCCAGCTGGGCTTTTTCCACAAATTTGCCGGCAAGGACTATGAGGACAAGCGTCCGCGCGACCGTTACGTGGCTGAGTCGCGCCGCTTGCTGGGCGTGCTGGATGCGCGCTTGCAGGGACGCAATTGGGTGATGGGTGATGATTACACCATTGCCGACATCGCCATCCTGCCCTGGGTACGTAATCTGGTTGGCTTCTATGGCGCGGGTGATCTGGTGGGCTATGACGATTTTGCCGAAGTGCAGCGTGTGCTGGCGGCTTTTGTTGCCCGTCCGGCAGTTGGGCGCGGGCTGCTGGTGCCGCAGCGGGGCTGAGTTCTGACTCAGGGTTTATTGCTTGCACTATTGCATTGTCATTTCTGGTCGGGCAGCTTATTGTCTGCTTTTGTTCAATTTGCCGGGAGTGATCGATGAAACACTTGCTATCCCGCCTGCTGGCCAGCGTGGTGCTGGCTTGGGCTTGCTTGTCCACTGCGGGGGCGGCAGAGCTGGATGAGGCCACGCTGGCTGGCCATTACTGGCTGAAAAATATGCGAGAGGTGGGCGGCGAGTTGCTGTTGCGGCCGGATGCCAGCTTTGAATGGTCGCTGACTTATGGCGCGGTCGATCAGTTTGCCCAGGGCAAGTGGCGGGTGGAGGGGGGCAAAGTGCTGTTGCAGGCGGCGTCTCCGCAGGGCTCGCCGCGCTTCCGGCTGTTTGAGGAGGACGAGCTGAATATCCGCAAGCCGGCAGAGGCTGGCAGCTGGGTGGCGATTGTCGGCATGCCACGGGTTGGCCCGGCGGCGGGGATGGCTGTGATGTTTGAAAGCGCCAGCGGCAAGCAGTGGCAGGCCGTGAGCGATCGTAATGGCGATGCCATCGTCCAGGTGCCGGCGAGTGAAGCCTGGGCGCGTGCGGGTTTGCGGCGACAGGGGGATAACGGTGAATGGCAGTGGTTTGTCATTCCGCCCGCCCGGGCCGAGGCCAGGCTGGCGGCATTCGCCATCGATGACATCAGCCAGATTGCACCGCAGCCATTCCAGCGCATGACGCTGCTGCCGGTGGTGGGCACATTGCAGAGCGAGGACGGCGGGCTGGTGTATTCGCGCTGAATCCCGGCGCTTGCCGGATTGCGACTGGACAGGCTCTCGCCTTGCTTCATGTACAAAACGAAAATGGCCCGAGAGGGCCATTTCCATTTGATACGTAGCGGGAAGCTAGCTGCGCTTGACCAGCCTTACCATCAGCAGCAGCACCACCGCACCGATAGTCGCCACGATGATGCTGCCTACCATGCCGTCGCCAGCACCGATCCCCAGGCTGCGGAACAAAAATCCTCCCAGATAGGCACCAATGATGCCGACCACCATGTCACCGAGCAGGCCAAGCCCTTCGCCTTTTACCAGCAAGCTGCCCAGCCAGCCGGCGACGATGCCGACCAGTAGAAACCAGATGAGATGCATTGTTGTTCTCCCTGTGTGTTTGGGCCAGTGTGACCCGACGGCATCAGCCTAGCAGGCTGCTGGTTTAGTGGCAATGTTTGAAAACAGTTAATGTTATTTGTTTAATGTCGGAATGTAAAAAAACCGGGTAAACCCGGTTTCTCATGGCCGCAGCTATGCGCTAACAGCTTACAGTGCCGGCATGCTATAGCCTTCGATCTTGGCGGCTTGTACCAGCCCGGCCAGATACTCGTGCATGGCCTTGTTGCCGGCCATCTGGGTCAGGTACTGCTGCAGGCGTTCCTTGATGTCGTCAAAGCCGATCTGGCCGCCCTGGGTCCGTTCGTTGACCTGGATGATGTGGAAGCCAAACTGGGTTTGCACCAGGCTGGGGGTGATCTGGCCGGCTTCGGTGCTGAATACGGCTTGTTCGAATTCCGGCACCATCTGGCCACGGCCAAACTGGCCGAGGCTGCCGCCTTGCTGGCCGGACGGGCAGGTGGAGTGCTCGCGGGCCAGGTCGGCAAAGCGGGCCGGGTTGGCTTGCACTTCGGCCAGCACGCCTTCGGCCTTGGATTTGGCCAGCATATTGCCCAGCTCGTCGCCAGCGCCCAGCGGGAACAGGATGTGGCTGGCCACGGCGGATTCGCCGCTGGCAAAGCGTTCCGGGAACTCGTCGTAGAAGGCGCGGCAGGTGGCTTCGTCCACCGGCTCAACCTGGATTTCTTTTTCCAGCAGCGCACCGATGGCAGCGTTCGGATTGGCACCATCCAGGCCTTCGGCCTTGGCTTTTTGCAGCAGCAGTTCGCGCAGGATCAGTTCTTGTACGGTGGCATCGCGCGGATTGGGCGCGTCTGCGTGGTTTTCCTGTTCAGCCTGCACCATGGCTTCGGTGATTTCGACGCCGTTTACGATAATGGCCATGTGATTTTCCTGTGTGGAGGGTAAGTGAGACGCTGCAAAATGTACGGCGTAGTGAAGTAGGGCATTAAATGGGGCTGCAGGGGCGGATGTCAATAGTGGCTCGTGATTCCGGCTGCGTTTACCGCAAATTGCTAATCATTGTTAATGTTGCCGCCGGCTTATTACAAAAACACATTTAGCCCTGCTGGCTTAAGCAGCGGTTCATCTGCGGGCGTTTCAATGTCGGGTATCAATAAAAAGAAGGATACCGGGCATGAAAACATTCAGTTGGAAAACCCATCCTGTTGCCTCTGCCATGCTGCTGATGGCGCTGGCCTTTCTGTTTTGTCACGGCTTGTATATTGCCTGGCCGGACAATTACTTCGCCTGGCGGCACGAGCTGATGCTGCTCAGTGGTGTCGAGCTGATCATGCTGATGTCGCTGGGCATGCTGCTGGGCATGCGCCCGCTGTGGCTGGAAAAACTGTGGGGCGGGCTGGACAAGCTCTACGGATTGCATCGCCGCCTGGGCATTGCCGCCGGGCTGATGCTGTCGGCACACTGGCTGCTGGACCTGTCGCCGCGCTGGCTGATCCAGCTGGGGCTGATTGCCCCCAAGGTACGCCATGGCGGCCCGCATCTGTTTTCCTGGACGAGCCTGGCAAAGCAGGTGGGCGAGTGGGCGGCCTGGGCTGTGCTGGGCCTGGTCATCATCGCCTTGCTGCGCATGGTGCCATATGGCTTCTGGCGCAAGCTGCACAAGCTGTTTGCCCCGGTTTACCTGATGGGGGCCTTTCATAGCGTCATTCTGACTCCGTCTGCTTTCTGGTGGACGCCACTGGGCTGGCTGCTGGCGCTGCTGCTGCTGGCGGGTAGCTATGCCGCGATGGTTTCCCTGCGGCGCAAGGTGGGCAGCCTGCAGCGGCATGTTGGCACCATTACTGCCGTTGAGGCCTTGCCGGGCAATATGCTGGAGTTGCGTTGTGACGTGCCGCGCTGGCCCGGTCACCTGGCTGGCCAGTTTGCCTTGCTGCGACTTGATGCAGCGGAAGGCGCACATCCCTTTACCATTGCATCAGCCTGGCAGGGGCAGGGTGAGTTACGTTTTGTCATCAAGGCACTGGGCGATTACACCCGCAGCTTGCCCGGCCGCCTGCAGCCGGGAGGCGAGGTGGTCGTCGAGGGGCCGTATGGCGGTTTTACCGGTGGGCAGGAAGGGCTGGCTCCGCAAGGCTCACAAGTATGGGTGGCTGGTGGGGTGGGCGTGACGCCCTTTCTTGCCTGGCTGCAGGCGCAGTGGCAGCCACTGCGTGCGCCGGTGGATTTCTTTTATTGCGTGCGCCATGCCGGTGAGGCGGTCAGGCTGGATGAGTTACGCCATGCGTGTGAGCGTCTGGGGGTAAGGCTGCATCTGCTGGAGAGTGATCATGGCCAGCGGCTGACTGCACAGGCCTTGCCGTCGACTGCTGCGGATGTGTGGTTTTGCGGGCCGGAGGGATTGGGGCAGAGCCTGCAGCGCCAGTTGGCCAGTCGCTCGCAGCCGCCGCGTTTTCACCACGAGGCTTTCTCGCTGCGCTAAGCGTGGTGGTAGCGGCTAGAACAGGTCGATATCGCCGCTGGCGACTGCTACCTCGTTGACGAAGCCTTGCTGTTGCAGGGCTTCAAACTGGTTGACCTGATTGCGGCCATTGGTTTTCGAGTGGTACAGCGCCTTGTCGGCCCGGTCGATGACCTGGGAGGGCACAAAACTCTGGTCGAGCCGGGTAAAGCCTATGCTGACCGTGACCTGACCTACCTGCGGGAAGGGCTGATTGGAGATGCGTTCACAAAAGCCCTCCAGGATGGCCTGGGCCTTTTCTGCGCTGACCGCACGGAACAGGATGGCGAACTCCTCGCCACCATAGCGGTACAGGCCGTCTTCTTCACCAAAAAACTGCTGCATGCGCTGAGCCAGCATCAGCAGTACCTCGTCGCCGATGATGTGGCCGTAGTTATCGTTGACCCGTTTGAAATGATCGATATCCAGCAGGGCGAGAAAGGGCAACCTGGGTAATTCAGGATGCTGGCTGGCGACCAGGGTATAGAGCTGGGAGTCGAACTTGCGGCGGTTGTTAAGCCCGGTGAGGGTGTCACTATCCGAGGCGTGCAGCAGGTTGAGGAAGTTTTCGTGAATGCGTGCCAGTGCCAGCAGCAGGGTGTGGTCGATGTCGGTATCGTGGTTCGGCGTCACCATCAGCACCGCCACCACCTGGTTGATCTGATAGAGCGGTACGCACAGGCCGGTTTCGGTTTGGTAAACCGGCTGGCGCTCATCCTGCTGCTGCAGAATGCGCAGTATTTTGCTGTTGGGTAATGTCCAGGGCTGGTTCGGGAGTGGTTCTTGGTCGGGATGATCAAGCTGGATGCGCCACCAGGGATGGCCATCGATCCAGCGGCAGTTGTATAGCGCCACGGTGCAGTTGGGCATCAATTCGCGTAGCGTGGTCAGCAGACTGATTTCCAGTGTCTTGCGTTCGCGCTGGGCAGTCAGCTCGACCAGGCTGTCCAGTATTTCCGGGAGAGGATAGTCTGGGGGCATGGTATCCGGGGTGGTCCTGCTTATTTCCATGGTGGTGATGTCCAGCGCGAATGCTGAATTCATGACAAGGTGATGAATGCAGTATATGCAGCACGGATGGGTTTTTCCACGTCGGGACGGACCAGGCTTTCAGCCTGGCCGTCCAGGTTTGCTTCAACTGCGGCCGGTGCTGCCGAAGCCGCCTTCGCCACGTTCTGACTGACTGAAATCATCGACCAGATTGAACTGCACCTGTACCACCGGCACGATGATCATCTGGGCGATGCGTTCCAGCGGCGCCAGCCGGAAGGCGGTATGGCCACGGTTCCACACCGAAACGAACAGCTGTCCCTGGTAGTCGGAATCGATCAGCCCCACCAGATTGCCCAGCACGATGCCATGCTTGTGACCCAGGCCGGAGCGCGGCAGGATCATGGCGGCCAGTTTGGGGTCGGCAATGTGGATGGCCATGCCGGTGGGGACCAGCTGGGTTTCACCCGGGGCAATCAGCAGGTCCTTGTCGATGGCGGCGCGCAGGTCCAGGCCGGCAGAGCCGGGCGTGGCGTAGTCGGGAAGGTTGTCGTGCAGGCGCGGGTCCAGCACTTTGACGTCTACAACAGGTTTCATGATGGTTTTCCTGCAATAAGGAGTGGGCAGGCAGGCGCGCTGGCCTGCCTTGTCTAGGCATGTCGTCTGGAGGTTGCGACTCAGCGGTTGAGCATGGCGGCCAGGTGCTCAACGATGGCCTTGGCCACGGCGGGCTTGGGCATTTCCGGTAGCGCGTGCTCACCGGCATCGTCCAGCAATACCACCTGGTTGCTATCCGCACCCATGGCGTGTTGCGCCAGATTGGCCACCAGCAGCGGCAGCCGTTTTTTCTTGCGTTTGCGCTCGGCAAACTCCAGCAGATTCTGGCTTTCGGCGGCAAAACCGACACAGAAGGGCGCTGCCGGCAGGCTGGCGACGCTGGCCAGGATGTCCGGGTTTTCTTCCAGTTCGATCACCGGCAGGCCGGCTTCTTTCTTGATCTTGTGCGCGGAGCGGTTTTTCACCCGGTAGTCCGCCACGGCGGCCACCGCGATGAAGATATCGGCCCGGCCCACTTCCAGCATCACGCTATCGTGCATCTGGCGTGCGCTGTCAACATTGATGCGCGTCATGCCGATGGGGGCTGGCATGCCGGTCGGGCCGGAAATCAGCGTGACTTCGGCACCGGCATCACGACAGGCACGCGCCAGGGCATAGCCCATCTTGCCGGAGCTGATATTGGTGATGCCGCGTACGGTATCGATGGCTTCATAAGTGGGGCCGGCGGTCAGCACCACTTTTTTGCCGGCCAGGTTTTTGGCCGCGAAGAAACCTTCCAGCATTTCGGTGAGGTCTTCCGGCTCCAGCATGCGGCCTTCACCCACTTCACCACAGGCCTGTTCGCCGGAGGCCGGCCCCCAAACTGCCACCCCGTCGGCCCGCAGTTGGGCGACATTGCGCTGGGTGGGCGGGTTCTGCCACATCTGGCGGTTCATGGCCGGGGCCACGATCAGCGGACAGGTACGGGCGGCAGCCAGGGTGGAGATGAGGTCGTCGCTGACGCCATGCGCCAGCTTGTAGAGCAGATTGGTACTGGCCGGGGCGATCAGAAACACATCGGCGCGGCGCGACAGTTCGATGTGCGCCATGGCGTTGTCCGGGCGCGGGTCCCACAAATCGCTGTAGACGGCATGGCCGGACAGGGCCTGAAAGGTAAGCGGGGTAACGAAACGGGTGGCTGCCTCGGTCATCACCACCTCGACCTGATGGCCGGCCTTGACCAGCAGGCGGGTCAGTTCGGCGGCCTTGTAGGCGGCAATGCCACCGCTCACGCCAAGCAGGATGCGTCTGGCTGTCATGGGGCTTCTCAACGTGCTGTGCAGTAAAGGCGAAAGTGTACCGGATTTTGTCCAGCGTCGTGCTGCGGCTTGCAACTGGCCCTTGGCAAGGCGGGTGGTGCACAGGGCGGTGGATATGATGATTGCCGACTGCCTGCAAACAGGCTATAGCCAGAGTAAGGGTGACACATTCATGTCCATCAATGATTGGCCGCTGGCCGAGCGGCCACGCGAAAAACTGTTGGCACAGGGTGCTGCCGCCCTGTCAGATGCCGAGTTGCTGGCCATTTTCCTGCGTACTGGCATCCGTGGCATGACGGCGGTGGATATGGCGCGGCAGTTACTGGGGCAGTTTGGTTCGCTGGCGGCGCTGCTGGGGTGTCGGCTGGATGATTTCGAACGCTGTCCGGGGCTGGGTGCGGCGAAATACGCCCAGCTGATGGCATGCAAGGAGCTGGCGCGGCGCGCTCTGGCCGAGGAGATGAATCTCAGCGACGCGCTGCAAAACCCGGCGGCGGTAAAGGATTACCTGCGCTGGGTGATTGGGCGGCGCGATGTCGAGGTGTTCGTGGTGCTGTTCCTGACCGCACAGCACCGGGTGATTACGGTGGAAGAGGTATTCAGCGGCACCCTGACCGAAACCAGGGTCTATCCACGGGAAGTGGCGCGGCGCTGTTTGCAGCACAATGCCGCCGGGGTGATCGTGGCACACAACCACCCCTCGGGCGTGGCAGAGCCGTCGGCGGCGGATCGCAGTCTCACCGACAGCCTGCGGGCGACGCTGGCGCTGGTGGATTGCCGCCTGCTGGATCATTTTGTGGTGACGGGCAGCCAGGCGGTATCGTTTGCCGAACTGGGCTGGTTGTGAAGGAGAATGCGGATCGGTGTTGCGGCGGCCTGACAGTGCTGCGGTAACTGACGGGCGCATCGGGTGGATGACTGTCGGCTGTGATCTTGTCTCTCAACTGCATCACAAGGAGCTTGCCATGAACATCCTGCGCTTGCTGAATGAGTCGGATTACATTCAGGTCAACAACCAGTTTATCAAGCCGGACCAGCACGGTGCCTCGGAAGAATTCGCCGATGAGGACGATGTCGTGCTGGAGGCCCATGTCGATGGTCAGGATCTGGTGCTGACGCTGGGCGATCTGGAAGACGCCACGCCGCTGGCCGATGGCGGCTTCTGGCTGGAGGGGGTGGGCTATCTGCGCTTTCTGTCGCGTCAGAGCCTGCACTGAAGCCAGCCGGTCAGCCATGGCTGCCTGCCATTTCAACCCGGACTGTTCCGGGTTTTTTGTTGCCTGCCGCCCGGTTTGGCTGCGGTATTTTGCCCTGGGCCGGGTGCTGGCTGCATGCAGTTTGATTTGTCTCAAATCTGCGCAGGCTGGTGGCTGTTAGAGTGTCGGCTCTTATTCTAAAGGCATAATCTGCCGCATCGAGGGTGACATGGAAAAATTCAGGATCGGCATGATAGGCGCGGGTGTAACTGGTGCCCCGCTGCTCCGGCAACTGCTGGATGCCCCGTTTGTCGAGATGGTTGGGGTGGCTGATCTGGATTTGCGTCTGCCCGGCATCGAACTGGCCCGCGAACGCGGTGTGCCGGTGACCAGCAACTTCATCGAGATCGCCGAGCAGGGCGACCAGGTCGACATCATCATCGACGTGACCGGCTCGCGCAAGGTGCGCGAAGACCTGCGCCGTTTCATGCAGTTTTCCGGCAACAGCCACACTGTGATCGTGCATGAGCGCATCGCCTTGCTGATGATGTCGCTGGGGGCGGGGGCGCAGGTGGAGACCCAGCACGAGGAATTGGGCTACTAAGACTCGCTAACAAAAGCCCCGCGCCTGCGTGCTGCCTCCTTGCCGTACGCCTTGTACTGCTTGTGTCGGCGCGCCTTGGCCCGGGACCTCTGCGATATTTTGTTAGCGGCTTTGTGTCCAGCTGCAGTGTGCAGTAAACCGAAAACCCGGCCGCGGCCGGGTTTTTGCATGGCATGACCAGCTACGGCCTCAGCCGAACCCGCGCTGTTGCAGGCTCAGGTACAGCATGCCGGCGGTGATGGCATCGTTGAGTGCATCATGGCGCGGCAGGGCGGGGATGTGCAGGTCTTCGTTCAGCACTGACAGCCGCAGGTCGATGTAGGCGCCGGGGTTCTGCTTGAACTTGTAATCGTAATAGCGGCCGGAGATTTCGATCTGGCGATTGGGCAGGCCAATACCGGTGATGGCGCGCACGTATTTGTTGAGCACCGCGACATCGTATTCCAGGTAATAACCGACCAGTGGCCGCCCGCCGATGAAGTCCAGCAGTTGCCGCACGGCCTCGTCGGCATCCAGGCCCTCGGACACGTCCATCGGTCGCAGGCCATGGATGCTGATATTGCGGCTTTCCAGCTTGCGCGTGGGTTTCACCAGCACATAAAAGGCCTGGCTGGACAGGATGCGGTTGCCACGCAGCCGCACCGCGCCGATGGAGAGCAGTTCCGCCTCCTGCACTTTCAGGCTGGTGGTTTCACAGTCCACACTGACTACTTCTTCATCCAGCTCTTCGAACAGCGCTGCATAGCGCGGGTCTTTCAACTGGCGCTGCTGCCATTGCCGCTTTAACCGGGCCAGCATCAGAAGCTCCCCAGGCGGAAGTGATGGCGTAGCTGGGCGCGGAATTTCTTCACTACCCCCAGTGCATCTTTCAGCAAGTCACGCTCCAGCGTGGAGAGCTGGTCCGGTTCTATCTGGTTGCCCGGCAGCTTGCCCAGTGACAATTGCTGCAGGCCCTGGCTGAGCTTGAGGGTGAGCAGGAAGGACAGCGATTCGGCAATTTCGTTGGCCAGTTCCTTGTCCAGATGACCGGCTTCGGCCAGCGCGTGCAGGCGGTCGAAGGTATTGCACTGGGTCAGGCCATGTTCCAGCGCCAGCGAACGCACGCCATGGACCAGCGGGAAAATGCCGCCTTTTTTCAGGTCGAGCACGGCCTTGCCATTGCGCTCCTTGGTGAGCAGGTGGGAGAACAGCCCCAGCGGGGTGTCGAACTGTTCGATGGCGCGGGCGAAGCGGGAAAAGAAGCTGGCATCGTCACGCAACTGGCGCATGAGGTAGTCGTGGCTGCTCTGCAGCAGGCTGCTGTCGCCGGCCACGGCCTCGGCATCCACGTAAATGGCCAGATTCATCAGCGCATGGCCATCCGGTTGATAGACCCATTGGTGAATCTGTTGCTGCAGCTGGCTTTCAGTCAGGCGCCAGGCGGCATTGTTGACCATGATCTGCCCCTGGCAGGGCGGGTAGCCGAAGCGGGCCAGGGCGGCGGAAAAGGCCTCGCAGATGGCGGGCAATTCGGGGTGGTTGAAACCGTTGCGCAGGATGAGGGCGTTGTCCTGATCGGTTTTCAGTATCTGCTCGCCACGGCCTTCTGAGCCCATGACCAGCAGGCAGCTGTTCTGTTGCAGCGCGGGCGGAGCCAGCAATTGCCAGGTGCGGGCGAACAGCCGCGCGTTGAGGGTTTGCACCAGCCGGCCCAGTTGCGGGGCCTTGACGCCGTGGCTGGACAGGATTTGTACCAGCCGGGTGATCTGGCCGGCGATGTCGGCCAGTTCGTCCAGGGTGTCGGCCCGTTCCAGGCGTTGGGCAATCAGGTGGGAGTGGTTGGAGAAGTAGGACAGGATGTCCACCTGCGACAGTATGCCGATGGCCTCGCCGTTCTCGGTCACCACCAGGCGGCGGATATTGCGCCGGGTCATGATCAGCAGGGCGTTGAACAGGAAGTCGCCCACATCCACGGTTAGGAGTTCGAAGCGGCACAGCGTGGACAGCGCCGTGCTGCCTGGTACTTCGTTGAGCACGATGTCGCGAAAATCGGTGGTGGTGAAAATGCCCAGCTTGCCGTCGTGGCGCACCAGCACCGATTTGACCTTTTTTTCCTTCATCACGCGCGCGGCTTCACGCACGCTGGTGTGGCCATCGACAAACACCGGGGTGCGGCTGCCCACGTCGCGCACGGTGGCGGTGAGCAGGGTTTGCAGCTCGCGGTTGCCGGCACGCTGCGCCATGCTGCCGAATTTTTCCGACACGCTGGCATAAAAATACGCCCCAAAGCGCGGGTTCTGCTCGGTCAGTGCCAGTACCACATCGCGCAGCAGGGTGTAGACCAGTGCTTCCTCGTGTACCACGAAGCGGTGTGGGGTCTGGCCGGCCACCATGGCGCGGGCGTCGAAGGTATCGCGCTCGCGGTACAAGGTGATGACTTCGTCGCCGGCCATTTCACGCACGCTGCCTTTGAGCACCACATAGAGCGCTTCCACCCGTTCGCTGGGGCTGAGTAGGCATTCTTCGTCAGCAAAAAACTGGATGTCGGCGTTTTTTTCCAGCGTTTGCTGCTCGCTGGGGCTGAGGGTGTCGAATGGCGGATGGCTGAAATCGAATCGGCTCATGTGGTCTTCCTGTGGCGCTATTGTTATCCATGGCTGCGAGAGGGGCTTTGCCAGCAGCATAACGCGGAAGTGGCGGGGCGCAAATGTGAAAAAGCCGTTTCTGCTGAGAAACGGCGATGACGGTGTGGCGCGTGGTTGCGGGCCTGGCTCAGCTGTTGCCGGAGCTGACCAGCAAAGGCGCACCGTCGCGGAACAGCAGCAACTGGCCGGCTTCCAGCTGGGTCCAGCTTTCATTGTCGGTCAACGGCTGGGTGGCCACCACGGCCACGCGGTCGTGGGGTGTGGTGACGGTGGAGAAATCCACCGTGACATCGTCGTCCACCAGGTGGGCCTTGTTGAACGGTGCCTGGCGAATGATGTAGTGCAGATGGGTGGCGCAATGGGCAAACAGCACCTCGCCATTGCTCAGCATGAAGTTGAACACGCCATGCTGGTGGATCTCGGCAGCCAGACGGTCGACCTCGGCAAACAGCTCGTCCAGCTGCGGTGCGCTGCACCATTTGCGGCGCAGCTGTTCCAGCAGGTAGCAGAAGGCGCGTTCCGAATCGGTGCTGCCTACCGGATTGAAGTGGCAGCCGGCTTCGGGCTGGAAGGTTTTCAGATCGCCGTTGTGGGCAAAAATCCAGTACTGGCCCCACATCTCGCGCATGAAGGGGTGGGTATTGGCCAGATTGACCTCGCCCTGGGTGGCTTTGCGGATGTGGGCGATGACGTTTTGCGACTTGATCGGGTAGTTGCGCACCAGATGGGCGACCGCCGACTCAACCGAAGGCTTGTCGTCCAGAAAGATGCGGCAGCCCTTGCCCTCGAAAAAGGCGATGCCCCAGCCATCGGCGTGGTGATCGGTCAGGCCGCCACGGCGGTGAAAGCCTTCGAAGGAAAACAGGATGTCGGTCGGGGTATTGCAGTTCATGCCTAGTAGCTGGCACATGAGGTCATTGCTCGCAAATAGGGGTGTATCGGGTGTGACAGCCAGTCTGGGCGCGCCATCTGGCCTGATCCGAGCATAGTCGATTCGGGCAGGTGCGACAATTGGCGGGCGCGAAATCAATGCGTGCATATTTGATAGAAAATATTAATTCACAATTTAAAACTTGATTATGCGGTGATCGGGATATACGATTTTACTAAATACTATTTAAATAAATTATTTAATATAGAGCGTGGCGACAATGAAGCGATACTGCATGTCCAGCCTGCTGCTTGGCCTGTGCGTGGCCAGCAGCAGCCTGATGGCGGAAACTCCCCTGTGGCAGCAAGCTGACTATGCGGCTGCCATTCTCAAGGCCCGTGCTGGCGAACCGGCCCCGGCGCTGGCGATGCTGGAAAGCCAGCGCGCCCGCGCTCCCCTGCAAGGCAGCCTGCTCGACGATTACCTGACCCTGTTGTGCTGGAGTGGCCGGCCGGATGATGCCTTGGCCAGCCTGCCATCGGCGCGTGCTGGCTTGCGCAGCGACACCCTGGCCTTGCTGGCCCGTGCTGCCCGCGACACCAAGCACTATCCACTGGCGGTCGAGCTTTACCAGACGCTGTTGCAGCGTGAGGCCCGTGCCGACTGGACCGCCGGCTTGGCCATGGCCCAGGCCGAGGCCGGGCAGCTGGCTGATGCGCGCCATACGCTGGACCAGGCTGAGCTGACCGCGCCGGCCGGCGACGTGCGCGAACTGCTGCGGGCGCGGGGCTATGTACTGATTCAGGCCGGCCAGCTGACCGAGGCGCTAGCTTATCTGCAGCGCCGGCAAGCCGAGTATCCGGACGATGTGCCGCTGCAAAGCCTGCTGGTGGAGGTGCAACTGCGGCTGAGCATGCCACAGCAAGCGCTGGCCACGGCGCGGCGCGGCGGTGCGGCAGATGCTGTTTTGCTGCGGCAGGCCGAGTTTGACCGTATCGCCACCCTGAGCCGCTGGGGCCGGGTGCAGGAGAGTTTGCAAAACGGCATGGAGCGGCATGCGCAAACCGATGCTGCTCTGGCGCAGAACCAACAATGGCTGGATGCGCTGCCCGCCACGGAAACCCGCTTTACCACACTGGCACTGGATGACCGCTTGCAGATGCTGACCCAGCGCGGCCGCTTTGCCGACACGCTGCAGCTCTACCAGGCGCATCCCGGGCTGCCCTGGTCTCCCTATGCCCGTGCCGCCGTGGCCGATGCCTATCTGGCACAGCGCCAGCCTGAGTTGGCCGCTGCTTTGTATCGTGCGGCGCTGCAGGCGAAGCCGGCAGCGGATGAAGCGCTGGATTGGCGCAGCGGGCTGGTGTACGCCTTGCTGGAGAGTAATGACTTTGCCGGCGTCCGCGCCGAGCTGGCCGCCATGCGCGCGGCCACGCCGCGTGTGCGCAGCAATGCCGCCGGCCAGCGCAGCTTTAATCCGGACTATCAGCGCGTGATGTTGCTGGATGCCATGCTGGCGGCCTATCAAGACCAGACCCGTGCCGCCTGGCTGCAAGTGGAACAGCTGCTGCGCGATGCCCCCTTCAATGCCGAACTACGCCAGAACCAGGCTGCGCTGGCCTTGCTGCGCGGCTGGCCGCGTCGTGCCGGTGACATTTACCGCCGCTTGCAGGTGGACGATCCGGCCTCGCTCGAGGCCCGGGCCGGGCTGGCCAGTGTGGCGCTGGATACTTGGGAATATCCGCAGGCAGCAGCCCTGCTGGGCGAACTGCGGCAACAGCGACCGGACTGGAAAGAGCTGGACAGGTTGCAGCGCAGCTACGACTGGTCGCAACGGCCGGAGCTGACCGTGGAGGCCGGGCGTGACTTGTCCGGTGGCCAGGGCAGCAGTGAGCAAAATGCCTGGGATACGCTGTCCCGGCTCTATTCCGCAGCTGTCGGCCACTGGCGGCTGTTTGCCCAGCATCAGCTGCAGCGTGCCAGTTATGTGGATCAGCCTGAACCGGCCCGTTATGAAAGTGGCGGCTTGGGGCTGCAATACCGCAGCGTGCAGGGCAGTGGTGAGTTTGGCGTGCTGGCCGGTCTGGATGGCCAGAGTCAGGCTGGCGCGTTTGCTGGCTACAACTGGACGCCGGATGACCGGTGGAGTCTGGGTGCGCGCTACGAGCAGAACAGTGCCGACACCCCGCTCAAGGCGCGGCTGAGCCAGATCCGTGGCAACAAGGCCGAGCTGCATGCCGGCTACCGGGTGGACGACTACCGCCAGTTTTCCCTGCAACTGAGCCAACTGTCGTTGTCCGACGGCAATCTGCGCCAGTCGCTGGGCGGCGGCTGGACCGAACGCTGGTATAGCGGCCCGCTCTACAAGCTGGACAGCACGCTGTGGCTGGCTGCCAGCCACAATCGCGATACCCCTTCCGCACTGTATTTCAATCCGCAGAGCGATAGCGAAGCCGATCTCACCATCACCCAGGACTGGCGCTTGTGGGGTCGTTACGACAACAGCCTGCATCAGCGGCTGGGGCTGACGGTTGGCACATACCAGCAGCAAGGCTATGGCAGCGGTGGAGTGTGGGGGCTGATGCTGGAGCAGGAGTGGCGCTGGGGTGAGCGTGCCAGCCTGCGCTATGGCTATAGCCGGGTGCGTCACCCTTATGACGGCAAGGCTGATTTTGGCAGCAAGGTCTATCTGAATATCGATTGGCGGTTCTGATGAAAACGAAACAATGGTTTTTGGTCGTGTGGCTGGCCCTGTGCACACTGTTTGCGCTGGCCGCACCGGTGCAGGCCGGTTCCGGGCTGATCATCCTGTGCTACCACGAAGTGGGGCAGCCGGATGCGCGCAGCAACGACCCCTTTGCCGTGGATGCCCGCAGCCTGGTGCGGCAGATGGAGTGGATGCGCGGGCAGGGCTATCAGTTTGTCAGCGTGGAGGATGTGCTGGCCGACCGCGCCGGCAAGAAGCCGCTGCCGGACAAGGCCGTGCTGCTGACCTTTGATGATGGCTACCGCAGCGTCTACACCCAGGTCTACCCGGTACTGCGCAGCTTGCATGCGCCGGCGCTGATCGCGCTGGTGGGCAGTTGGCTGGAGCAGCCGGATAACGGCCAGGTGCGTTATGGCGACGGCCTGGTTCCGCGCAGCACCTTTCTGAGCTGGGAGCAAATCCGCGAAATGCAGGCCAGCGGCCTGGTAGAAGTGGCCAGCCATAGCTATGCCGAGCATTTTGGCCAGCTTGCCAATCCGCAGGGCAATAGCGAACCGGCCTTCACCTCGCTGGCCTGGAAGTCCGGCAGCTATGAAACCCCGGAAGCCTACCGGGCGCGTGTCCGTGCCGATTTGCTGCGCAACAGCGAACTGCTCAAGGCCAGGCTGGGACAGGCCCCGCGTGTGATGGTCTGGCCCTATGGCAGCTATACCCGCGAAACGGCGGCCATTGCCGGCGAGCTGGGCATGCCGCTGGCCATGAGCCTGGACGAGGGCATCAACACGCGCCAGACCCCCCTGGCAGGGCTGCGCCGGCTGCTGCTGGACGCCAATATGAGCCTGCCTGATCTGGCCTGGCAGTTCCAGCAACTGGAAACCTGGCCGGACGGCATACGGCCGGAGCCCAGCCGCATCATGCATGTCGACCTCGACTATATCTACGACCCCGATCCGGCGCGGCAGGAGGAAAACCTGGGCCGTCTGCTGGACCGGGTCAAGGCCATGGGGGCCAGCACGGTCTATCTGCAAGCCTTTGCCAATCCCGAGGGCGATGGCGTGGCGCGCTCACTGTATTTCCCCAACCGCCACCTGCCGATGCGGGCCGATCTGTTCAACCGCGCCGTCTGGCAATTGCGCACCCGCGCCGGCGTGCGCGTCTACGCCTGGATGCCGCTGCTGGCTTTCGACTTGCCGCGTGAAAACCCGCTGCGTCAGCAAAGAGTGCTGGCACTGGGGCGGCAGGGGCTGCCGGAGCAGCAGGGCTATATCCGGCTGACGCCGTATTCGGCCGAGGCGCGCCAGACCATCCGCGAGATTTACCAGGACCTGGCGCGCACGGTGCAGTTCGACGGCCTGCTATTCCATGACGACGCCACCCTGTCGGATGTGGAAGACATCAGTGGTGCCGCCATGGCGGCCAACCGCGCCATGGGCCTGCCGGATTCGCTGCCGGCCTTGCAACAGGACGAGGCAGCCCTGCAGCGCTGGAACGACAGCAAGACCAAGCTGCTGGACGACTTCACCCTCGAGCTGGCGCAAGTGGTGCGTACCTGGCAGCCCACGTTGAAAACCGCCCGCAATCTCTATGCCGGCGTGGTGATGAATCCGGCGACGGAAAGCTGGTTTGCCCAGTCCTATGTCACGGCACTGCAGCACTACGACCGGGTGGCCATCATGGCCATGCCCTATATGGAGAACGCCGCGCAGCCACGGCAATGGCTGCGCCAGCTGTTTGACAAGGTAAAGGCCGTGCCGGGTGCGCTGGATCGCACGGTGTTCGAACTACAGGCGCGGGACTGGCGCAACGGCAAGCCGATTCCCACCCGGGAAATGGCTGAAGTGGTGGATGAACTGCATACCCGCGGTGCGCGCCATATCGCCTACTACCCGGACGACCTGTTCCAGGATCAGCCACGGCTGGCCGATTTCAAGGCGGCCTTTTCCATGCGCAGCCGCCCCGAACAGTAATTAAGTGCTACCGGCCGCACGCCGGCTACCTGTCCCCAGCCCGGCGGCTGTATGCGCCGCCGTCGCTGCACTCATGCAAGGAGTCAGATCATGACCACCGCTCTGGCACTGCTATTGGGCTATGCTTTTTTCTACCCGCTGTTCATGGCGTATTTATGGATGGTGGGGGCCGTGCATTACTATTTTCATTACGAACGCAAAGACCCGCCGCTGGACCAGCCCCCGTCGCTGGCCTACCCGCCCATCAGCGTGGTGGTGCCCTGTTACAACGAAGAAGACAATGTGCGCGAAACCCTGCACTACGCGCTGTCGCTGGACTACCCGGAATACGAGGTGATTGCCGTCAACGATGGCAGCAAGGACGCCACTGCCGCCATCCTGGATGAGCTGGCCGCCGTGCATCCGCGGCTGCGCGTGCTGCATCAGGCCAGCAACCAGGGCAAGGCGGTGGGGCTGAACACGGCGCTGACCATGGCCCGCCACGAATACCTGCTGTGCATAGATGGCGATGCGCTGCTCGATCCCTATTCGGCCAAATGGCTGATGCGCCACTTTCATGGCTCGCCCCGGGTGGGGGCGGTTACCGGCAATCCGCGCATCCGCAACCGCACCACCTTGCTGGGGCGGCTGCAGGTGGGCGAGTTCACCGCCATCATCGGGCTGATCAAGCGCGCCCAGCGCACTTATGGCCGGCTGTTTACCGTGTCCGGGGTGATTACCGCCTTTCGCAAGACCGCAGTGGTGCAGGCTGGCTACTGGAGCGACGACATGCTGACCGAAGACATCGACATCAGCTGGAAAATCCAGCTGCAGCACTGGGATGTGCGCTTCGAGCCGCGGGCGCTGGTATGGATACTGATGCCGGAAACCCTGCGCGGCCTGTGGAAGCAGCGGCTGCGCTGGGCCAAGGGCGGCACCCAGGCGCTGATGCGCAATGCCTGGATTGTCGGCCACTGGAAGCACCGCCGCATGTGGCCGGTATATGCCGAGTATTTCCTCAGCGTGGTGTGGTCGTACGTGATGGCCTTCATCATCGTCAGCTGGCTGCTCAGCCTGTTGTTGCCTGGCATCGTGCCGCCGATGGAGTCGCCCTTCCTGCCCGGCTGGCACGGCGTGGTACTGGGCGTGACCTGCATGCTGCAGTTTGCCACCAGCAAGCTGATGGACAGTCAGTATGACGTTGATCTGGGCAAGAACTATTTCTGGATGATCTGGTATCCGCTGGCCTACTGGCTGCTGAATATCGGCACCACCGTGGTGGCCTTTCCACAGGGCGTGCTGCGGCGCAAGGGCAAGCGGGCGCGCTGGGTCAGTCCGGACCGGGGAGTACGCGCATGAAAAAACTGGCTGATGTCCTGATCATCCGTGCCGCCCACAATATGAGCTGGCTGCAGCGGCTGGTGTCACGCTTGCTGACCGTGCTGTGGTGGCTGTTGTGGGTGTATCTGTGGCTGCCGGCGCTGGCCTTTGCCTGCCTGCTGATCTGGGGCGAACAGCTGCTGCCGGTGACGGTACGGATCGACCAACTGCCCGATCACCTGGCGGTGCTGGGGCGCTATGCCTTGCTGGTCTGCCTGTTTGGTGGCGGGCTGCTGCTGTGGTCGCGCATCAACTACTGGCGTTTTTCCGGTGAGGAGCAGCGCGGCGAAATCGACAATGTCACGCTGGAAGAGATGGCGGCCGATCTGGGGCTGGCACCACAGCTGCTGCGCGCAGGCCAGGCCGGCAAGGTGGTGGTGGTGCATCACAATCCGGAAGGCGGAATTCATCATCTGGATATCCTGCTGCCCTTGCCGGCCAGCACGGTGGCTCTGACTGAGCCTGCCGTGGCCATGCCGGCGAGCTTGCCGCTGTCAGTCGGTCAGCCCGGCAAGACCTGAGTCACCCATGCCCGAGGCCAGCTCGCCCACCCGCACCAGCGCCCGCTCGTAGGCCTCGTTCCAGGGGTAACAGCAGGACAGTCGCAGGCAGTTGCGATAACGGCCACGCGCCGAGTACATCACCCCCGGTACCACGGTGATGCGCTCGGCCAGGGCGGCGTGAAACAGCTCCAGCGTGTCCACGCCGGAAGGCAGCTCCACCCACAGCAGGCAGCCGCCAGAGGGCAGGGTGGCACGGGTGCCCTGCGGAAAACGGCTGGCCACCGTGCCGCGCAGCCGCTCCATCTGGCTCATGAAATGGCGGCGGATCAGCCGCAGGTGGTGGTCGTAGCCGCCGCTTTCCAGATACTCGGCCAGGGTTTCCTCCAGCAGCCGGGGTTGGCCCAGCGAGCTGGCACACTTCAGTTGCAATACTTCGCGGGCAAAGCGGCCGGCGGCAATCCAGCCTATACGGAATCCCGGCGCCAACGTCTTGCTGTAGCTGGAGCACAGCAGCACCCAGCCATCGCGGTCGAAGGCCTTGACCGCATCCGGCGTTTGCACGCCGTAGTGCAGGTCGGCATGCGGGGCGTCCTCAATCAGCGGGATGCGGTAGTCGTTGACCAGCTGTGCCAGCCTGCGCTTGGCCTCGGGCGGCATGGTGCTGCCCAGCGGATTGTGCACCGTGGGCATGGCCACGATGGCTTGCAGCCGTTTTTCCGACAGCAGCAGTTCCAGCGCATCCAGCGACAGCCCGCTATTGGGGTGGGTGGGGATTTCGATCACCGACAAGCCCAGGCTTTTCAGCAGCGGCAGCAGGTAGAAATAAGTCGGCGATTCCAGCCCTACCGTGTCACCCGGCTTGCATACGGCACGCAAGGCCAGCTGCAGTGCTTCGGAGCAGCCATTGGTGATGACGATATCGTCCATGGCCAGCACACAGCCCCAGCTGACGGCGCGCTGGGCAATCTGCCGGCGTAGTCGCTCGGAACCGGGCGGGAAGGGGTAGTCGGTGGTCAGCTCGGGATGCTGGCGCAGCAGCCGGCCCATGATGTGCTTGAAACGGGTGGTGGGGTAGAAATCGCTGCCGCGCGGGCTGGCCAGCGACAGGTCGATGAAATCGGCGGCGGTCTGCACCCGCATCACCGTTTCGATATGGTCCACCACCTCGCCGGTGGGTGCGGCTTCGCTCTGGCGCCGCATGCGCGGCAGCGGCAGGCTGGCGGCGGCTTTTACATAGAAGCCGGATTGCGGCCGGGCCTCGATAAAACCACGGTCTTCCAGCGTGCGATAAGTCAGCAGGATGGTGGAGGGGCTGACCTTGTGCATGGTGCAGGCCTTGCGCACCGAGGGCAGGCGTTCGCCAGCACGCACCACACCGTTCTGGATCAGGGTGATCCACTCGTTGACCAGCTGTTGATACAGCGGCTCCTGGCTCATTGCACGTCTCCTGCAGGCAGTTGGATGGCCCGCCCGGCACAATTTCGCCTGGATCAGACCATAACAGTTTTGTATATTGCCAACTGTTACGGTCTCAATTGTATTTTTCTGAATCTGTTATTGTCCAGCCCCTTTGCGTACCATGAGCACATCAAAAACCGATAGTGCTGCCGCGTCTGTCCGGCTGGCCACAAGCCGGTCGCTGCAGGTGCTGCCGCCTCAGCCCTACCCTGGAGTTGTCATGAATCTTGTTGCACTGGTCACCTATCTGTTGGTGATGTCCATCACCCCCGGTCCCAATAATCTGGTGCTGGCCTCGTCCGGCGTCAATTACGGCTTTAGCCGCACCATGCCGGCGATGATGGGCATGGCGCTGGGGCTGGCGGTGCAGGTGGGGGTGCTGACGGTGTTTCTGGGTAATCTGGTGGGGCTGATCAGCAGCGTGCAGCTGTATCTGGCGCTGGCCGGCTGCAGCTATCTGCTGTGGCTGTCCTGGGGCATGGCCCGCGCCGGTGCTGCCGGTGAGCAGGCCGATCAAGGCCAGCCCATGGGCTTTGTCGGCGGCCTGCTGTTCAACTGGCTTAACCCCAAGGTGTGGCTGATGGGCTTCAATATTGCCGTGGTGTTCCTGCCGCAGCACATGCCGCCGCTGACTGCCGGCCTGCTGTTTGCCGCCATTACCTTTGTGGTTGGCCTGCCCTGCATTGCCCTGTGGGCGGGCAGTGGCGTGGCCATCCGCCGCTGGCTGGCCTCGCCGCGCCGGCTGCGTGCCTTCAACTGCGGCATGGCGGCCATGCTGGCCGGCACGGCGTTCTGGCTGCTGGCGCAGATGTTGCCGGCTGATGTGCTGCCAGCCGTTGGCGGGCTGATTTGAGCCAAGATAATTCTGCTGGTGGATGAGGCGTACCAGGCCCGCATTTGCGGGCTGTTTTGTTGGCGGCGTACAATAGCGCCTTTCTTCATCCGGCTGGACCCATCCCATCATGATCCGTACCCGTTTTGCCCCCAGCCCCACCGGCTATCTGCATATCGGTGGCGTGCGCACCGCTCTCTTTTCCTGGGCCTATGCCCGCAAGAACAATGGCGTTTTCGTGCTGCGTATCGAAGACACCGACCTTGAGCGCTCCACGCCGGAGTCGGTCAAGGCCATCATGGACGGCATGCACTGGGTAGGTCTGGATTATGACGAAGGCCCCTTCTATCAGACCCAGCGTTTCGACCGCTACAAGGAAGTGATCCAGCAACTGCTGGAGTCCGGCCATGCCTATCGCTGCTACTGCAGCAAGGACGAGCTGGAAGCCATGCGTGCCGAGCAGGAAGCCAATGGCGAAAAGCCGCGCTACGACCGCCGCTGGCGTCCGGAAGAGGGCAAGACCCTGCCGGCCATTCCGGCCAACGTGGAGCCGGTGATCCGCTTCCGCACCCCGCTGGACGGCACGGTGGCCTGGGACGACGCGGTCAAGGGCCGTATCGAATTCTCCAACACCGAGCTGGACGACCTGATCATCGCCCGCCCGGACGGCAGCCCCACCTACAACTTCTGCGTGGTGGTGGACGACTGGGACATGCAGATCACCCATGTGATTCGCGGTGACGACCATGTCAACAATACCCCGCGCCAGATCAACATCCTGCAGGCGCTGAACGCACCGTTGCCGGTGTACGGCCACCTGCCGATGATCCTGAATGAAGACGGCCAGAAAATGTCCAAGCGCCGCGATGCGGTGAGCGTGGTGGACTACGCCGACAAGGGCATTCTGCCGGAAGCGCTGCTCAACTATCTGGCCCGTCTGGGCTGGGGCCATGGAGATGACGAATTCTTCGACATGAAGCAGTTTGTCGAATGGTTCAGCCTGGAAGCGGTCAGCGCCTCGGCCAGCCGTTTCAACCAGGAAAAATTCCTGTGGCTGAACGCCCAGCACATCAAGGCCGCCGACAACAGCCGCCTGGCTGCGCTGATTGCGCCGCGTCTGGCGACTGCCGGAGTGGATGCCAGCACCGGTCCGGCCATCGAAGACGTGATTGCCCTGGTCAAGGAGCGTGTGCAAGACCTGAACGCGCTGGCGGTGGAAGTGGATTACTTCTACAAGAAACGTGAAGCCGCCGCTGCCGACGTGGAAAAGCACCTGGCTGGCGACGCCGTCGCCCGCATGGGCCGCTTTGCCGACAAGCTGGCCGCACTGGACAGCTGGACCGCAGAAAGCATCCATGAGCTGTTCAAGCCCTTCTGCGCCGAAGAAGGCATCAAGATGGGCCAGCTGGGCATGCCGCTGCGCGTGCTGGTGTGCGGCACCACCCAGACCCCGTCGGTAGACGCGGTCCTGGCCGTGATCGGCAAGGAAGAAGTGCTGCGCCGCCTGCGCGGCTGATTTTGCCTGTCTGACCAGACAAAGCCACCCCGCGGGGTGGCTTTTTGCATTCTGCTGTGGCGGCCTTGCGATTTAGCCCGGCCGACAAGATGGCGTAGCGTCGCTGGGGCAAGGCGCTACGCCGCAGCAGGGTTTTGCTTAGCGGCTCTTATGACGGGCTGGCTGGTCTGCGCGGCCGGACAAAGCGGTACAGCACAATCAGCAGCAGCAGGAAGGGCAGGCCGAAGGCCAGCGTCAGACGGAAGACATCGGTCAGCGCCGTGGTCAGCAGGATGGCCAGCATCAGCCCCAGGCCCAGCAGGGTGGAAACGGGGAAAAAGGGCAGGCGGAAAGCCAGCGGTTTGGTGCCGTGGCGCTGGTGATGACGGCGGAAATACCAGTGGGTGAGGAAGATCATCATCCAGGTAAACAGCGCGCCAAACATCGACAGCGACATCATCAGCGTGAAGGCCTGGCCGGGGAACAGCACAAACAGCAGGGTAGCCAGCGCAATGCCGCTGGTGGACAGCAGCAGGGCGTTGAGCGGAATGCCGTTGTGGTTGAGCTTGCCCAGGCTGGCCGGGGCATCGCCGGCGCGCGACAGGCTGAACATCATGCGGGTGGTGATGTAGAGCTGGCTGTTCATGGCCGACAGCGCCGCGATGATGACGACGAAGTTGAGGATGCCGGCCGCGTAGGGAATGCCCAGCACCTGCATCACGGTGACAAAGGGGCTGCTGCCCTTGCCCAGACCATCCCAGGGCACGATGGCCAGAATCAGGGTCAGCGACAAGACGTAAAACACCAGCAGGCGCACGATGGTGGCGCGAAAGGCGTGGCGCACCGCCTGTTCCGGGTGTTCTGCTTCACCCGCTGCCACCGCGATCATTTCCACGCTCAGATAGCTGAAGATGGAGATCACCACCGCCACCCACATTCCCCACCAGCCGTGCGGGAAAAAGCCGCCATGGTTGGTGAAGTTCTGCGTGCCATAGGCCGGGTTGCCGCTGCCCCACACCACATAGCCACCCAGCAGGATGAAGCCGACGATGGCAAAAATCTTGATGGCGGAAAACCAGTATTCCACCGTGCCAAAGGCTTTGACACTCATGGCATTGACGCCGATCAGCACGCCGGAGAACAGTACGATCCAGATCCACGATGGTGCGTGGGGGAACCAGTACTGCATGTATTCGGCCACTGCGGTGACTTCGGTACCCACCGCCATGACAATGCAGGTCCAGTAGCTGTAGCGCACCAGAAAGCCCGCCAGCGGGCTGATGTAATGCTCGGCAAAAGCACCAAACGAACCGGATGTGGCGTGGGCGATGGTCATTTCCGCCAGGCAGCCCATCAGCAGCAGGGTGATCAGCCCGCCGATGGCATAGCTGAGCAAGACGCTGGGGCCGGCAAAGCCGATGGCAAACTTGCTGCCCAGAAACAGGCCGGTGCCAATGGCACCGCCGATGGCGATCATGCTCATCTGCCGGCCGCTCAGCCGGCGTTGCAGTCCGCTTTCGCGCTGCTGGATTTGGTCAAAACTCATGTCTTCTCCTTTACCTTCCTTGGTGGAGCTGCGCATTTCTCTTGGCCATGGCGCGGCCTGGATGCGCTCGGCTCCCGTGATGGTGTGTTACCGGGTGACAACCGCCAGCCGGGCGGCTGGCGGGGTGTGGCTCAGGTCACGGCGTGACGCTGCTTGAAGCGCGGCTGGTCCCAGCTGGCGCTGTCCAGAATGTCGCGCAGGATTTCCACGGCATCCCAGATGTCGGTATGGCTCAGATAGAGCGGGGTAATGCCAAAGCGCAGCACTTCCGGCTCGCGGTAATCACCGATGACGCCACGGTCGATCAGCGCCTGCATCACGGCATAGCCCTCGGGATGGCGATAGCTGACATGGCTGCCACGGCGGCCATGTTCGCGCGGGGTGATCAGCGTTAGCGGATGGTGGCTGCAGCGCTCCTCCACTAGTTGGATGAACAGGTCGGTCAAGGCCAGCGATTTCTCGCGCAGTGCCGCCATGCTGGTTTGCAGGGTGGCGTCCAGCCCGCACTCCACCAGCGACATCGACAGGATGGGCTGGGTGCCGCACAGAAAGCGGCGGATGCCCTGGGCCGGCTGGTAATCCACAGCCATGTCAAACGGGCGCGAGTGGCCCCACCAACCGGACAAGGGTTGCCAGAAACCATCCTGATGGCGGGCCGCTACCCAGATGAAGGCGGGTGAGCCGGGGCCGCCATTGAGGTATTTGTAGGTGCAGCCGACGGCAAAGTCGGCCTTGCTGCCATTGAGGTCCACCGGTACTGCCCCGGCGGCATGGGCCAGGTCCCAGATAGTGAGCGCACCTTGCTGATGGGCCTGTGCGGTGACGGCGGCCATGTCATACATGGCACCGGTACGGTAATTGACGTGCGACAGCAGCAACACGGCCACGTCTTCGTCCAGTGCCTGTTCCAGCGACAGGGTGTCGTCGATCAGTCGCATCTCGTAGCCCTGCTGCAGCAGGTCGATCATGCCCTGGATCATGTACAGGTCGGTGGGGAAGTTGTCGCGCTCGGACACGATCACCTTGCGCGCCGGTGCGGCGTGCTGCTGGATGCGGATGGCGGCGGCCAGTGCCTTGAAGATATTGAGCGAGGTGGTGTCGGTAATCACCACTTCATCCGTGCCGGCACCGATCAGCCCGGCCAGCTTGTTGCCCAGCCGGCGCGGCAGTTCGAACCAGCCGGCAGTATTCCAGCTGCGGATCAGGCCCACGCCCCATTCCTGGCGCAATACTTCCAGGCTGCGTGCCTCGGCGCTGTTGGGCAGTACGCCCAATGAATTGCCATCCAGATAGAGCACACCCGGCGGCAGGTCGAATTGCTGGCGCAGGCCGGCCAGTTGATCCTGGCGGTCGGCGGCCAGGCAGTGTTCACGAGTCAGCATCAGTTTCTCCTTTGTGGTGCTGTGTTTGTTATCGGGGCAGGGGGCTGCGCAGTACGGCGCGGACCGGACTGGCATCCAGATTGATCAGTTTCAGTGGCAGGGCGATCAGCTCGTAGTCACCGGGTGGAATCTCGTCCAGCCACAGGTTTTCCAGAATCGCCATGCCGTGGTGGGCGACGGCGTGGTGGGCGTCCAGCGTCTTGCTGTCTGCCGCATCCAGCGAGGCGGTATCCACGCCGATCAGCCGCACGCCTTGCTGGCCCAGCCAGTGGATGAGTGCCGGGTCCATGGCGCAGAAGTCGGCATCCCATTGCTGCGGAAACTGCCGATAGCAGCGGATCAGCAGCCGTGGTGGCAGCGGGTCCGGCTGGCCTGCCAGTGCCTGCTGCAGCCGGGGCAGGGTGAGTAGCGGTGCGGCGTCCAGGCTGTGCACCACGCGACAGGGGCCAAGATAGGCATCCAGATCGACCAGGCCGATGGGCAGGCCGTCCGCCTGGTAATGCAGCGGGGCATCGGCATGCGCGCCACTGTGCGGCGACAAGGTCAGCCGGGCGACATTGACCGGGCAATGTGCATCCAGCTGCCAGGCCGGGCTTTCCTGTAGCGCGGTATCTCCCGGCCACACTGGCATGCCGGCATAGAGCGGTGGGCTGATGTCATACAGCATGGTGCTCTCCATGGATTGGACAATTCATGTTAGCACCGTGATTGTTTTGAAAAATTGCAAGTTCAACTTGTGGAGTGTTGATATTTCGCAGAATATTCAACAAATTTCATTGAGGAAGAAAGGAAGTTGCAAATGCAGCTGGATGCCATTGATGTGCGGATTCTTTCTGCATTGCAGCACAACGGCCGGCTCAGCAATCAGGATCTGGCCGACCAGGTGGCGCTGTCGCCATCTGCCTGTTTGCGTCGGGTACGCACGCTGGAGGAGGGGGGGCTGATTCGTGGCTACCACGCCGAACTGGACGCGGTGGCGCTGGGCTTCGAGCTGGAGGCCATCGTGCAGGTCACGCTGGATCGCAGCCGGGATGACTGGCATGGCGAGTTCTTGCAGCAGATGGAGGCTTTCGAGGAGGTGACCGCAGCCTATGTGGTGACCGGGCCCTGCAATTACATTCTGCATGTACGCTGTCGCAGCTTGCCGGCGTTTTCCGATTTCATCGTCGAGAAGCTGAACAAGGTGCCCGGCATGCGTGATTTCAGTTCCTTCATCGTGCTGAAAACCGTGAAGGACACCCGAGACCGGCTGCCCCTGGCCATGCGCTGAGCCTGGCGCACCACGGTAACAAAGGCCTTGTATGCTTGAGTGGAGGCCGCTGGCACCCGCTGGTCCGCCTGACTTATCTTGGCTGCGAGCAAAAACTCTAAAAAAATGGATTTTGTGTAAAGGGATGGGGGATAATGCCGCCCAGCCAAACTGAGGTTCATCAAAATGAAGTGTGTTGACGATTTCCGCCTGCGTCTGGGCAAGCAAGAGCTGGTTCCCATCATGGTCGGTGGCATGGGTGTGGACATCTCCACCGTTGCCCTGTCGCTGGAGGCGGCCCGTCTGGGCGGCATCGGTCATATTTCCGATGCCATGGTGCCGACGGTAACCGACCGCCGCTTCAATACCAAGTTCGTCAAGGACAAGCTCAAACAGTACAAATTCAACGTGGAAAACGCCGATAAATCCGTGGTCAAGTTTGACCTGGATATTCTGGCCGAAGCCACCAGAATGCACGTTGGCTCCGCCATGGAAGCCAAAAAGGGCGACGGGCTGATTTTCATCAACTGTATGGAAAAGCTCACCATGAATGCGCCCAAGGAAACCTTGCGCGTACGCATGCAAACCGCCATGGATGCCGGCATCGACGGCATCACCCTGGCTGCGGGCCTGCATCTGGGCTCGTTTGCACTGATCGAAGACCATCCGCGTTTTCGTGATGTGAAGCTGGGCATCATTGTTTCGTCCTTGCGCGCCTTGCAGCTGTTCCTGAAAAAATCCGCCCGTACCGGCCGTCTGCCGGACTACGTGGTGGTGGAAGGCCCGCTGGCTGGCGGTCACCTGGGTTTCGGCATGGACTGGGCGCAGTATGATCTGGCGACCATCGTGGCCGAGATTCACGCCTGGATGCAGGCCGAGCAGCTGGATATTCCGCTGATTCCGGCTGGCGGCATCTTTACCGGCAGCGATGCCACGGCCTTTCTGGAAAACGGTGCTGGTGCTGTGCAGGTGGCCACCCGCTTTACTGTCACCCGCGAATGCGGCCTGCCGGAAAAGGTGCAGCAGGAGTATTTCAAGGCGACGGAAGACGATATCGAAGTCAACCAGCTGTCGCCGACCGGCTACCCGATGCGCATGATCAAGTCCTGCCCGGCCATTGGCGACGGCATTCGCCCCAATTGCGAGGCTTACGGCTATCTGCTGGACGCCAGCGGCGGCTGTGCCTACATCCAGGCCTATAACCGCGAAGTGGCCGCCCATCCGGGCGAGCGCCGCATCAAGGTGATGGACAAGACCTGTCTGTGTACGCATATGCGCAACTTCGATTGCTGGACCTGCGGTCAATACACCTATCGTCTGAAGGACACCACCCGTCGCAACGAGGATGGCAGCTACCAGATCCTCAGCGCCGAACACGTGTTCAAGGACTACCAGTTCAGCAAGGATGGCAAGGTCGCCCTGCCGGATTGATGTCGTACCCGCACCTGGTCTGGCTGGACCGGTAGTGGAACATGGCGAAACGCTGCGGCGTTTCGCCATTTTTCTTGTTGAAGCGGCGCTGGCAGTAGTATCGTCGGAGCCTGTCTTGTCACTGTTTGAGGACTGCCATGCCGGACCGTTTTGATCCCGCCACCACCGCCCTGATCCTGGTCGATCTGCAGCAGGGCATTCTCGGTTTTGCCAAACAACCCTATGACACCGAACAGGTGCTGGAACGCTCGGCCACGCTGGCGCGGGCGTTTCGCGCAGCTGGTGCGCCGGTGGTGCTGGTGCGAGTGGGCTGGTCGGCCGATGGAGGGGATGCACTGAAGCTGCCCACCGACCTGCAGCCGCCAGCCACGCAGGTGCCGGACAACTGGCTGCAACAGCCAGCAGAGCTGGAGGTGGCGGCCAGCGACATCCAGATCATCAAGCGACAGTGGAATGCCTTTTATGGCACCGAGCTGGATTTGCAACTGCGCCGGCGCGGTGTGCGCACCGTGGTGCTGGCGGGCATCTCCACCCATATCGGGGTGGATTCGACGGCGCGTGCCGCCTGGGAGCGTGGCTATGCCGTGGTGCTGGCAGAAGATGCCATGAGCTGCCCGCAGCTGGAGTGTCACCAGTTTTCCGTGCAGCATATCTTTCCGCGGCTGGGTCGGGTGCGCAGTACCGCCGAGGTGCTGCAGGCACTGGCCGTCTAGCCGCATGGCTCGCGAAGATTGCCGCATCGACCCGCAACAGGTAGAGCTGACGGCCATCCGCGCCCAGGGCGCGGGTGGCCAGAACGTCAACAAGGTCTCGTCTGCCATTCACTTGCGTTTCGATGTCATGGCTTCCAGCCTGCCCGAGCGCGTCAAACTGCGGCTATTGGCCCTGGGGGATGCCCGCCTGAGCAAGGAGGGCGTCATCATCATCAAGGCGCAGCAACACCGCACGCAGGAGCTGAACCGGGCCGATGCACTGGCGCGGCTGCAGGCCATGGTGGATGCGGCAGCGCATGTGCCCAAGGCCAGGCATGCCACCCGGCCTACTTATGGCTCGAAACAGCGCAGGCTGGAGGGCAAGTCGCGGCGCAGCGGCATCAAGGCCTTGCGCGGCAAGATCCCAGATTGATGCGGCGGGGCGGTGGGGCGCTCAGGCGCGCCGGCTGAACTGACAGCTGGGGAAGATGTGCTTGCCCAGTTCTTCGGCCGGTACGGGCCGGCATAGCAGAAAGCCTTGTAGCTCGATGTCCGGATGCTGTGTGCACAGGTAGTCCAGATCATCGGTGTTGTCTATGCCTTCTGCCACCATGCGCAGGCCCAGTTCGCGGGCAATATTGGCCATGCCGGAAATGATGCTCTGGCTGCGGGCATCGCGGTGGATGTCCTTGATCAGGATGCGGTCGAACTTCAGCTCGGTCAGCGGCAGGTTCTTGATGTGTTCCAGCGTGGTATGGCCAGTGCCAAAATCATCCAGCGACAATTCGAAGCCACGCATGCGCAGCCGCAGCAGGGTAGCCAGGGTGTGGCCGAAATTGGTGAAGGCCATGGTTTCGGTGATTTCCAGCACGATGCGGTCAAACGCCAGTCCGCGTGATGCCACCTGTTCGACCAGCCAGTCGAGAAACTCGCGGTCATCCAGCAGGCGGCGCGACAGATTGATCGACAGCCGCAGCTGTTGCATGTTCGGCTCGCGGATCAGCATGTCCAGGCTGGTTTGCACGATGCGGTTGGTCAGCAGCGAGATAAAGCCTTCGTGCTCCAGCATGCCGATGAACTGGTTGGGCCCCAGTATGCCTTGCTGCGGATGCCGCCAGCGCGCCAGCGCCTCGATCTGCACGGCGCGGCCCTGGCACAAATCGTAAATCGGCTGATAGAAGGCGCAAAACTGGTTGTGTGCCAGCCCGGTAATGATGTCGATCAGCGGCAGGCTGCTCTTGCTGTCGCTGATGTCCTGATGCACATCGAGCAGGCGGGTGATTTCGGTCAGAAACAGGTCATCATCGATTGGTTTGGCCAGATGACCGATGCCGGTAAAACCCAGCTCCTGGGCGGCGCGCACGCTGTTGGACAGCAGTTCCGGCGAGTGGCCGCTGATCAGCAGCAGCGAGGGAATATGCGGCTGGCGCGACAGCTGCTCCACCAGCTCGATACCATCCATGCCGGGCATGTTCAGATCGGTGATGACCAGGTCCAGTTTGGGAATCTTGCGACTGAGCTGAAACGCCCAGCTGCCGTCGGCAGCTTCGTGCACCACGGTATTGGGTATTTGCAGGCAGAGCGCCTTGAGCAGGCTGCGCTGACTGCTGCTGTCTTCAGCGAGCAGGATCTGTCTTGGAATCTGGCTGGTCATGGCTGACGCACTGTTCAGAAGAGTATGTCTCAATCTAAGCAGGTGTCATGCCTTCTTGCCAGTAGAAAAATCGATAAATCAGTGATTTGTAAATTTTTGCTAGAAATTTTACCGGATTTCACGGTGAAGAGATTGCGATTCGACGGCAGAATGGCGCAAGGGCAAAAGCAGGCGGCTGAAGGCCGGGACTAGGGTCCGGCGGCCGGGCAGCCGTCAAGCGGTCACCTGCCGCAAAGCGATGGACCATATGGTCATCACTTCCGGGGCAGTGTGCTGCGATATGATGCCGGGCAGAATAGCCGGCGGGCAAGGCAGGAACTGACTACGCGACCCACAGGTGGGCTGAGTGGCCGCGAGGGGACTCAGCTTATCAACGACGCTTGAAGTGGTGCGGTGCGCCGCCGCCAACCGGTGCGGTCGGGTGACGGAAGTTGATGCGACCCTTGGTCAGGTCGTAGGGAGACATTTCCACGGTAACGCGGTCGCCAACCAGGACGCGGATGCGGTGCATCTTCATCTTGCCCGAGCCATAGGCCAGGATTTCCACGTTGTTGTCCAGACGCACGCGGAAGCGCGATTCCGGCAGCATTTCAATGACAACGCCTTGCAGCTCGATCATGTCTTCTTTGGACATTAACGATTCCTTTCAGTGTAACGGGTGGGCCAATAGCCCATGCGGCAGTCCCTCACGGAGCGCCGCACGATCTGTGATAACAGATTGCTTCTATCGATAACCAAGCAGGTAAGACAGGTAGCACACAGTAAAAATGTGCCGTTACCAAGGCAAGGCAGACGGATTGAACCCCGTGCTGGGGAACGGTCCGGAAGGAGGCAGGGCGCATTATACGGCTAAATGGCTGATTTGTCAGTAGAAATGTAGGCGGAATTGGCTTGGTCCCTTGCCGTGCTGTTGCAATGGCTAAAAACACTTATGCATCCGCAGCTTAGCGAAGGTGCCATCTGTTGCAAGACGCGCAGTCCGGCACGCGATTGGCGCTGGATTGCCCGTGCCGGCCGTGGTGGATGCTCGCTTGCGCGTGCCGGCTACTCCGGGTGCTGCGGCCTGAGTCATCGGCAAGTCAGGCGGGGGGGCAGTGTTCGGGCTCTTGGTGATGAGCTGGGTGTGGGTGCCGGCATGGCCCATTTGCCTTGTGCGCCGCCCTGTGGCGCGGGCCACAAGTGACAATTGCTTGATTTTTGTCATTAAAAGAAAATTCATCATTCATATTCTTACAATTCAATACAAAATTTGGCTGGATTATTCCGTGGCCTGCTGACATCCTGTACGGTTTCGATCATTACCCTTTGCTGATGTTTATTACCGGCAAGGGGGGTAACAGTTGGAAACTCTGCAGTGGGACAGACTATGGAAAATAATAGAGAAGGCGAAGGACTACGGCGCAGCCTGCAGGCGCGTCACCTGTCCATGATCGCCATTGGCGGCTCCATCGGCACCGGCTTGTTTCTGGCCTCGGGGGCCACGGTAGCCACTTCCGGACCGGGCGGTGCCTTGCTGTCCTATGCCCTGATCGGGCTGATGGTGTATTTCCTGATGACCAGCCTGGGCGAGATGGCGGCTTTCATGCCGGTGTCCGGTTCTTTTCAGGTATATGGTTCGCGTTTCGTTGATCACTCCTTTGGTTTCGCCCAGGGCTGGAACTATTGGTATAACTGGGCGGTAACCATTGCCGTGGAACTGGCGGCAGCCTCCATCGTGATGCATTACTGGTTTCCGCATGTGCCTGGCGTGGTGTGGAGTGCTGTGTTCCTGGCCATCATCTTTGCCCTCAATTATTTCTCGGTGAAGGGTTTTGGCGAGGCGGAGTTCTGGTGTTCCATGCTCAAGGTCATCACCATCATCGCCTTCATCATCATCGGTTTCATGATGATCTGGGGCATCATGTTCCATCCGGACAACAGTCGTTATGCGCCGGGCTTGAGCGTATTCACGCATGGTGACGGCCCCTTTGTCGGCGGTATGGCGGCCTTTGTCAGCGTGTCGATGATTGTCGGTTTCTCTTTCCAGGGCACTGAGCTGATCGGTGTGGCGGCAGGCGAGTCCAGTCATCCGGCCAAGACCATTCCGCGCGCGGTGAAGCAGATTTTCTGGCGCATCCTGATGTTCTACATGCTGTCCATCCTGATCATCGGCTTCATCCTGCCGTATAACGATCCGATGCTGCTGAAGAACGACGTGCAGGATGTGGGGGCCAGTCCCTTCACCCTGGTGTTCAGTCGCGCCGGTCTGGCGCTGTCGGCCAGCCTGATGAACGCGGTTATCCTGTCGGCCATCCTGTCGGCCGGTAATTCCGGCATGTATGCCTCTACCCGCATGCTGTATGTGATGGCCAAGAACAAGATGGCACCGGCCTGGTTCGGCCAGCTGTCGAGCAGTGGCGTACCGCGCAATGCACTGTATGCCACCACGGTGATTGCCGCGCTGTGCTTCCTGACTTCGCTGTTCGAGAGCAATGCCGTCTATCTGTGGCTGCTGAATTCTTCCGGCATGACCGGTTTCATCGCCTGGCTGGGGATTGCCATCTGCCATTACCGCTTCCGCCGTGCCTATGTGAAGCAGGGATATGATCTGGCCGATCTGCCCTACAAGGCGCGCTGGTTCCCGCTGGGGCCGCTGTTTGCCTTCGCGCTGTGCATGCTGATCATGCTGGGTCAGAACTATGCCGCCTTCACCAGTGCCAAGGTGGACTGGAACGGCATCATTGCCACCTATATTGGCATTCCGCTGTTCCTGTTGCTGTGGCTGGGCTACAAATGGAAGCACGGCAGCAAGCTGATTGCGCTGGACAAGATCGCACTGGCCGAGGCGCACGCCCAGCTCAAGCGCGATGAGCTGGCTGACGGCCAACTGGCGCAGCAAACCACCGGCTGATTGCTCGTCTGAACTGCCATGCAACGGCCCGGTTTGACCGGGCCGTTGTCGTGTGTGCTGACAGCGCGATCACGTGCTGTTCAGCAATGGTGTATCTGTGCCGCCGGCAGGCTACAATCGCCGCACTCAGCCGACGTTGGCAGACCCCACCACCGCATTGCGGGTGCATACCCGGAGAACAATAATATGGCCTTGATGTCGCTTTTTTTCAGCAAGTATCTATTTGTGCTGGCAGCCTTGCTGCCCATCATCAATCCCCCCGGACTGGTGCCCATTTTCATTTCCATGACGGCGCGCAACAGCAAGCAGCAGCGTGCCTTCCTGGCGCGGCGTATTGCCATGTACTGCTTCCTGTTGCTGCTGGGCAGCATGTATGTGGGCAGTTTTGTGCTGGAATTTTTCGGGGTGTCGTTGCCGGTGGTGCAGTTGTCCGGCGGCCTGCTGATTTCGCTGGCGGCGTGGCGCATGCTGAATGACAACCCGGCCGAGAGTACCCAGCCCTCCAGCGAGCCGGTGCGGCAGGAAAACCGCGATGAACTCAAGCAGCGGGCGTTTTACCCGCTGACCTTTCCGCTGACGGTGGGGCCGGGTTCGATTTCGGTCTCGATCACCGTGGGCGCATCGCTGACGGTAACCGGCAAGCCGATGATCAAGTACATGCTGGTGCCCATGGCCAGCCTGGCGGCCGTGCTGTCGCTGTCGGTGCTGGTGTATATGTGCTACCGCCATGCCGACAAGCTGCTGGGCTATCTGGGGCAGACCGGCTCGGTGGTGTTCCTGCGCCTGTCAGCCTTCATCCTGATGTGTCTGGGGGTGCAGATCATGTGGGAAGGGGTGGAGCAGCTGTTTGTCGAGCTGATTCAGAGTAATGCCAATCTGCTGCATCGCTAGCCTGCATGTCGCGCAGTGCCTGCTGCAATTGCGGGTAGAAGGCGAGGAAGTCCTGCTCCAGCGCTGCATGGTGCTGCTGTAGGTCCTCGATGCCGGCCGCGACCGGATTGGCACGCTGAATGCGGTGGCGGGAGAAACCATCCAGCACCGCCGCAATGCCGCTGTGGCTGGCATAGGACAGCAGCCAGTCTTCGGCCTGCATGCGCGGCAGTATCTCGAGCAGGCGTGGCGGCAGCCATTGGCGGTGTTGCTGTAGCTCGGCATAACTGCGGCGGGTAAATGTGGCCAGCGGCATGGCAGAAAATTGCTGCCAGTGCCGCGCCAGAAAATGATCGTAAAAAATATCCACCAGGATGCCGGCATAGCGTCGCCGTGCTGCGGCAATGCGTGCCTTGCTTTGTAATACCAGCGGGTGACTGTCGGTATAGCTGTCGATCCAGCGGTGCAGGGCCATGCCTTGTTGCAGCACCAGCGGCAGATGGCCGGCATGTGCCGGCTTGATGAAATCACCCAGCAGGTTGCCGACGCGGGCGCTGGCATCGTCCGGGGCCAGGTGCAGATGTGCCAGGTAATTCATCCGGCCGACAGCCGGTTCAGTCTCACCACAATCACCCGTACCGCCGTGCTGCTACGCAGGGTCAGGCCGATGGCCAGTTGTTGCAGCAGCGCGTCCTGTGGCTGCAGGCGACAGCTGCGGCCATCTTCGCGGCTGATTTCCAGCTCGGTGCCGGCAGCCAGCAAGACCAGCAAGATTTCATCATCGCTTTGCAGCTGGCGTTCACCGTTCAGGGTGAAGTCTTCCACTTGCTGCAGATAGCGGCCACGCCGGGTCATCACATTGAAATCGGTCACCGGGCCTTCCGTCAGCCGGCTGCTGATATTCTCCTCGCCGGCAAAGGCCAGCGGCAGGCTGAAGGCATCCAGCCGCACTTCGCTACCGTCTTCGCGTTGCAACAGCAAGGCAGCTCCCTGCAGCAGCAATAGCTGGCGGTCGATGCCGGGGAAGCGGGAGAAATCACCGTCACTGGCCACACTGGCGATGCTGATGCGGTAATCGAAGTTGTCCAGCGTGGCATCCGGCGGTGAAATCAATACCTGGCGGGTAATGCCGCCGCCGTTTTTCCAGGGCGTGGCAGGGTAGTCGCGGGCGGGCAGGATCTGCATGGCAAGCTCGGGCGGGGTAAAAAAAGCGATTATCCACCGATGGTCGCCAGCGTGCATCTTCACTGCGGCATCGGGCCGGCAAGCCCTTGTTATGCTGCGAATTTGTAGTGGCGAAACTACAAGTTGGGGCGCTTGATCTGTCGCAATATGCCATTCCACTGTCGTGCCAAGATAAAGACAAAGCTTGAACCCACCACGAGGAGATCATCATGGCCATCAGCGCATTCTTCATTCCTTCCGTCAATCTGATGGGAGCCGGCTGTCTGCAACAGGCAGTCGACAGCATGCAGGCTCAGGGTTTCAAACGCGCCCTTATCGTGACCGATGCCGGCCTGGTCAAGACCGGTCTGGCGGACAAAGTCAGCGCGCTGCTGGCGAGTGCAGATATCCAGTCCGTGGTATTTGACGGGGTGCATCCCAATCCGACCTGCGCCAACGTCAATGCCGGCCTGGCCCTGCTGCAGGAAAAACACTGCGACCTAGTCATTTCGCTGGGCGGCGGTTCGCCGCACGACTGCGCCAAGGGCATTGCGCTGGTGGCGGTGAATGGCGGCAAGATCCAGGACTACGAGGGCGTGGACAAGTCGGCCAAGCCGCAGCTGCCGCTGGTGGCCATCAATACGACGGCTGGCACCGCCAGTGAAATGACCCGCTTCTGCATCATCACTGATGAGTCGCGCCATATCAAAATGGCCATCGTCGACAAGCACACCACGCCGATTCTGTCGGTCAACGACCCGGAAACCATGGCCGGCATGCCGCCTTCGCTGACGGCCGCCACCGGCATGGATGCCTTGACCCATGCCATCGAGGCCTATGTCTCCACCATCGCCACGCCGATTACCGATGCCTGCGCGCTCAAGGCCATCAGCCTGATCGTGGCCTTCCTGCCGCGCGCCGTGGAAAACGGCCAGGACATGGAAGCACGCGAACAGATGGCCTATGCGCAGTTTTTGGCTGGCATGGCCTTCAACAATGCTTCGCTGGGCTATGTCCACGCCATGGCGCACCAGCTGGGTGGCTTCTACGACTTGCCGCACGGCGTGTGCAATGCGGTGTTGTTGCCGCATGTGCAGGTGTTCAACAGCAAGGTGGCTGCCACCCGTCTGGCTGATGTGGGCCAGGCGCTGGGGGTGAAAGCCACGGCCGAAGCGGCGATTGAAGCCATTCGTCAGCTGGCTGCCACCGTGGGTATTCCGGCCGGTCTGAAGCTGCTGGGCGTGAAGGACGAAGATATTCCGGTGCTGGCCACCAACGCGCTGAAAGACGCCTGTGGCTTTACCAATCCGCTGCAGGCCAGTCACGAAGAAATCTGTGCCATCTACCGCGCAGCCATGTAAGCAGGGTGTAGTCTGATGCAGTGAACAGGGCCGGCTATGCCGGCCCTTTGTCATGGTTTATGAGGTTGGTGGCTGCTGCCAAAGCCGGCAGCCTGGGCCGCGCTGCGGATGGCGTCGAGCACCAGCCTGGCCTTGCGCGGAATGCGCCGGCTGGCAAACACCGCATGCATTTGCGCATCTTCGCCACGGCTGGACACGATGCGGTAGTCCGGACACAGCCGCAGCAGCCGGCCACTGGCCACCAGTGGTTCGGCCAGCCAGTCGCCCATGCGCGCCACGCCCCAGCCGGCCAGGGCGGCTTGCAATACCGCATTGCCGGAACTCACCCGGTGGCTGGCATTCAGGTTGAGGCTGACCTGATGACTGTCCGAGACAAAATTCCAGGCTTTCAGGATACGCGGGGCAGCATGGATGAGAATGGCGTGTTCGGTCAGTTCTTCCGGCTGCAGCGGCAGACCATGGCTGGCGACATAGGCCGGGCTGGCATACAGCCGGCGTTGATAAGGCCATAGCGGAAAGCCGATCAGCTCGCTGGAGGTGGGGTAAGCGCCACGGATGCTGAAATCCAGCTTCTCGCGGATGGGCTCCAGAATAGTGTCGCTGTACAGGATGTCGAAGCGCAGCTGCGGGTGGAGGCTGGTCAGCTCTTGCAGCAGCGGCGGCAAAAAGTGGCTGGCCATCACCTCTGGTGCAGAAAAACGCAGCCAGCCGCGTGGCGAGCTGGCCAGCATGGCCAGATCATCCTCAACCTCCTGCTGCAATTGCAGCATCTGGCGCGCGGTATCGTAATAGGCTTCGCCGGCCATGGTCAGGCTGACCTGCTTTTGCGAGCGCGCCAGCAGGCTGGTGCCCAGGTTTTCTTCCAGCGCCTGAATGGCCCGGGTGGCCGTGCTGGGCGAGGTGCCCAGCTGACGGGCGGCCGAGACGAAGCTCTTGCGCTCCACCACGGTGCAGAACACCTGCAACTCCCATAACAGTTTCATTGATGCTGGCCTTGATTGCAGAAACTGCAATACGGTATTGCAAGCATGCGGCAAGGGCAAGCCCTACAATGGCGACATCATCAGGAGGCGGCCATGTTGTTGACTTTGGGGTTCTTGTGTTTCTTTTCTTTCATGGCGGGTTTGATTGACGCGGCGGTTGGCGGCGGCGGGCTGATCCAGACGCCGGCGCTGTTCAACTTCTTGCCGCAATACTCGGCAGCCACGCTGTTTGGCACCAACAAGATGTCATCGGCAGTGGGGACGCTGTCGGCCACCCGTTCCTATCTGCAGCGGGTGCGCCTGCCGTGGAAGCTGGTGATTCCTGCGGCGATCACCGCCTTTGTCATGTCCTTTGCCGGTGCCGCCACGGTGAATGCCATACCCAAGTCGGTCATCCGGCCGCTGGTGCTGGTACTGCTGGTGCTGATGGCGATGTACACCTTGTGGAAAAAGGACTTCGGCAAATTGCACAAGCCGGTGACGATAGGGCGGCGCGAAATGATGGTGGGCATGGCCATTGGTGGGGCCATCGGTTTTTATGATGGCTTGTTCGGTCCTGGCACCGGCAGCTTCCTGATTTTCCTGTTCATCCGCTTTTTTGCCTTTGATTTCCTGCATGCCTCGGCTGCAGCCAAGGTGGTCAATCTCACCACCAATGTGGCGGCGCTGGCGTTTTTCATTCCCACCGGTAATGTGCTGTTCCAGTACGCCATTCCCATGGCCGGTTTTAATGTACTGGGGGCGATGACGGGCTCCTGGGTGGCGATGAAAAAGGGGGCTGGCTTTGTGCGGATGTTGTTCCTGCTGCTGACCACGGTGCTGATTGGCAAGCTGGCCTGGGACATGCTGCAGCCCTGGTTGCAAGGCTGAGCCAGGCGTGCCGGCTGAATGAAAAAAGACCACGCATAATCGCGTGGTCTTTTTTGTTGGTGGGCAAGCTCAGTCGTGCTTGTCCCAGCCGCGGTGACGACCATTGTCGTGGTGGTGATGACGGTGGTGGCGACGTCCTTCATCGCGTGCCGGTCTGTCTTCGCGCTGATCCTTGGTGGTGATGGCCACGCCTGTCGCACCGCCAACTGCGCTGCCGATGATGGCACCATTGCGGCCACCTACCGCATTACCCACTGCCGCACCGGCCGCACCACCTACTGCACCACCAAGAATCGCATCTGTTGTCGAGCCAGCCTGGGCTGCACCAGCCGCCAGCGTGATGGCAATAATCGAAATCCACTTGTTCATTTGCATGATTTGCTGCTTTCACTGAGTAAGTGGTGGCAGTCTAGTAAGGGCGGGGTAAAACGGACAAGCAGTGAAATGTTAGCAAGTATTGAAAAGCGTTTGACTGATAATGATCATGGTATTTCTGTGCGCAGAAATTTCGCTAATTATCTGTTTCTAATGTGTTTTATATCCCACATTGCGAGGGTGGTTTTATAACAATCTGTTACAGAGTCGGCCCGGGTAAATGCGCAAACCCTGCAACAGCCATTGTCATGCTGCCTGGACACAGCTTGCCGGCAGCGGTGTTACTGACCGGAGCAGCCGCAACCACCGCCGCCGCCACCGCAGCCACCCGCGCTGGCTGGAGCGGCTTCCTGCTGCTGGCCCAGGCGGATCTGGAATTCGATCACAATCATCTCCGGCAAGCGGTCTACATAGCGATAGCTGATCTGCTGACCATAGCGCTGGCTAACCTGCTCCAGCAGCGGCAGCGGGTCGTGATCGTTGACGAAACGCATGGTTTCGCCATCGTGCAAGGATTCCAGTGCCGCAAAAATGGCGGCGTGGCGAAAGCGTTTGGCAATACCGCGCGCATCAAACAGATAGCTGGTATTCAGTTGGGGGGAGAGCGTAGTCATGGTGATCTTCCTGCTTGAGGGGGTGAAGCCAGGATTTTGTCGCAGCTCAAGGGGGGCGCTCCTTGAGGCAGGATAAGAAATTCCACTCGGCAAGGCCCACGCCCCGCCGCTGTCGATTTAAGATGAAAGCATTGCGCGAGGAGAACCGACATGCACCCTGCACGCTGCCCGCCAGCCAGCGAGGCCGTTGATTTGTTGCAGCTGCCGAATGTCGGACCAGCCATGGCAGCGGATTTTCACTTGCTGGGGCACGACAACCCGCAGTCGTTGCGTCAGGCAGACCCCTATTTGCTTTACCAGGCCCTGTGCCAGCAAAGCGGTAAGCGGCATGATCCTTGCGTGCTGGATGTTTTCATCGCGGTCACCCATTACCTGCAGCAGGATCAGGCCCTGCCGTGGTGGCACTTCACGGCACAGCGCAAGGCGGAGCTTGCCTCCCGGGCTGTCGGGCCTGCCTGGCCGCTTGTACAATAGGCAGTCATGATGATGAACTCTTCTGTTCCCTTGGCCGATGCGTCGGTGCTGGCCTGCCACGAATGCGATCTGCTGCAGACCGCACCTGCACATGCCGCCCATGGCGTTTGCTGTGCCCGCTGTGGTTGCCGCCTGCTGCCTGGCCCTGGCTATCAGCCTGCCACTTCGCTGGCGCTGGTCGTGGCCGGTCTGCTGGTATTCGTGCTGGCCAATGTCTTTCCCGTGGTCGGGCTGGAGGCCGGCGGCGTGCGTACCGCCACTACCTTGCTCGGCACTGCCTGGCAGCTATCCCAGCAGCAAATGCAGCCGGTGGCCTTGCTGGTCTTGCTGACTGGCGTGTTGCTGCCGGGGCTGGAGCTGCTCTGCCTGCTCTATCTGTTGCTGCCGCTATCGCTGGGGCGTGCGCCGCGTGGCTTTGCTGCCGTGATGCGGCTGGTGCGCATTCTGCATCCCTGGGGCATGGTGGAGGTCTTTCTGCTGGGCGTGCTGGTGTCGCTGGTCAAGCTGGCCCACATGGCGGCAGTGCATCCCGGCATCGGCCTGTGGTCGTTTTTCGCACTGATTCTGCTGCTGGCGGGCAGCGCCAGCCGCTTTGATGCTGGCTTGCTATGGGAGCGCTATCAGGCATGCCGCGCTACCCGCTGAAGACCGCCGCCCGCCACGGTTTGTGGAGCTGTCACGGTTGCAGTCTGTTATGCCGCCTGCCGGCTGCGGCGCAACAGGCTGCCTGGCATTGTCCGCGCTGTGGCGCAGCGTTGCACCCGCGCAAGCCGCACAGCCTGCAATACGCCTGGGCCTTCCTGATTGCCGCGGTGATCTGCTATATCCCGGCCAATCTCATGCCCATCATGCTGACCGAGATGCTGTCCGGCACCCAGCGCGACACCATCATGAGCGGGGTGGTGTATCTGTGGCAGGGCGGCTCCTGGCCGCTGGCGCTGGTGGTGTTCATTGCCAGTGTGCTGGTGCCTTTGCTGAAGATACTGTCCATGCTGCTGCTCTTGCTCACCGTGCACTGGCGCTCGCGCTGGGCACCACGCCAGCGTACCCGCTTGTACCGCTTGCTGGAGGTGGTGGGGCCGTGGTCGATGCTGGATATTTATGTTGTTGGCCTGCTGGTGGCGCTGGTGCAGTTGCAGTCGCTGGCCACCATCAAGGCCGGGCCGGGGGCGATTGCCTTTGGTGCCGTCGTGGTACTGACCATGCTGTCGGCCATGCATTTTGATCCCAGACTGATCTGGGATGTTTTCGAGGATGATGATGAGTGACAAGCACACACCGCAGACCGGGAATGACGGTCTGCCTGCCCAGGCTGATGCCGTGCCGCTGGCGGTAGCCGACAGCAGCCGCCCCAGCCGTTGGTCGCCCTCGCTGGTCTGGCTGATTCCGCTGGTGGCTGCCTTGATTGGTGGCTATCTGGCGGTACAGGCTGTCCTGTCGCGCGGCCCGACCATTACCATTACCTTCCGTAGTGGCGAAGGGCTGGAGGCCGGCAAGACCCGCATCAAGTACAAGGATGTGGAAATCGGCGAAGTGACGGCTGTGCGCATCAGCCCGGATAGCAAGAATATCGAGGCCACGGCCCAGCTGAGCAAGGAAGCCGAGCGCTTTCTGGCCCACGACAGCCGTTTCTGGATCGTGCGGCCGCGTATCGCCGGTGGCAGCGTATCCGGCCTGGGAACGCTGTTGTCCGGCGCCTATGTCGGCATGGATGCCGGCAAGAGCAGCGAGATGAGCCAGCACTTTACCGGGCTGGAAGTGCCGCCGATTCTCACCGGCGATCTGCCCGGCCGCCAGTTTGTCCTTAAGGCCACGGAGCTGGGTTCGCTGGACATTGGCGCGCCAGTCTATTTCCGGCGGGTGCCGGTGGGGCAGGTGGTGGCTTACCAGTTGGGCAAGCAGGGCCGCAATGTCGACATCACGGTATTCATCAATGCGCCGTATGATCACTTTGTCACCGAAGACAGCCGTTTCTGGCACGCCAGCGGGGTTGATCTGTCGGTCTCTGCCAATGGTCTGAAAGTGAATACCCAGTCGCTCAGCGCCATCATGCTGGGCGGGGTGGCATTCGAAACCCCGGCCAGCGTGCAAGAAGGCAAGCCGGCCGCGGCCAGTAGCGCCTTCTCCTTGTCCAATACCCGCGAACAGGCGATGCAGGCACCCGATCACGAGGTGGTGCCGCTGCGGCTGAAATTCCAGCAATCGGTACGTGGCCTCACCGTGGGTGCACCGGTGGACTTCCGTGGCATCGTGATTGGTGAGGTGACCAGCATCGGCATGGAATACGACGCGCCACGCAAAGACTTCAACATGCTGGTGGATATCCGCATCTATCCCAGCCGTTTGCTGAGCATGTCGCGCAACCTGGATGAAACCAGGCTGCATCAGCTGAAACTGGACAAGATGGTGGAGCACGGCATGCGGGCGCAATTGCGCTCCGGCAGCCTGCTGACCGGCCAGCTGTACGTGGCGCTGGATTTCTTCCGCGATGCCCGCCCGGCCCTGCTGGGCCGCAGCCAGGGCATGGATGTGCTGCCCACCATTCCGGGCGATCTGGAAGAACTGCAAGGCGTGCTGCAGCGCATTGCCCGCAAGCTGGACAAGGTACCGTTCGACAGCATCGGCAAGGAGCTGGACAGCACCATCAAGGAGCTGCATGCCACACTGGCCACCACCCGCCAGCTGGGTGAAAGCCTGGATGGCAAGGTGGTCCCGCAAACCCTGCAGACCTTGCAGCAGCTGCAGCGCACGCTGGATGCCGCTGGCCAGACCTTGCAAGCCAATTCGCCTTTGCAGCAGGACGTGCGCAAGGCCGCGCAGGAAGTCAGCGACACCGCCCGCAGCTTCCGCGCGCTGAGTGATTATCTGGATCGCCACCCGGAAGCGCTGATCCGTGGCAAGCAGGAAAACAAACCATGAGCAACAACACCCTTATCCGCAGCGCAACTGGCCTGCTGTTGGCGCTGCTACTGGCTGCCTGCAGCTCGGCGCCGCTGCGTTACCACCAGTTGCAGGCCGGCCTGCCGGCACAGGGGCAGCCGCAGGCCGGAGCAGTGATCCTGGTTGAAGCGGTCAGCCTGCCCGCCAGTGTGGACCGGCCGCAATTGCTGCTGGAAGACCGTCAGGGGCAGCCGCAGATCCAGGAGCGTGACTACTGGACGGCCAGCCTGTCCCGCTTGTTGACACAGGCGCTGGCGCTCAATCTGTCGCGCCGGCTTGGCCTGTCTGGTGTCTACGCCGCGCCGCAACTCAGCCTGGCACGGGCAGATCTGACATTGCAGCTGGACGTGCGCGAGTTCCGCTTGCAGCCGGGGCAGGGCGCATTGCTGACTGCCGCCTGGCGTATTGCCCGGCATGGTCAGGCTGCACCGGTACTGCAAGGTTATTTCAGCCAGCGCCAGGCCGTGGCCGGTAGCGAACAGGCGGCCTTGGTGGCGGCACAGCAAGTATTGCTGGATGGCATGAGCAGCCAGATCGCCGAAGCCCTGGCCGCCCACCCGGACTGGTTGCGCCCGGCCGCAGGCTAGCCCTGGCGTAGCGGCGGCCGGCGCTGGAACCAGGGCTGAGCCTGTTCCAGTTGCGCTGCCAGTTGCAGCAGCAGGGCCTCCTTGCCATAAGCCGCCGCCATCTGGGTGCCGATGGGCAGATTGGCTTCATTCCAGAACAGGGGCACGCTCATCGCGGGCTGGCCGCTCATATTGAAGGGAATGGTCCAGCCGATGTACTCCATCAGCTTGCGCGAGTGCTCGGGTACCAAGCGACTCAGTTTCAGCGTCCAGTCCCAGCCCAGATGACCCAGCAGCAGGGTGGACAGTGATTGTTCAAAGCGCGAGGTGGCCAGTGCGCCGATGGCTGCCGGCGGCTGATTCAGCACCGGCGTCACCAGTACATCGTAGCGTTGATGGAATGCCTGCATGATGCGGCCCTGGCGCAAGGCAAAGTCGCGCATCCAGGCAAACTCTCCCGCCGACAGCAGCTCGCCGTAACGGGCCAGCGTCCAGCTGTCGGCTTCGACCAGACGGAAATCAGCCTTGCGCCCGCATAGCCGCTGACTGTTGCGCATCAAGCAGGCCAGTTCGCCGCAAATCATCACCAGCATGGCGTGACACATTTCATCGGCACTGCCCAGTTGCGGGTGGGCTTCTTCCACTTCATGCCCCAGATCGCGCAGCAGGTGCAGGCTGTGGCTGAGTGCAGCCTCGCCATCGGTATGCAGTTTGCCGCCCAGAAACGGCTGGCGGGTAAAGGCAATGCGCAGCTTGCCGATGGGTTGTTGCAGGCTGGCCAGAAAAGAGGATTCTGGCGGCGGACAGTGATAGGCATCGCCTGCATCAAAGCCCTTGCACAGGATGTCCAGCATGGCGGCGCTGTCGCGCACGCTGCGGGTCAGGGCGTGTTCGCTGGCATAGCCCTGCCACAACTCCGACTGGTGAGGGCCGCAAGGGGAGCGGCCACGGCTGGGTTTCAGGCCGAACAGTCCGCAATTGGATGCCGGGATGCGGATGGAGCCGCCGCCATCGCCACCATGGGCAATGGGTACCATCCCGCTGGCCACGGCTGCCGCCGAGCCACCGCTGGAGCCACCACACGTCCGGCTGGTATCCCAGGGATTGCGAGTGGCACCGCTGAGCCTGGATTCGGTATAAGGATAGAGACCGAATTCCGGCGTGGTGGTCTTGCCAGCGAAAATCAGCCCGGCCTGGCGGTAGCGACGGATCAGCTCACTATCCTGGGTGGCGACATGGTCCTGGAACAATCGGCTGCCGCTGCGGGTAGGGCAGCCCTGGATGTCTGCCTGCAAGTCCTTGATCAGGATAGGCAGACCGGCCAAGGGGCTGGCACCAGCGTGTTGCGGCTGGCTGCTGGCTTGTGCGTCCAGGCGCAGCAGCACGGCATTGACTGCTGGATTGTGCAGATCCATCCGCTCCTGGGCGGCCCGCAACAAATCAGCACTGTTGATCTCGCCCTTGGCCAGCAGGGCGGCCAGCGCGATGCCGTCGTGGTTTTCGTATTCGGGGAAAAAAGCCATGGAGATCACCGGGCTATGCAATCCCGATAGCATAGCCTCTTCTGGTGCAAGCTCCAATACGGCTTGGTAGGTGTGGATTGCGCATGAATTTATTTATGTGAAATAAAAATTCATTTATTTGAAAAAATAAGGTTTATTGAGCTTTTTAAATTATTTAATTGGCAATAATGTTTAAGTGGCTTTGGGTAAAATTTCTGCCGTCACCCATTTCGCTATGTCATCATGTCCCGTTCAAGTCCCCAGTCTTCCCGCACCGCTTATCTGCTGCTGGTACTGACCATGCTGCTGTGGTCGACCAACTTTGTCATTGCCCGCGCCATTCATGGTCAGATCGGTCCCTTCGGCTTGGCCTTTGGCCGCTGGGCGACTGCCTTGCTCTGCCTGCTGCCTTTCGGGCTACCGCGCCTGGCCCGCGCCTGGCCTCTGTTGAGGCAGCAGTGGCAAAAGCTGCTGTTGCTGGGGGTGTTCGGTATCGGGCTGACCAATGCGCTGGTCTATGTTGCGGTACGTAGCACCACCGCCACCAATGCCGTCATTCTCAATAGCGCCACGCCGATGATGGTGCTGGTACTGGGCTCCCTGTATTTCCGGCAGCGGCTGAGTCGGCGTCAGTGGGGTGGCATGGGCCTGGCACTGGCAGGGGCCTTGCTGATCGTACTCAAAGGCAATCTGCTGGGCATGAGTCATTTCCAGTTCAGTAGCGGCGACCTGCTGGTGCTGGCTGCCGGGCTGTGCTGGGCGGTGTATACGCTTGGTTTGCGTACGCTATTGCCCGGGCTGGACCCGCTGGTCATGATGATGGTGCTGCTGCTGGTGGGCGAGGTGCTACTGCTGCCGGCTTTTGTGGCGGAAACCTGGCAGGCCGGCGGCTTTCATCTGCTGTCCGGCTCCGTCATGGGCTGCTTGCTGTATCTGGGCATTTTCCCTTCGGTGCTGGCCTTCCTGATGTATAACCGCGCCATTGCCCAGGTGGGTGCGGCCAAGGCCGCTGCTTTTCTCTATCTGATGCCGGCCTTCGGTGCGCTGCAGTCCATCCTGCTGCTGGGTGAGGATTTGCGCTGGTATCATGTGGCTGGCTTGGCTGCAATTTTTTCCGGCATTGTGCTTGGCTCGCTCAGCCGTCGTGCTCTTGTTGCTGCCGCTCACCAGCCGGCAAAGCTGTCGGCCGCCAAATAATGTGGTTTTGACTACGGATTTTTACGGATGGTTAAAAGTGTAAACAGCGACTAAAGTTAGCTCTGTTGGCAGTGCCCGTACTTATTGGATCTCCTGTAGTACCTGCCAACCTTATTTTTGCTTGTTGTTGAAGTACCTCTGGCTTTTGTTCCTCTTCAGTATTGGCTATAGCTCGGCCCGGTGAATCCTCCCCGACTCACCGGGCATTTTCTTGTCTGCCGCTCTCCCGGATTTTACTTTTTCACTACCATACTCGGTGTCGGAATGACATCGCCGCCAGCGCCCTGCCGTGGCGGTAGTCGCCTGATTCCGCGTAAATCATGGTCAGTCGGCGGTCTATCCCCTACAATGGCGGCAGATCAACAGCGGCTGTGCCGATGGCGGCATGCAGCGGACGGGAATGGCCCGTGGCGGCATGACACCCGGCGCTACCCGCTTTTTTTATTACAGGATTATCCAATGGAACCCGTGCGCCTTTCCAAGCGTATGGCCGAGCTGGGCATCTGTTCCCGTCGCGAGGCGGACAGCTATATCGAGCAAGGCTGGGTCAAGGTAGACGGCGAAGTGGCCGTGCTTGGCCAGAAAGTGCTGCCGCACAACACCATCGAAGTACTGAAGAAGGCGCAGGATGCGCAATCTTCCCGTGTCACCATTCTGCTGAACAAGCCGATGGGCTATGTCTCCGGTCAGGCCGAAAAGGGTTATCAACCGGCGGTGACGCTGGTGAAACCCGACAATCACTGGACGGAAGACCCAAGCAAGAAACGCTTCATTCCTGCCCATCTGCGCGGCCTGGCCCCGGCCGGGCGGCTGGATATCGATTCGGTCGGCCTGCTGGTGCTGACACAGGATGGTCGTGTCGCCAAGCACATCATCGGCGAGAACTCCGAGGTGGAAAAGGAATACCTGGTTCGTGTGACCGGTGAGCTGGACGAGCGTGGCCTGGCCTTGCTCAATCATGGCCTGTCGCTGGATGGCGAGGCGCTGAAGCCGGCGGAAGTTGCCTGGCAGAACGAAGACCAGTTGCGCTTTGTCCTGCGCGAAGGCAAGAAACGCCAGATCCGCCGCATGTGCGAGCTGGTGGGCTTGCGTGTGGTGGGGCTGAAGCGTATCCGTATCGGCACCATCAAGCTGGGCAATCTGCCGACCGGGCAATGGCGCTACCTGCGTGATGACGAGATGTTCTGAGCGGCGGCATGTCTCGGGCAAACACGGCGACTGATGGTCGCCGTTTTGCATGGTGGCGGCTGACTTGGATTTGTAAGGCGGGCATGACATCATCACCGTCATGAACGCCTATCTCATTCCCCTGCTGTTGTTGCTGGCCGCCGTGGTGCTGGCCTGCTGTTTTCCTTCTGCTACCGGTCAGTACATGGTCCGGGTCTATTTGCGGCTGGCCGGCTTTCGCAGCCGTCATTTGCTGCTGGAGCAGGGCGAGCTGGCCTTTCTGGAGGGCGGGCAGGGCAGCAGCGTGCTGCTGATTCACGGTTTTGGCGGTGATGGCCCGGCCAGCTGGGGGCGGGTGATGGCCGGGCTGATCCGGCGTCACCATGTGCTGGTGCCGGACTTGCTGTGGTTCGGCCGCAGCCATGCGGCTGGTGAACCTTCGTTGATGGCGCAGGCCGATGCACTGGAGGCGTTGATTCGTGCGCGCATCACCGGCCCCGTGCAACTGGTGGGCTTGTCCTACGGTGGTTTTGTTGCGTTGGAACTGGCGCGGCGTTTGCCGCAGCAGGTATCGCAGCTGGTGATCATGGCCTCGCCCGGCATGGTGTATACCCCGGAAGATCAGCAAGACTTGCTGCTACGTGCCCAGGTGGCATCGGCCGCGCAGCTGTTCGTACCGGACGACCCGCAGGGCGTGGCGCGCATGATGGCGATGGTGGGCAGTCCGCTGGCACGCGCTCCACAGTTCTTGCTCAAGGATGTCTGGCAATTCTATTACCGTGACCGCGCGCCGCAGCTGCGCGCGCTGATGCAGGAGCTGGCCACGCGCCAGCAACAGCATCTGGAGCGCTACTCCCTGCCGCTGGCGATGCCGGTTGCCGTGATTTGGGGGTCGCAAGACGAAATTTTCCCGCTGGACATTGGTCAGCGCTTGGCGCTCTTGCTGGATGCGCCACTGATTACCATCGATGGCGGCACCCATGTGTTGCCGGTGGTGTTCGCCGTGCAGACGCTAGCGGCCCTGCAAGACATTTTGCAAGGCCGTTCGCCACAAGTTTGATGCTGCGCTACAGCAGGCCGGTAAAAAACGGGCATGCTGTAGCTCGGGCCTGTTAACACTATGTTTTCTGCGGCGCAGGCCCTAGGCCGTTCTGCTCGGCCTGCGGTGTTGGGTGGGCTGATTTTCTGGCTGCCAGTGCCGTTTCTTCCCGCCTTTGCCTAAGCAGGCAAACACCCTGAATGCGCGGGGCCATGAAAATAATTTGGGATAGCTGGCCATCATTGGGACTGCTGTCTTTTGTGAAGGGAGTAGGCCGATGTTCGACTGGCTATGGCAAAAACTGGAGCTGGATTCGGCATCCCGGCAGCGCAAGGCCACCTTGTTGCAGGCTATTGAAGCCGTGGTGGATGGCAGCGATGCCCGTCTGCGCCTGTTGTCTGCTTATCAGCAACGCTTGCTACCCGGCATGCAGCGCTCGCTGGATTATCTGGCAAGCCTACCCTGGCAGCGTATCGAGCCGGTGGAGTTGTCCTTGCGCGGATTTGCTACTGACCGTCGCCTTGGCCTGCTGTTTTCCAGTCCGCTCAGCCTGTTGCTGTTCCTCAAGAGTAGTGCCGCGCTGGGAGACTTCTTCCTGTCGGCCAGCAAGGGCGATGATGCCTGGGCCATGATGAGCATGAGCCGCAGCGAGACAGCCCGTTTCGGCATGGTCGAGTACAACGGCGAAGTGCGTAGCGATGTGGCACAACTGGTGGTCAGCTTTGATCAGCACCAGTTGATGGACCCGTCGGCCAGCCAGGAAGACTTGCAACAGAACGTCAGTCAGCGCGGGCTGGCGGTGCTGGTGGCCGTCATTGGCCGCCGTCTCAGGTTGCTGCAGCAGATGCGGCTGGACCTGCAAAGCGAGCTGGAGCAGATACAGCTCAAGCTGCTGACCATTGCACGGGGCGGCGGCAAGGTGATTGATGCGACTGGCAATGCCTCTTCCGGCTCGCAAGGCTTGCCGGCTGACGAGGCCGGTTTGCGCCAGCAAGAGGCGGCTTTGCAGCAGCAGTTGCAGCCGCTGGCCGGTCTGGCGGAACTGAGCGGCATACTGGACGTGGTATGCCAGGTGCTGGAGCAGCCGGCAGAGTTTTTCCGTATTGATGCCGAAACCATCTACCTCAACCGCATGGGCGTACGGCATGAGCGGCCGGATGCCGACGACGTGACCGCCCTCAGTTACGAACATGTGGTGCTGGGTCAATTGCAGCCGGTCTCGCGTGCCATCATGCCGGTGCATGTCAATCGCCAGCAATTGCGCGAGCTGGAGCTGCAGTTTGCCGACGAGTTGGCCAGCCTGCAGCAGCAACAGCAACAAAGCGGCTTATTCTGACGCCGTCGTGGCCAGACTGTTGGCAAGTGCACTGAGCAGGGGCCAGATTTCCTCGGCTTGTTCGGTGGCATAAGCCTGATGCTTGCGCTTGATGACTCCCAGCTCCGACAGCAACAGCGTGTGGTCTGCCGTGACGTCGACCCGCTGCAGGCATGCCTGCACGCAGGCCAGTCGGCAGCCATCCAGTGCCAGTATCGGCCTGCCGGATTGTGCCAGCCTGACCAGTGCGGCCACACCTCCCCCTACACCGGCGATGCAGGACATCTCGGCCAATCCTGCGCGGTCCAGACGCAGGGCAAGGTCATTGGCCATCTGCGCTGCACTGGAGCAGCCGGAACAGGCATAGACCAAGGGAAGATTCGGTTTTGTCATGCCCCATTGTGTGATGTGCTGCCCTGCCTGTGGTATTCGCCGCAGGCAGGATGGGCGCTAATCCTTCCGGGGTAGGCGCAGGATGAGCGGCACGGTCATTTCCGCCGCGGTTACCCCACCGTGCTGGCCGGGTAGATAGAGCGGTTTTTCCTGTGGCAGCGTATCGCGAATACTCCAGTCCTCCTTGGCCAGCAGGGTGACCTCACCCATGCGTTGCGCCAGTTGCGGATGCTCAGGGCCTGGGCCGAACGCGCCGCCAGCCAGCAGCTGTTCACTCTCGATCACCCAGCAGGCGTGGCCTATTTGCTGTTGTGCCAGGCTGATGAAGCGCTGCTGCAAACCGGGCTGGAGATGGCAAAACACCGCGCGCCGTTCGCCAGACAAGGGTTGGGCCAGCATGGCGTACAGCGCGGGAAATTCTTCGTCCAGGCTGATCTGCCGCTGACGTGGCGTGTCGATAAAGCCATGATCGGCCGTGGCCAGCAAGACGCAATCAGCCTGGTCGGCAATGGCGGCCAGGCTGGCAAATCCCTGGTCAATCTGCGCGAACAGCTCGCCCACCGCGCTGCTGTGCGTGCCGTGACGGTGCATCAGGCTGTCCAGTTGCGGCAGATACAGATAATGAAAATAGGGTGCTGTTTCTGTTTTCAGGCAGGCAGCCAGCAGTGTGAAAGCCTCGTCCAGGCTGCGATAGCTGCGGCGCTGGGCCGAACCGGCATGGTGCAGGCTGTAGAGGGAGTCGGCAATGTAGTGCGGCTGTAGTATCTGCACCCACCGGCCGAGTTGTGGCAGCAAGGGCGGGCAAACCAGCAGGCGACTGGCCAGTTCCTGTGGCGTAGACCTGCTATTGGCCGGGTGGCGCACGGTGAGTGGCAGTGGCGCGACAATTTCCGCTGGCGTATTGCCGCCGCCATCGCTGTACAGGTGCCAACCCACCAGGCCATGGCTGGCAGGGGACTGGCCGGTCATCAGGCTGGTAATGGCTGCTGCGGTGGTGGCCGGAAAGACTGAGGTCAGCGTGGCAAGCTGATGGTGGTACAGCTGGCTGCGCGGCCCCAGACCGGCCAGCTGCCGTGTGCCCAGCCCGTCGATCAGGATCAATACCACATGGCGGTGCCGGCCAATGCCCGCCAGCCATGGCTGGCAGAGTGCCGGGACGCCGGTTTGTGGGCCGCCCAGTTCGCTGGACAGGCTGGCGGTCAGGTTGAGCAGGCTGCCGCCGTGGTAATCGGGCCAGTGGCTGCCGGGGCAGAGGTTAGAAAGCAAGGAGGGCATGCAAGGCTCGCAAGGCTGCTGAATTTCCCCCAGCTTACAGGCATACTGTGGCCTCTTGAATTCTCTGTTTCCCGCTATGCCTTCATCCGAGCAAAACATATGTCAACGCTGCGGGGCCTGTTGCGCTGCATTCCGTGTCAGCTTTCATCATTCCGAACTGGATAGTGAACCGGGTGGTCGGGTGCCTGCGCGGCTGGCCGATGAGGAAACCCGCAGCACGGTACGCATGCGTGGCACCGATTATGCCCGCCCGCGCTGCATTGCCCTGATCGGCAAGGTGGGTGAGTCGGTTAGCTGTGGCATTTACAGTGAGCGACCATCCCCCTGCCGTGAATTCGGTGCGCGTGCCAGCATCGGCGTATATGAAGAAGCGTGTAATCGGGCGCGTGCCCAGCATGGCTTGCCGCCACTGCAACTGGACTGAAGGCCGGTTATATTGCGCTGGGAAATTTCCCGGTCCCATCTATGCTGAAGAAACCTTCCAGACAGTATTGCAGAGTGGATTGTCTGGCGGTGTGAAGTCTCCACCTCGGTCAGCCAGCAGGGCGGTTGACCGAACCTGCCCCGGCCAGAGTGCCGGGGTTTTTTTGTGGGTGGCCACCCATGAAGAAACCGGGCTGTGCGCCCGGTTTCTTGGTATGGCAAGTCAGGTTTTGCTGCTTACGGACGTTCTACCGCCAGTGCAACACCCATGCCGCCGCCGATACACAGGGTAGCCAGGCCTTTCTTGGCATCGCGACGCTGCATTTCGTGCAGCAAGGTCACCAGTACGCGGCAGCCGGAGGCACCAATCGGGTGGCCCAGTGCAATGGCGCCGCCATTGACGTTGACCTTGTCGGCAGACCAGCCCAGTTCACGGGCGACGCCCAGTGCCTGTGCGGCAAAGGCTTCGTTGGCTTCTACCAGATCCAGCTGCTCTACCGTCCAGCCGGCTTTTTCCACAGCCTTGCGGGTGGCGGCAACCGGGCCGATACCCATGATTTCCGGGGCGCAGCCGGTGAGGGCGTAGCCACGAATCACGGCCAGCGGCTTCAGGCCCAGTTGGTCGGCCTTGGCTGCAGTCATCAGCATGACGGCGGCCGCGCCATCATTGATGCCGGAGGCGTTGCCGGCGGTCACGGTGCCATCTTTCTTGAAGGCCGGGCGCAGCTTGGCCAGCGTTTCGGCCGTGGTGCCGACCTTGATGTATTCGTCGGCATCGACTGCTACCGGATCGCCCTTGCGCTGCGGCACCAGGACCGGAACGATTTCATCCTTGAACTTGCCGGCTTTCTGAGCAGCTTCAGCGCGGTTTTGCGAGGCCAGTGCCAGTGCATCCTGTTCTTCGCGGCTGATACCGTATTTTTCGGCCACGTTTTCGGCGGTGATGCCCATGTGGTACTGGTTGTAGGCATCGGTCAGGCCGTCAGCCACCATGGTGTCCACCAATTGGGCATTGCCCATGCGGAAGCCGTCACGCGAGCCCGGCAGGATGTGCGGCGACAGCGACATGCTTTCCTGGCCACCGGCAATCACGATTTCGGCATCGCCATTGGCAATGGCCTGGGCTGCCAGATGCACGGCGCGCAGGCCGGAGCCACATACCACATTGAGGGTGGACGCCGGAGTGGAGATGGGCAGGCCAGCCTTGATCAGGGCCTGGCGGGCCGGGTTCTGGCCGGCACCGGCGGTGAGTACCTGACCCAGAATCACTTCGCTGACGTCTTCCGGCTTGACGCCGGTCTGGGCCAGCAGGCCCTTGATGACGGTCGCGCCCAGTTCCGGAGCCGGAACCTTGGCCAGTGCACCACCAAAGCTGCCTACGGCAGTACGCAGGGCTGCAACAATTACGACATCTTGCATAGTTAATTCTCCGTTATGGTTTTGGGGTGGCCCCTGTCTGGAGCCAGTGCCCGGCGTTCATGCGCCGGGCATCAGGTGATTATTGCAGGCTGGCTACCGTGCTGGGCATGGCCTTGGCCAGAACGTAAGTGCCAGGTGCTGCGACCAGTGCCGGGAATTCCTTGCTGCCGGCAGTCTTGGGCGCGGCAACCTTTTTGCCGGACTGCGGGGCAAGCCAGTTGTCCCAGTCTTTCCACCAGCTACCCGGGCGGCTTTCCGCACCTTCCAGCCAGGCTTCCGGATCCTCCGGCAGGTTTTCATTCACCCAGTAGTTGCGCTTGTCCTTGGTCACCGGGTTGATGGAGCCGGCGATGTGGCCGGATGCACCCAGCACAAAGCGGCGCGAGGCGGCTCCGGTCAGGTACTTGATGCCGGAGAAGGCCGACTTCCACGGTACGATGTGGTCTTCGCGCGCAGCAAATACATAGAGCGGAATGTCCAGCTTGCTGATGTCGATGGGCACGTCGCACAGGGTGATGGCGTTTTTCTTGACCAGCGCATTGTTCAGGTAGAACTGGCGCAGGAAGAAGGTATGCATCGGCAACGGCAGGTCGACTGCGTCGTTGTTCCAGTACAAGAGGTCGAACGGTGCCGGGGTCTTGCCCATCAGGTAGTTGTTGACTACATAGTTCCACACCAGATCGTTGGCACGCAGGCTGGCAAAAGTACGGCCGATTTCCTTGCCGCTGATGATGCCGCCATGGGCCAGCTTGGCCTCGCGGCTCTGTACCAGCTTGTCATCGATGAAGACCTTGATCTCGCCCGGATCTTCGTGGTCGATCAGCGAGGTCATGAAGGTGGCACTGTCGATCAGCTTGATGCCCCTGGCCTGCATGACGCACAGCGAGGTATTGAGGATGACGCCACCGACACAGAAGCCCAGTGCGTTCATGCTGGGCTGCTTGGTGATTTTCTTCACGGTTTCCGCAGCGGCAATCACACCCTTCTCGATATAGCTTTCCCAGGTGAAATGCTTCATTTCCGGGACGGCAGAACGCCAGCTGATCAGGAATACCTTGTAACCCTGGGCGACAAAGTGACGCACCATGGAGTTGTCCGGCTGCAGGTCCATCAGGTAGTACTTGTTGATGCAGGGCGGTACGATCAGCAGCGGCTTTTCGTACACTTCGCTGGTGGTCGGCGTGTACTGGATCAGTTCGATCAGCTCATTGCGGAACACCACTTCGCCGGGGGTGGTGGCGATATTCTTGCCGATCTCGAACTTGCTTTCGTCCGACATCGAGATATGGCCCTTCTGGAAGTCATCGGCCATGTTCTTCATGCCTTCCACCAGGCTTTCGCCCTTGGTTTCCAGCGCCCGCTTGATCACTTCCGGGTTGGTCAGCATGAAGTTGGTGGGGGCCATCGCGTCCAGATACTGACGGGTGGCAAAAGCCAGTTTTTCCTTGGATTCTTCTTCCAGCTGGGATTGATCGACCAGCTCGGTCATCCATTTGGATGTCTGCAGATAGCTTTGCTTGAGGAAGCTGTAAAAGGGGTGTTCATTCCATTCCGGGGCGGCGAAGCGGCGGTCACCTGCGGGTGCGGCCGGTGCGGCCGGTGCGGCACCGGCGGCGGGGGCCTTCTGGCCCAGAAACTGCATCCACATATTCATCTGCTGCTGGTACAGATTGGTTTGCATGGCCAGCAGCTGATTGGTGTTGTTCACCATCTGGTTCCAGGCGCCGGAAATCGGATTGGCGGCCGCGTCCAGCGGCATGCCTGCGGTCATCGAATTGACAAACTGCTGCATCCACTGCTGATTGGCCTCGGAGAGGCTGGAGAAGAAGCTCTCCAGGGAAGTGGTCGTGTCCTGAGTCAAGGTAAATCTCCTTAACATGCCGTGAGAGGTGGATGGATACGTCCTGCCCGGGTCGGTCGGGGTGTGCCGCCGCCAGGGGGTACTCGCTGACTGTAACAGGACTGTATGACATTTTCACCGGGTGAAGGTAGGCCGGATGGAAAAAATCCACAGCGGGGGAAGGGCTGTTGCGGCAATGCACAAATCATGTCCATGTCCTTAACCCAATTGCCGTAAAACATAACCCCCGGTTACCGCCGCCGACTGTACCGGCAGAAACGACAAAGTGCTGCATGCTAACAGAGTACACAGCGTAAATGACAAAAGGATAGCTATTGCATTGCCCCAAGTGGGGTCACATCTGGGATAATCGACGGCCTGAATCGGGAGAATTTCACTATGGCAGTGGTCAGACTGAATGGCGTCGAACAGCGTGTCGGCAATATTTTCTGCATCGGGCGTAATTACGCCGCACATGTGGCCGAACTGGGCAATCAGCTGGAAGAAGAGCCGCTGGTGTTTCTCAAGCCCAGCTCGGCGCTGACGCTTGGTGGGCAGGCCATCAGCCTGCCGGCTTATTCGGCTGATGTGCACCATGAGTGCGAGCTGGTGCTGCTGGTGGGCCGGGGTGGGCGCGATATCGCCGAGGCTGATGCGCTGTCGCATATTGCTGCTTATGGCATCGGTCTGGACCTGACCGCCCGCGATGTGCAGAGCGAGGCCAAGCAGCACGGCAAGCCGTGGACCAAGGCCAAGGGTTTTCGCCATGCGGCCTGCGTGTCGGATTTTGTCGCGGCAGAGGCGGTTGATGCCGGCAAGCCGTTTACCTTCAGCCTGCAAGTGAATGGTGTCATTCGCCAGCGTGGCGATACCAGCCTGATGCTGTTTCCGCTGGCCACCATCATCAGCTATCTGTCGCAAGTGTATGGGCTGACCGACGGCGACCTGATCTATACCGGCACCCCGCAGGGCGTGGCAGCCCTGCAGCCGGGAGATGTCGTGCAGGCACAGCTGGATGGTCTGGTGACGGCCGACTGGACGGTGTCAGCATGAGCCGGCAAACCCAGGCGGAAGACGACGACAAGGTGCGGCTGGACAAATGGCTGTGGGCGGCGCGTTTTTATAAAACCCGCCAGCTGGCACACGAGGCGCTGGAGCTGGGGCGGGTGCTGGTGGGCGGTGAGCGGGTCAAGGCTTCGCGTATCGTGCGCGAAGGGGATGAGCTGCTGCTGCGTATCAATCAGCTGGAGTACCGCATTACCGTGCTGCAACTGGCCACCCAGCGTCGTCCGGCCAAGGAGGCGGTGCTTATGTACTGTGAAGATGAGGCGGGACGGCAGGCGCGCGAGGAGCGCATGCTGCTGCTCAAGGCCGAGCATGCCAGTTTTCCGCATGGCGATGGCCGTCCCACCAAGAAAGCCCGACGTGATATCACGCGCTTCAAGGGCACCCTGTAATCGCAAGTACACCATGCCTGGGTGGCATGGTGTGTTGCCTGTTTGATTGTGGTCTGATGTCTGCTCCATCTGCTGTGCCATCCGCTGCGGCGGCACCTTCGCTGCGACCGTTCGCGCTGTTCTACTTTGCCTATTTCGCCTTTCAGGGTTTGTTCGGGCCGTTCTGGGGCCTGTACCTGGAGTCCTTGTCCTTCTCTGCCTTGCAGATTTCCGTCCTGATGGCCCTGTCCACGCTGGCGCGTATTGCGGCGCCCGGTTTCTGGGGCTGGCTGGCCGATCGCCAGGGGCGTCGGCGTGCCATCATCATCAGCACTTCGCTGTGCTCGGCACTGGCCTTTGCCTTTGTCGGGCTGGGGCAGGGCTTCTGGTGGATTTTCATCAGCCTGGCGGTGTCGCACTTTTTCTGGGCTGGTGCATTGCCACTGGTCGAGGCCAGTACCGCCTATCTGACACGGGCGCAACCGGGGCGCTATAGCCGGGTGCGGGTGTGGGGGTCGATCGGTTTTGTCTGCCTGTCCATGGTGGGTGGCTATGTGCTGGACCTGATCCATCTGGCCAATCTGCCCTGGGCGCTGTTGTGCTTGCTGGTGCTAATTGTGCTGGCCGGCTGGCTGGTGCCGGATGTGGCCTCGCATCGCCAGCAGGCTGCTGCAGCCCCCATCTGGCACACGCTGCGCCAGCCCAGAGTGCTGGCCCTGTTTGGCTGCTGCTTCCTGATGGCGTATGCCCACGGGCCTTACTACACCTTCTACTCCATCGGCCTGCGCCATGCCGGCTATGCCCAGGGGGCCATCGGCCTGCTGTGGTCGGTGGGGGTGATCAGTGAAATCCTGGTCTTCCTGCTGATGCCGCGCATCATGGGGCGATTTTCGCTGGAGCGGCTGATGCTGGCGTCCTTGCTCACCGCCGTGCTGCGTTTCCTGCTGATTGCCACGGTGGTCGATCATCCAGCATGGGCGGTACTGGCGCAAAGCATGCACGCGCTCACTTTCGGCCTGCATCACGCCACCTCGGTGGGCCTGATTCACCGCTTCTTTGCCGAGCAGCACCAGGGGCGGGCGCAGGGGCTGTACATCATTGCCTCCTTCGGCATCGGTGGCAGCACCGGTGGGCTGGTCGGCGGTGTGTTGTGGCCGCACGGCGGCATGTTGCTCACCTTTGGCATGTCGGTGCTGGCGGCGGCGCTGGGTGTGCTGCTGTGCTGGCGCTATTTGCGGCCACCGGCTGCCCGGCTTACTGCAGCAGCATGATGAGCTTGAGTTCGGCTGAGGCTGCCAGATTGAGTGTCAGCTGCTGATAGACCAGCCGGCCGCGTTGCGGATGATTGAAGGCACGTTCACCTCCTTCGCGGCCTTGTACATCGTGCTGTTGCCACAGACTGTCGAATTCCGCACTGCCCAGCCGCAGCGTGTCCACCCATTGCTGGATGGCGGTTTCATCCAGTCGCTCGCCGGCATCGGCGCGAAATTCCGCCACCATGCGCCTGGCCCGGGTCGGCCAGTCTTCCACCAGTTGGCGCGAGGCCGGCTGCAGGAACATGAAATCCAGCAGATTGTGCCGCGCCAGCGGCTGGTCCAGCCAGCCGCAGAACAAATCCTGTGCCAGGGGATTCCAGGCCAGGGCATTCCAGTTGCCATCCAGTACATAGGCGGGTGTTGCGATCACTTCGACCGCTGCAGCCAGCGCCTCGCGTGCCTGCGGGTTGCGCTCGGTCGGGCGTTCCTGCGGGTTTTTCAGTCCGGCGAGCTTGAACAGGTAATCGCGCTCGGCATGGGTCAGCAGCAGGGCATCGGCCAGCCGTGACAGCGTGGGTGCGGATACCGACTGGCTGCGGCCTTGCTCAATCCAGGTCAGCCAGGTGGGGCTGATGCCGCACAGGGCGGCGACCTCTTCGCGGCGCAAGCCCTTGGCGCGGCGACGCACTCCCGCCGGCAGGCCGGCTTGTTGCGGGCTGAGGCGCTCGCGGTGCGCGCGGATGAATTCACCCAGCGGGCTGGTGGTCTTGCTATGGCTCATGTGCTTTCCCCCGGAGGCAATCTCAACGTGGTAGTGTCAGTACTAGTATAAATGCTTATCTTGTACTAGGAAAAAAGCTGAGACATGATGTCAGGCAACAGCAGCCCTTGTGACTGCTGCCAGATGCACGAGGCCGGTTTCATCCGCCTTGTAGTGCCAGCTGGCAGCGTGACAGAATGACTGCCTTATCCGGCAAACCGGCGGCGCGGCCGCCATCAACGAGCAGGAAGCCATGACAGCACAAACTCTTTACGACAAGCTCTGGTCCAGCCATGTGGTGCGGGAAGAGGCCGACGGCACCGTACTTCTGTATATCGACCGCCACCTGGTGCACGAAGTGACCAGCCCACAAGCCTTTGAAGGCCTGAAGCTGGCCGGGCGCGGCCTGTGGCGGGTGGATTCGGTGGTGTCCACTGCCGACCACAACACCCCGACCGATCACTGGGACGAAGGCATCAAGGACCCGATTTCGCGCCAGCAGGTGGAAACCCTGGACGCCAATATCAAGTCCTTCGGTGCGCTGGCTTACTTCCCGTTCAAGGACAAGGGTCAGGGCATTGTGCATGTGATGGGGCCGGAGCAGGGTGCCACCCTGCCGGGGATGACCGTGGTCTGTGGCGACAGCCATACCTCTACCCATGGCGCTTTCGGTGCGCTGGCACACGGCATCGGTACCTCGGAAGTCGAGCACGTCATGGCGACCCAGTGTCTCGTGGCCAAGAAATCCAAGAACATGCTGGTGCAGGTGAATGGCCCGCTGGCTGCCGGCATCACTGGCAAGGACGTGGCGCTGGCAATCATCGGCAAGATTGGCACTGCTGGCGGTACCGGCTACGCCATCGAGTTTGGTGGCGAAGCCATCCGCAGCCTGTCGATGGAAGGGCGCATGACCTTGTGCAATATGGCCATCGAAGCGGGTGCCCGCTCCGGCATGGTGGCGGTGGATGAAAAAACCATCGACTACGTCAAGGGCCGCCCCTTTGCGCCGAGCGAAGCCGACTGGGATGCTGCCGTGGCCTACTGGAATACCCTGCACTCCGACGAAGGCGCGCATTTCGACGCCGTTGTCGAGCTGGATGCCGGCCAGATCAAGCCGCAAGTCACCTGGGGTACTTCGCCGGAAATGGTCACCGACATCGACGGCATCGTGCCGGACCCGGCCGCCGAAGCCGACCCGGTGAAGAAGGGCAGTATTGAACGCGCGCTGGCTTACATGGGTCTGACCGCCAATACCCCGGTGAAAGAGATTCCGGTCGACATCGTGTTTATCGGCTCCTGTACCAATTCCCGTATCGAAGACCTGCGTGAAGCCGCCGCTGTGGCACGTGGCCGCAGCAAGGCAGCCAGCGTGAAGCAGGTGCTGGTGGTGCCGGGCTCCGGTCTGGTGAAGGCACAGGCCGAGGCCGAAGGACTGGACAAGATTTTCATCGCCGCCGGTTTTGAATGGCGCGAGCCGGGTTGCTCCATGTGTCTGGCGATGAATGCCGACCGTCTGCAGCCGGGTGAGCGTTGTGCGTCTACCTCGAACCGCAACTTCGAAGGCCGTCAGGGGCAGGGTGGGCGTACCCATCTGGTCAGCCCGGCCATGGCGGCGGCGGCAGGGGTAACCGGCCATTTTGTCGACATCCGTCAGCTTTAATTCTGCGAAAGGAATTCATCCATGAAAAAAATTGCACTCAGCCTGTTTGTGACCATCCTGCTGTCTGCCTGCAATACCTTACACGGCGCGGGTGAAGACCTGAAACAAGGTGGCCAGGCTGTTGGTCATGGCATCCAGAAGGCCGGACAGGCCATCGAAAACGCTGCCCAGTAAGGGCAGCCAGATTCGGAAAGAATCCCAATGAAAGCATTCAATACACTCGACGGGCTGGTGTGCCCGCTTGATCGCGCCAACGTCGATACCGACGCCATCATCCCCAAGCAGTTTCTGAAGTCGATCAACCGTTCCGGCTTTGGCCCGAATCTGTTCGACGAGTGGCGCTATCTGGACCACGGCGAACCGGGCATGGACAACAGTGTGCGTCCGATTAATCCGGATTTCGTGCTCAACTTCCCGCGCTACGCCGGTGCCCAGGTATTGCTGGCACGGGAAAACTTTGGCTGTGGTTCCAGCCGCGAACACGCGCCGTGGGCGCTGGATGATCAGGGCTTCCGCGTGGTGATTGCGCCCAGCTTTGCCGACATCTTCTTCAACAACTGCTACAAAAATGGCCTGTTGCCCATCGTCCAGCCAGCCGAGGTGGTCGACCAGCTGTTCCGCGAATGCGCAGCCAATGAAGGCTACCGCCTGACGGTAGATCTGGCAGCGCAGACCATCACCACCCCGTCCGGTCAGTCGTTTGCTTTTGATGTCACCGAGCATCGCAAGCACTGCCTGCTGGGTGGCCTGGATGAAATCGGCCTTACCTTGCAACACGCCGACACCATCAAGACTTACGAGGCGGCGCGTCGCCAAAGCCAGCCCTGGTTGTTCCATCAGGCCTGATTGGAGAATGACATGAGCCAGAGCGCACACGCAGAGCACGTCCAACAGCAGTTTGGTGCCCAGGCCGCGGCCTACCTGCACAGCCAGGTACACGCCCAGGGCGCGGAGTTTGCCCAGCTACAGCAAGCCGTGCGTGAACACGGCGCGGCGCGGGTACTGGATCTGGGCTGCGGCGCTGGCCATGTCAGCTTCCAGATTGCCGAACACGCCGCCAGCGTGGTGGCCTATGACTTGTCGGCCAGCATGTTGCAGGTGGTGGCGGACGAGGCTGCATCGCGTGGCCTCGGCACGCTCACCACCCAGCAAGGCGCGGCCGAACGACTCCCTTTTGCCGATGGCGAATTCGACTTCGTGTTCAGTCGCTACTCCGCCCACCACTGGGGTGATCTGGCTCTGGCGCTGCGTGAAGCGCGCCGGGTGCTCAAGCCGGGTGGCCGGCTGGCCTTCATTGATGTGATGTCGCCCGGTCAGCCGCTGCTGGATACCTATCTGCAGACCGTCGAGGTGCTGCGTGATACCAGTCATGTGCATAACTACGCCATGGCCGAGTGGCTGAGCGCATTGTCCGGTGCCGGCTGGCAAGTGCAGCAGGTGACGCGGCAAAAGCTGCGGCTGGAATTTGGCGTATGGGTGGAGCGCATGCGTACGCCGGAAACCCTGCGTCAGGCCATTCGCCTGTTGCAGAAGTCCGTCGGCCAGGAAGTGCGCGATTACTACGCCATCGAGGCGGATGGCAGCTTTACGGTCGACGTGATCGTGCTGTGGGCGGCGTGAAGCATTCAAAAACAAACAAATACAGAAACCAAAGGATAAATCATGAAAATCGCCGTATTGCCGGGTGACGGCATTGGTCCGGAAATCATTGCCCAGGCCTGTCGCGTGCTGGATGTGCTGCGTCAGGATGGTCTGCCCATCGAACTGGAAGAAGCCCCGCTGGGTGGTGCTGGCTACGATGCCTATGGCGTGCCGTATCCGGAATTCACCCAGAAGCTGTGCCGCGCAGCCGATGCCGTGCTGCTGGGTGCCGTGGGCGGCCCGCAATACGACACGCTGGATCGTCCGCTGCGCCCCGAGCGTGGCCTGCTGGCCATCCGCAAGGACCTGAACCTGTTTGCCAACCTGCGTCCGGCCATCCTGTATCCGGAACTGGCCAATGCCTCCACCCTGAAGCCGGAAGTGGTGTCGGGCCTGGATATCATGATCGTGCGCGAACTTACCGGTGACATCTACTTTGGTCAGCCGCGCGGCATGGGCGTGAACGAGCAGGGCGAACGTGAAGCCTTCAACACCATGCGCTACAGCGAAAGCGAAGTGCGTCGCATCGCCCACGTTGCCTTCGGCATTGCCATGAAGCGCAACAAGAAGCTGTGTTCGGTGGACAAGGCCAATGTGCTGGAAACCACCGAGTTCTGGAAAGAAATCATGATCGACGTGGCGCGCGAATACCCGCAGGTGGAACTGAGCCACATGTATGTGGACAACGCCGCCATGCAGCTGGTGCGCAATCCCAAGCAGTTCGACGTGATGGTGACCGGCAATATTTTCGGCGACATCCTGTCCGACGAAGCGTCCATGCTCACCGGCTCCATCGGCATGCTGCCGTCTGCTTCGCTCGACCAGAACAACAAGGGTCTGTACGAACCTTCGCATGGTTCCGCCCCGGATATCGCTGGCAAGAACCTGGCCAATCCGCTGGCCACCATCCTGTCTGCCGCCATGATGCTGCGCTACACCTTTGCCCAGGAAGAAGCTGCCCAGCGCGTGGAAAACGCCGTCAAGCGCGTGCTGGCCCAAGGCTACCGCACCGGCGACATCTTCGAAGCGGGCTGCCAGAAAGTCAGCTGCTCCGGCATGGGTGACGCGGTGGTGGCAGCGCTGTAAAAAAAACTTCACCCGGATAGGGTTGACCCCATTGCCTCAGTCGCTATCGCGCTGCACAATGGAGTAATAAAAATACTTGGCCCGCTAACGCTTGCGTTGACGGGCCAATCGCAACTTTAGAGACAGATCCCAGGAGAAACCCGTGAAAGTAGGCTTTGTAGGCTGGCGTGGCATGGTTGGTTCCGTGCTGATGCAACGTATGCGTGAAGAGAACGATTTCGCTGTCATCAACGAACCGGTGTTCTTCACCACTTCCAATGTCGGTGGCAAAGGCCCGGACATCGGCCGTGACGTACCGGCATTGAAAGATGCCAAGAACATCGACGAACTGAAGGCCATGGACGCCATCGTCACCTGTCAGGGTGGCGACTACACCAGCGACATCTACCCGCAACTGCGCGCAGCCGGCTGGACTGGCTACTGGATCGATGCAGCTTCCACCCTGCGCATGGCGGACGATGCCGTCATCGTGCTGGACCCGGTTAACCGCAATGTGATCGATGCGGCACTGGCCAAGGGTGTGAAGGACTACATCGGCGGCAACTGTACCAACTCCATCATGCTGATGGGCATGGGCGGTCTGTTCCGTGAAGGTCTGGTGGAGTGGGTGTCTTCCATGACTTATCAGGCAGCTTCCGGTGGTGGTGCCAACCACATGCGCGAACTGCTCAAGGGCATGGGCGTGGTACACGCTGCCGTGGCCGACGAGCTGGCCACGCCGTCGTCTGCCATTCTGGACATCGACCGCAAGGTGGCTGCCGCCATCCGCGAAGACGTACCGACCGAATTCTTTGGTGCGCCGCTGGCTGGTGGTCTGATCCCCTGGATCGACAAGCAGCTGGACAATGGCCAGTCCAAGGAAGAGTGGAAGGGCCAGGCCGAGGTCAACAAGATTCTGGGCAACGAAGCCGCCATTCCGGTGGATGGCCTGTGCGTGCGCATCGGTGCCATGCGCTGCCACAGCCTGGCTCTGACCATTAAACTGAAAAAAGACCTGCCGCTGGCTGAAATCGAAGCCATCATCAAGTCGGGCAATGACTGGGTGAAGTGGGTACCGAACGACCGCGAAATCAGTGTCAAGGAACTGACCCCGGCTGCCATTACCGGCGGGCTGGAAGTGGGCGTCGGCCGTGTGCGCAAGCTGAACATGGGTGGCGAATACCTGTCGGCCTTCGTTATCGGTGACCAGCTGCTGTGGGGTGCGGCCGAACCGCTGCGCCGCATGCTGCGCATCCTGATCGAGCGCTGATTCGGCTTGACATGGTTGTAAGGCTTTAACCGGACTGTCGCCGGAATCGACTACACTGCAAAGGGCGCCTTAACGCGCCCTTTGCTTTTGGCTGAGGTACAATCAGCCTTTTCCAAGAATGTAAGGATTTATTCGGATGATGCAGCTTGCTGTGGTAGGTGCCGCTGGCCTGGTTGGCCAATCTGTTCTCGAACTGCTGGCCCAGCGCCAGTTCCCGGCGGAGCGGGTGTTTGCCGTGGATGGCCCGGAGCATGAAGCGTCTACCGTCAGCTATGGCAATCTGGAGCTGGATATTCGTCAGTTGGACGAGTTTGGTTTCGAGAATGTGGCGCTGGCGATTTTTGTTGCCGGCGACAGCGTGGCGCGTGAATACGTGCCGCAAGCGCGCGCAGCCGGGGTTACGGTCATCGATTTCAGCTCGGCCTTCCGCCTGGATGCCGAAGTGCCGCTGGTGGTGCCGGCAGTCAATGCCGAACAGCTGGCCGGCCTGGAAGCTGGTGCGCTGGTTGCGGTTCCCAATTGCACGGTCACCCCGCTGGCCATGGCGCTGCGCCCCTTGCTGCCCTTGCAGCCCAAGCGGCTGACCGTGGCAACTTATCAGTCGGTTTCCGGCAGTGGTCAAAAGGCCCTGGAAGAACTGGCCGAGCAAACCACCGCCTTGTTCTCGCAGCGCGAATCGGAAAATACCGTATTTGAAAAGCGTATCGCCTTTAATGTGCTGCCGCAGATTGGTGCGCTGGATGAGGACGGTATGGCGGAAGAAGAACGTTCGATCATGCTGGAATTGCGCCGGCTGTTGCAGCAAGCAGAATTGCCGATTGAGGCCACTGCAGTACGGGTGCCGGTTTTCTTCGGACATGCCTGGGCGGTTAGCCTGGAGGTCGCTGCTGATATTGATCTGGTACAAGTCAAAAATCGTCTGGTGGCGGCAGGATTGCAATGTGTCACGGCCGATCAGCATGGCGGCCATATTACGCCGATGGAAGCAACCGGTAATGACGGGGTATGGATCAGCCGCTTGCGCAAAACGGGAAATACCATTCAATTCTGGTTGGCGGCAGATAATGTGCGCGTTGGCGCGGCATTGAATTGCGTACTGGTTGCCGAGGCCATGTATAAAGCAGGCGTGTTTGAATAAATGTAAAGCCCCGGTTCATCCGGGGTTTTGTTGTTATGTAATCTAGCTAAAAGCTTGGCTAGGGCCTAAGATGGCACTAGTTGCCAGCTCTTTGCCTGCGATGGGCAAACCGAGCGAATAAGATCAAGACAAATAAGTGCCGGAAGGTAGACTGTGAATAATCAGGCAAAATTCAAGCTGAGCGTACTGGCGGTAGCCGTGGTTTGCTCGGCAAATGTATGGGCCGGACTTGGCAGGATCAATGTGCGATCCTTCCTGGGGGAAACCTTTCACGCGGACATCGAGCTGACCGGGGTGCGCTCGAATGAACTGGAAGGCGCACGCATCGGCCTGGCCAGTCCGGATACCTTCCGTGACCTGAATGTCGATTATGCCAGCACGATGTCGGCACTGCGTTTTCAGCTGGCTCCGTCGGCGCATGGTGCCATTATTCGCGTCAGTTCTGCCGTTCCCATCAATGATCCGTATTTACGCTTTGTCGTAGAGGCCAAAACCAGTGCCGGCCGTTCGGTGCGCGAATATACCGTGTTGCTTGATCCGTCCAGCTATAACGCTCCGCAATCCAAATCCATCGTGCAGGATGCCCCGCGCTACGCTGATGAAAACCTGTCCAGCCGCTATCAGGGCAAGCCGGGTAAAGCCAGCCGCAATACCAGCCATGGCGTGTTGCAGACGCGCTCCGGCTCGACCCTGCGCGGCATGGCTGCCAAGGCCGTTCCGCCGGGTGCCACGCTGGAGCAGACCATGGCAGCGCTGGTGCTGGCCAATCCGCATGCCTTCAGTGATGGCAATCCCAGTGCGCTGAAAGCAGGTATTACCCTGAAGCTGCCACCTGTTGCCAAGATCAAGTCGCTGTCTGCGGCGCGGGTCAATGCCATCCTGCGCCCTGACGGTGCTGCTGCGCCGACTACAGCAGTGGCCGATGCCAAGCCGCAAGCGCATGGTCAGGGCGGAGACGTTCTCAAGATATTGCCGCCGGACGCACTGGCCGGTCAGTCGAATCCCAAGCTTTCCGTACTGGAACAGCAGGTTTCTGCGCGTGAACAATCGCTGAAGGACGCCGAAGCCCGCATCTCGGCCTTGGAGCAGCAGCTCAAGGCCATGCAAAGCGGCAAGCCGCAAGCTTCTCAGCCGCAGGCCGAGGCCGCAGCGTCAGTAGCCGCTTCGATGCCAGCCACGGAAACGCTGCAGCCGGCCAGCATGCCGGTTGCCGAGGCTGCCCCTGCGCCGAAACCGGCCGTGGTGCACAAGCCGCTTGCGCCGCCGCCCCCTCCGCCCGAACCTTCCATGCTGGATCGCCTCATCGACAACCTGCCGCTGGTTGGTGGTGGTGTGGCCGGTGTTGGTCTGCTGGGGCTGCTGGGCGCGCTGATTGCCCGCCGCCGCAAAGCTGGTGCTTCCTCGCTGCAGCTGTCCACCCAGACCAATAATGCCGTGCTGGGGCGCGGCGCAGTCGGCAGTGGACCGCAAACAGTCAGTGGCGGTCACTCCTTCATGACCAATTTCACCCAGGCGTCCGGTGATATCGATGCAGCAGAAGTCGATCCGGTTGCCGAGGCTGAGGTGTATATGGCCTATGGGCGTGATGCGCAGGCTGAGGAAATCCTCAAGGATGCGCTGGCCAAGGATCCCTCACGCCAGGAAGTGCGTCAAAAACTGCTTGAGCTGTATGCCGCACGCCCGGACGCCGGCAATTTCGAAAAACTGGCGCGCGAGTTCCATGCCACTACCGATGGCAAGGGCCAGGCCTGGGCCAGGGTGGCTGCCATGGGGCTGGGTATTGATCCGGCCAATGCGCTGTATCAGTTGCCGGAAGACGCGGCCCCAGTGGAAAGTGCCGCCGCTGTTGACGACGGTATTATCGATCTGGATCGCGAACTGTTTGGCGATCTGCAGGCTGAGACGCCACCGCCAGCGGCAGTAGTCGAGCCGGAGCCGGCAGCAGACCCGTTGCGCGCAGCCTTGTTTGAAGAAGATGCCCCCGTGTCCGCGCCAGCCGTGGCGGATGCCAATATGCTGGATTTCGATCTGGATGCCGAACTGGCAGCCGCTCCGCTGGTCGAGCCTGTCGCTGCACCAAGCCTGGCCGAGCCAGCCGCGGCCGATACCAATTTGCTGGATTTTGATTTCAACCTGGATGGCCTGGCTGCTGAAATGGCCGCCGACAACCAGGGCCAGCCGGAAACCGGCACCCTCGAGCTGCCGGCTTCTGCCGCTAGCACGGATGGTTTTGAATCGCTGTATGAAGACATGGTGGCTGCCACGCCGGCAGCAGCGCCAGCGGCACCTGCTGAAACAGCAGCGGTCAGTGCTGCTCCGGTGGTCGCACCTGCACCCGAACCTGCACCGGTCGTGGCCGAGGGCATGACCCTGCTGGATGATCCTTTGTCTACCAAGCTTGATCTGGCCAAAGTTTATCTGGACATGGGCGACCGCGACGGTGCCCGTGAAGTGTTGCAGGATCTGGTCGGAGAAGCACAAGGAAGTTTGAAACAAGAAGCCCAGGCTTTACTTACCAAAATCAGCAGCTGATGCGCCGAGCTTGTCGATCAGGTCCAGTTTTGTGATGCCAGCCGCGCTGTTTTGCAATATTGTCGGTTTTACTATTGAATGGCACACGTTTTAGCCGGGTAGTTCATTAGCAATAAAACCTGCCTAAGCAGGAATCGGGGAAGTCCGGATCATGGCTTCAAAACATAGCATGACCTTGCTCGCCATTTTGTTGGCCGGCATGGGCTCTGCAGGATCGGCCTTGGCCGGCCTGGGGTCGATTCATGTCCTGTCTTCGGAAGGTCAGCCTTTTGAAGCGGAAATTCCCGTGGTGGACGAAGATCCGCAAGGGAATGTGCTGGTCAGCCTGGCTGATCGCAACAAATATCCGCTGGTGTCGACTTATAGCCAGTCGGCACCGGTGCTGAAGTTTTCTGCCATTCGCAAAGCGGATGGCGGTATTCAGAAGATTCTGGTCAAAGGCCCCAGCCATTTCGATGAAGCACTATTGCGCTTTGCCGTGGAAATGAACTGGCCAGCCGGGCGTCTGGTGCGTGAATTCGAAGTTGATTACCAGCGGGATGGCCCGCCGCGCAAGGACAAGCAGCCGGCTCATGATGATACCGTCAAGAAAACCGCCGTCTCGCCAGACCTGATGCCCCGCCTGAGCAGCCTCGGTCTGGGCGAACTCAAGGTTAAGTCCAAGCTGGGCGAGCCGCTGGTGGCCGAGCTGGAGCTGTTTGGTACTGCCGTCAAGCAGACTGACAATGTTCGGGTGGCACTGGCTGCCGATAGCCTGCAAGGCGCACCCAGCGGCGAGCAATTGCAACTGATTGCCTCCATCTCGCACCAGATCAGCAAGTCGCCGGCTGGCAAATCCATGCTGCTGTTGCGCAGCAGTCAGCCTATGAATGACCCGGTGCTGGCTTTCCGCCTGGAAGTCGGGGCGGGCAATGTCCATGCGCAGAAACATTACAATCTGCTGCTGGACCCCAATGGTTACACCGTTGAAGAGCGTTCCATCAATCCGGTCAGCGCCGGCAAGAGTGCGCGTGCTGCGGAGAAGGTGCAGCCGCTGAAGGTATACCGGGTTCTGCATGGCGACACCTTGTCGCTGATCGCCTCCAGGGTAAAGGGCGGCGGTAACCCGGCTGATATCGCCAAGCGCTTGTATCGCAGTAATCCGGATGCATTCATCTCTGGTGACGTCAATCGCCTGCGCGCAGGTGCAGCCCTGAAGTACCCGGCCGACTGGCGTCTGGCCACGGCAGGTAATTCTCCGGCTGCAGCCGAGCCGCCCGCTGTGGCGCAAGAAGCGCCGGTGCCGGCAGCCAAAGCCCCGGCCAAGTCCGATGCTGTCACCCTCAAACCCATGAACAAGCCGCTTCCTGAAGCGGCCCATCCTGCAGCCAAGGTGGCAGCCTCGGCTCCCCAGGTGACCGCAGTCAAGGCGGTGGCGGTGGGTGGGGCTGACACTGCTCAGGAGGATCGCCTGAAAACCATCCTGCAAAAGCAGGATCAGGCCCTGTTACATGCCCAGCAGAAGACGCTGGAGCTGGAACAGAAAATCCGTAATCTGCAAATTGCCAAAGCCGCAACGGCCAGTACGGCTGCCGGTGAAACCCGCGTTGTGGCGAGTCAAGCGGCGGTGGCTGCCGTAGCCAGTCAGCCGGCTGCTGCCGTTGCTGCTGTGGCCAGCCAGCCTGCTGCAGTGCTTGCGTCTGCTCCGGCAGCGCAGCCCGTCAAGCCGGCGGAACCCGCTCATCCGCCAGTCAAGGCGGCCGCGCCGGTCAAGCCCGCTGTCGAGGCCCCGCCACCGTCATTCCTGGTGGATGACGTGCTGGACAGCCTGCGCAACAGTGGGGCGCTGATGTATGGCGGCGGTGCCGCTGCCGTCGGCCTGGGAGCCTTGCTGGTGGCGCAGCGCCTGCGGCAGCGTAAGGCAGCCGAGTCCGGCAGCAAGCCTGCCAGCAAGTCGTCTGCTGATAACGCATCCATGCTGACCATGGGGCCGTTGACCACCTTGATGAGTGGCATCAAGCGTGGTGAAGGTATCGATCTGGCCTCGGTTGACCTGATCGCCGAGGCAGAGGTCTACCTTGCCTATGGTCGCATCGACCAGGCGCTGGAAATCCTGCGCGAAGGTCTGGTGCGCGAACCGATGCGCCAGGATCTGCGCTACAAACTGCTGGAAGTCCTGGCCATGCAGCCGGACAGGGACGGCTTCATTGCCGAAGCGACCACGGCGCGGGGGATTTTCGGCAAGGACAGCACCTTGTGGATGCGGGTGTGTGAACTGGGCCGCACGCTGGCTCCGGAGCATCCGCTGTTTGATGCCAAGCCGGTTGCGGCAGCATCGCCGCTGAATCTGGAAGCCGTGCGCGTCAATTCGGCGGCAGCGCCGGTGGATGTTGCGGCTGAGGCCTTGGCTGAGGCTCCGGCTGAGCGTGTGCCACCGCTGGATCTGGCCGTTGAGCTGGGGGCGGTTGAACCCGAGCCGGAAGCACCGCTGGCCATGGACTTTCTGGACAAGCCGGCAGCCGGGCCCGCTCCGCTGCCGCCGGCTACCGAGCCCAATCCGGCCTTGAGTGGGCTGGATGCCTTTGCTTCGCTGGGTGAGCAGGAGCTGGAGAATGCGGTAAAGCAGGCACCGGAACCGATGTTGAGCATGGATTTCCTGTCTGATCTGCCTGCCTCGGTCAAGGTAGATCCACCTCTAGCGCCAGCTGCGGCAACGACGCAAGCCAAGTCGCAATCCGAGGCCAACGACAAGATGGAGCTGGCCAAGCTTTACCTGGAAATGGGCGACAAGGAAACGGCAGAAGCCCTGATGAAGGAAGCCGGCCAAACCGTTTCGTGACGCAGGACTGGCCGTAGCAAGCGGGGGAGCAGATGCTCCCCCGTTTTGCATTGTGCTGTGCTGCGGGTGATTTTTGCGTGGCAGCCGCCGGTGGCCGGCAGGCGGATCATGCAAGACGGCATGGCGTAAACCCCGCCGGATAGGGTAGAGTTGTCGTTTTAGCGTCTGCTGTCGGCTGCCTAGGCTGCCGACAGCGGAAGATGTTGCAAGCAAGGTGTGGGCATGAGAATAGCGCTCGGCATCGAGTATGACGGCCGGGCCTTTTCCGGCTGGCAGACTCAGCCGCATGGCAATACCGTCCAGGACAGATTGAACCGGGCCCTGAGCCAGATCGCCGGACAAGACATTACAACCCTGGCCGCAGGCCGTACCGATGCCGGCGTGCACGCCGCCATGCAGGTGGTGCATTTCGACAGCCAGATTACGCGCCCGCTCAATGCCTGGGTGCGCGGGGTCAATGCCCATCTGCCGCCCGAGGTGGCCGTGGTGTGGGCACGCGAGGTGGACGAGGGCTTTCACGCCCGCTTTTCCGCTTTTTCGCGCTCCTACAGCTATTTCCTGCTGACGCATCCGGTACGCCCCTGCCTGTTGGCCGGCAAGGTGGGCTGGTATCACCAGCCGCTGGATGTCGAGGCCATGCGCGAGGTTGCTGCCGTGTTGCTGGGTTCGCATGATTTTTCCAGCTTCCGCGCGGCGGAATGCCAGGCGAAAAGCCCGGTCAAGAACCTGCAGCAACTGGCGATCAGCGAGGAGGGCGGGCTGATCCGTTTCGATCTGCTGGCCGATGCCTTCCTGCACCACATGGTGCGCAATATCGTTGGTGCATTGCTGTATGTGGGCAAGGGCAGTCTGACAACGGCCGACCTGGAGGCGCTGCTGGCCGCACAGGACCGCACCCGTGCGCCGCCTACCTTCATGCCGGACGGGCTGTACCTGACCGGGGTCGGTTATCCGGCACAATACCAATTGCCATCGCAGACCGAGCCGGCCCGACTGGCCCTGTGGAGATGATGTGACCATCAGAATCAAGATTTGCGGCATTACCCGGCCCGAGGATGGCGCAGAAGCCGCCCGGCTGGGCGCGGATGCCATCGGCCTGGTGTTTTATCCGAAAAGCCCGCGCAATGTCAGCCTGGCGCAGGCACAGGCGGTGATTGCCGCCTTGCCGCCTTTTGTCAGCGTGGTGGCGTTGTTCGTCAACCCGGAGCGCGAGTGGGTGGAAGAGGTGCTGGCACATTGCGGCATCGACATCCTGCAATTTCACGGTGAAGAACCGGCTGAATTCTGCCGCTCTTTCCAGCGGCCCTATCTCAAGGCGGTGCGGGTCAAGCCCGGACTGGACCTGACAGTAGCCGCCGCCCAATACCCGGACGCGCGCGGCCTGCTCACCGACGCCTTTGTTGAAGGCGCACATGGTGGCACCGGTACCACGTTTGACTGGACTTTGCTGCCGGCAAACCTGCCCCTGCCGTTGATTTTGTCCGGTGGGCTGGACGACCAGAATATCAAGCAAGCCGTGGCCGCAGTGCGGCCGGCGGCGGTGGATGTTTCCAGCGGAGTGGAAGCAGCCAAAGGAATCAAAGATGCCGCCAGGATGGCGGCGTTCATATCAGGAGCAAGGCATGGAGCGGTATGATCTTCCGGATGCAAACGGCCACTTTGGACCGTATGGTGGCGTCTATGTTGCCGAAACCTTGATGGCGGCACTGGACGAACTCAAGAACGAATACGAGCGCGTCAAGGCCGATCCGACTTTCTGGGAAGAGTTTCGCCACGAGCTGAAACACTATGTGGGCCGCCCCAGCCCCATCTACCATGCCAAGCGCTGGTCGGAGCAACTGGGTGGTGCGCAGATCTTCCTCAAGCGTGAAGACCTCAACCACACTGGCGCGCACAAGATCAGCAATGCCATCGGCCAGGCGCTGTTGGCCCGCCGCATGGGCAAGAAACGGGTGATTGCCGAAACCGGTGCCGGTCAGCATGGCGTGGCCACGGCTACCGTGGCTGCCCGTTATGGCATGGAATGCTTTGTCTATATGGGTGCCGAGGACATCAAGCGCCAGTCGCCCAATGTCTTCCGCATGAAGCTGCTGGGTGCCACCGTGGTGCCGGTGGAGTCCGGCTCCAAGACCCTGAAAGATGCACTGAACGAAGCCATGCGCGACTGGGTGACCAATGTCGACAGCACCTTCTACATTCTGGGTACGGCGGCAGGTCCGCATCCTTACCCGATGATGGTGCGTGACTTCCTGTCGGTGATCGGTGAGGAATCCAAGGAGCAGATGCCGGAAGTGGCCGGTCGCCAGCCGGATGTGGTGGTGGCCTGCGTCGGTGGCGGCTCCAACGCCATCGGCATGTTCTATCCCTATATCGGTGTGAATGGCGTGCGCATGGTGGGTGTCGAGGCCGGTGGCCACGGCATTGCCAGCGGCATGCACGCCGCTCCACTGTCCGGTGGGGCTGGCGTAGGCGTGCTGCACGGTGCCAAGAGCTATCTGATGCAGGATGCCAATGGTCAGGTTGTCGAGACCCACTCGGTATCGGCCGGTCTGGATTACCCCGGTGTTGGCCCGGAGCACAGCTATCTGAAGGACATCGGCCGCGCCGAATACGTCGCCATCGACGACAAGGAAGCCTTGTCGGCCTTCCACGACTGCTGTCATCTGGAAGGCATCATCCCGGCGCTGGAATCCAGCCATGCGCTGGCCTGGGCTGCCAAGGTGGCACCGACCATGGCCAAGGACAAGGTGATTCTGGTGAATCTGTCCGGCCGTGGCGACAAGGACATCAATACCGTGGCCGGTCTGGCCGGTATCACGCTCTAACAAGGCTAAGGAAGGCTTATGTCACGTATTGCTGCATGTTTTGCCCGGCTGGACGGCAAGAAAGCACTGATCCCGTTTATCACGGCCGGTGACCCGCATCCCTCGCTGACCGTTGAGCTGATGCACGGTCTGGTAGATGGTGGTGCCGACATCATCGAGCTGGGGGTGCCGTTTTCCGATCCGATGGCCGATGGCCCGGTGATCCAGCGTGCGTCCGAACGTGCGCTGGTGCACAAGGTCGGCCTGCGCGATGTGCTGGCCTTGGTGGCCGAATTCCGCAAGAGCAATGCCACCACGCCCGTGGTGCTGATGGGTTATCTGAACCCGGTGTTCGTCATGGGCTATACCGCCTTTGCCGAACAGGCTCACGCTGCCGGTGTGGATGGCGTGCTGACCGTGGACTGCCCGCCGGAAGAAGCGGCCGAACTGTCTGCGGCACTGATTGCGGCGGATCTTGATCCGGTATTCCTGATTGCACCGACCACGCCGGAAGCGCGGGTGCGTGAAATCGCCCGCCATGCCCGTGGTTATGTCTACTATGTGTCGCTGAAAGGCGTCACCGGTGCAGGAAATCTGGACATTGACGACGTAGCGCGTAAAATTGCCGCCCTTAGAGCACATATTCAGGTTCCCATCGGCGTAGGCTTCGGCATTCGCGATGCCGCCACCGCCCAGGCCATCTCCGTGACGGCCGATGCCGTGGTGGTAGGGAGCCGTCTGGTGCAGGAAATCGAGGCGGCTACAGCAGAAACCGCCAGAGAGCGGTTGACCCGTCTGGTGGCCGAATTGAAGGCCGCCATTCTTTAAGGACACGCAAACGGGGTGACAACACCCCGTTTTATTGTCAGCCCGGCATACCCTGCCGGGCTGCGTTGAGCAAGGAGTCAGCATGAGCTGGTTGAACAAGCTCCTGCCGCCGAAGATCAAGCGCGATTCTCGCGCTGACAAGCCTTCAGCGGTACCGGAGGGGCTGTGGAGCAAGTGCCCGGCATGTGAAGCCGTACTGTATTACACCGACCTGGAGAGCAATCTGCAGGTTTGTCCCAAATGTAATCATCACCATCCGCTGAATGCACGTCAGCGGCTGGATGTCCTGCTGGATGACGAAGGCCGCCGTGAAATCGGTGCCGAGGTCAAGCCGGTGGACATTCTCAAGTTCAAGGATGGCAAACGCTATCCCGACCGTCTGGCTGCCGCCCAGAGCAATACTGGCGAAGACGACGCGCTGGTGGTGATGCAGGGCAGCATCCATTCCATGCCGGCTGTCGTGGCCGCCTTCGAGTTCCGCTTCATCGGCGGTTCCATGGGTTCGGTAGTGGGTGAGCGTTTTGTGCGTGGCGTACAGGCTGCCATCGAAGCCAAGGCCCCCTTCATCTGTGTGGCCGCATCGGGTGGTGCGCGCATGCAGGAAGGTCTGAATTCGCTGATGCAGATGGCCAAGACCAGTGCCGCACTGCAATTGCTGACCGATCACCAGCTGCCCTTCATCTCGGTGCTGACCGATCCGACCATGGGTGGCGTTTCCGCCTCCTTCGCCTTCCTGGGCGATGTGGTGATTGGCGAGCCGGGGGCGCTGATTGGTTTTGCCGGTCCGCGCGTGATCGAGCAGACCGTGCGCGAAACCCTGCCGGAAGGCTTCCAGCGTTCGGAATTCCTGCTGGAAAAGGGTGCCATCGACATGATCGTCGATCGTCGCGAACTCAAGCGCAAGATTGCCGAGCTGGTCTCCATACTGCAAAAGCAGGCTGCTGTTGCCTGATTCTTGCTGACAGCACCAAGATCATCCAGGCCGCTTCCTTCGGGGGGCGGCTTTTTTATTTGTTTTGCCGCGTGCTATGGTAGCCGCTGCCACTTTTCTGTCTGGATATTGCCGTGCTGACCTCGCCCCAACTCTCTGCCTTGCAAACCATTATTCCTGCCGAGCGTATTCATGGCGATGCCGATACGCTGGAGCGTTACGGCCAGGACTGGACCCGTTACACCAAGCCGCAGGCGGCGGCAGTGGTGTTCCCGCTCAGTATTGAGGAAGTGCAGGCGGTGGTGCGCTGGGCCAATGCGCATGGCGTTGCCATCGTGCCGTCCGGTGGCCGTACCGGCTTGTCCGGCGGTGCCGTGGCGGCGCAGGGCGAGGTGGTGCTGTCCTTCGAACGGATGAATCGTATCGACCAGTTCGACCCGCTGGCGCGCACGGTACGCTGCCAGGCGGGGGTGGTCACGGCAGCGCTGCAGGCCTTTGCCCAAGAGCAGGGGCTGCTGTATCCGGTGGATTTTGCTTCCAGCGGCTCCAGCCAGATCGGCGGCAATATCGCCACCAACGCCGGCGGCATCCGCGTGGTGCGTTATGGCATGACCCGGGACTGGATTGCCGGGCTGACGGTGGTGACTGGCCGCGGTGAGCTGCTGCAGTGCAATCTGGGCCTTAACAAGAACAATAGCGGCTATGACTTCCGTCACCTGTTTATCGGTTCGGAAGGCACGCTGGGGCTGGTGGTGGAGGCAACGGTGCGCTTGTGTGATCCGGCACCGCCCAGCGCGGTATTGCTGCTGGCCGTACCGCAATTGCCCGACATCATGGCGGTGTTCCATGCCTTCCGTAGCCGGCTGACCTTGCAAGCCTTCGAGTTTTTCTCCGATCAGGCCTTGACCCATGTGCTGGCGGCCGAGCAGGCGCAGCCACCGCTGGCAGAGCGGCAGCCATTTTATGTGCTGCTGGAGTGCGAATTGCCGCCAGCGGCTGACGATGCGCTGGTATTGCAGGCATTTGAATATTGCCTGGAACAAGGTTGGGTGGTGGATGGTGTGCTGGCGCAGTCGCAGCAGCAGGCCAGGGCGCTATGGCGCTTGCGCGAGGGCATCAGTGCTGCCATTACGCCGCGTACGCCGTACAAGAACGACATTTCGGTGGTGATCAGCCGTCTGCCGGATTTTGTGTCCCGGCTACAAGCCTTGCTGGCCCGCGATTACCCGGATTTCGAGGTGCTGTGGTATGGCCATATCGGCGATGGCAATCTGCATATCAATGTGCTGAAGCCCGAAAGCTGGGCGCTGGAAGATTTTCGTCACGCCTGCGAGGCGGTCAACAAGCAGGTGTTTGCACTGGTGGCCGAGTTTGCCGGCAGCATGTCGGCCGAGCATGGCGTGGGGCTGTTGAAACGCGATTATCTGGGGGTAACGCGCAGTGCTGCAGACATTGCGCTGATGCGCGGGGTCAAGGCGGTATTCGATCCCAACAACATCATGAATCCGGGCAAGTTGCTGAGCCGAGAGGGATAGGCTGCTGTTGCCCGGCGCACTGGTATTTGAACCGTCATCTTCATGGCATATATTTTTTCATATGAGCTACTGAAAAAATAAAGATAAACAGTATATTTTCATTAAAATCAATGGCTTGATTTGAATGATTGCAATCAGGCAAGCAGGGAAGTGCTCAGGACTGATAATCAGTATCCAACTGGGTCTATTCTGCCTTTTTAGTGAGCAGTTGCAGCAAGTTGTTAAGGTAAAAAGACTTTTTTTATTTGTTCAGTACTTATCCACAGAGTTATCCGCTGATTGCTGTGGATAATTGCAGCCGGCAGCAAGAGGCATGGGCGGGTGGCATCGGCCCAGCCTCGCTGATGACAAGCTTTGGCGCCGCTAACAAAAACCCTGTTGCGGCCTTGCGCCTCCTGGCCGTACACCTTGCAATGTCTGCGTCGGTGTCCCTTGCTCCAGGGGCGCTACGCTCTTGTTAGCCGCTCTTAGTCCGGGCTGTCCATACTGTTTTCCAGCGCTTCCAGCTCTTCTTGCAGCAGCATCCAGTCTTCCTCTACCTGAGCCAGTTCACTGCTGACCACACCCAGCCGTTTTACCGCCTCGGCCAGCTTGCTCTTGTTGGCGTCCGAGTAGGCTTCTTCGCCAGACATGAAGGCGTCCAGCTGGTTTTTTTCGCTGCTCAGTTGCTCCAGCTGCTTCTCCAGCTTGGCGAGCTTGCTCAGCAGCGGCTTTTTCAGCTGAGCCAATTTCTGGCGGGCTTCGGCTTCCTGTCGCTTCTGCTCCTTGCGGTTGACGGCCTGGGCGTCGCCGCTGGACGGTTTGCCGCTTTCTGCCAGCTGGGCCAGTCGCCACTGGCGATAGTCTTCCAGATCGCCGTCAAACGGGGTGACCGTGCCGCCGCTGACCAGCCAGAACAGGTCGGTGGTGGATTCCAGCAGGCTGCGGTCGTGGGAAACCACGATCAGCGCGCCGGAAAAATCCTGCAGTGCCAGCGTCAGGGCATGGCGCATTTCCAGGTCCAGATGGTTGGTCGGTTCGTCCAGCAGCAAGAGGTTGGGCTTTTGCCAGACGATCATTGCCAGTGCCAGTCTGGCCTTTTCACCGCCGGACATGGGGCCGACCAGATCGGTCGCGTTGTCGCCACGGAAATTGAAGCCGCCCAGAAAGCTGCGCAGTTCCAGCTCGCGTGCAGTGGGGGCCAGTCTCTGCATATGCTGCAGCGGTGATTCGTCCTCGCGCAGGGTTTCCAGCTGGTGCTGGGCGAAATAGCCTATCTTCAGCGTTTGCGCCTTGATCAGCTCGCCCGCCTGTTGCGGCAGGTCGCCCGCCAGCAGCTTCACCAGTGTGGATTTACCGGCACCATTCACCCCCAGCAGGCCAATGCGGCTGCCGGCTTCTACCGACAGCGACAGGCCCTGCAAGATGGTCGTATCGCCGTAGCCGATATTCACCTTGTCCAGCCGCAACAGCGGGTTGGGCAGGTTGTCTGGGCTGTCGAAGTGAAAATCGAAGGGCGAGGCAATGTGGGCCGGGGCAATGCGCTCCAGTTTTTCCAGTGCCTTGACCCGGCTTTGTGCCTGCTTGGCCTTGGTGGCCTTGGCCTTGAAGCGGGTGATGAAGGATTCCAGATGAGCAATCTGGCGCTGCTGCTTGTCGAATTCGCCCTGTTGGCGCGCCAGCTTTTCCGCACGCATGGTTTCAAACTGGCTGTAATTGCCGGTGTACAGCGTCAGGGTCTGGTTGGCTACTTCGGCAATATGGCTGCAGATGCTGTCGAGGAAGTCGCGATCATGCGAGATGATCAGCAAGGTCCCCGGATAGCTTTGCAGCCAGTCTTCCAGCCACAGTACGGTTTCCAGATCCAGGTGGTTGGTGGGTTCATCCAGCAGCAGCAGGTCGGAACGGCACATCAGCGCCTGCGCCAGGTTCAGCCGCATGCGCCAGCCGCCGGAGAAGCTTTTCACTGCCCGCTGGTGGGCTTCGGTGGCAAAGCCCAGGCCGGTCAGCAGCTTGGCGGCGCGGGCCGGGGCAGAATAGGCTTCGATGCGCGCCAACTCACCATGCAGATGGCCGATGGCGCTGCCGTCGTCGCGCGCTTCGGCGGCAGAGAGTTCGGCTTCCAGTTGGCGTAACTCGTGGTCGCCATCCAGCACGTAATCGATGGCAGCGGTGTCCAGTGCCGGCGTTTCCTGCGCCACATGGGCCATGACCCATTGCTTGGGGATGTCGGCATCGCCGCCATCGGCGTGCAGCTCGCCCTTGAGCAGGGCAAACAGGCTGGATTTGCCCACACCATTGGCACCGACCAGGCCGGTTTTGTAGCCGGGGTTCAGGGTCAGGCTGGCGTTGACCAGTAATTCTTTCAGGCCGCGACGCAGGCTGAGGTTTTTCAGTTGGATCATGATGGGGTTGTCAGGCCGACGCAGCAGGCTGCGCCGGCGGGGTGATTTAGGCAGCGGGCAGGCCGGACAGGTCCCAGCGCGGTTTGATCGAGTAGCTGCCGGGTGCGGTGGCGTATTTCAGCCGCATGGCGCCAGCAAAGGCAATCATGGCACCGTTGTCGGTGCACAGGGCCAGTGGCGGGTAGAACACCTCCAGCTTGCGCCTTGCCGCGGCCTGATCCAGTGCGGCGCGCAGCTGTTTGTTGGCACCTACGCCGCCAGCCACCACCAGCTTTTTCATGCCGGTCTGCTTCAGGGCTTTCAGCGATTTGCTGACCAGCACGTCGACAATGGCCTCCTGAAAGGCGCGGCAGATGTCTTTGCACGTCTGTTCGTCGATCTGGCCATGCTCGGCTTCCACCTGTTTGCTCAGTGTCAGCACGGCAGTCTTGAGGCCGGAGAAGCTCATGTCCAGGTTGTCGCTGTGCAGCATGGGGCGTGGCAGGTTGAAGCGCGCCGGGTCGCCTTCTTCGGCCAGGCGCGACAACAGCGGGCCGCCTGGGTAGGGCAGGCCCAGCAGTTTTGCCGTCTTGTCGAAGGCTTCGCCGGCTGCGTCGTCCAGCGTTTCGCCCAGCACCTCGTACTGGCCGATGCCGCGTACGGCCATCAGCTGGGTGTGGCCGCCGGATACCAAGAGGGCGATGAAGGGAAAGTCCGGTCGCGGCTCCGCCAGCAGCGGCGATAGCAGATGGCCTTCCAGATGATGGACGCCAATCACCGGAATGTTCAGGCCAAAGGCTAGCGCATTGGCCACGCTGGCACCAACCAGCAGGGCTCCACCCAGGCCGGGGCCTTGGGTGTAGGCAATGGCATCCACATCGGCCAGGGTCTTGCCGACTTCAGCTAGGCAGGCTTCGGTGAGCGGGATAACCCGGCGGATGTGGTCGCGGCTGGCCAGTTCGGGCACCACGCCACCGTATTCGGCGTGCATGGCCATTTGCGTATGCAGTTGGTGGGCAATGAGGCCCGCCTTAAGGTCGTACAGTGCAACGCCGGTTTCGTCGCACGATGATTCGATTCCAAGTACCAGCATGATGGCTTTATAACAGGTCAATCTTTCCATTTTACCGGTGAATCTTTGTCTGCCCAAATCGGGAATGATAGTCTGTGGCGATTAAGCGGATTTGCGCTGAACAAAAGCGGAAGGATGGGGCAGTGAAAGCAAGACTCAAATGGGTGGATGGCGTGTGTTTCATGGGCGAGAGCGGCAGCGGCCATGCGGTGGTGATGGATGGTGCGCCGGAAGGCGGCGGCCGCAATCTGGGGCCGCGTCCGATGGAGCTGCTGCTCTTGGGCACTGCCGGCTGTACCAGCTATGACGTGATTTCCATTCTGAAAAAGTCGCGTCAGCAAGTGACTGATTGCTGGGTGGAAATGGAAGCCGAGCGCGCCGAGACCGAACCCAAGGTCTTCACCAAGATTCATTTCCACTTTGTGGTCACCGGACGTGATCTCAAGTCCGAGGTAGTGGAGCGGGCCATCAAGCTGTCGGCGGAGAAATACTGCTCGGCCTCCATCATGCTGGGCAAGACGGCTGACATCAGCCACGATTTCGAGCTGCGCGCAGACTAAGAAGCTGTTTGCGGGGTGTGCTGTTAAGGCTGGATCAAAACCGCCGACGCCATGGGCCGTCGGCGGTTTTGTTTTGGTGGCAGCGGCAGCGGGGCGGTGATGGCGGCAAAACTTGCCGCTCCTGCCGGTGTGCGCTGTGCGGGTGGTGGTGTGTATTGCCTGTAGTTTCAATAAAATCAATGGTCTGTATGGATTGTTTGTGCTGGCACAGTTCCTGCTAAGGATGGGGACGCATTCAAGGAGGCAAGGTCATGTTGGACAAGATTGGCAAGGAATTTGATTTTCAGCAGCGAGCGCTCAACCTGCGCGCCTATCGCCAGGAAGTCATTGCCAGCAATGTTGCCAATGCCGATACCCCCAATTACAAGGCAGTCGATTTCGATTTCAAGCAGGCCTTGCAGTCTGCGCAGGATGGACAGGGCAAGCTGGCGATGAATGTGACCGATACGCGCCATCTGGCTGGTACGGGGGCTGGCAGTGCCGGCAAGCCGGCGGTGCAGTATCGCAATGCGGTACAGCAAAGCCTGGACGGCAACACGGTGGATATGGATGTGGAGCGTGCGGCCTTTGCCGATAACGCCTTGCAATACCAGACCACGCTCACCTTCCTCAGCAAGCGTATGTCCAGTCTGAATACCGCCATTACCGGTGGAGGCCAGTAACCATGTCGCTCGCCAATATTTTTGCCATTTCCGGTTCGGCGCTGACTGCCCAGTCCATGCGTCTTAACGTGGTGGCCAGCAATATCGCCAATGCGGAAAGTGCCACCAGCTCGACCGGCCAGCCTTACAAGGGCCGCCACGTGGTGTTTACCGCCTTGCCGGTTACCGCCAGTCAGCCGCAAGTGGCCGGTGTGAGGGTGACTTCCATTGTGGAAGACCAGACCCCGCCGCGGCTGAAGTACGACCCCAGCAACCCTCTGGCGGACGAAAAGGGTTATGTCAACATGCCCAATGTCAATCCGGTCGAGGAAATGTCCGACATGATTTCCGCCTCGCGCTCGTATCAGACCAATGTGGAAATGATGAATACCGCCAAAACCCTGCTGCAGAAGACTCTGCAGCTTGGACAGTGATGAAAGGCAGCAGCCATGACCAGCTCGGTTAATTCCTCGACCAATCCGTATGCCGCGCTGAATGGCACTACTGGCAGCACCAGTGGCACCGGTAATTCCAATACCGATACCAGTGCACAGGGTATTCAGGATCGCTTTCTCAAGCTCTTGGTGACGCAGTTGCAGGCGCAGGACCCGATGAACCCGATGGATAACAGCCAGATCACCAGCCAGATGGCGCAGATCAGTCAGGTATCCGGGATGCAGACGCTGAACACCGCCATGCAGAGCCTGGTGCAGTCGCAGGCTGCCAATCAATCGCTGATGGCTGCCACCATGATTGGCAAGCAGGCGTTGGTGCCGGGTAATGCGCTGAGCCTGACCAGCGGTTCCAATGTGCAGGGTGCCGTGAATCTGAGTGGTGCGGCCACCGATTACACCGTCAGTATCGCCGACGCCAATGGCAATGTGGTGGATACCCTGACGGTCAAGAGCCCTAGCAGCGGCCTTAACTCTTTCAACTGGGATGGCACCGATGCCAACGGTAAGCAGTTGCCCAGCGGCAAATACACTTTCAGTGCCAAGGCGACCAGTGCCAGCAGCGCTGCGGTGACGGCCACACCGTATGCCAACCAGGCGGTAACCGCCGTCAGCTGGGCCAGCGGCTCGCCGCAACTGATCATGAAAGACGGGACCAGCGTCGGTCTGGCAAACGTTGCACAGCTGTCTTAACCAAGTCATTAGCGCAAACAGGTTTCGGGGAGTAATCACATGGGTTTTCAACAAGGTTTGAGCGGTCTGAATTCGGCGTCCTCGCAGCTGGATACCATTGGCAACAACGTATCCAATGCCAGCACCGTCGGCTTCAAGAGTTCGCGCGCCGAGTTTGCCGATCTGTTCTCCACCAGCTTTTATGGTGTGGCCAATACCAGCGCCGGTATCGGCTCGCAGGTGAATGCAGTCACCCAGTCCTTCAGTGCTGGCAACATCACCCCGACCGGCCGCAGCCTGGACCTGGCCATCAATAACAATGGCTTCTTTATCATGCGGCAGAATCCGACCTCGACCACCGGTTCGCTGGCGTATACCCGCAACGGACAATTCCAGGTGGACAAGGATGGTTACATCGTCAATGGCAACGACCGCCTGCAAGGCTGGATGGCCAATAATGGCGTGGTGACCCAGGGCCCGGTCACCGATCTGAAACTGCAAACCAATCTGATTTCGCCGGCAGTCACCACCAAGGTCACCATGGGCGTGAATGTGGATTCGCGACTGACGCCGCCGACGGTAACGCCGTTGAATCCGACCAATACCAACAGTTTTAACTGGTCGAATGCGGCACAGGTGTATGACAGCCTGGGTAATCAGCACAACCTGACCATGTATTACGTCAAGGGTACGGCTACCGCTACCGGCACACCGTGGACGGTGACGGCCTATGTCGATGGCAGCCCGGCCAGTGGTACCAATACCTACACCATGAACTACGACACCAAGGGTAATCTGACCAATACCACCCCGTTCAGTGTCACTTTCTCCCCGACGCCGGTGAATGGCTCTTCGTCCCCGGTTACCTTTACCGTGGATTACACCGGCTCTACCCAGGTGGCACAGGCTTCCGGTACCCCGACGGAAACAGTGGATGGCTATGCGCCGGGTACCCTGAGCAGCATGAATATCGACACCCATGGCAATATCATGGCCAGCTTCTCCAATGGTCAGAATAAAGTCATCGGTCAGGTTGCCCTGGCAACCTTCACCAACTCGCAGGGCCTGCAGAACGAAGGTGGTAACCGTTGGCAGCAAACGCTGGCCTCCGGCGTGCCGGCCTACAATGCACCGGGCTCGGGCAACTCCGGTACCGTGCAGTCGCAGGCGCTGGAAGATTCCAATGTGGATCTGACATCCGAGCTAGTGAACATGATTACCGCGCAGCGCTTCTATCAGGCCAATGCCCAGACCATCAAGACCGAAGACACCTTGATGCAGACCATCATCAATCTGTAATTGATGTCAGCCAGAACAGCCTAAGGAAGCGGGGAAACAATGGATAAGATGCTGTACCTGGCCATGACCGGTGCCAAACACATCGATTTGCAGCAAGCCACCACGGCCAACAATCTGTCCAATGCCAATACCAATGCCTTCAAGGCCGATCTGGCTTCCTTCCGTGCGCTGCCGGTGGTTGGCCCCGGTGCCCCGACCCGTACTTATGTGGTGGACAACACCATTGGCCATGACATGAGCCAGGGCAGCCTGATGCATACCGGCAGCCCCAGCGACTTTGCCCTGGGTTCGCCCGGTTTCTTTGCCGTGCAGGCAGCGGATGGCAGTGAAGCCTATACCCGCGATGGCGGCTATGTGCTGGACGCCAACGGCATGATGCGCACACGCAGTGGCCTGCCCATCAGCGGTGACGGTGGCCCGATTACCGTACCCTCCGGTTATCAGGTGCAACTGGGGCAGGATGGTTCGGTAGTGGGTGTGCCACAGAATGGCAAGGACCGCACCCCGCAGCTGCTGGGGCAGATCAAGCTGGTGAATCCTGCGGTCAAGGATGTTTATAAAGGCCCGGATGGCTTGTTCCGCATGAACGGGGGCGATACCGCCACTGCCGATACCTCGGTCAAGCTGGTGCCGGAAACGCTGGAAGCCAGCAATGTCAATGCGGTGGAAAGTCTGGTGCAGATGATCTCGCATGGCCGGCAGTACGACATGAATATCAAGCTGATGACCAATGCTGATCAGAACGATCAGAAAGCCACCCAGCTGCTGGCCATAGGCTAAGGCCTGGTCGCGACAACACTGATAACAAATCAAGAATTCTGAGGAAACACCGCCATGATGCGTGCGCTTTATGTTGCCAAGACCGGGATGGACTCCAGCCAGTTCAATCTGGATGTCATTTCCAACAACCTGGCCAACGTCAACACAGTAGGTTTCAAGCGCGGGCGCGCCATTTTCGAAGACCTGTATTATCAGACCCTGCGCCAGCCGGGCGCTCAGCTGGCTGATGGCAGCACCACGCCGACCGGTTTGCAGGTAGGCACGGGTGCCACGGCGGTGGCCACAGCCAAAAACTTTACCCAGGGCAATATGACGCAGAGCAGTCAGCCGCTGGACTGGGCCATTACCGGTGACGGTTTTTTCCGCATCCAGCGCCCGGACGGCACGACTGCCTATACCCGTGATGGTGAATTCAAGCGCAACTCCAGTGGCGATATCGTGACCTCGGATGGCTATCAGCTGAACCCCAATATCAATATCCCCAGCACGGCGTCGCAAATCACCGTTTCCACCGCTGGTGTGGTGCAGTACTTCCTGCCCAATAACCCGGCGCCGCAAACTGCCGGCACCATCCAGCTGACGACTTTCATCAATCCGCAAGGTCTGGAAAGTGTTGGCAATAATCTGTATCTGCAGAGCGCCTCTTCGGGCGATCCGCAGGATGGGGATCCGGGTACCGACAGCCGTGGTCTGGTCAAGCAGGGTTTTCTGGAAGGGTCCAACGTCAATGTGACGGAAGAGCTGGTCAACATGATTACTGCGCAGCGTTCGTTTGAAATGAACTCCAAGGCGATCACCACCGCTGACCAGATGCTGCAAAAGCTGACGCAGATGTAATCTGCCGGTTCTGCTGGCGGTGTTTAAACGCTAAAATCCGGTTTTGCTTGATGGCCGGCAGGCGGTGTGGGGAGGGCGGAATGAAAATGCTGAAATGGATGATGCCAGCGATGCTGGCCTTGCTGCTGGCCGGTTGCGCGGCGCAGGAACCGCCGCTGGTGACGCTGCCGATGACAGCCCGCCCGCAGCCGCAAGCCAGCACCTTGCCGGCTAATGGCTCCATCTTCCAGGCTGGCAGCTACCGTGCCATGTTTGAAGACAAAATGCCGGCGCTGGTGGGGGATACGCTCACCATCACCATCCAGGAAAAGTCCTCGACTTCGCAGTCGGAACAAACCACGGCCACCCGTTCCTCGGCACTCAACGACAGCATTTCCAGCGGCATCCAGCTTCCCTTCGTGCCGGGCGGTCTGACCAAGGGCCTGGGCGCATCGCTCACCGGCAGTGGCGCGGCCAGCAATACCGGCAAGGGTACCAATCAGGTAGCCACCACCTTTGTCAGCTCCATTACCGTTACCGTGATCGAAGTGCTGGCCAATGGCAATCTGGTGGTCAGCGGTGAAAAAGTGGTACGCATCAATGGCGATACCGAGTCCATCCGCCTGTCCGGCGTGGTCAATCCGCGAGATATCGCCGCCGACCGCTCGGTCTCCTCGCTCAAGGTGGCCGATGCCCGCATCGAGCAGGAAACCAAGGGCAATAACCGTCTATACAACGAGCCGGGCTGGCTGGCCAAATTTTTCCTGAGCATCATCCCCATCTGAATGATGCGGCTCGGGCTGGATGACATCATGAATAAACTGTTGCTGGCAGCACTGCTGCTGATGCTGGGTGGGCAGGCGCTGGCGGCCGACCGGCTCAAGGACATTACCAATATCGCCGGCGTGCGCTCCAACCAATTGCTGGGTTACGGCCTGGTGGTGGGGCTGGATGGCAGCGGCGACAAGGTGACTTCCTCGCCGTTTACCGGTCAGTCGCTATCGAACATGCTGACCCAGCTGGGTGTGCAGATTCCGCCGGGTACCAAGGTTGATCCCAAGAACGTGGCGGCGGTCAGCCTGACCGCCACCTTGCCGGCGTTTGCCCGTAAAGGCCAGGCGCTGGATGTCACCGTGTCCTCGATTGGTGATGCCAAGAGTCTGCGCGGCGGTACCTTGCTGCTGTCACCGCTCAAGGGTGCTGACGGGCAGATTTACGGCATGGCGCAGGGCAATGTGCTGGTGGGGGGCGCGGGTGCGGCCGCGGGTGGCAGCAAGGCCCAGGTCAATCAGCTCAGCGTGGGGCGGATTGCCGGCGGTGCCACGGTAGAGCGCGAAGTACCCACGGCACTGGGCAGTGGAGAATTCATCAATCTGGAATTGCAGGAGGCCGATTTCACCACGGCCAATCGTGTGGTGCAGGCCATCAACAAGGCATTCGGCAGTGGCACTGCTCGGGCGGTGGATGGTGGCATGGTGGAAGTGCGCGCACCTTTTGATTCCAATCAGCGAGTGCAGTTTCTGTCGCGGATGGAAAATCTTGCCGTCGACCCGGCAGAAGTTTCCCCTCTGGTCATCATCAATGCCCGCACCGGCTCTATCGTGATGAACCAGGCGGTGCAGCTTGCGCCATGTGCCGTGGCGCACGGCAACCTGACTGTGACCATCAGCAATACCCCTCAGGTGAGCCAGCCGCCGGCGCTGTCCGGTGGGCAGACGGTGGCCACCAACCAGACCAGCGTCAATGTCAGCAGCGATGGCGGCAAGGTGCTGAAAGTGGCCAAGAGCGCCAATCTCAATCAGGTTGTCTCGGCACTGAACGCCTTGGGTGCCACCCCGCAAGACCTGATTTCCATCCTGCAGGCGATGAAAGCAGCCGGTTCGCTCAAGGCAGATTTGCAAATCATCTGAAGCCTGATTTCCTTGCTGAAAAACGCCCCGTTTACGGGGCGTTTTTTATTGGCCCGCTTCTTGCTTTTAGCCGGGTGGAGGAGTGAAGAATGACGACGCAGTTTTCCAGTACCTATTCGGCAAACGATGCCCTGAGCCAGCAGCTGGCGGTGGATCCCACCCAGATGTCCAGCCTGCGTGCGCGCATGAGCAAGGACCCCCAGGGGGCGGCCAAGGAAGCAGCGTCGCAGTTCGAAGCCCTGCTGATGGGAACCATGCTGAAAACCATGCGCGAGACCAAGTTTGACGACGAAGGTGACTCGGCCATGGATACCTATCGCGGCATGCTGGACCAGCAGATGGTGCAGTCACTCAGCCGTGCCGGTGGCATGGGCATTGCCGATCTGGTGTACAAGCAGATCGCCAAACAGTCCGGTTTTGATGCCGGTACCGATGCCAGCAAGCTGCATTCGGCGGCCAGCAGTCCGGTACTCCCCACACGCTTTACCCAAGCGAGTGGCGTGAAAGCCTATCAGGCAGCGCAGAGCGAGGCGGCCAGTGCCGGTCTTGCCTCCAATACCGCAGCTGCGGCTGCAAGCAGCAGCCCGGTTGTCAGCGGTGATGGCAAGAGCTTTATCCAGGGCATGTTGCCGCATGCACGTAATGCGGCCTCACAACTGGGTGTGGCACCGGAGTTCGTGGTGGCACATGCCGCGCTGGAAAGCGGCTGGGGCAAACGTGCCATTCGTAATGCCGACGGCAGCAATTCGCACAACCTGTTCGGCATCAAGGCCACGGGTGACTGGCAAGGCAAGTCCACCAGCATCACCACCACCGAATACGTGAATGGCACTGCGCAGAAGAAGGTGGAGAAGTTCCGTTCCTATGATTCGTATGCGGATGCCTTCAGCGATTACGCCAGCCTGTTGAAAGGCTCTCCGCGCTATCAGGCAGCATTGAATCAGGGACGTAATGTGCAGGGTTTCGCCCAGGGTTTGCAAAGCGGCGGCTATGCCACTGATCCACGCTATGCGCGCAAACTGGTGGACGTGGCCGCTTCACTGGCACAGCAAGCGGTGCGCTCTTGATTAAAGTTTCAGCAGTTGCGGTCGATAAAACAGCAGAGAGGCGATAATGGGCTCAAACATTTTTTCCATTGGCGTTAGCGGCCTGAATGCAGCACAAACTGCGCTTTCTGTTGTCGGCCAGAACATTTCCAATGCCAATACCCCGGGCTATAACCGTCAGGTCATGAGTCAGGCTGCGCGCATGCCGCAACAGGAGGGCTTTGGCTTCCTGGGGCAGGGCGTGGACATCACCGGTGTCAGCCGCATCTACGACAAGTATCTGGATTCGCAAGTGCTGAACGCACAGGCGGGCAGTAACTTCTATTCCAGTCAGTTGTCGCAGCTGAACCAGATCAACAATCTGCTGGCTGATCCAACCGTTGGCCTGAATAATTCTTTCCAGAGCTTTTACAGCAGCCTGCAGACGCTGTCGCAAGACCCGTCGTCCATTCCCAGCCGGCAAACCGTGGTCAATATGTCGCAGGCGCTGGTGTCCAACTTCACCGCCATCGGCAACAATCTGTCCCAGATGCAAGCGGGTGCCAATTCGCAAATTACCAGCACCGTCAACAGCATTAATGCACTGGCTCAGAATATCGCCGACCTGAACAATCAGATTGCCGCCGCCGCCGCTGGTAATAGCCAGCAGCAACCCAACGACCTGATGGATCAGCGTGATCAGGCGATGGAGCAGCTGAACAAGCTGGTGAGTGCCAAGTCGGTGGCGCAGTCGGATGGTACTTACAGCGTGTTCATCGGTAATGGTCAGGCGCTGGTCTTGGGCAATCAGGTCAACAAGCTGGGCACGCAGACTGACCCGGCCAATCCGCTGAATGTGCAAGTGACTTACCCCAATCCCAACGGCACCGCCACGGTGATTCCCAGCTCGGCGCTGTCGGGTGGGCAATTGGCTGGTTATATGTCTTTTCGCGACGGTACGCTGCTGACCACCCAGCAAAAGCTGGGTACGCTGGCCATCGACTTCACTACGGCGATGAATTACCAGAACCAGCTGGGGCGAGACCTGTCGGGTAATCAGGGTGGGCAGATTTTTGCCGATATGAGCAGCTACGCCACGCACCCGCAGGATGCCGTGGCCAATATGCAGTTGCTGCTGGCAGATCCGTCCAAGCTGGCAGCTTCTTCGTCCTTGCAACTGGGAGCGGGTGGTATTACGCCTGCCGGCACCGGGGTGACCTTGTCCGGGGTCTGGGCCAGCATGCCCGGCACCTATGGCTGGGCCAATGCTACGACGCCGCCTTCTACTGCGACGCACCCGGTTACCGGTATGACTGGCATGACCATCAATGCCACTTCAGCCACCAGCATTACCGCCACCTTGGCTGGCGGACCGGATAATGGCCAGACCTTCAATGTCGTGCCCGACCCGACTGTTTCCAATGGCTACAAACTGGTGGACAGTGCCTCCCCAGCCAATGATCTGGGTATCAAGTTCCAGCTGTCCGGCCAGATGAAGGCTGGCATGACCATCAATGTCTCGCCCGTGCCCACCGGTACTGCCGTCATCGGTAATGGTAATAACCTGGCTGAGATGATGGGTCTGCAAACGCGCAAGATCGTCGATGAAAACAAGAACGGCACCAATAGTGGCTTGCAGTCTTTCCAGACTTATTACTCCACCACCGTCAGCTATGTGGGCAATGCCACCAATACGGTGAAACTGGCCTCAACGTCGCAGACCACCTTGCTGCAACAGGCCACCACCTCGCGTTCCAATGTCAGCGGGGTGAACATGGATCAGGAAGCCGCTGACCTGATCAAGTATCAACAGGCTTATCAGGCGTCCGGCAAGGTGCTGCAGATAGCACAGACACTATTCCAGCAAATCCTGCAAATGGGCGGCTGAGGCGAGGGTTGAATCATGAGAATCAGTACCGCAACATCCTATATGACCGGCACCTACGACATGCAATCGCTGCAGTCGCAGTTGCAATCGCTGCAGATGCAGCTGGATACCCAGAGACGGGTGGTAACCCCGGCCGATGATCCGGTCGCGGCGGCACGCATTTTGCAACTGAATCAGTCCGACGGCATGAATAGCCAGTACGTCACCAATACCAAGGCGGTGGAGTCCACCTTGTCATTGGCCGAATCCCAGCTGACCAATGCCTCCAATCTGCTCACCAGCATCAAGGCGGTGGCCATCCAGGCGGGTAATACCGTGCTGTCCTCCGACCAGTTGCTGATGATCCAGAAGCAGGTGCAGGAGGGTATTGCCGAGATGACCGGTTATGCCAATGCCACCGATGGCAAGGGCAACTACCTGTTTAGCGGCAACAAGGTGGATACGCCCCCTTATGTGCTGGATGCCACCTATGCCGCGACTTATCAGGGGGACACCGGTCAGCGCAATGTGCCTATCAGTGCCTCGCGCAGCATGCAGATTTCCGATGCCGGCAGCAATGTGTTTGGCAATGCCACCAGTACGACTGCGGTGTTTGATGCGCTGAAATCGTTGAATGATTTGTTGGCCCAGAATCCCAAGCCGGCGAATTACAGCACGTCAATGGGTGCCATCGTGACGTCGCTGGATACCGCGCAGAAAAACCTGTCTACCAATATTGCTTCGATTGGTGCGCGCCGGCAGGAAAACCAGAGCGTGCAGGACATGGGTACCCAGCTCGGGCTGCAGTACAAGTCCGGCATCAGTGATCTGCAGGATCTGGACATGCCCAGCGCCATTACCAGTTTCACCCAGACCCAGACTTCACTGAAGTACAGCCAGCTGGTGTACAACAAGGTGACCAACCTGTCGCTGTTCAACTATATGTCCTGAGCCCTGTCGCATGGCTCTTCAAGCAAATGGCCGCGTTGAGCGGCCATTTTCATTGTGGGGGCGGAGCAGCGTCAGGCGGTGAGTGTGGCCGGCTCGACCACGATGCCGGCGCGCAATCCCGGTTTTACCGTGGGGTTGGGAAACAGGATGCGTTCCTCGCCACCGCTGGCGATGTAGCGCTGTGTGCCATCCTCGGCAATGAGAAAACCATCCGGCAGCACGGTGAAGTTTTCCACGCTGGCGGCCAGATGCAGGCGGAAGGCTTCGCTGTGCTTGATCAGATCATACTTGGCGCGGAATAGCGGGTAGTCGCCATCGCGATAGTCGGGCAGGGCTGGTGTGCTGTCATCAAGCAGCTGGCGCAGGGCGTGGTCGATGCCGGCAAAGCGGCCAAGGTCGTTCTCGCCAAAGGGCCTGGCCTTGCCCAGCTCCAGGGTGAAGGCATCGGCCTGATGCTGCTGGCTGGTGTAATAGCTGAAGGTATTGGCCGGCTTGCTGTGCAGCAGTACGGCTTCGATGCCGCAATGCTTCAGCCAGGCCAGTTGGCTGCGGCGGTGCGTGCGCTGTTGCAAGAAGGGGTAGATGGCAAATTTTTCGTAGACCGAACCGCGAATGGCGGTGTGCAGGTCGTAATGCAATTTGGGCTTGTGTGGGCCTGCCTGAGCGAAAAAGCGGCTGGCGCGTTGCTCCAGCAGTGCAGCGCGTTCGGCTTCGTACAGGTCGGCGTGTTGCTGATGCGCGCCATTGAACAGGCGGTTCAGATCGTAATCCAGATAGCGCTCGCCGCAACGCATGGCTTGCGGATTGCCAAACAGCACCAGCAAGGGGTGGTGCAGGCGCAGCTGGCCGCTGTCGATATCGGCCAGGATGCCATCCACCACTTCGACCGGCGCGGTTTCATTGCCGTGTATGCCGCAGGACAGCAGGATGTAGCTGCAGCTGGCAGCCGGCGTGGCCGGGCGCAGTTCGACGGCGCTGTCATCATGCCAGTGTGCGGTGACGCCGTGCGCCAGTGTCCAGCGGGTTTCCGCCAGCGCTGCCGGCTGCAGCACGTGCTGCAGAAAACGAGAATGCGAGGTGGTCATGGGCTATCCGTGCGGAGGGAAGGGCTGATTGTAACCATTCCCGCATGGCTTGCAGCCGGCATGCCGCGCATTTGAACGCGGATGCCGTATATGGGCAAACTCAGTCTATCCAGCCGGGTTTGCGCATTTCCAGAAAAGCCTTGACCCCTTCCTGGCCTTCATCGCTGCGACGCAGGGCGACAATGCGATCCACCGTCAGCGCGATGACTTCCGGGCCGATGTCGCGGTGCTCGATGTCGCGGATCAGCTGTTTGGCAGCAATCATGGCCTGCGGGCCGTTCAGCAGCAGCTGGCGGCACATGTGATCGACCGCATCGTCCAGTTCGTCGTTTTCCACGGTCTGGTGGATGAGTCCCAGCCGGCGCGCCTTGCCGGCATTGATGCGCTCGGCGGTGACAAAATAGCGGCGGGCGGCACGCGGGCCGATGGCGCGCACGATATAGGGTGCGGCCAGTGCCGGAATGATGCCCAGCTTGACGTCAGAGAAGCAGAACAGGGCCTCGGCGACGCTGATGGAGACATCGCAGCAGGCAATGAGCGCCGCGCCAATACCGAAGGCCGAGCCTTGTACCCGGGCGATGGTGGGTTTGGGCAGGTGGTCCAGTGTTTCCAGCAGGGTGGACAGGCGCTCGGCATCACGGCGCAACTGGGCTTCGTCGTAGTCGGTCAGGCGGCGCATCCAGGCGCTGTCGTGGCCGGCGGAAAAACTGATGCCTTCGCCGGTCAGGATCACGGCACGGATGCTGTCGTCTTCTGCCAGGGTTTGCAGGGTGGCGGTGAGTAATTCCACCATCTTGTCATCCAGCGCATTGTGCAACTCGCCGCGATTCAGGGTAACGGTCGCAATGCCCTGCGGGCTGACCTTGAGCAGTACGGCTTCTTCCATCAGGTTCTCCTCAGTATTCATCTTGTTGTTGTGGCTTTGGGCCGGCCTAGGGCTGGCAAAAACGGAAAATACTGCGCACAAATGCTTCGGCCGCTTCGATATGCAGCACGTGGGCGGCGTGCGGCAGCAGTTCCAGCGTGGCACCGCTGATGCGCTCTTGCAGCAGGTGGGCCTGGTATAGCGGCGTCAGACGGTCTTCTTCCCCCAGCAGGATATGGCAGGGCAGCTTGATCTGCTGCAGCCAGTTGCGCGCATCGTGCTCGCGGACGCCATTGATTAGCCGGATGACGGCAGCCCAATCCACCATGCCGGCCATTTCTTTCATGTCGTCCAGCATGGCGGCATTGGCTGCCAGAAAACGGCTGGAAAACAGCCAGGGCACGCTGGCGCTGTAACGCAAGTCCAGGCCGCCGATGGCGTTGGATTCGATCCAGCTCTGGCTGATGCGGTTGTTGACTTCGTCCGACCAGGCCAGGGTAGAGGCCAGCAGCAGCTTGTGCAGGCGCTGGCCATGACGGTGGGCGAAGTGCTGCGCCACCATGCCGCCGTAAGACAGCCCCACCAGAAACACCTTGTCCAGTTGTAGCGCATCCAGCAAGGCGGCCGCCAGATCGGCCTGCTCGGTCAGCGCGTACTTTTCCGCCTCCGGCTTGTCGCTCTGGCCCTGGCCGAGAAAATCCAGCCGCAGCAGCCGATACTGGCTTTCCAGCGCCGGCGTCATCAGGGTCCAGGCCGGGGTCGACATGGTGATGCCATTGAATAGCAACAGGGTGTGCTGGCCTTGTCCGGTCAGTTCGTAGAACAGTGAATGTCCGTTGAGCGTGATGTGTGGCATGGGCGGCTCCTGCGGGCTTGCCTGCCCGCCGGTTGGCGGGTGTCTGGTTTCATTCTAGGCTGCATTGCGGCAGGCCGGCCAGCGAGAGACGCGGGTTTGCTGGCGATATGGGGGTTGGGTCACCAGATTGTCATTTGTAAAGTTTAAAGTGCTGCGATGGTAAATGGCGGGATGGCTTGATAATCGGGTATGAACTGTATGTCTCAGATGGAAGTGGCGGAGCTGGAGCAATCAGCCTCCCGCTGTCAGGAGCTGGAGCTGATCATCAATGAAAGGCGTTTGCAGCCGGTATTTCAGCCCATTGTCGATCTGGATAGCGGCGGCATCCTCGGTTATGAGGGCTTGATCCGTGGCCCGTCCAACAGCCCGCTGCACGCGCCGGTCAGCCTGTTTGACCAGGCCGAGCGCTGCAATATGACGGTGATGCTGGACCGCACCTGCCGCCAGGTCACCATGGAGCGCTTTGTCGAGCTGGCGCTGTCCGGTTTGCTGTTCCTGAATATCTGTCCCGCCACGCTGCTGGCTCCCGAGCACCGTCACGGCGAAACGCTGGCCTTCCTTGAGAAAATAGGGCTGGCGGCCGAGCGCATCATCATCGAAGTCACCGAAACCACGCCCAGTGGCTGCTATACCGCCCTGCGCTGTGCCACCGAGCATTATCGCGATCATGGCTTCCGTATCGCGCTGGATGATCTGGGCGAGGGCTTTTCCAATTTGCGGCTGTGGTCGGAACTGCGGCCGGACTTCGTCAAGCTGGACAAGCACTTTGTGCAACAGCTGCATCTGGACCCGCTCAAGGAGCAGTTTGTCCGCTCCATGGTGGATATTGCCCGCCAGTCCGGCGCGATGCTGGTGGCCGAGGGCATCGAAACCGTGGCCGAGCTGCGCACCCTGCAGCGGCTGGGCGTGCGCTACGGCCAGGGCTATCTGCTGGCCCGTCCCAGCGCCGTGCCGGCGCTGGATCTGCAAATCCATGTCAAGGGCGTGGCGTGGTCGGGCAGCCGGCCACGGCTGCCGTGGCAAGTACCTGCGGTAGCGCGTGACCTGCTGCAGGAAGTGCCCTATCTGGAGCCCAAGCTGCCCAATGAGGCGGCTTACCGGATTTTTGCCAGCGACCCGGCCCGCTTTGCCATTCCGGTCGTCGAGAATGGCGTGCCCATCGGCCTGCTGCGCCGCCATCATTTGCTGGAAAGCTTTGCCAAGCCTTTCAATCGTGAACTGTACGGCAAAAAGCCCTGCACCATGATGATGGACAAGCAGCCGCTGATTGTCAGTGCCGACATCAATGTGCACGAGCTGTCGGCGCTGGTGGTGGCTTCCGAGCAGCGCTATCTGGTGGACGGCTTCATCATTACCGAAAACGGCCGTTATCTGGGCATGGGTACCGGCTTTGCCCTGATGCGCAAGATGACCGAGCTGCAGATTTCCGCCGCCCGCTATGCCAATCCCTTGACCGGCCTGCCCGGCAATGTGCCCTTGTCCGAGGCCATCGACCGCCTGCTGGAAGCGCGGCTGCCTTTTGTGGTGGCGTATGCCGATCTGGACAATTTCAAGCCCTTCAATGACCTGTACGGTTATGCCGCCGGTGATGAAATGATTCAGCTGGTGGGACGCTTGCTGGTGGAGTGTGCCGACCCGGATCGCGATTTTGTCGGCCATGTCGGCGGTGATGATTTTGCGCTGTTATTCCAGTCGGCAGACTGGCAAGACAAATTGCAGAGCATGCTGCAGGAGTTTGACCGCAGCGTGCGCAGCTTTTTTGATCCCGCGCACCTGGCTGCCGGTGGTTTTGAAATGACTGGTCGCAACGGCGAGCACATGTGTTTTCCACTGACCAGCCTGTCGGTGGGGGTGGTACGGGTGAGCCCCGGGCAGTATCCCACCCACTATGAAGTCGGCTCAGCCACTGCCGAGGCCAAAAAGCAGGCCAAAAAGCAGGCGGGCAGCTCCTTGTTTGTCGAGCGGCGGCATCTGCTGCCGGCTCAGGGCAGCTCGCTGCAAAAGGGCGTTTGATGAATTAAACAAGCAGCAGAATTTCCCAGGTTTTGTATCAAATATTTTTCGACGTAATGGATTTTTTACCAAAATAAAGGCGCTGTGAGGCTGGGAAGCCACATTGCAGCATCACTTTTGATCAAGTTTCGTGTTGAGGCTTGTCAAATTTATTAAACGTAAGCTAGGCTTCTCTCCAGCAAAAGAGCAGCGGTAAAGACTGCTCTGGGTGGTAGTGCAAGCATTCTTGCAAGGCGCATGCGGTTTGCCCCTTGTCCGGAACGCCTGCTAGCACCACCACGTACGGGAGAGTAGGGGAGGAGCCAGCATGAAATACGCCACAGCGGATATTGCCGTCCCTGATGACAGCACAGGCCATGCCTGTGTTTGCCAGCCTCCTCGAAATGTTATCGTTTCCGATTTGATCGTTTTTCCCGCTTTTTTCCTTGCTGGCTACTGCCCATCCGGGTTGGGTACTGGTATTGTTTTGAAAGCGGATTAGGTGCGAGTGGAAAGAGCAGCCCGGCTGCCCTTTCTGGAAGCTGACCCGATAATCAGGTCGCGAACACGCGAAATCAGCCGCCAAGGCTGGAATAGTTGGAGGGAGCAAAATCATGACGGATGCTGTAGCGGCCAATAAGCCGGTTCAATCAGTTGCGGGCGCACAGGCTGCCAAGCAGGTTCAGAGCGTGCAAGCCAATGACAAACCCTATCTGCGCATCAGCGGAGTGGTGAAGAAGTTTGGCGACAACGTTGCCGTTGACCATGTCGATCTGGATATTCGACAACACGAAATTTTCGCCCTGCTGGGTAGCTCCGGCTGCGGCAAGTCCACCCTGCTGCGCATGCTGGCGGGCATGGACTCCCCGACCTCGGGCAAGATCATTCTGGATGGCGAAGACATCATCGGCCTGGAGCCGTACGAGCGCCCGGTCAACATGATGTTCCAGAGCTATGCGCTGTTCCCGCACATGACAGTGGCAGAGAACATCGCCTTTGGTCTGAAGCAGGACAAGCTGCCCAAGGCTGAAATCAGTGCCCGCGTCGACGAAATGCTCGATCTGGTACAGATGCGCAAGTACGCCAACCGCAAGCCGCACCAACTGTCCGGCGGCCAGCAACAGCGCGTGGCCCTGGCCCGCAGTCTGGCCAAGCGTCCGAAACTGTTGCTGCTGGATGAGCCGCTGGGCGCACTGGACAAGAAACTGCGTCAGCAAACCCAGCTGGAACTGGCCAACACCATCGAAAAAGTGGGCGTGACCTGCATCATGGTGACCCATGACCAGGAAGAAGCCATGACCATGGCCGACCGCATCGGCATCATGAGCGAAGGCAAGCTGCTGCAAGTGGGTACCCCGACCGAGATCTACGACTACCCGAACTGTCGTTTCACCGCCGAATTCATCGGTGAAACCAATATGTTCGAAGGCGCGGTGACGGTGGATGAGGCCGACCGCGTGGAAATCACCTCGCAGGAGCTGGGTGGCGTGGTGCGTATCGACCACGGCATTACCGGTCCCAAGGGTATGCATGTCTGGGCCAGTGTGCGTCCGGAAGACGTACGTCTGGACCGCAAGCCGGTGGCTGTCGGCCCGAACATGGCCGCCGGTGTGGTCGAAAACATCGCCTACATGGGCAGCTATTCCATCTTCCACATCAAGCTGGCCAGCGGCAAGATCGTCAAGACCGTGGTGCCGTCGTCGCGCTGGTACGATGCCGATGAAACCGCCCCGACCTGGGGTGACCCGGTGTTTGTCAGCTGGCGCGCTGATGTGCCGGTAGTGCTGACCCAGTAAGTATCGCCAACAAAACCGGGTAGCTGCACCGCGGCTGCCGGGGTTTTGTGAGTGGGGCGCAGTCTGCCCCGCACAGGCCAGGAGCGGATAACTCGCAAGAGTGTCCGCTCTTTTTTCGTCCGTCCTGGCCGTTATCTGGCCAGCGGCTGCCAGCTTCATCCTGCCGTTTCATTGCTCGCGAGGTCTTTATGCTCCGCTTTGTCAGACAGCCGCACGCACCTTCCTACTATTGCGCCAGCGCCCATGCCTGGCAGGCCTGTCCCGAGCTGCAAGGCTCGGCCAGTGTTGATGTGTGCGTGGTGGGCGGTGGGCTGGCCGGCTTGTCGGCTGCGCTCAATCTGGCCGAGCGCGGCTTGTCGGTGGCGCTGCTGGAGGGCTCGGCCGTGGGCTTTGGTGCTTCCGGCCGCAACGGCGGGCAGGTGATCGCCGGCTATGCCTGCGGTATCGACACCATGCGTGAACAGCTGGGGGCGGAGCTGGCGCGGGTGATGTGGGATATGTCGGTGGAGGCGGTCGACATCATCGATGAGCGTGTCAAGCGGCATGCCATAGCCTGTGACTGGACGCGCGGCTTTTGCAATGCCGCGCTCAAGCCGCGTCACATGCAGGAGCTGGCCGAGTGGCAGCAGGAGGCCGAAGAAGAATACGGCTATGGCGGCATGGAGCTATGGGACAAGGCAACGCTGGCGCAGCAACTGGGCAGCGAGCGTTATCTGGGCGGCTTGTATGATGCGCGTTCCGGGCATCTGCATCCGCTGAATTATGCGCTGGGGCTGGCGCGGGCTGCGCTGGCTGCCGGGGTGAAAATTTACGAGCAGACACCGGTATTGCGGCTGGAGCAGGGCAGCCGCCCCACCGTGCATGCCGAGCACGGCACGATCAGCTGCGACCATGTGGTGCTGGCCTGCAATGCCTACATCGGCCAGCTGGTGCCGCAACTGGAGCGCAAGATCATGCCGGCCGGGACTTATGTCATTGCCACCGAGCCGCTGGGGCGGGAGCGTGCCGCCAGCCTGATCGCCAACAATATGGCGGTGTGCGATACCAATTTTGTGCTGGATTACTACCGGCTGTCGGCCGATCACCGCCTGCTGTTCGGTGGCAAGGTCAGCTATTCCGGCAAGCCGCCGCATGATCTGGCGACGGCCATGCGCCAGGACATGCTGCGGGTGTTTCCGCAGCTGGCCGATGTGAAAGTGGACTATGCCTGGGGCGGCTTCTGCGACATCACCGTCAACCGCGCGCCGGACCTGGGCCGGCTGGCCGGCAATATCTACTACATGCAGGGTTTTTCCGGCCATGGCGTGAATGTGACCGGCATTGCCGGCAAGGTGGTGGCCGAGGCCATCGCCGGCACGGCCGGGCGGCTCGACCTGTTTGCCCGGCTGCAGCACCGTGATTTTCCCGGTGGCAAGTTGCTGCGCACGCCGGCGCTGGTGTTGGGCATGGCTTATTACCGCATGCTGGATGCCCTCTAGGCCCGTGTCTGCCAGCCTGCTGACGCATATCGCCTGGTCTGGCAAGCCCGCGTGGCAGAGGGCTGGATGTTGAAAATCTTGCACAGTTTCGCTGTGCACTGCCTGCCGCGGCAGAATGGAAGATATGCTATCGCTGGCATCGTTAGGCAGCACATTTGCCATTTATTGGCGGCCTGAAAAGGCTGTCATGCCATGTGGTTTGTCCAAAAAAATGGACGTAGGGCCACGTCATCAAACTTTTACTTGTCAAGCTGCGTGATGTTGTTAAAATCCGCGCTCGTTTTGCAATGCAAAACACTGACAATCAATTGTTTCGCTCCGACATCCCAGGCCCACATAAAAGCTTTGTAGCCCGAAAGCCGCGCACTAAGGAGCGGGGTTATCCATCGAATCATTGAGGGAAAATCTCATGGCTTGGACTGTGGCTGATAGCCGGAGCCTGTATGGCATCCGGCATTGGGGGGCGGGTTATTTTGACGTGGGTGACAATGGCTGCATTCAGGTGCAGCCCAATGTACGCCACGACACGCGTATCGATTTGCACGAATTGAGCCGCCAGTTGGGCGCCAAGGGACTGGACCTGCCGCTGCTGGTGCGTTTCCCCGACATCCTGCAGGACCGCGTGACACGCCTGTGCCGCGCTTTCGACACCGCGATTGCCGCGCAAAACTATGGCAACCGCTACACCGCCATCTATCCGATCAAGGTCAACCAGCAAGAAGCGGTGGTCAAGAGCATCATCGCCACGCGCGAGGTCTCCATCGGGCTGGAAGCCGGCTCCAAGCCGGAACTGATGGCCGTGCTGGCGCTGGCGCCCAAGGGCGGCACCATCATCTGCAATGGCTACAAGGACCGCGAATTCGTGCGGCTGGCGCTGATTGGCCAGAAGCTGGGCCATCAGGTGTTCATCGTTATCGAAAAAGAGTCCGAAGTTGACCTGGCCATCGAAGAAAGCAAGAAGCTGGGCGTACGCCCCATGCTGGGCATGCGCGTGCGCCTGTCCTCGCTGGCCAGCAGCAAATGGGCGGATACCGGCGGTGACAAGGGCAAGTTCGGCCTGTCCGCTGCCCAGCTGATTTCCGCTGCCGACAAGCTGGCTGCCGCCGGCATGTCCGACTGCGTACGGCTGATGCACTTCCACATGGGTTCGCAGATTGCCAATATCGGCGACTACCGTGCCGGCTTCCGCGAAGCGGTGCGCTACTTTGCCGAGCTGCGCGCGCTGGGCCTGCCCATCGACCATGTCGATGTCGGCGGTGGTCTGGGCGTGGACTACGACGGTACCCATTCGCGCAATGCCAGCTCCATCAACTACGACATGGACGAATACGCCCAGGTCATCGTGTCGATGCTGGCTGAGTTCTGCGACGAAAACGGCATTCCGCATCCGCGCATCCTGTCCGAATCCGGCCGTGCCATGACCGCCCACCACGCGGTGCTGATCATGAACGTGACCGACGTGGAACGCCTGCCGGAAAGCGTGCCGGAAGTGGCCGACCTGTCGGTGCTGGCCAAGCCGGTGCGCAAGCTGTTCGAGCTGATGGAGCTGACCGACGAGGAAATGGTGACGGAAATCTATTACCGTGCCAGCCACTACGCCTCCGACGTGTCCGATCTCTACTCCGCCGGCCGCATTTCGCTGAAGGAAAAAGCCATGGCCGAAGACGTGCACGCCACCCTGTGCCGTCGCTTGCATCGCCAGCTGCAAGCCAGCCAGCGCTCGCAGCGCCAGGTGTATGACGAGCTGACCGACAAGCTGGCCGACAAGTATTTCTGCAATTTCTCGGTGTTCCAGAGCCTGCCGGATACCTGGGCCATCGACCAGATTCTGCCCATCATGCCGGTACACCGCCTGGACGAGCAGCCCACCCGCCGCGCAGTGCTGCAGGATTTGACCTGCGATTCGGACGGCAAGGTGAAGCAGTATGTCGATCAGCAAAGCATCGAATCCAGCATGTCGGTGCATGCGGTGGAGCCGGGTCGCGAATACCTGATTGCGGTGTTCATGGTGGGTGCCTACCAGGAAATCCTGGGCGACATGCACAATCTGTTTGGCGATACCGACTCGGTCAACGTCTATGTGCGTGACAACGGCCAGCTGGAGTTTGCCGGCGTGGAAGAGCATGACACCATCGAAGACATGCTGCGTTATGTGCACCTGTCACCGGAGGAAATCCTCAACCGCTACGAGGAAAAGGCCCGTGCGGCCGACCTCACCAGCGACGAGCGCAATGTGTTCTTCGCCGAATTCTGTCGCGGTCTGAAGCAGTCGTCCTATCTGTCGGTTTAAGCCAGTACGGATAGCAAAAAGCCCTGATGCGTCAGGGCTTTTTTGCGTCTGTGGTAGATGGAATCAGCCTTCGGCTTCGACAAAGTCCAGCTCTGGCGGCTCGCGGCGGAAGAAGCCGGTGAGCTTGGCCAGGTAGGCAATCCCCACCGCCAGCCAGATCAGGCCCAGCGTGATGGCGCGGACATCCAGGCTGACCAGCAGCCACAGGTCGGCCAGCATGCCAATCAGCGGAAACAGCAGGAACAGGAAGAAGTCACGCGGTGAGCGGCGGCGCTGGCGCACATAGTAGTGGGCAATCACCGACAGGTTGACGAAGCTGAAGGCGAGGAAGGCTCCGAAGTTGATGAAGGAAGTGGAGGTGGTGACATCCAGCTTCAGCGCCAGCAAGGCCACCACGCCACAGATCACCAGATTGTTCACTGGCGTGCGAAAGCGCGCATGCAGCTTGCCGAAGATGGACTGCGGCAGCACCGCATCACGGCCCATGGCGTACAGCAGGCGCGAGGCACTGGCCTGCGCCGACAGGCCGGAGGCAAACTGGCCGATGATCAGGCCGATCAGAAAAATGCTGGCAAACAGGTCACCGCCGATATTCTTGGCAATCTCGAAGGCGGCATCATCCACACTCTTGAACTGGCTGGAGGGGTGGGCCAGCTGCACAAAGTACGATGCCACCACAAAAATCAAGCCGCCGATGATGGTAATCCACATGATGGCGCGCGGAATGGTGTGGCGCGCATCACGGGTTTCCTCGGTAAGCGTGCTGACCGCATCAAAGCCCAGGAAGGAGTAACAGGCCACGGCGGCACCAGCCATGATCATCGGCAGTTTCATGTCACTACGGAAAAACGGGGCCAGATTCCACAAGGGCTTGCTGGCATCGCCCGCCACATAGTGGATGCACAGTGCCACGAAGGCCAGCAACACCAGGAATTGCAGCAGCATCATCAGGTAGTTGACGGTATTGGCCATCTTCAGCCCGACAATATTGATTAGCGTGGTGAACACGATGAAGGCAATCACCCACACCGCCATCGGAATGCTGGGGAAGGCCGAAGCCAGATAGGCGGCGCCGATCAGCCAGATGGCCATCGGCAGGAACAGATAGTCCAGCAGCACCGCCCAGCCCACCAGAAAGCCCAGCTTGGCGTGGATGGACTTGCGGGTATAGGTATAGGCCGAACCAGCCACCGGATAGGCTGCCGCCATGCGGCCATAGCTGTAGGCGGTAAACAGCATGGCCACCAGTGCCACCAGATAAGAAGCCGGCACCATGCCATCGGTCATTTGCGCGAGGATGCCAAAGGTCCCCAGCACGATGATGGGCGTCATGTAAGCCAGCCCGAACAGCACCACGGAGCCCAGCGTCAGCGAGCGCTCCAGTTGTTTCGTTTCCATTGTTTCTCCTTTGTCGCTCATGTTTGTGTTTGTTGTCATGAGCCTGTCTCTTTTGTATGCACTTCACCTTGTTGGCAGGGGTGTGCTTCCGGGCGGACGTGGCGCGTCCGGCTGACGGAGGCGGCCCACTGCCTAGTGTTTGATACGGAAGCTGCGCTGGCCGTGTTCTCCCGTGCTGATGCTGCCGGTGAGGGCAATGCGCCGGTCGTGCAGATAGCGGTAATCGCGGCGGCTGGCTTGCAGCTGCGTCAGGTCCAGCACAACACGCAATTGCTGTGGATCGCGCCCACAGCTGGCCACCAGTTGGCCAAAGGGGTTGATCACGGCGCTTTCGCCGGCAAACTGCAGGCCGTCGCCGCTGCCGCAGCGATTGGTCATTACCGCAAACAGCTGGTTTTCCATGGCGCGGGCAGTAATCGCCGTGCGATGCACCGGGCCGTAGGGGTCCATATTGCCGTTGGTGACAATCAGCAGGTCCACCTCTTGCTGGGCCAGGGCGCGGGCGGTTTCCGGAAACTCGATGTCGTAACAGATGAGGATGCCGACGCGCAGGCCTTCCCACTCACAGCTCACCAGTGCATCGCCCGGGGTGAAAATGCCGTGGTCGGAAGCCCACAAATGGGTTTTGCGATAGGCCAGTGCCACGCCTTGCGGGGTAAGCAGGGCGGTGGTGTTGTAAAAGTGGCCGTCATGCGCCTCGGCAAAACCGATGGCGATACTGATGTTTTTCTCGCGTGCGGCTTGCTGGATGGTGCTGATGGCCGGGCCGTCAATGGGCTGGGCCAGGCTGGCGATATTGTCGGCGGTGGGAAAACCGGTGAGATAGGTTTCCGGGAAAACCAGCAGGCGGGTGTCCGGGCCGCAGCGGGCAATGGCCTCTAGGGCGCTGGCGGTGTTGGCCGGGATGTCGCCATCCACGCCAGGTAGTTGGGCCAGTTCTACAATCATGCTGTCTCCTTGTTTGGCTGTTGTCAGACTACATCGCCAGCGCAGCCCTGTTGGCGGCAGGGAGGCTGTTGGAGAGTCTGGAAGCGTGCTAGCTTGAGAGGCTGTCAGCGCAGGGCTCAGTATCAGCTGCTGTTAAGCGTATGAAAATTACATCAAGTGGGTAACCAGATTGGGGTAGTCGTGGCATTGCAACTACAGGATATCGCCTGGCACCGCACGGTGGGGCGCTTGATTGATCAGCTGGACAAACCGGTATTCTGGCCGGCCTTGCTGGGTGTGCTGGCAGATTATGTGGCGTTTGACAGCTGGGTGGTATTGCTGTTTTTCCCCCAGCCGCCGCCGCAGGTACTGGCCGAGCAGGCCATGGCCGATGGTGGGGTGGATACGCTGTTCCAGGATTATCTGCAGGGGCTGTACCGGCTGGACCCGTTTTATGTGGCCAGCCTGGAGCATCGCCATGCCGGGCTGCTGCGGCTGGACGAGGTGGCACCGGATCGCTTTCCCTTTACCGACTACTACCAGCGCTATTTCAGCCTGAACATTGTCGAGGACGAAGTGCAGTTCAACCTGCCGCGTGAAGATGGCAGCACGCTATGCCTGTCGCTGGGAGCCGGCCAGCGCTTTTCACCGCAGCAGATGGCGACTTTGAGCCTGCTGCAGCCCTGGGTGGTGGCGCTGATGCGCCAGCGCCTGCACTTTGAACAAACGAGCACGGCCAAGCTGGTCGCCGTGCCACCTGCGACCGTGCATGGCGGGCTGGAAGGGCAGGGGGTGACGCTACGTGAGAACGAGGTGGCGCAGCTGATGCTGAGCGGGCATTCCAGCAAGGCCATTGCCCAGCGCCTGCAGATATCGGTGGAAACCGTGCGGGTACACAAGAAGCATCTGTACAGCAAACTGGGCATCAACTCACAGTCCGAGTTGTTCTCGGTATTCCTGCGCGCCAGTCGGGCATGAAAAAAGCCTGCGCGTGGCAGGCCTTGGGATATTTGGTGTGCTGGGTGATGTTGCCAGCCGGATAGATGTCGCACCGGCTTATTCTGACTTTGCAATAATCATGCTGTCGGTGCCAATGATTATTGATAGGAAAAAGTAAAAGAAGCCAGTGCCGTTAGCTTGCCTGCAATCAATGGACCGTTGGCGGTGCGAATATAGTTGACGCTGAATGGAAGCAAGATACTACCCGTAGTGTTACCGATTAATAGTTGATTGGTATTGCCAAGCACGTTGGAGTCAGGGCCAAATGATACGGCCTGGCCGTTTTGTTTGATCTGTAATGCGAGTCCCGAAGCGGTTGCGCCAGACTGTAGGCTCAGCATATTACCTGTCTGACCTGGATTATTGCTGTCTGTAAATGTGATATAGAGCTTGGTGGTTTGTGGGCCGTTCACTGGAATATTGAAGGGGGTATTCCCCGCAATATCACCAGGGGATGGCATGGCATTATTGTAAATGGCGGGTAGTGTGACATTAAGAGCGCTGCTGCTGACTGTACAGGTATTGACCTGGAAAGATGGCGCTGTCGGAGTGCTTAAGCTGTAGAGCAAGCCTTGTTTAGCATAGGATATACTGCCCTCGTAATCTGTCAGTAAAGTGATCGGGCTGATGGTACCACTTGAGATAGGCCCGGTTTTGACCAGATAAATCGTGTCAGTAAAGGTAGTGGTCATGGTGGCGGGAGGGGATGGTGGTGTAGGTAGGCCGCGTCCAACTCCGAGGGGGATATTGTTCAGTGGATATTGGGTCCAGATGGCGGTGCTGCCTGTCGCAGAGCTTAAATTATCCCAGCGTATGCCTATGCCGGGGGTTGTCGTGTTACGGACATTCGTGACGCTGCTGGCACCATAATCCACATTGTTTTTGGACGGATAGGCACGCCAGGAGGCATCAAGGCCGACAAAACCATGACTATCGCAGGTGACGGCTGTGCTGATTTTTGCACTAGCCAAGATGGTGCCGATGGGAAGGTCGCGTCCGATATTGATTAGCGGGGTAAAGTTAAGTAAACCATTACCACTGGCACTGCAATAGGCAGAAGTAATCGGGCTGAGGCAAAATAATAATACTGAGAACAGCCAACGGTGCGGTAAAGAAAATAGCGGTAATTTCATTGTCATCGCCTAGTGAATGGGCAGGGCAGAACTGTCTTTCATGACAGCTGGGCGATTGACAATATAGATACTGGTGATGGTTTTTTTGCTAAGAAATTTCTGTAGTTATCATGGCTGAAATGGACGAGGTGCGGTCGGATTGTTCTGTAGATGCAGCCAAGCCCTTGGTTGGCTGAGTGGCGTTACCGCTGTCTGTGGCGTATGGACGTGATCATCCGTCCAGCCTGTCTACGTCTGTTATTGATAAGAAAGGGTAAACGATGCAACGGCTGTCAGCGCTCCTGCAACTAATGGGCTGCTGGTGGTGCGGATGTAATTGACACTGAAAGGCAGTGAAATATTACCGGTAATGTCACCGATTAACAGTTGACTGGTATTGCCCAGTAGATTGGAGTCTGGGCCAAATGATACTGCCTGGCCATTTTGTTTGATCTGCAATGCCAGTCCCGATGCGGTCGAGTCAGGCTTCATGCTCAGGATATTGCTGGTTTGACTTGGGTTGCTGGTGTCGGTGAACGTGATATAGAGCTTGGTTGTTTGCGGACAGGACAGCGTGATATTGAAAGAGGTATTCCCCGTGGTGTCGCCGGGAAATGGCAGGGTATTCGTGTAGATGGGTGGCAACGTGACATTAAGGGCGTTGCTGTTGACTGAGCAGGTATTGACCTGGAAGGATGGTGTGGTCGCTGTGTTCAAGCTGTAGAGCAAGCCTTGCTGGGCATAACTCTGGGCACCTTCATAATCCATCAGCAAGGTGATTGGGCTCAGGGTGCCGCTACTTATTGCTCCGGTTTTGACCAGATAAATCGTGTCGGTAAGGGTGGTGGTGGTGGAAGAGCTTATTGATGGCGGAGTAGGCAGGCCACGGCTAACGCCGACGGGAATATTGTTGAGTGGATATTGGGTCCACGTTACGGTAACACCTGTTGCAGAGCTTAAGCTATCCCAACGCATACCTATGCCAGGCGTTGTCGTGTTGCGGACATTCGTGACACTGCTGGCCCCATAGTCCACATTGTTTTTGGATGGATAAGTGCGCCATGAGGCATCTACACTACCTGCTGCGGTAAAACCACGACTATCGCAGGTGATGGCCGTGCTGATTTTTGCACTGGCCAGAATGGTGCCGATGGGGAGGTCGCGTCCGATATTGACTGTGGGGCTGAAATTGAGTGTGCCGCTACCACTTTTGCTGCAATAGGCGTGGGCAAGCGAACTGAAAAGTAGCAGTCCGATAACAAGTAGGCCCTTGTGTAGGCAAAGCATCTTTCTTTTCATCAGCATTGCCTTTCCTTCAGAGTTTTACCTGTACGGGAAGGATGGTAAATAAATATTTCAGTATGGTTTTGGTATCAGTGCTTGTTCAGGGGCAATATCATATTAAGTCCGTCTTTGATAGGTTGATCAGCTCAGACTATAGGACTCTGCATCTTGATTTTAGCTAAGAAATTGCCGAAGTGAAGTTACAGCGTGAAGGGTACTGCGGAGGGTGGGGGAAGGCTATTGCGCTAAAGGCTGGTGAGGTAGGCCGGTAGTTTTTGCTACCGGCCATATTTCGTTTATTGGATGATGCCACCGCCCAGGCAGATATCGCCGTCGTATAGCACGGCGGACTGGCCGGGGGTGACCGCCCACTGTTTTTCGCGGAAGGTCAGCGTAGCCTGGCCATCCACTACCGGGGACAGTGAGCAGGCTGCATCGGCCATGCGGTAGCGGTTCTTGGCCGCGTACTCGCCGGCTGCCGGTGCGCCATTCAGCGTCCACGACAGGTCGCTCATCGCCAGCGTGGGCTTGAGCAGCAGCGGGTGGTCGTGACCCTGCACCACGATCAGCTTGTTGCCCGGAATATCCTTGCCGGCGACAAACCACGGCTCGCCATTGCCATCCTTGCTGCCGCCTATGGTTAGGCCCTTGCGCTGGCCCAGCGTGTAGTACATCAGCCCCATGTGCTCGCCGACCACCTTGCCATCCGGCAATATCATCTGGCCCGGCTGGGTAGGCAGATAGCGTTGCAGGAATTCACGGAAGGGTCGCTCGCCGATGAAGCAGATACCGGTGGAGTCCTTTTTGGCTGCAGTCGGCAGCCCGGCTTCCTCGGCCAGCTTGCGTACCTCGGTCTTGCGGATGTCGCCCAGCGGGAACATGGCACGCGATAGCTGGTGTTGTTGCAGGCGATACAGGAAGTAGCTTTGGTCCTTGGTGTGGTCCACCGCCTTCATCAGGTAGTGCAGGCCGTCGCGCTCCATTTTGCGGGCATAGTGGCCGGTGGCGATGCAGTCGGCGCCCAGTTCCAGCGCGTAGTCCAGAAAGGCCTTGAACTTGATTTCGGCATTGCACAGCACGTCCGGATTAGGGGTGCGGCCAGCCGAGTATTCCTTGAGGAAGTACGAGAACACGCGGTCCTTGTATTCCTTGGCGAAGTTGACGATTTCCATGTCGATGCCGACGATGTCGGCCACGCTCATGGCATCCAGCGCATCCTGCTTGATGGAGCAGTATTCGTCGTCGTTGTCGTCTTCCCAGTTCTGCATGAATACGCCGATGACTTCATGCCCCTGCTGCTTCAGCAGCCAGGCGGTTACCGACGAATCCACACCGCCGGACATGCCGACGACAATACGTTTCTTACCCGTCACGGGGAAAATCCTTCTTTCCAGAGAGCCAGGGGCACCACGACCGGTGGTTCCCCGAATGAATTGAACCAGCTGTCCACCACCCATTCCTGGCCGGTGTCCTGCTCGATGATGTGGCTGGCAAAATGCTGAGCCACCAGATAGCGGGTGCGGCGCACGATGGCGTCGACCCGGTGAAAATGCAGCCAGCCCTGTGCCGCCAGATAGTGCAGAAAGGCCGAGTCGTTATGGCTGTGGTCTATGCAGTCCATGCGGCCATCGGCATCGTTGTCGAAACGATCGGCACCCTTGTCGTGCCAGAGGGGGCTGTCCTGAGCCGCCAGCAGATACAGCGCCTGCACCGCGTGCTGGATCTGGCTGCGTTCGATGGTGGCGTCATGCAGGTCGTCAAACAGTCCGGCCAGCCAGTCGCGGGCCTCGCCAGAAATTTCCATTTCCAGCTGTTTGGCGCAGCCGTAATCATAACAGAGCTGCAAAGGCTCCGCATGCGCGGCCCCTGCGGTCATATCCAGCAGCGTCAGCACGAACAGGAAACGATAGAGCAGATGGCGCAAGGGTTTCTCCCTTGCCGCCCGTTTCAGGGTTGATGATGGATCAGATCCAGAGCGAAACGTTTACCCAGCCGGTAGTCATCCAGACAGTGCATGACTACCGGGCTGCGGTGTTGCGACAGGCGGGCGGCGATCTCATCGTAGGTAAGCCAGTGCGCGCTGACAATGCCTGTGTCGAGTTTTTCTGCCGGATGATGGCGAATGGCCCGTGCAGCAAAGGCAAAGCGCAGCCAGGTAATGTCGCTGTCGGGCTTGTCCACCATATAGATGCCGACCAGGTGTTGTAATTCCACCTCCCAGCCGGTTTCTTCGCGCGTTTCGCGGATGGCGGCGGCAAACAGGCTTTCGCCATGTTCCAGATGCCCTGCCGGCTGGTTGAAACGCAGGCCGTATTCGGTTTCTTCTTCCACCAGCAGATAGCGGCCATCTTGCTCAACGATGGTGGCGACTGTGGTATTGGGTTTCCATTGCATGACGCTTACCTCAATCTAATTGACAATCGTTATTATTTGAAAATACTATATCGATAATTATTCTCATTTCAGGTTGCTGCCATGTATGTCTGCTTGTGCAATGCCGTCACCGATAGCCAGATCCGCCGTGCGGTGGAAGACGGCGCCACCCGCATGTGCGATTTGCGCACCGAGCTGGGCGTGGCAGCCGATTGCGGCAAGTGTGCCTGCTGTGCCAACCAGCTGCGTAAGGAAACCCTGCAGCAACTGGGTGCTGGCCATCCGGCACGGGTAGCGGCCTGATTCGGCTCGTAGTGCTGATCGTGTCGGTTTAATATCGGCGGGAATGAAAAAGGGGGCGTTAGCCCCCTTTGTTACGTCGGTCACCCGCTTATTTGGCGGCGCTGGCAGCTTTGGCTGCTGGTGCTGAGGCGGTCGGGGCCGGGTCTTCCTGCTCTTCCCATGGCAGGTTGACCTTCTTGCTGTTGATGGCCAGGTTGCCACCCTTGTAGTTGAGCTGGGTGGAAATCTGCCCCTTGTCTTCGTTGATGAACTTTTCGTCCTTCCATTGCGCCAGCTGGCTATCCAGCAGACTGCGCGCCAGATCTTCCACTTCGCTCATGTTCGGCTGCACTTCGGCGCTCTGGTCCACCATGAACAGGGTGCGCGCCTGGGCAACCACCAGGTTTTCCAGCGTCTTGCGCGGCAGGCTGAGCTTGGCCTCAACTTCAAAGCGCTTGAGGAAGGCCGTGGAGTTGTTCAGGTCTGCTTCCTGCAGGCCATTCAGGCCCAGACTGCCTTGTAGCGTGGTTTCGCCACTGGGCATCTTCAGGTAGAAGTCGTTGATCACCAGCTTGGGATTGTTGGTCAGCAGCGGAATGCCGGTGTGCTTGATGGTGTCGATGTACTGCTTGCGCAATACTGCCGGGTCCACGCCTTCGAACGGAATCTGGCTGATGGCCTGATCCAGCTTCAGCAAGGTGGGGCCGTGCAGGTGGTTGGCCGACACATCCAGCCGCAACGGGCCATAGCGCTGGTCGTTGTAGTTGAATTCGGCAAAATCCAGCTTGCCGCGGGTATTGATGAATTCATCCTGTTCGCTGCTGACAATCTGGTAGCGGAAGTTCTTCAGCGACACGGCCGATGGCTTGAATTCGCCGGACGGGTTGATGAATTCGCCCACACGCATGCGCGTCATCAGGTAGACCAGTTCGTTCAGCTTGATGCTGTAGGGAACGCTGTCCTTCCAGTTGAGCTGCACATTGCCCACGGTCAGTTCGCTGGTGCCCAGCTTGATGCCGGTGCTGCCAGGGCGGATGTCCGAGACATAACGCACGCCGTCAAAGGCGAGGCTGCCCTTGCTGGAGGCTTCCAGCAGGAAGCCCGGCGAATTGGCTTCGGTCTTGTATTCCTTGTAGCCCGATGCATAGTCCAGCTTCAGGTCGAAGCCTTTCCATTTCATCTTCACCCCGGACAGGGTCTCTTCGTAATCGAAGGACGGAATGTTGACGTTCAGTTCGCCGCCGCCGCCAAAGCCCAGCCGGTTGGTGACGGTAATCGGGTCCTTGTCGCCAAAAAAGGTCTTGAGCGTCTTGCGGGTGGCATCGCTCATGGCAAATTCCGTGGTGACCAGCGCCCGCGCAGGACGGAAGTCCAGGCTGGACAGGCCGGGGAAGGGGCCATGCTTGATGTGGTGGGTGAACTTGATGGTGGAGTTCAGCAGCGGCTTGAAGTTGTCCGGCAGCATGTTTTCATACGGCCCGGACAGGCGGCGGTTGAACTCCAGCTCGGTGGTTTCGGTGGAGGAGAACCAGCCACGGTCATAGCTGTGGGACTTCACCTTGAACAGCGGCAGGCTGGCCAGCATCTTGTGCTGTTCCTCCAGCGTGTCCTCGGCTTTCATGCCAGCCCAGAAGGCGGCGGCCCCATTGAACACCAACAGGCCACCCAGAGTGGCTCCCGCAATAATCAGACGTCGTTTTGGCAACACAAGCGTTTTTCTGAAGGGTGTGTGGAATAAGGCCCTATGGTACACCAAGCGCGCCACAAGTCGAACCGTAGAAAACAGTCTGACACTGTTGGATCAATTAGTTAAAATGGAGGATTGTCCAAATTACAAGGTTGCCGGCCCTCATGCATTGGCTTAACGGTTTGCTTGATCTCCCGTGGTGGGGATATATCGTTGCTGCACTGATCCTGACGCATATCACCATTGTGTCGGTCACCATCTTCCTGCATCGCCATCAGGCGCACCGCGCGCTGGACCTGCATCCGCTTGCCAGCCACTTTTTCCGTTTCTGGCTGTGGCTGACCACTGGCATGGTCACCAAGCAGTGGGCGGCCATTCACCGTAAACACCATGCCAAGTGCGAAACCGCAGAAGACCCGCACAGCCCGCAGATTCTTGGCATCAAGAAAGTACTGTGGGAAGGGGTGGAGCTGTACCGCGCCGCCTGCAAGGACCAGTCCATCATGGACAAGTTTGGCCATGGCACACCGGACGACTGGCTGGAGCGCAAGTTGTATGCGCCGCATTTCGGCAAGGGCATCATCTTGATGCTGGCCATCGACCTGTTGCTGTTTGGCCCGGCCGGTCTGTCGATCTGGGCGGTACAGATGCTGTGGATTCCCTTCTGGGCCGCCGGTGTCATCAATGGCCTGGGTCACTGGTGGGGCTATCGCAACTTCGAAAACGAAGATGCCTCTACCAACCTCATTCCCTGGGGCATCATCGTGGGCGGCGAAGAGCTGCACAACAACCACCACACTTTCGGCACCTCGGCCAAGCTGTCTTACAAGTGGTATGAGTTTGATATTGGCTGGATGTATATCCGCCTGCTGGAAATTTGCCATCTGGCCAAGGTACGCCGGGTGGCACCGCGCCTGGCGCAGGATGCCAGCCGGACGCAGCTGGATCTGGAACATCTGCAGGCCATCATCTCCAACCGCTACGCCATTGCCTCGCGCTACGCCCGCGAGCTGAAAGAGGTGTATCGCAGCGAGCTGGAAAAAATCAGCTTGCCGGACATGGATGATATGGCGCGCAAGATGAAGGTATGGCTGAAGCAGGATGCCAAGGACACGCCGTCTTGCGACAAGGCGCAGCTGGCTGTGGTGCTGCAACATAGCGAAACCTTGCATACCGTCTACACCATGCGTCAGGAGCTGTGCCGGCTGTGGGAGCGTTCCTCGCTCAGCCGCGAACAGTTGCTGCATGAGCTGCAGGACTGGTGTGTGCGGGCCGAGCAGTCCGGGATTGCCGCACTGGAGCGTTTTGCCCAGAGTCTGCGCATGACGGCGCTAGCTTAAACAGCAGCTTTGCCGCACACAGAAAATCCCGCCGCTGGCGGGATTTTTCATGGGCAGGACAGTATTACTCGGTAATGCTCTGGTTCCAGTAGGCCTGCTTGATATAGGGCTTGGCGGCCAGTTGGGTGGCAATCTGCTCCAGCACTGCCGAATCGGCCGATGTCGACAGCAGGGTGGCAGTGATTTCCACATCATCATCGCCAAACGGCTCGACATTCATATCGCCCAGCGGGTACTGCGCCTGCTCCAGCAACTGGTCGATCAGGGTGAAGGCCAGTTTCTGCTGTTCCTCAGCGCTGATTACACAAAGCTGGTAGGTGACTTCGCTGTGCTCATCGTCCAGCGGTGTGCGGTTGATTGAATTCACCACCGGCCGCAGCAGGGTGTTGGCCGCGAGTACAAATACGGCGTCCAGCAGCGCAGCATCCAGCAGGCCGGCCCCGGCGCAGGCTCCGGCCGCGGCCGAGCCCCATAGCGTGGCGGCAGTATTCAGGCCACGCACATTCAGCCCTTCTTTCATGATGGTGCCGGCACCCAGAAAACCCACGCCAGATACCACGTATGCCACCACGTGGGTGGCACCGTCATTGCCGCCCAGCCGCATGGCGAGATCAACAAAGGCCGCCGCGCCCACGGCGACCAGGGCATTGGTACGCAGGCCGGCGGTACGCTGGCGCACCTGGCGTTCGTAGCCGATGGCTGAGCCGAGCACAAAGGCCGTGACCAGCGCAATAAAGGAATGGGTGAAAGTGGCAAAGTCGAAATGCATGTGCTCTCCTGCTGTCGGTTTCCGCCTGATGGATATAACAGATGACGATTGCAAGCTGGTGAATGAGCGGCACGCCGCCGGGGGTGCCGCTCCGCTTTGGCAGGCAAGGGTGCCTGCCGGCAGGGTTCAGACCAGGGAAATGATCACCTTGTAAATCACCATGCCCATGGCGACGAGCAGATAAGTCCGTAGTACCGACATCCATAGCTTGTTGCGGCTGGACAGTACCATGGGTTTCAGCTTGTCCAGTGCCGGCATGCGCCAGTCATGGCGATGCTGTACATCGCGCTTGTGCGCTTTGTGATTGGCCTGCTGGCCCCTTTCCATTTCTTCGCGGGCATGCAGCACATTCACGGCAATGGCAATGATCAGGCCCAATACGCTACCGCCAATCAGGATGTTGCTGATGGTTTCGCTGGAGATGTCGGGGAATACCACCGCAGCAGTCAAGATGACCGATAGCAGCACCAGTACGGCCACAATGGCGGCGGCAATCAGGTTGGTCAGGCGGTTGTTGACCCAGGGGCCCAGTACTTCCTTGTCATTGCACAGAATCAGCAGGAATACCACGGCGCTGGGTAGCAGTACGCCGGCCAGCGTCTGCACGGCATTGGTCAGCAGGCCCAGCGGTACGCCCGGCAGCAGCACCAGCGCAGCTGCCAGGATGATCAGGCCGCAGTACATGGCATAAAAGCCCTTGGCATCCCCCGGCTTGCGATGCAGCGAGTGCTTCAGACTCAGTACATCGCCCAGGGCATAGGCGGTGGACAACGATACCGCCATGGCGCCGATGATGCTGGCGTCGATCAGGGCAATGGCAAACAGCACCCCAGGCAGGCGGCCATAGTATTTGGCAAGGCCGGCACAGATGGCCCCTGCATCCTGGAAATTGCCGAATTCCGGGTGGCCCATGAAGATTTTTGCGGTGAAGGAAATCATTGCCACCGCCCCGACAATCACCAGCACAATGCCCAGCCACAAGTCGGCACGTTCATACTTGATGAAGCGCGGGGTGATGCGTTTGTCGATGATATAGCTTTGCTGGAAGAACAGCTGCCAGGGGGCAACCGTGGTGCCAACAATGCCGATGATCAGCAGCATGACGTCGGACAGCTTGCCGCCTGGTGGCATCTGCGGCACGACAAAGTCGTGGGCAACCTGGCTGAGCGGCGGGTGCACCATCACGAAAATGGGGACGAGGATCAGGCTGCCGAATACCAGTAGCAGCGAGAAGCGCTCGAAGCGGCGGAAATCCCCGGTGCTGGCGGACAGCATGATGAACAGCGCGGCCAGCAAGACACCGGTGATCTTGGATACGCCGAGAAAGTCCATGCCCAGGCTGATGCCGATGAATTCGGTGACGATGGTCAGCGCATTGAGCAGGAGCAGGTCGATGGCGCTGAATGCACCCCAGAATTTGCCAAAGCGCTCCAGAATCAGCCGGGCATGGCCCACGCCGGTTACCGCGCCCAGGCGCAATACCATTTCCTGGCTGATGTAGATGACCGGAATCAGCAGGGCCAGCGTCCATAGCAGCGAGGTGCCGTAGTTCTGCCCGGCCTGGCCGTAGGTGCTGAAAGCGCCTGCATCGTTATCGCCGACCATCACGATGAGGCCGGGGCCAAGGATGGCGAGCAGGGTTTTGAATTTGGCCATCCAGCCCTTGCGGGCGACAGTGTCGTCGTGGTGGATGGTGCCGAATGCCCCCTTGATATCGCCCACGTGGGCGCTATCCAGCACGGCTGCCTGGTTTTCGTTTTTGGACATGCAATACTCCCTGGGTATGCTTTTTGCAAGCATTAGGCAGCAGAAGCCGGCAGTTCTGAGCGCATAGATGTGTTTTCTTGTGTGCGGACAAGAGAAGATATCTAGGCATCCTGAAACAGGGCAATCGCTGCAAGATCAATATGGTGTGGCCGGGAAGGCCGGCGTGCGGGGAGGTCGCACTGAAGGAAGGGAGGCGGACAGGGGGGAAGAGGTTGGTGGTTAGCGCACCCTCATCCGGCCTGGCGGCGCCTTGCCGCTCAGTACGACCGCGCTACTGGGGTAGGGGTCCATGTTTATCCTTTCTTTGCCAGCAAGCTGGGCAATTTCAATGAAAAAACTTCAGTTTCAGTGCCTGCAGCTTGCTGGCGAGGCAGGCCCACAGGCTTTCGTCTTCTTGGTACAGCTTGAAGTTGTCCGGCAGGGTGACTTCGCGCTCCTGGCTGGAGGAAAGCAGCATGGCGTAGTGCATGATCAGACTCCTGGAGTATTCCGGGTAGTGCTTGATCGCGATCATCTCAGGCGATGGTGGCACTTCCCGTTTGGCAAAATGGCGTAACGGTACGGCAATCACATCGACAACTGTCAGATGGCATGGCGGCTCCTTTCCGTCGCGTGGACGCGGCTGGGTAAAGTATTGCTGCCCGTCAGCCTGAATGTATGTCCTGGCTGATCGGTGTGCGTCGTGAGCAAGCGCTGCGCAATGTCATGCGCAAGCCGGCTGTTGAGGCAGATCAGGCGGCGATGCGCTATCGGGCCGAATACGCCGCATTGGCTGGTATGCAAAAGCCATAGGCCGGCTTGCCAGGCAAAGAGGGCAGAGCGCAAGGCTGAACTACTGGTTTTTGGGGGTGTGCTGCAAGAAAACTGGAAGCGCACCGGCCTGCTTATTCGGCAGAACGGCGGCGAAGGAATACGACGCGTGTCTTACCGAGTAAACTGAAAACGTTGTTGACGACTCTGGCAGTCCAAGGCAGTAAACCTGAAAAATGGAATAGGCCGGATTCTATTCCCATGCTTTTTGCCATGTCAACGCTGCTTTTATATTTTTTTGCACATTCGACAAAATAGCGCCCGGCAAGCCGGACTGAAGGGCGATTCATGCCTGTGTGCTATTGAAAACAGGCTTTCAGTCAGCTGTATTCTCGGTAAAATCGCTGTTTTACCCACCATCCGTAGCAAGAGGGAAGCAGCATGAGCATCTATCGTCACAAGCAGGGCGCACGTCTGGCCGAGGCGGCCGTTTGCAATGGCATGATTTTCCTGGCTGGCCAGGTACCGGAAAACACCGAGGCCGATGCCCAGGCGCAGACTGCCAATGTGCTGGCCCAGATTGACACCCTGCTGGCCGAGCTGGGTTCGGACAAAAGCAAGATTCTGGATGTGACCATTTTCCTGGCCAGTCTGGCCGATTACGACGCCATGAACGCCGCCTGGGATGCCTGGGTGCCGGCTGGCAATGTGCCGGCCCGTGCCACGGTGGAGGCCAAGCTGGCCAACCCGGCGTGGAAAGTGGAAATCAAGCTGGTGGCTGCCAGCTAAGCCGTATTTGGCTGAAGATGAAAAAACCCGCTGCGGCGGGTTTTTTCTTGTCTGCTGCTGGCCGACTGAGAGCGGCTAAACATGGGGCCGCGTCCCTGGGGTAATGCAGCAGCCGGTTTTTGTTGGCAGCTCTTAAAAGCTGCCGGGATAGCGCAGGCTGTCCGCCAGCGGCTGGCCGGCGATGAAATCGCTACAGGCCTGCAATACGCTGTCGGCCAGGTCGGCGCGCTGGGCGCTGACCGGAATCACCGGCAGGCTGCGCATCCAGGTGAGCTGCCGTTTGCACAGCTGGCGGGTGGCCGCCACGCCGCGTTCGATGAATTCGGCTTCGCTGCATTGGCCGTCCAGATACTCCCAGGCCTGGCGGTAGCCGACGCAGCGCATCGAGGGCAGCTCGGGCGTGAGTGTCGGGTAGTCCTGGCGCAGGCGGCGTACTTCGCCGAGAAAGTCCTGCTGCAGCATCAGGTCGAAGCGCTGGGCAATGCGCTGGTGTAGCCAGCTGCGCTCCTCCGGCACCAGTGCCAGCGGCAGGCAGTTAAAGTCGGCCGCAGCTTCCTTGCCACGGGCAATCAGGCTGGACATGGTCTGGCCGCTGATCAGGCAGATTTCCAGCGCGCGGTGAATGCGTTGTGCGTCGTTGGGATTGAGGCGGGCGGCGGTGTCCGGGTCCAGCTCGGCCAGCCGGGCGTGCATGGCTGGCCAGCCGATGGTGCCGGCTTCGGTATCCAGTTCGGCGCGCAGTGCGGCGTCGGCTTGTGGCAGGTCGGACAAGCCTTCCAGCAGCGCTTTGTAATACAGCATGGTGCCACCGACCAGCAGCGGCATATTGCCACGGCCACGGATTTCGTGGATCAGTCGGTTGGCATCGGCATGAAACTGGGCGGCGGAATAAGTTTCCAGCGGGCTGATGATGTCGATCAGGTGATGCGGGCAGGCCGCCATTTCCTCGGCACTGGGCTTGGCGCTGCCGATGTCCATGCCGCGATACACCAGGGCCGAATCCACGCTGATGATTTCCACCGGGAAATGGCGGGCCAGCTCTAGCGCGAGGCCGGTCTTGCCGGAGGCGGTGGGGCCCATCAACAGGATGGCGTCGGGTGTCTGTGACATGGTGTGGTCTTTAGTGCTGGCAGGGTCCGGGGCGGGATTGTCGCACAGCTGTAGCCGCCCCGGAACCTCCTGTTAGTGGTTTTGCGGCAGCAGGCTGGCCGCGTAACTATCCAGTTGTTGCAGGATGGCGTGTTGGGCCGGCGTCAGCTCGCGCTCGCGTGCCGCTGCCATCTCCTGCTGGAATTGCGCCAGACTGCGGCCACCCAGCCCTTCATCCAGCTTGTACCGACACCATTGCTGCCAGCGCTGGCTCTCCTCGCCAGACAGGCTGCTGGGAAAGTTGCGCGCACGGTAGCGGAACAGCAGCTCGCCCAGCTGGGCATCTTCAAAAAAGGCCATTTCGCTGGTGAGCTGGGCGGCACATTTCAGTCGCAGCTTGTTCAGCACCTTGCGGTCGTTGTTGCTGACAAAGCCGCCATACAGGTTTTCGTCCACATCACGCGCCTCGCCCGCTTCGCGGCGGTAGACCTGGCGCCAGATGGGGCTGAGGTCGGGCAGGACCGCGGCGCTGGCGGCATGGGTCTCAATCACCGCCATGTCCACGCCCCAGTGTGTGGCGCGATCTGCACTCAGCACCTTGAGATTGGCGACGACGAAGGGGGACTTGTTGATGTGGATGGTCTTGAGCGGCAGCCGTGTCATGCCTTCTGGCAGATCTTCGCTGCGGGTATAGATGCGCTGGCGGATGGTGTCGGCGCTCAGGCCGCGCAGCATGGCCGGGTCGAAAGCCAGGTCCCACACAATCACTTCATTGCCATTGGTGGGGTGCTGGGCCAGTGGCCAGACAATCGCCATATTGCCGCGCTCCACACCATACATGCCGGACACATGCAGCAGCGGGCGCGGCTGGTGCAGGTTCAGCTGCGCCTTGACCGCGTCTTTCTTGCGCAGGGTGAGATAGTAGTCGAACAGCTTGGGCTGCTTTTGCTTGATCAGCCTGGCCAGCGCAATGGTGGCGCGCACATCGGACAGCGCATCGTGGGCGGCTTCGTGCGCCAGGCCATTGGCGGTGGACAGGTGTTCCAGCTTGAAGCTGGGGCGGCCATCTTCGTGCTGCGGCCATTCGATGCCTTCCGGGCGCAGCGCGTAGGTGGCGCGCACCAGATCGAGAATGTCCCAGCGGCCACACTGGTTCTGCCATTCGCGCGCATAGGGGTCGATCAGATTGCGCCAGAACAGGAAGCGGCTGACCTCATCGTCGAAGCGCAAGGAGTTGTAACCCACACCGATGGTGCCCGGCGCGGCCAGTTCGCGTTCAATCACGCCGGCGAATTCATGCTCGGCCACGCCATGGGCCTGGCAGTGTTGCGGCGTGATGCCGGTGAGCAGACAGGCTTCCGGCGCTGGCAGGTAATCGGGTGCCGGCTGGCAGTACAGCATCACCGGTTCGCCGATTTCGTTCAGCTCGGCATCGGTACGTATCCCGGCAAACTGCGAAGGGCGATCCTGGCGCGGCACGGCGCCAAAGGTTTCATAGTCGTGCCAGAAAAAAGTATGCATGGAGGCTGTCACTCGGTGGGTGGCCGGGCCTTGAGTGTGGCAGCGATGTGCCCACGGGCCAAGGCGCGGCGGTGGGCGGCCTCAGTCTGCCTGATGAAAACAGCGGCCGCAGACGGCGCGATAGCGTGCTTCGCCGCCAATCTCCACTTGCGGGCCCTCTACCACCCGGCTGCCATCGGCATTGATGCGGATATGCATGGTGGCCTTCTTGCCGCAGGTGCAGATGGTCTTGATTTCTTCAATCTCCTCGGCGCGGGTCAGCAGCCAGGTGGAGCCGGGGAAGGGGTGGCCCTGAAAGTCCACCCGCAGGCCGAAGCAGATCACCGGGATATTGCGGGTATGCGCCAGCCGATGCAGCTGACACACCTGCTGTGGGCTGAGAAATTGCGCTTCATCCAGCAGCAGGCAACTGATGCCGGCAAGGTCTGCGGCCAGGAAGTCGGTATGGTCGGCAAAGGTGCGGGCCTGGCGCTGGATGCCCAGTCGCGAGGAAATCATGCCCACGCCGAAGCGGTCGTCGATGGCGGCGGTATACAGCGCCACCTGCTTGCCCATGCTCTCGTAATTATTGGCGATTTGTAGCAGCTGGGTGCTCTTGCCGCTGTTCATGGCGGCGTAGCGGAAAAACAGTTTGGCCATACGTCTGTTTCAAATAAAAAGTGGTTCAGCGCCCGCGCATGAACAGATTGTCGAGGTCCTTCATGCCCAGTCGCGACCAGGTGGGGCGGCCGTGATTGCACTGGTTGGAGCGCTCGGTGTTTTCCATGTCACGCAGCAGGGCATTCATTTCAGTCAGCGTCAGCTGGCGGTTGGCACGTACTGCGCCGTGGCAGGCCATGGTGGCCAGCAATTCGTTGCGCCGTTCGGTCAGCACCTGGCTGAGGCCGAATTCGCGCACATCCTTGAGCACGGCCCGCGCCAGATCCACCGGGTTGCCATCCTGCAGCCATACCGGCACGCCGCGCACGGCAATCTGGGTGGGGGAGAGCGGAGCCAGCTCCACGCCCAGCTGTTTCATCTGCTCGCCATGCTCGTGCACCGTGGCCACTTCCATGCGGTCGGCGGCAAAGGATACCGGCAGCAGCAAGGGTTGCATGGGGATGATGTCGGCTTCCAGCGCGGTTTTCAGCCGTTCGTAGACAATGCGTTCGTGAGCGGCATGCATGTCCACCACGATCAGCCCGTCTTCGCACTGACTGAGGATATAGACGCCGTGCAACTGGGCCAGGGCAAAGCCCAGCGGCGGAATGCCTTCACTGGCTTGTGGCAGTGCCTGCAACTGGGCCGGCGACAGCATGGCTGGCAGGTTGTCGCTAGCTGGCGTGCTGCGGTTTTCTTCTTCGCGCAGGCCGGAGAACATCTTGTCGTAGGTGCCGATGGCCTCGCGTGCCACATGCAGCGGGATGCTCTGCTGCTGATAGCTGAAGGGGCGCACCGGGGTATGGCCGCTGGCACTGCTGGCGGGCGTTGCGGCCGACAGAGGGGCGCGCGGCGGAAACAGGGCTGCTTGCGGTTCGGCTGCGGAGCGGCTGCCTTGCATGGTGTCCTGATTGATCTCGCCCTGGGCTGGCACGGGGGAACTGCTGCCCGCGGTGGTGGCGGCCAGTGCCTTGTTGATGCTGTGGAACAGAAACTGGTGGATGGCCTGGCTTTCGCGAAAGCGCACCTCGATCTTGGTGGGGTGCACATTCACATCCACCCCGGCCGGGTCCATCGACAGGAACAGTGCATACACCGGGTGGCGGTCGTGATGCAGTACATCGCGGTAGGCCTGGCGCAGCGCATGCTGGGCGGTCTTGTCGCGCACGAAGCGGCCATTGACGTAGAAATATTGGGCGTCGCGGCTGGCCTTGGAATAAGTGGGCGAGCCAACAAAACCGCTCAGCGTCATGCTGCCAGCGGAGGTCTCCACCGCAATGGCTTCGCTGATGAAATCCTTGCCCAGCAGTGCGCCAACACGCTCGGCCAGGTCTTGCGCCGGCAAGCGCCAGATTACCTTGCCATTGTGGCGCAGCAGAAACTCGACTTGCGGATGCGCCAGGGCAATGCGTTCGAAAGTGGCTTCGCAGTGGGCGTATTCGGTGTTTTCACTCTTGAGGAATTTGCGCCGCGCCGGGGTGTTGAAGTACAGGTCTACCACTTCCACACTGGTGCCCGCCGCGTGGGCGGCCGGTTCCACCGGGTGCAACTGGCCATCGATGGCGATGATCTGGTAGGCGTGGCTGCTGTCAGCCGGCCGGCTGGTCAGGGTGAGGCGCGATACCGAGGCCACGCTGGCCAGTCCCTCACCACGAAAGCCCAGGGTGCCGACCTGTTCCAGGTCATCCAGCGAGGCAATCTTGCTGGTGGCGTGGCGGTCCAGTGCCAGCGGCAGATCATCGGCGGTAATGCCGCTGCCGTTGTCGGTGACGCGAATCAGCTTGATGCCGCCCTGGGCCAGATCGACCGTGATCTTGCTGGCACCGGAGTCCAGGCTGTTTTCCAGCATTTCCTTGAGGGCGGAGGCGGGGCGTTCCACCACTTCGCCAGCGGCGATCTGGTTGACGAGGTGATCTGGGAGCTTGTGAATGCGTTTCATATGCAGGCCATGATAGTGCCGGACTGGCTGAAAGGGTAGGGCAATACTCCCGCCACCGTTGGCGGGAGTAGGCAAGGCTTACTGGCGTTGTGCCGCGCGCTTGTGGCGCCATACTTCGATGATGGCCGGCAGGAAGGAGACGAAGATGATGCCGAAAATCAGGTATTCCAGATTCTTGCGAATGAAGGGCAGATTGCCGAAAAAATAACCAGCATAGCAGAAGCCGGCTACCCACAGCACGGCACCGGTCACGTTGTACAGCGTGAACTGGCGGTAGCCCATGCTGCCAATGCCGGCCACAAAGGGCGCAAAGGTACGGATGATGGGCACGAAGCGGGTAAAGATGATGGTCTTGCCGCCGTGCTTGTCGTAGAAAGCATGGGTCTTGGCCAGGTATTCCGGCTTGATCAGCCGCGGGAAACGCTGCAGCAGGCTCGCGCCCAGATGCCGGCCGATGGCGTAATTGACGCTATTGCCCAGAATGGCGGCCAGTGTCAGCAACAGTACCAGCAGGTGGGCGTCCATCTTGCCCATGGCCGCCAGTGCACCGGCAACGAACAGCAGCGAGTCGCCCGGCAGGAAGGGGGTAACCACCAGCCCGGTTTCGCAAAAGATGATGAGAAACAGGATGGCGTAGATCCACACTCCGTACTGGACGACCAGCTGGGTCAGGTGGACATCGATATGCAGGATGAAGTCGAGCAGGAAAGTGATGGCTTCCATGAGTCACCGTCGTGGTTGGCTGTAGGCGGATAAAAAACCGGCCGGACAAGCCGGCCAGTGTGTATTGCTTAGGACGTGCTCTGCTTCAGACCACGGCTTCCTCTTTCGATTTGACCGGCTTGACCATGTGCTCGCGGCTGACACCCAGCCACAGCGCGATCGGGCTGGCGACCAGTACCGAAGAGTAAATACCGAAGATGATGCCGATGGTCAGTGCCATGGCAAAACCATGCAGTGCCGGGCCACCGAAAACCAGCATCGACACCACCATCATCTCGGTCGAGAAGTGGGTGATGATGGTACGGCTCATGGTGGCGGTAATGGCGTTGTCGATGATGCTGGCGGTGGTCTTGCCACGCAGGCCCGGCTTGCGGAAGTTCTCGCGGATACGGTCGAACACCACCACCGATTCATTCACCGAATAGCCCAGCACCGCCAGCACGCCGGCCAGTACGGTCAGCGAGAATTCCCAGCGGAAGAAGGCAAAGCAGCCGAGGATGATCACCACGTCGTGCATGTTGGCAATGATGGCCGACACGGCGAAGCGCCATTCGAAGCGGATGGCCAGGTAGGCCATGATGCCCAGACACACCAGGATGGCGGCGGTCAGGCCGTGGGTCACCAGCTCCTCACCCACGCTGGGGCCGACAAAATCGACCTTGCGCAGTTGCACGGTGCTGTCCTTGGCCTTGAGCAGGATCATCACCTTTTCCGACAGCTGGGCGGAAGTGGTGCCCGGCTTGTTCGGCAGGCGAATCATGACATCGCTGCTGCTGCCCAGGCTTTGTACCGTAGCCTCACCCAGCTTCAGACTGTCGACCGAGTCGCGGATCAGATTCAGGTCGGCCGATTGCTGGTATTGCACTTCCAGTACCGTGCCGCCAGTGAATTCCACACTGTAGTTAAGACCGCGCGTGGCCAGGAAGAACACGGCAAGAATGAAGGTGACCAGCGAAATTGCCGTGGTCAGCTTGCCGTAGCTCATGAACGGGATGTCCCGTTTGATGCGGAAAAGCTCCATGATCTGTCCTGTCCTTATTTCTCAGGTTTCCACACCTGGCCAATGGCCAGCGAGGTCAGTTTGCGACGGCGGCCGTACCACAGGTTCACCAGGCCGCGCGAAACCAGCACTGCCGAGAACATCGAGGTCAGAATGCCGATGCAGTGCACCACGGCAAAGCCACGTACCGGGCCGGTGCCGAAAATCAGCAAGGCCAGGCCGGCGATCAGGGTGGTGACGTTGGAGTCCAGAATGGTGGCCCAGGCGTGGCCGTAACCGGCCTGGATGGCCGAGTGCGGCGGTACGCCATTGCGCAGTTCTTCGCGGATACGCTCGTTGATCAGCACGTTGGCGTCAATCGCCATACCCAGTGCCAGCGCAATGGCGGCGATGCCGGGCAGGGTGAGGGTGGCCTGCAAAATGGACAGAATGGCCAGCAGCAGGAACACGTTGACGGCCAGCGACAGGGCAGAGAACACCCCGAACACGCCGTAGTAGATCACCATGAACACCGCGATGGCGGCAAAGCCCCACAGGGTGGAGTGGAAGCCCTTCTCGATGTTTTCCTTACCCAGGCTCGGGCCGACAGTACGCTCTTCGATGATGTTCATCGGCGCGGCCAGCGAACCGGCACGCAGCAAGAGGGCGGTGTCATTGGCTTCGGCCGGGTTCATGCTGCCGGAGATCTGTACACGGCCACCACCGATTTCCGAGCGGATAACCGGAGCGGTCACCACTTCGGCACGGCCTTTTTCCACCAGAATCATCGCCATGCGCTTGCCGATGCTTTCAGCAGTCACCTGACGGAAGATGGAGGCACCAGTGGAATCCAGATTGATGTGGACTGCCGGTGCGCCGTTTTCATCAAAGCCGGCTTGCGCGTCGTTGATGTTGTCGCCGGTCAGCTCGACATCTTTTTTCACCAGAATCTTGCTGGCGCCATGCGAGGTGGCTTCGTCCAGCAGGTCGTAACCAGCCGGAATATTGCCGGCCAGCGCGTCGCTGACCTTGCCCTGGTCGTCTTCCACCATGCGTACTTCCAGCGTGGCAGTACGGCCGATGATGTCCTTGGCGCGGGCGGTATCCTGGATGCCCGGCAGCTCGACCACGATGCGGTTGGGGCCAGCCTGCTGGATGATGGGTTCGGACGTGCCCAGTTCATTCACCCGGTTGTGCAGGGTGGAGATGTTCTGTTTGACGGCATCGCCCTGAATCTTGGTGACTTCTTCCGGCTTCAGGGTGGCGGTCAGTTTGTAGGCGGCATCATCACTGCTCACCACCAGGGTGGGCAGGGTGCGGCTGACCACATTTTGCGCGGCCTTCAGGGTGTCGGCATCACGCAGCTGCACTTCCAGCACATTGCCGTTGCGCTTGATGCTGCCGTAGCGCACCTGCTTGTTCTTCAGCTCGCGGCGGATGTCGCCGGCGTAGCGTTCCATGGTCTTGTCGATGGCCGCCTGCATGTCCACCTGCAGCAGGAAGTGCACGCCACCGCGCAAATCCAGACCCAGGAACATGGGGTAGGCTTTCAGGTCGGCCAGCCACTGCGGCGAGGCCGGCAGCAGGTTGAGCGCGATGATGTAGCTGTCGCCCAGCGCGTGCTGGATGGCATCACGCGCCTTGATCTGGGTGTCGGCATCCTTGAAGCGGATCTTCAGGCTGCTGCCGTCCAGGTACAGACCGTCCGGGCTGATGTTCTGGGCTTTCAGTGCCTCTTCCACGCGGCCCATCAGGGCGGTGTCCACGGTGATGGACTGGCGGGTGCTGGAGACCTGTACCGCAGGAGTCTCGCCGTAGAAGTTGGGTAGCGTGTAGATCGTGGCAATGATCAGGGCTACCGCAATGACGAGGTATTTCCAGAGAGGATAGCGGTTCATGAGTGATATCGGAGGTAGGAAACGAAACTGACCGCCCGGCTTGCGGGCCGGGCGGCCGTCCTGGGGATTACAGGGACTTCAGCGTGCCCTTTTCCACCTTGCCGGTAACGGCCGGGCGCTGCACATTGATTTCCACGCCATTGGCGATTTCTACGGTCAGGAACTGCTCGCCGGTCTTGACGACGCGGCCCAGAATGCCACCCTGGGTAACTACTTCATCACCCTTCTGGATTTCCGACAGCATCTTCTGATGCTCTTTCATTTTCTTCTGCTGCGGACGAACCATCAGGAACCAGAACAGTACGAAAATGACGATCATCGGCAGGAAAGACATGATGTCAAAACCGCCCGGTGCGGTGCCAGCGGCGAAAGCCTTGTCAATAAAGGGCATGGATTTGCTCCCTTGTTATAGTGTTGATGGTGAAACAAACGGGCCATTGTAGCCACGCTGCGTGTCTTTTCCAACCTTCCGGCCTGAACGCAGGCTCAGACCGCTTGGCGAAGTGGCAGGTTCCCGCGCTTTACGACACGCCGCGTGCGCGCTTGTCGGCGAACTCCAGGCGGAAGTCTTCGAAGCGGTCTTCCTCGATGGCCTTGCGCATTTCGCGCATCAGCTCCTGGTAGTAGTGCAGGTTGTGAATGGTGTTCAGGCGTGCGCCCAGAATCTCACCCACGCGGTGCAGGTGATGCAGATAGGCGCGGCTGAAGTTGCGGCAGGCGTAGCAGGCGCATTCTTCGTCCAGCGGCTTCTTGTCATCCTTGTAGCGTGCGTTCTTGATCTTGATGTCGCCGTGCTGGGTGAAAATCCAGCCGTTGCGGGCATTGCGGGTGGGCATCACGCAGTCGAACATGTCGATGCCGTTGGCCACGCCATGCACTAGGTCTTCCGGTGTGCCCACGCCCATCAGATAATGCGGCTTGTCGGCCGGCAACATGCCGTTCAGCTCGTTGAGCATGCGGTACATTTCCGGCTTGGGTTCGCCCACCGACAGGCCGCCGATGGCGTAGCCGTCAAAGCCAACCTGCAGCAAGCCTTCCAGCGATTCCTGGCGCAGGTCGGTGTACAAATTGCCTTGCACGATGCCGAACAGCGCATTGGGATTTTTCAGATCGTCAAAGGCGCGACGCGAGCGCTCGGCCCAGCGCAGGCTCATTTGTAGCGATTTTTGCGCGGTAGCATGATCCACCTGCCCCGGCGTGCATTCATCCAGCTGCATCACGATGTCGGAGTTGAGCACGGTCTGGATTTTCATCGAGATTTCCGGGCTCAAGAACAGCTTGTCGCCATTGATGGGGCTTTGGAAGGTGCAGCCTTCCTCGGTCAGCTTGCGCATGTCGGACAGGCTGAATACCTGGAAGCCACCCGAGTCGGTCAGGATGGGTTTGTCCCAGCCGATGAAGTCGTGCAGGCCGCCGAATTGCTCGATGACCTCCAGCCCCGGGCGCAGCCACAGGTGGAAGGTGTTGCCCAGAATGATCTGCGCGCCGATATCGTTCAGCTCCACCGGGCTCATGGCCTTGACCGAGCCGTAGGTGCCCACCGGCTGGAAAACCGGGGTTTCCACGGTGCCGTGGTTGAGTTCCAGAGTCCCGCGGCGTGCACCGCCGGACGTTTTGTGTACGGTAAACTTCAGCATATGGTGTATTTGTTATGCAAAATCAGCGCGCTAGTATACAGGAAGCAGGCGGCTACGGTGTTTTTGCTAAAAATGGCCTTGCTTTTTTCGGGCGTCATCGCTAGTATTGCCAACTCGACGACAGGCACGTAGCTCAGCTGGTTAGAGCACCACCTTGACATGGTGGGGGTCGTTGGTTCGAGTCCAATCGTGCCTACCAACACTTAGCATGGAGTTATCCCAGGTGAAACACTGGCGAACTACCACAACCCGACATTCTCACGCTAGCTGAGCCCTGCGGGTTGTACCATGCAAAAAAAGAGCGGCTCAGGCCGCTCTTTTTTTTTACCCTTCGCAATCATATTTCGTCCTGTTTGGAGTTGACATGCCTGACATTCGCCTGCCTGACGGCTCGGTTCGATCCTTCGACAAGCCGGTAACGGTCCATGAAGTGGCTGCGTCCATCGGTACCGGTCTGGCGCGCGCTGCGCTGGCGGGTCGCGTCGATGGCGTGCTGGTGGATACCTCGTACAGCATCGACCGCAATGTCGATCTGGCCATCGTGACCGACAAGGATGCCGATGGCCTTGGCATCATCCGTCACTCGACGGCTCACTTGCTGGCCTATGCAGTGAAGGAGTTGTTCCCGGAAGCCCAGGTCACCATTGGTCCGGAAATCGAAAACGGTTTCTACTACGACTTTGCTTACAAGCGCCCGTTTACTCCGGAAGATCTGGTTGCCATCGAAAAGAAGATGAGCGAACTGGCCAAGAAAGATATTCCGGTCGAGCGCTACGAGCTGTCGCGTGACGAGGCTGTGGCCTACTTCAAGAGCATTGGCGAGGCTTACAAGGCCGAGATCATCGAGTCCATTCCTGCTGATCAGGTGCTGAGCCTGTACCGCGAGGGTGAATTCACCGACCTGTGCCGCGGTCCGCACGTGCCGTCTACCGGCAAGCTGAAGGTGTTCAAGCTGATGAAGGTGGCCGGTGCTTACTGGCGCGGCGACAGCAAGAACGAAATGCTGCAGCGTATTTACGGCACGGCCTGGGCCAAGAAGGAAGACCTGGAAGCCTACCTCTACATGCTGGAAGAGGCGGAAAAGCGCGACCACCGCAAGCTGGGCGTGCAGCTGGACCTGTTCCACCTGCAGGATGAAGCGCCGGGCATGGTGTTCTGGCATCCCAAGGGTTGGCAGCTGTGGCAGAACGTCGAGCAATACATGCGTGGCAAGTTGGTGAAAGAGGGCTACCAGGAAGTCCGCACGCCGATGATGATGGATGTGGAGTTGTGGAAGAAGTCGGGTCACTGGCAGAACTACAAGGAAAACATGTTCATCACCGAGTCGGAAAAGCGCGACTACGCCGTCAAGCCGATGAACTGCCCGGGTCATATTCAGATTTTCAACAGCGGTCTGCGTTCTTACCGTGACCTGCCGCTGCGTTATGCCGAGTTTGGTTCCTGTCACCGCAACGAGCCGGGTGGTGCGCTGCACGGCATCATGCGCGTGCGCGGTTTTGTGCAGGATGACGGCCATATTTTCTGCACCGAAGACCAGATCAATCAGGAAGCCAAGGCTTTCCATCGTCTGGTGATGGAAGTGTACGAGCGCTTCGGCTTCGACAAGGTGTCGATCAAGCTGGCGCTGCGTCCGGAAAAGCGCCTGGGTGCGGAAGAAACCTGGGACAAGGCCGAGCAAGGCATGCGCGAAGCGCTGCAGGCTTGCGGTGTAGCCTGGGAGGAATTGCCGGGCGAGGGGGCTTTTTATGGCCCCAAGATCGAATACCACGTCAAGGATGCGCTGGGTCGCTCCTGGCAATGTGGTACCCTGCAACTCGACTTCATGTTGCCGGAGAGTCTGGATGCCGAATATGTGGCCGATGACAACAGCCGCAAGCGCCCGGTCATGCTGCACCGCGCAGCGCTGGGTTCGCTGGAACGCTTCCTCGGTATTTTGATTGAAAACCACGCCGGGGCCTTCCCGCTGTGGCTGGCGCCGGTGCAGATGGTGGTGATGAATATCACCGAAGCACAGGCCGATTATGCTGCGGAAATTGCAGGAGCATTGCAGAAACAAGGCTTCCGCGTTGATCTTGACTTGAGAAACGAGAAGATCGGCTATAAAATCCGCGAGCACAGCCTGCAAAAGCTGCCGTACCAGATTATTGTGGGCGACAAGGAAAAAGCAGGCGAACTGGTTGCCGTGCGCGCCCGGGGTGAAGATCTCGGTCAGCTCACGCTGGATGCATTCATTGCCCGCCTCAAGGCTGAGATGCCAGAGGCCTGATCCGGCAGCGGCAGGCATTTGATAGATTAATAGGAGATTTGGCTATAGCTCAGGAACGCGAAGCACGGATCAACGGCGAGATTACCGCTCGCGAGATTCGTCTGGTAGGCATGGAAGGTGAGCAGATCGGTGTTGTTGGTCTGCGTGAGGCAATGGCTCTGGCCGAGGAAAATGATGTGGATCTGGTGGAAATTTCGCCGACCGCTCAACCCCCGGTGTGCAAGCTGATGGACTACGGCAAGTTCAAGTACGAACAGTCGAAGAAACGTCACGAAGCCAAGCAGAAGCAGAAGCAGGTCCAGATCAAGGAAATCAAGTTCCGTCCGGGCACTGATGATGGCGATTACAACGTCAAGCTGCGTAATCTGACCCGCTTCCTCAATGATGGCGACAAGGCCAAAATCACCCTGCGTTTCCGTGGTCGTGAAATGGCTCACCAGGACATCGGCCTGGCTCTGCTCAAGCGTGTCGAGGCCGATCTGGCTGAAATTGCGACAGTCGAGCAGTTCCCCAAGCTGGAAGGTCGCCAAATGGTGATGATGATTGCCCCGAAAAAGAAATAATCGGGTATAATCGTCTCCTCAATACGGCAGGGTCATCCCTGCCGTGTTGATTTTGTGGGGTGGCAACGCCCCGCGTAAAAGCGTGACGCAGTGGTATCAAGTGCTTTCGGGCCACCCTGTGTCTAATCTAACTCAGAAATTCTGCAGGAGTTTTCCATGCCGAAAATGAAGACCAAGTCGAGCGCGAAAAAGCGTCTCAACGTGCTGGGCAATGGCGGTGTAAAGCGCTCTTATGCGTTCAAGCGTCACATCCTGACCAAGAAAACCACCAAGAACAAGCGCCAGTTGCGCGGTACCACCATGGTGCACGCTACCAATATGGCTTCTGTTCGCGCCATGCTGCCCTACGCATAAGGAGACTGAATAATGCCACGCGTTAAACGCGGTGTAACCGCACGTGCTCGTCACAAGAAAATCCTTGCCCTGGCGAAAGGCTATCGCGGCCGTCGCAAGAACGTCTATCGCATCGCCAAACAGGCGGTGATGAAAGCCGGTCAATATGCATACCGCGACCGTCGTCAGAAAAAGCGTCAGTTCCGCCAGCTGTGGATTGCCCGTATCAACGCCGCTGCGCGTGAAAACGGTCTGCCGTACAGCAAGTTCATGAACGGCCTGAAGAAAGCTGCTATCGAAATCGACCGTAAGGTCCTGGCCGATCTGGCCGTGTTCGACAAGCCGGTTTTCGCTCAGCTCGTTGAAAAGGCGAAAGCTAGCCTCGCTTAATAGCAAGACTGTAAAAGGGGAGGCTGATGCCTCCCTTTTTTTTCATTTGCCTGTGGTAGTGATGTAGCAAGAGCGCTGACCAGACTGCCATGAGTGTGGTCAGCCTTTTTGTTTCGGCCAGCTGGTCGATGCAGGGTGCCGATGTTGTCATGCAGCGGCGGTCGCATCGCCTGCCGGGTGGCCGGAAAGACGCATACGGTATGAGACCCAATGACTAACGTTGACGCGATTCTCCAAGCTGGTCTGGCTGCCATCGAGGCTGCCGCTGACCTGATCGAACTGGAGCAGGTCAAGGCGCGCTATCTCGGCAAGAGTGGCGAGCTGACCGAACTCCTCAAGCAACTGGGCAAGCTCCCGCCGGAGGAGCGCAAGGCTGCCGGTGCCACCATCAATGTGGCCAAGCAGGCTTTTGAAACCGCCCATAACGCCCGCCGTGACCTGATCAATGCCCAGAAGCTGGAAGCCCAGCTGGCGGCAGAATCGCTGGACGTGACCCTGCCGGGTCGTGGCCTGTCCACCGGTGGCCTGCATCCGGTAGCGCTGACGCTGGAACGTATCACCACCTTGTTCCGCTCCATGGGTTTTCAGGTAGCGGATGGTCCGGAAATCGAAACCGATTTCCACAATTTCCAGGCGCTGAACATTCCGGAAAACCACCCGGCGCGTGCCATGGCCGACACCTTCTATGTGGAAGGTGGCGATGTGCTGCGCACCCATACCAGCCCGATCCAGGTGCGCTACATGCTGAACAACGAGCCGCCGATCAAGATCGTGGCTCCCGGTCGTGTGTACCGTGTCGACTCCGATGCCACTCATTCGCCGATGTTCCACCAGATGGAAGGCCTGTGGGTGGAAGAGGGCGTGTCCTTTGCCGACCTCAAAGCCGTGGTGACTGACTTCCTGCGCCGCTTCTTCGAGCGTGACGATCTGCAAGTGCGTTTCCGTCCGTCCTTCTTCCCCTTCACCGAGCCCTCCGCCGAAATAGACGTACTGGGCGAGCGCGGCTGGCTGGAAGTGGGCGGCTGCGGCATGGTGCATCCGAATGTGCTGCGCAATGTGAATATCGATCCGGAAAAGTACAGCGGCTTTGCCTTTGGTATTGGTCTGGACCGTTTTGCCATGCTGCGCTATGGCGTGAATGACCTGCGACTGTTCTTCGAGAACGATCTCAATTTCCTCAAACAGTTCAATTGATCGCAGGCAGGGGATAAACAATGCAATTTTCCGAACAGTGGCTGAGAAGCTGGGTTAATCCTTCCCTTTCCAGCGAGGAATTGTCCAATCTGCTGACCATGGCAGGTCTGGAAGTAGAAGAAACCACCGCTGCCGCACCGGCCTTTACTGGCGTGGTGATTGGTGAAGTCAAAGAGTGCGTCAAGCACGAAAATGCCGACCGCCTGCGTGTGACCAAGGTCGATGTGGGCAGTGGCGAGCTGGTACAGATCGTCTGTGGCGCACCGAACGTGGCTGTGGGCGTACGCGTGCCGTGCGCGCTGCCGGGTGCGGTATTGCCGGGTGACTTCAAGATCAAGCCCACCAAGATGCGCGGTGTGGAATCGGGCGGCATGCTGTGCTCCGGCAAGGAGCTGGGTGTGCCGGAAGATGTCGATGGCCTGATGTTGCTGCCGGCTGATGCGCCGGTTGGCCAGAGTATCCGGGATTATCTGGGGCTGGATGATCAGCTGTTTACGCTGAAAATCACCCCTAATCGTGCCGACTGCCTGTCCATCAAGGGCATTGCCCGCGAAGTGGCGGCGCTGACGGGTGCTGCCCTGCAACCGCAAGCCATTACCAGCATTGCCCCGCAAATCGACGACGTGGTGCCGGTTGCCATCCAGGCAGGTCAAGCTTGCGGTCGCTACATTGGCCGCGTCATCCGCAATGTCAACGCCGCTGCGCCGACGCCGGACTGGATGAAGCGCCGTCTGGAGCGTTCCGGTCTGCGTTCCATTTCGGCTATCGTCGATGTCACCAATTATGTGCTGCTGGAGCAGGGGCAGCCGATGCACGCCTTTGATCTGTCCAAGCTGGACGGTGGCATCACCGTGCGCATGGCCAAGGCTGGTGAGCAGCTGCTGTGTCTGAACGAAAAAACCGTCACCCTCAGCGACGAGCATCTGGTGATTGCCGACGATGCCAAGGTACTGGCCATTGCCGGCATCATGGGTGGCGAAGAAAGCGGTGTCACCACCGCCAGCACGGACATCATGCTGGAAAGTGCCTTTTTCGCTCCGGCCGCGATTGCTGGCAAGGCGCGTGCCTGGGGTTTCGGCTCGGACTCCTCCTTCCGCTTCGAGCGTGGTGTGGATTTCCAGCTGCAAACCGAAGCCATGGAACGTGCTACCGAGCTGGTGCTGTCCATCTGTGGGGGTGAAGCTGGCCCGTTGAACGAAAAGGTAGCCGAACTGCCGGCGCGCGGTGGTGTCAAGCTGCGTACTGCCCGTGTCGCCCGCCTGCTGGGCATCAGCCTGACTGCCGAGCAAATTGCGACCATCCTCACCCGTCTGGGCCTGTCCTTCGACACGCTGGAAGACGGCTTCCTGGTGCATGCGCCGTCCTTCCGCTACGACATTGAAATCGAAGAAGACCTGATCGAAGAAGTGGCCCGCGTGCATGGCTACGATGCCATCCCTTACGCCGCACCGGCTGCGCGCCTGCGTATGCTGGCGCTGCCGGAAGAGCGTCGCCCGCGTGAAGACATCCGCCATTTCCTGGCGGGGCGCGACTATCAGGAAGTGGTCAGCTACGCCTTTGTCGAAGAGGCCTGGGAGCGTGATTTCGCCGGCAATACCGACCCGGTACGCCTGATCAATCCGATCGCCTCGCAGATGAGCGTAATGCGCTCGTCGCTGATTGGCGGTCTGGTCAATGTGCTGCAAGGCAACCTCAATCGCAAACAGCCGCGCGTGCGGGTGTTTGAAGTGGCCCGCGTATTCGGCAAGAATGCTGCGGGTGTGGCCGATGAAAGCACTCAGCCGGAAAAAGTAGCTGGTCTCGCTTGGGGCCCGCGTGTAGCAGAGCAGTGGGGGCAGAAAGCCGAGCGCGTTGACTTCTACGATGTGAAGGCTGATGTCGAAGCCCTGCTGCTGCCGGCCCGTGCCAGCTTTGCCAAGGCTGCGCACCCGGCTTTCCATCCCGGCCGTTGCGCCGAGATCAGCCTGCACGGCAAGGTCATTGGCGTGATGGGCGAGCTGCATCCGCGCTGGGCGCAAGAATACGGCCTGCCGACTGCCCCGGTATTGTTCGAACTGGATCTGGCTGCGGTTGAAGCACGCTCCGCCATCAAGGCAGAACCGGTGAGCAAGCTGCAGCCGGTACGGCGTGACCTGGCGCTGGTGGTTGACGAAGAGGTAACGGTTGCTGCTATGCTGGACACTTTCAGGCAGAATGCGTCCGCGCTAGTCAAGGAAGTAGCCCTGTTTGATGTCTATCGTGGCAAGGGCGTGGAAGAAGGCAAGAAGAGCCTGGCTTTCCGCGTGGTGTTGCAGGATGATGCCCGCACCCTGACCGACGAAGATGTCGAGCCGGCCATCCAGAAGCTGCTGGATGCCGTGGCTGCCAGCCACGCCGCCCAACTACGACTGTAAGCCATTATTGCCGGAAGGCGTGGCATAATGTCCGCCTTCCATATTTGCATTCAAGAAGTTAAGGGGTAGTCATGACTTTGACCAAGGCTGAGTTGGCCGACCTGTTGTTTGACCAGGTAGGTCTGAACAAGCGTGAAGCCAAGGACATGGTTGAAACGTTTTTCGAGGAAATCCGTATCGCGCTGGAAGCCGGCGATTCGGTAAAGCTGTCCGGTTTCGGCAATTTCCAGCTGCGTGACAAACCGCAACGTCCGGGGCGCAATCCCAAGACCGGGGAAGAAATTCCCATCACGGCCCGCCGGGTTGTCACCTTCCATGCCAGTCAGAAACTCAAAGGAATGGTTGAGCAATACCATGCTAACAAGCAAGGCTGATCTGCCGGCAATCCCGTCCAAACGCTACTTCACCATCAGCGAAGTCAGTGAACTGACCGGGGTCAAGCCGCATGTGCTGCGTTACTGGGAGCAGGAATTCTCCCAGTTGCGCCTGGTCAAGCGCCGTGGCAACCGTCGCTATTACCAGCACCACGAGGTGCTGCTGGTGCGGCGCATTCGCGGTCTGCTGTACGACGATGGTTTTACCATTCATGGTGCACGTCAGCGTCTGGGCGCTGGCGGCGAGATGGAACGTCCGATTACCGCGCAGGAAGTGCGCGCAGAATTGGAAACAATTCTGGCTTGGTTGGATGCGGGTATTGGCAAACCATAAATAAACAGTTACAATGCGTTTCTCTTGAAGTCGGGGTGTAGCGCAGCCTGGTAGCGCACCTGCATGGGGTGCAGGGGGTCGGAAGTTCGAATCTTCTCACCCCGACCACAAGACCACAGTAATACCAACATTAAGCCATCCTGCGGGGTGGCTTTTTTGTTTTCTATCTATTTATTTACCGATTTTTACGCGGTTTTATTCTAAATAATCCACGGATCGGCTTGTCTGTACGTTTCTGCTTTTTCATACTGTTATTTATTGCCTGTTATTGCTGCATTTCACTTCTCCTACTGTAATGTCTCTTAACTTATTGCTATGTAGTCTGCTGTATCTGCAGGTTTCGCAGTAAAGCAATCAGCAAATTTTCCTGAAGTGCAAAAACCACACAGTTATTATTGTTTTTGTCATGAATCAGTGCGCTTGCAGTAGTGCTCTGGTTTAATCGGCTTATGATTTGGCCGTGTCCAATTAAAACCGGAGTGGGCCGCCATCGAGCCAAAAAACAAGCAGGGTAATCAATCACTATTCTCCCTGGTTGCGTCATGATGTATTTTTGATAAACACCAAATAAAACAAAAAGATATGCGAAATAATCAGCCAGTCAACCAGCAAGAAACCATCGTTCCAGATGGTGTGTTCATTTATTCACGTACCGATACCCAGGGTAATATTGTCGAGGCTAACAGCGCCTTTGCCCAGATCAGTGGCTTCGATCAAGAGGAGATGGTTGGTCAGCCGCATAACCTGATTCGTCACCCCGATATGCCGGAAGCGGCATTTGCCGATATGTGGCGCAATCTGAAGGATGGGCGGCCCTGGCGTGGCCTGGTGAAGAATCGGCGCAAGGATGGTGGTTTTTACTGGGTGCGTGCCAATGCCTCCCCGGTGCGTGAAAACGGGCAGATTGTTGGTTACCAGTCGGTGCGTACCCCTCCCGGGCGTGAGGAAGTGGCTGCCGCCGAGCTGCTGTATGGCCGCATCCGCCAGGGCGATCGCTCTTTGTCTATCGAAAATGGCGCAGTAGTGAAAAAACGGTCACCACTGGTGCAAGCGGTGAGTGGTTTTGTGTTTCAGCTCTACGCTGTGCTGGTGCTTGCTGCACTGGCTTTGCTGCTGGGTTTGCTGGCTAGTAGCCAGAGCAGTTTCATGCCTTTGTTTCAGGGTGCGGCGGTGCTGGCGCTGCTGTGCTGCTTGCTGGCGGTGGTATTCATCCTGCCGGGAGTGCTTGGTCGCCTGACGCGCATCCACCACTTCTTGCAGGATCTGCTCAAAACAGGCAATTTACGCGCCAATTTGCACCCCAAGCGCGGTGATCTGATCAGCAAGATTGCGACGGAGCTGGATAACCAGACGGCCGCCGTCGGTGCCACCATCCAGGTGATGATGAATTCGGCCCACAATGTGCAGGATACCTCGGGCAATCTGAACCAGAGCGTGGTGTCGCTGGTTTCGTCTGCATCGCTGCAAACCGAAAAGACCACGGCTTCGGCTGCCACCATTGAGCAGCTGGCGGCATCGATAGGTTTGATCGCGCAGCATGCCCACGATACCGAGTCGGTGACGCGTGATGTCGGTAGCAAGGCTGGCGAGGCGGCACGCTTGTCAGAGCGGGCCAGTGAAACCATTCGCGAACTGGCGGCTACCGTTGCCACCTCGGCTGAAACTGTGGAAAAACTCGGCCGGCGCACTGAAGACATCGGCAAGGTGGCCAGTGTCATCAAGGATATTGCCGATCAAACCAATTTGCTGGCGCTGAATGCCGCCATCGAGGCCGCCCGTGCTGGCGAAACCGGACGTGGCTTTGCCGTGGTGGCCGACGAAGTACGCAAGCTGGCTGAGCGTACGGCCAATGCCACCCAGGAAATCGACAAGATGATTTCACGCATCCAGGCCGATACCGTGGGTTCGGTGACCGGCATGCGCCAGAGTGCGGCGCAAGTGGGCACCAGTGTCGAGCTGGTGCATCAGGCCCATGCGGTGCTGGATGAAATCAGTGTGCAAATGGCAAGAGCCGTCAGCATGGTGGCGGAAATCAGCCATTCGGCCGATGAGCAGAAAATGGGCATGGATCTGATGGGCCAGGGGCTGGAGTCGGTGGCCGCCCTGACTGGTAAAAACCTGGAGGTGGCGCATGCTACCGAAGCCGCATCGACCCGCTTGCAGCTCAATGTGGAGCGCATGGGCAAGGCAGTGGCGCAGTATCAGGTCTGATTGATTTTGCTGATGAACAAGGCCCCGCGCAGTGACATGCTGGCGGGGCCTTGTCATTGCCAGCCTGGTTGGCGGCCCGTGTCCCGCCTTACTCCAGCAGCGGCCCGGCCTTGATCACGGCCTGGGTGCGGCTGCTGACTTCCAGCTTGCGCAGGATGGCGGAAACATGCGCCTTGACCGTGCTCTCGGCGATATTCAGTTCGTGCGCCACGATCTTGTTGGGTTTGCCGGCGACAATAGCCTCCAGCACGCAGCGTTCCTGGCGGGTCAGGCTGGCCAGTCGGGCCTGCATGGCTTGCTGTTCGGCCGAGAGCGGGATGGCGGTGGGACTGTTGGTATCGTGGCCGGCGAGCTGTGGCGGCTGGTAGATTTCACCATCCGCGCTGATGCGGCGCACCGCCTCCGCCATTTGCTGGCGCGGGGTGGATTTGGGAATGAAACCGCATACCCCCAGCGCCAATGCCGCTTGCACCACTTCGCTGCGCTCGTCGGCGGACACCACCACCAGCGGCACGACTGGCGCGGCATGGCGCAGGCTGGCGACGCCGCTCAGCCCCTGCATGCCCGGCATATTGAGGTCGAGCAGTGCCAGCTCCAGGCTGTCGTCGTGGATGGCAGCGCTGGCTTCCGCCAGCGAGGTGCATTCGATCAGGTGGATGTCCGGGCCAAACACTTCCCGCACCACGTCCTTCAAGGCTTCGCGAAACAGCGGGTGGTCGTCGGCAATCAGTACACTCATTTCCATATCGATTCAGTCTCGCAAAATAGCGCGCCCGGCAGCGGCAGCGTCCAAGACTATAGCCTGAATCGGCCAATGCTGGCAGCATGTCCGCTGCATGTCTGGCGCTCATCTGGCGCTGCACGGCTGATTGAGCGCCATGGCTGGATGATCTGCGCGCTGATCGCGCTAGAATGAATCAGCCTGTTTGCCGTATCTGCCGGCCAGCGCCATCTTGTGCAAGGCAGGCGGTACGGGCAGCACAGTTCAAGCCGGCAAAGACCGGTCAATAGAATGACAAGGCCGCCGCCCGCTGTGGTGAGACGGCAAGCTGGAGACAAGATGGAGAATAGCCTGGTGCTGCTGGGAAGTACCCAGCAGCAGGACCCCGCACTGGCCGCAGCCGAGCTGTTTCAGCAGCTGCATCAGCCAGACCTGGCACTGGTATTGCTGTTTATTTCCCCGGCCTACGATCTGGCCCGCCTCGGCCCCAGCTTGCACCGGCATTTTGGCGATGCGCTGGTGGTGGGCTGTACCACGGCAGGGGAAATCGGCTGTCATGGCTATCAGCAGGGCAGTATCAGCGGGGTGAGTTTTGCCGAGCCCGACTTCTTTGCCGTGGCTGCACGGCTGGATAATCTGCACGCTTTCGAACTGTCCGATGCCTTCGAGGCGGTGATGACTTCGCGGCATGAGCTGGCGCGCAAGAGCGGCCAGGCAATCGACCGCAACAGCTTTGCCCTGATGCTGATCGACGGGCTGGCGGCCTGCGAGGAGCGGGTGGCCAGCCGGCTGTCGTCGGCACTGGGGCATATCCCCTTGCTGGGCGGGTCGGCCGGTGACAATATGCGCTTCGAAAACACCGCCATCCTGCTGAATGGACGCTTTCACAGCAATAGCGCGGCTTTTGTGATGGTGGCCAGCCGTCATCCCTTCGAGATGTTCAAGTCCGAGCATGCCGCCCGCAGTGGCGAGCGCATGGTGATTACCGAGGCCGATGCCGATAGCCGGCTGGTCACCGAGATCAATGCCGAACCGGCGGCGGCAGAATACTGCCGGCTGCTGGGGCTGGACCCCGAGCAGCTGGACCCGCACACCTTTGCCGCCCACCCGCTGGTCTTGCAAGTGGGCGGTGTGCCTTATGCGCGCTCCATCCAGCGCGTCAACGATGACTTGTCGCTGTCTTTTTTCTGCAGCGTGGACGAGGGGGTGGTGCTGTCCGGCACCGAACAGCAAGATCTGGTGGGCAGCCTGGCCCACACCTTTGCCCAGGTCCGCAGCAAGCTGGGCCGTCTGCAGGTGGTGCTGGGCTGTGACTGCATCTTGCGGCGCATCATGATCAGCAATACCGCCGCACAAAGCCGCCTGTCCGGTTTGCTGGTGCAAAACCGTGTGGTGGGTTTCAACACCTATGGCGAGCAGTTCAATGCCATGCATGTCAACCAGACCTTCACCGGCATTGCCATCGGCTATGCCGCCGGGACGGCCGCAATACACGGAGCGGGATGATGGAACAGGAGCTGGATTTATCGGTGGCTGATCCATCACAGCTGCTGCTGCACATTGCCCGGCTGGAAAAGGACAATGCCAAGCTGCGCAAGATCAACAAGGCCCTGATCTACCGCGTGGAAAGCGGCATGGCCGACAATGGCAATTCCTTCACCATCTTCCAGGTATCGGCCGAGCTGGAAAAACGTATCCAGGAGCGTACCCACGCACTCGAGCGCGCCATGAATGAGCTGAAAACCAGCAATATCGCGCTGGAAGAAGCCCGGCTAGCGGCCGAGCAAGCCAATAACCGGCTGGGCGTGGCGGTGGATACCATTGCTGACGGCTTTGCCCAGTGGGACCAGCACGACCGGCTGGTGCGCTTCAACCAGCGCTTTGTCGAGCTGCAGCCGGCATTGCGACGGCATGTGCGCAGCGGCATGCAGTTTGCCGAGTACCTCGATCATCTGGCCGATTCCGGCAGCGCGCTGGAGGCGCTGGGCCAGGTCGAACACTGGCGGCAGCAGCGCATCCAGCTACACCGTGACAGCAGTGGCAGCTATCTGGAAGCGCTCAGCGATGGCCGCTATTTGCGCATCAGCGAACGCCAGACCGCCGACGGTGGCCGAGTGGCCATTTATACCGATATCAGCGAAATCAAACGGCAGGAGCAGCGCTTGCGGCAGCAGGATCAGGCCGCCCACCGTCAGTTGCTGGAGGCTACTGTCAACAGCCTGCGTCAGGGTATTGCGGTGTTTGATCACCAGTCACTGCTGCTGGCCTGGAATCACCGTTTTTGCGAGCTGGCCGGACTGTCGCCGGCGGCCTTGCGCGTTGGGCAGGCCTTGCCGGGCAGTGCGGAAATTCCGCTGCTGTGCCCGGTCAATGGCAGCTACGAGGTGGAAACAGCCAGCGGCCTGGTGCTGGAAATCGAATCCTGCCCCATGCCCAATGCCGGCTTTGTCATTACCTGCAGCGATGTCACCGCCCGCAAGCGCGATGAACTGGCCTTGCGCGAGAGTGAGTCCAAGCTGCGGCTGATTACCGATGCCTTGCCGGCGCTGATTTCCTATGTCGACAAAGACCAGATTTACCGCTTCACCAACAAGGGCTACGAAGACTGGTTTGGCCTGCCGGTACAGGAAATCAATGGCCGTACCCTGCGCGAGGTGCTGGGGCCGGCCTTGTACGATCCGCGCCAGCATTTTGTCGAACGCGCGCTGGCCGGGGTGTCGTCGGTATTCGAGCTGAAAATGCCGGCACCCAAGCGCTCGGTGGAGTACGCCCAGGCCGCCTTTATCCCGCATATTGGCGAAGACGGCGTGGTGCATGGCTTCTATGCGCTGATCCAGGACATTACCCAGACCCGCCGTGCCGAACAGGTGTTGACGCAGGCCAAGCAGGAGCTGGAGCTGCGGGTTACCGCCCGCACCAGCGAGCTGCGCCGTGCCAATAGCCGCTTGCAGGAAGCCATTGTCGCCGCCGAAGAGGCCAATCGCAGCAAGACGCGCTTTTTTGCCGCGGCCAGCCACGACTTGCTACAGCCGCTGAATGCCGCGCGGCTGTTTGTGGCCAGCCTGGCCGAACGCGAAGCCAGCGGTGAAAACATGCGGCTGGTGCAGCATGCCGCAAGCTCGCTGGAGGCCGTGGATGATCTGATCAATACCCTGCTGGAACTGTCGCGCATCGATGCCGGTGCTATCGAGGTGGAGCGCAGTCATTTTCATATCGACCAGCTGCTGCGCCAGCTCAGCATCGAATTCAGCCCGCTGGTGGCCGAGCGCGGATTGAGCCTGCGCAGCCACCTGTGTGGCGCGGTGGTGTATAGCGACTGGGTCTTGCTCAGCCGCATCCTGCGCAATTTTCTCAGCAATGCCTTGCGTTACAGCGAGCATGGCCGGCTATTGCTGGCGGCCCGTCGTACCGCCGAAGGTGTGCTGGTTGGCGTGTGGGATCAGGGGCAGGGCATTCCGGCTGACAAGCTGGCGCAGGTTTTTGAAGAATTCCAGCGCTTGCCCGAGCACCGTGCCATGTGCAGCAAGGGACTGGGGCTGGGGCTGGCCATCGTCAAGCGGCTGGCCACGCGCTTGCAGCACCGGCTGGAAGTACGTTCGCAGCATGGGCGCGGCTCATTTTTCGGCATCGTGCTGCCCTATGGCGAGCAGGCCGCCGCCAGCGCCATGCCGCGGCAGCAGGAAGGGATCAGTACGGTGCTGCCATCGGAATTGCTGGGCCTGACAATTTTGCTGATCGACAACGAAGCGACGATTCTGGCCGGTATGAGCACCTTGCTCTCTGGCTGGGGCTGCCTGCCACTGGCCGCTGCCGGACTGGACGAGGCCCAAGCCTTGTTGGGACAACTTAGTCGCCCGCCGGATGTGATTCTGGCTGACTATCATCTGGATCACGATGTGAGCGGGCCGCAAGTCATCCTGGCGCTATACCGCCAGCTACAGGTGAAGATTCCTGCTGCCATCATCACCGCAGATCGCAGCCCGGAAGTGGCCGCCGAAATCGCTGCCGAAGGCTGGTCCTTGCTCAGCAAGCCGGTGCGGCCGGCCAGGCTGCGGGCGCTGATCGGCCATCTGGGCAAGCTGGCTTTGTCATCAGGCGAGATCCAGGAAGAAGGCATTGGCCAGGTGGCGCGGGGGCTGTTCTAAGACCAAAGTCGAATAGAGGAATGGCGGGTGATTTCGCACAATGACTTGGCAGCCGGTAGCAACGACCGGCGCTCCGATTCTAATAGCCAGGAGGCAACGTCATGTATCAGCAAGCACTCGCAGCACTCAGCAAGAAACTCCCGCTGAAATCCCGTTACGAAAATTTCATCGGCGGCCGCTGGGTAGCGCCGGTACAAGGGCAATATTTCACCAATGTCAGCCCGATCGACGGCAAACCGCTGTGCGATATTGCCCGCTCCACCGCGGCTGACATCGAACTGGCACTGGATGCCGCCCATGCCGCAGCCGATCGCTGGGGTCGTACTGCACCGGCGGTGCGCGCCAATGTGTTGCTGAAGGTTGCCGACCGCATGGAAGAGTACCTGCCTTTCCTGGCCCTGGTCGAAACGCTGGACAACGGCAAGCCCATCCGCGAGACCAATGCGGCCGACCTGCCGCTGGCAGTTGATCACTTCCGCTACTTTGCCGCTTGTCTGCGTGCCCAGGAAGGCTCGCTGTCCGAACTGGACGAAGACACCGTGGCCTACCACTACCACGAACCGCTGGGCGTGGTCGGCCAGATCATTCCCTGGAATTTCCCGCTGCTGATGGCCGCCTGGAAGCTGGCCCCGGCGCTGGCTGCCGGCAACTGCGTGGTGCTCAAGCCGGCCGAGCAGACCCCGATGGCCATTCTGGTGCTGATGGAAGTGATTGCCGATCTGCTGCCCGATGGCGTACTGAATGTGGTGAACGGCTTTGGCGTGGAAGCCGGCAAGCCGCTGGCCACCAATCCGCGCATTGCCAAGGTCGCCTTCACCGGTGAAACCGGCACTGGCCGCCTGATCATGCAGTACGCTGCCGAAAACATCATCCCGGTGACGTTGGAGCTGGGTGGCAAGTCACCCAATATCTTCTTCGAAGACGTGATGCGCGAGGACGACGATTACTTCGACAAGGCGCTGGAAGGCTTTGCCATGTTTGCCCTCAATCAGGGCGAAGTATGTACCTGCCCGTCGCGCGTGCTGGTGCAGGAATCCATCTACGAAGCCTTCATGGAACGTGCCGTGGCACGCGTCAAAGCCATCAAGCAGGGTAATCCGCTGGACATGTCCACCATGATCGGTGCTCAGGCCTCGCGTGAGCAGCTGGACAAGATCCTGTCCTATATCGACATCGGCCGCGCCGAAGGTGCACAGGTGCTGACTGGTGGCGGCCAGGCCCATCTGGGTGGCCAACTGGCAGAGGGCTTCTATGTACAGCCCACCATCCTGGCCGGCCACAACAAGATGCGTGTGTTCCAGGAGGAAATCTTCGGGCCAGTCGTGGCTGTCACCACCTTCAAGGACAAGGAAGAAGCACTGCACATTGCCAATGACAGCGCCTTTGGCCTGGGGGCAGGGGTGTGGACGCGTGATGGCAATACCGCCTATCGCATGGGCCGCGAGATCAAGGCTGGCCGTGTCTGGACCAACTGCTATCACCTCTACCCGGCACATGCTGCCTTTGGCGGCTACAAGAAATCCGGCATTGGTCGCGAAACCCACAAGATGATGCTGGATCACTACCAGCAAACCAAGAACCTGCTGGTGAGCTATAGCCCGAAGGCACTGGGCTTCTTCTAAGCAGTTCTTTTCACGGTCACCGCCTGCGGGCGGTTGACCGCTTGCAAGCAGCGGTCCTCCTTGGGGGTGGCGCAAGTCGCCCTCGCTTTGGCGCCGCCGGTTTCTCGCAAAAAGGGGTGACATGATTTCCCGCGTCAACATGACAGAGCGTGCTGCGGAACTGTTGTCGGTGTTGTGCCAGCGCCATGGTTCCTTGCTGTTCCACCAGTCTGGTGGATGTTGCGACGGCAGTGCGCCACTGTGCTTTACCCAGCAGGAATTCCGTGTTGGCGATCATGACATCCTGTTGGGAGAAATCGGCGGCTGCCCTTTTTACATCAGCGAATTTCTGTATGGCTATTGGCAGAACTGCGCACTGACCATTGATGCTGTACCGGGACGTGGCGGGGGCTTTTCGCTGGAGTCGGCCGAAGGAATGCGCTTTGTCACGCTGTCGCGCTTGCTGAGCGAAGAGGAGTTGGCCATGCTGTCACCGTCGCCGCCTGCTCAGGGCTGAACTGTTGTTGCCTGTAATGAAAAACCCCGGTCAAACCGGGGTTTTCTGTTTTCAGGACGGCATCCTGCCGCAGAGCCGATCTTGTTGACCGGGGTGGTGGACCCGGTTTCAGGAAGCATCCAGATAGTCGTAGCCGGCCCAGTCCAGGGCGTAGCCATTGACCTTGCGCAGATTGACAGGCTTGAGCAGGCCATGCTGCTGCATATGGCGCAGATGCTCATGGATGATCAGCTCGTTGAATTCATCACCGGTTTCGCGGCGAATGGCGGCGATGAGCTGGCGCTCGTCCAGATATTGCACCTGTTTCAGGCGCAAAATGCGTAGTATTCGGAATACCAATAATTCGTTGCGTGGCATTTGTGTTTATATTGTTGCAGCGATCTTTCATTTATCTGACATTTTTGTTGGGAAAGTCAAGAAATATGACAGAAGTGTTTCAGTTTGGAGTGGTGCATGGTGCTTGAGCGTCCTGATTCACCGTGTATCGCCCGTTGCACAACGGCCGTTGGTGACAATGTCTGCCGGGGCTGCGGCCGCAGCTTTGCCGAGATTTCCAACTGGTGCTTCATGGATGAGCCCGCCCGTGAGCAGGTCTGGCAGCAGTTGCCGCAGCGGCAGCCCTTGCTGGATATCGCCGAGCGGCTGGGGGTGCTGCTCGACCTGCAGCAACTGGATGGTGAGGAGTGGGGGATGTTGTCGCTGGATGGGCGGCGCTTGTTCATTCGCATGCAGTCCTCCGGTGTGCAACTGCGCTTGCCGGATGGCCGGTCGCTGCCGCTGGATGTGCAGCAAGGCCTGGATGGCATCACAGCGCAATTGCGTGAGTATGCTGCGCTGGCTAATTAGTAGTTAATGGAGAACTGAAATATGGCGCAGGACAGTTCCTTGGCAGATTTCTGGGATGTGCGCTACCAGCAGGGCGTTACGCCATGGGAGGGAGCGCAGCCGGATGCACATATGCATCGCTTCATCGCCAGCCTGCCGCAAGGCAGTAGAGTCTTGCTGCCGGGGTGCGGCTCGGCGGCGGATGTGCGCTGGCTGTTACAGGCCGGCATGCAGGTGGATGCCATCGATTTCAGCCATGAAGCCATTCGGCGCGCGGCGGCCGCACTGCAAGACAGCCCGGCGCGTCTGTGGCAGGCCGACTTCTTTGCCCTTGAAGCCGCCGCAATATACGACCTGGTGTTCGAGCGAGCCTTCTTGTGCGCCTTGCCGCCGAGGATGTGGAGAGACTATACCCAGAAGATGATGCAACTGACTCCTCGTGGCGCCTATCTGGCCGGGGTGTTTTTTCTGGCGGACAAAGCCAAGGGGCCTCCCTTTGGTACGAGCCGCGCTGCACTGCAGCAACTGTTTGCTGAGGGCTTTGAGTTGAGAGACTGCCAGCCGGTTGGTGCAGCTTTGCCGGTGTTTGCCGGCCAGGAGTTCTGGATGGTGTGGCAGCGCAAGCCTGCCGCAGGCAGTGGGCTGGCAGAATAATCTTTCATATCCTGTAGTTACAGTTTGTGCTTGCTGTGAACTACCTGCGAATGGTTCTTGATAACCGTCATTTTTATTGCAATTGGGATTGGTTATTTCACAGATTTAAGGTAAAAATGTAGCGCCCGCTTTAAACATATAACAAGCAATATCAGCAGGTCGTAAGGAGAGAGCATGGATTGGTTCTGGCGCGTATATACCCTGGTCGAAAAAACCTTCTTCAATACACTGACCAGGAAATTGTGCAGTTTTTTTTGTTTAAGCCTGTTCCAGTTGATCATGTTGGCTTATTCCTATCTGGTGTTGACCGATATTCGTGGCCAACTGAATAACCCGGCGGTTCCCGGCTCGGTTTCCGCCAATATCCTGTCCAGTATCGACAGTGCCATTTTCTGGGGCAGCTGCCTGTGGGGGCTGGGTGTGGCCTTTACTTGCTTCATGGTCTGGTATCTGCGCTATCTCATTGTGCGGCCGCTGAACATGATTATCGGCATTTTCAATGAGATTGGCGCTGGCGAGGGGGATCTGTCACGCGATATTCCGGCCATTACCTACGACGAAATCCGCGATGTTTCGGTTTCCTATAATCGCTTCCAGCTGAAAATGCGCGAAATCATCAGCAATGTGCGGCTGATGACCGTGCGTATCGCCATGGACTCCGCCCGTACCCGTAAAAATGTGAGTGAATCCTTGAACAGTGCCGTGCGGCAGGATGAATTCGCTACTCGCGTACGCGATGCCAGCGATCAGACCACCACGGGCATTAATCAGGTAACCGGCCAGACGCAAAGCATTTCCGTGTCCACCCTTTCCAATCTGGATGTGGCGCGCGAGTCTTATGACGAACTGAAGACCGTGGCCGACCGCATTTACGATATCAGCCAGAAGGTAAGCCACTTTAACGAGACCGTGGAAGATCTGAGTCAGCGCTCGGCCAGCATCAAGACTATTGTCGATCTGATCAAGGATATTTCCGACCAGACCAATCTGCTGGCACTGAATGCGGCCATCGAGGCGGCACGGGCAGGCGAAAGCGGCCGTGGTTTTGCGGTAGTGGCCGACGAAGTGCGCAAGCTGGCGGAAAAGGTGAAAAAGGCCACCGACGAGATCTCCAGCAATATCGACGGCATGCTGGGGCTGGTGTCGGATACCCAGGTGGAAACCAATGAAATCACCGCGGGAACCCATCAGGCCCGCGAGGTTGTCTCACGTGCCTCGCAGCACTTTGGCCGCATGATGGGTGATTTTGAATCCACCGCCAGCAGCCTTACGCAAATCGCAGGCACCATGGAAGATTTCGCCGAAACCAATCGGCAGGTAAACCGGCATGTGTCGGAAATTCACGATCTGGGACAGCAGGTAACCGAACGCCTCAACCATACCGAGCAGGTTGCCGATGAATTGTCCGGAGTGGCCGAACAGGTGCAGGAAATGGTATCGCGCTTCGTAATCGGCGAGGGTGAATTTGACCGCATGATAGGCTTGGCGCGCGGCATGCGTGATCAGTTGCAGGGTGTGCTGCAGCAACAGCAAAAAGCCGGCGTCAATGTGTTTGACCAGCGTTATCAGCCCATCCCCGGCAGCAAACCCAGTAAATACCACACCGCCTATGACGAGAAGCTGACAGGCCTGGTGCAGGCACATTACGACAGTCTGGTGCGTGATGTGGTGGGAGGGCGCTTCTGCTTGCTGGTGGACAACAATGGCTATGCGCCTACCCATAACAGCTGGTATAGCCAGCCACTGACTGGCGACGAGCAAAAGGATTTGGTAAATAGCCGCGATAAGCGCATTTTTGCCGATCCTGCCGGCCTCAAGTCGGCCCGCAATACCGAACCCTTCCTGCTGCATACCTATATGCGTGATACCGGCGAAATCCTGTCGGAGCTGACACTGCCGGTCTTCCTGGATGGTCGGCACTGGGGGGCGCTGCGTCTGGGCTTTGATCCTGGAAGTCTGCTGGAGGCGGCAGGCCTGGAGAATAAAGGCCGGCGCGAAGGGAAATAAAAAAGAGGCCATTCGGCCTCTTTTTTATTGGAGCATGCTTTAAAAGATCAATCCAGTTGCGATGTGCAGCAAGGGCAGCGGCTGGCCTTCTCTGGCACGCTGGACAGGCAGTAGCGGCATTCCTTGGTGGCGGCTGCGGGGGCAGCTTCAACCGGGGTTTCACGCTTCAGCTTGTTGATGGCTTTCACCAGCATGAAAATGGCGAAGGCAACAATGGTGAAGCTAACCAGCGAGTTGATGAACAGGCCGATGTTCATGGTTACCGCACCTGCCTGTTTGGCGGCAGCCACCGAGGCGTAAGGCCCGGCTTGCTTGGCACCTTCCTTCAATACGAAGAACAGGTTGGCAAAATCGACATTGCCGATCAGCAGGCCGATGGGCGGCATGATGACATCGTCGACCAGTGATTTGACGATGGAGCCGAACGCACCACCAATGACCACACCGACGGCCAGATCGATGACATTGCCTTTAACAGCAAATTCCTTGAATTCCTTCAGAATGGACATGGCTGATCCTATGGTTATTGTTTAATACAGAGTTAATTGATGCTTATTTTAACACGAATAAACAGTGCTGAAAGCCAGACGATTCTTGGCGAGAAACAGAGGTTTTGTCAAAAGGGAATATTTGGCGCAAATGGAATGCAAAAAGCCCGCTATCAAAGCGGGCTTTTGTCTGGCTCCCCGAGCAGGGCTCGAACCTGCGACCTGCGGATTAACAGTCCGTCGCTCTACCAACTGAGCTATCAGGGAATAAACTGGCATGGCATTGTAGGGGTGGCTCCCCGAGCAGGGCTCGAACCTGCGACCTGCGGATTAACAGTCCGTCGCTCTACCAACTGAGCTATCAGGGAATAACCGGCAATGCACAATAAATTGTAGGGTCTTGGCTCCCCGAGCAGGGCTCGAACCTGCGACCTGCGGATTAACAGTCCGTCGCTCTACCAACTGAGCTATCAGGGAACATCCAAGAGAGTGCGAACTATACCGACGGCAATCAGGCCTGTCAACGCTTTGCCCATGGAAAATGCCAGCTTTTTAAATGGTCGGGGGTAGTGTGTGGACTAAGTCCATGAGGCGAAAAGAATATCGCCACGGCATGCGGCTCTGGTGCACAGTGGCGCTGGCAGGAATGGGCTGAAAAAAGTAAAATTCTTGACTAATTTAGTGTGCTTAATCACAGGTATCGCAACATGAAGCAGCCGTGGCAGTCGTGGGTAGACAAGAATCAGGGACAGATCGACCAGGAAGGGCGGCTGTCATTTTCCGATTTTCTGGCACAAGTCACTGCCGTGCGCACCGGCAATGCGCTTGCACTGCTGGATAACCTGGGAATCATCCAGGTGCAGGGCGAGGATGCGCAAACCTTTCTGCAGGGGCAGTTTTCTGCCGATATCCGGGATGTGTCCATCGCGCGTGCGCAATTCAGTACCTATTCCACTGCCAAGGGGCGCATGCTGGCCAGCTTTCTAATCTGGCAGCATGCGGACAGTTATTATCTGTTGTTGTCGGCCGATATTGCCGCCGCAATCGCCAAGCGCCTGACCATGTTTGTCATGCGTTCCAAGGTGAAGGTGACTTTGCTGGATACCTCGTTGTCACCGGTGGCCGGTTTGCGCGGCCCATTATTGCAGTCGGTCGTGGAGCAGTATTTCAACGCCAAAGAACAGCCACCGCTCAATGTGATGCAGCAGGGCGCTGATGTGGCGATTGCGCTGCCCGACGGAGGGTATCTGGTGTGTCCGGCGGTTGATTCACCATTGCCGGCATTGCTGCAAGGAGTAGCTGCGGTAGCCGTGTCTGCCGCAGCCTGGGCTGTTCGTGATATTGATGCCGGCATTGCATGGGTGACGCAGGCCACGCAAGAACAGTTCGTGCCGCAAATGGCCAATATGGAAATAATTGGCGCCGTCAGCTTTAAAAAGGGCTGTTATCCTGGCCAGGAAATTGTGGCGCGTACCCAGTACCTGGGCAAGCTGAAACGGCGCTTATTCAAGGCTCGTCTGACGCAATTTGCTGCGGTTGGCAGCAAGTTATTTAGTCCTGAACTGCCCGATCAGTCTATCGGTATGGTGGCCGCAATTTGTCAGGTGGAAGACAGCAAGTATGAGGCTTTGGTTGTGGCGCAGTCGGCATGCTGGGATAAGGGTATTTATCTGGAGACAGAATATATCAATGCGCTGGAGCAGCTGGCTTTGCCCTATCCTACGCAGGATGAATAAAAATTGCTTTGTTTACTGAAATTTAACCTCTTTGCCTTGACGAGAAGATAGGCTTTTGGCTAAATTGAATCAGTGGTTCTCCAACTGAATAATAAGGGCGGCAAAATGGATATTAGCAATCTTAGCTTTACTGAACTGGTAGCATTGAAAAGCGACGTTGAAAACGAAATCAAACGTCGTGAATCCGAAGAAAAATCCAAGGCTAAAAAGCAGATCATCGAGCTGGCAAAGGCTTATGGCCTGAGCGTAGAAGAGGTTCTGGGCAAGGTGGGTGCCGTTGTGCGCAAGCCGGTTGAAGCCAAGTATCGTCACCCGGAAAATGCAGAGCTGACTTGGACTGGCCGTGGCCGTAAGCCGGTTTGGGTACAGGAACTGCTGGCTGCTGGCAAAACGCTTGAAGATCTTGCTATCTGATGTGACACTGTCTTCCAAGTGCCTGACAAAAAGCGCCTGCACGGGCGCTTTTTGTTTTGGGGCGCAAGTTCTTCTTGCTGATTTGCCGGCTTGTATAAATACTGGTATGGCCGACGAGTGCAAGCTCCGGGTTCGCCCTGATCCCGTCACGATGACAGACTGAAAGTTACGCCATGTTGGACTTCTTCTCCCGAGGCTCAAAGAACAAGTCAGATCCTTTGGCCAATGCAGCGGCTGCCAAAGCCTATGCCGATACTCTGAAGCAAGAGTATGGCGCGGCTGCGCACGAGAGAATTACCGAGATGCTGGCCGAGGTCAATATGCTGTCTCCCCATGTGACGGCAGATTTGCTGGATGCGGTGTTGACGCTTAATCTGGAAATCCAGCCGCTGCATGAAAATTTGTGCACGCAGTATTTTATGAATTCCCGTATGCCTAAGGTACTGGAAGGGCAGTTGCGCTCGCAGATACTGGCGTATGGAAAGCAGTTTCTCGAGTTTTATCAGCGTGCCTTGTCTCTTGATACCGACATGCAGCAAGAAGAGCGGGTGCGTGCCATGCTGCCATTGGTATTGGTACGCATGATGCATTTCTTTGGCGAGTTCGCCCGTTGGCAATATTTGCGGCATTTCAGCCCGGATGATGTTTTCTGGCTGAATGTAAATCAGCTTTATCGCCTGGCAGAGCAGCGACGTATTGACTCCACCCCGGTATTTTTATTCGGGGAAGGCAGTCCGGGTACTACGGTACAGGATCAATATCTGATCATGTTGATGTTGTCATTGTTAAGTAGTGGCAATCTCAGCCTGCGACAATTCAATTTCTCTTATCAGCTGCTGTGCCTCGTTTCCAATCGCATGTCGCTGCATCCGCAATATGATGAAGATGCCAGCTTTGCTGTGACACTGGCCGAGGCCAAGCCTGCTGCTCGTGCCAATCCCAGTTTTGTCAGTGAATCCGCCCGGTTCTGGAGTACTGCCAATATGGTGGAAATCATCCATGGCTGGGCCACGGTGATGGAGGGGGGGCGGGTGCCGCCAGAGCTCAAGCCATGGATCGAGCCTGGTATTGATGCCAGCTTGCTGCACATGCTGTGCCGTGAGTGGTCTGCCAAGCCGCTGCGCTTTGAGCGTGCCGAACGTGTTGCGGTGACAAACCGTAATCTGGAAGTGGCGCATCGTCTGTCCACCCTGCACCGGCTGATTCGTCAGCCGGATGAGGCCATTCAGGCGCAGGCACGTCATACGGACAACGACAGCTTTGATGATGCGGCCAATATCCGTATCTATGGCTTTGTCACCAGTCGCAAGCGCGATCGCAGTACACTCGCGCTGGCTCCGCTTGCCATGTCCGGCGATTCTGCGCCGGCACCGCAGTCTTTGCGTGACGAGTTCTTGCGCTGGTCGGTCGAGAATATCAGCCAGAGCGGCCTTGGCGTGACGCTGGACTCGTTGGGTAATGAATGGGTCACGCTGGGTAGCCTGGTGGGCTATCGAGATGTCGATAACACCAACTGGAGCCTGGGGCTGGTGCGGCGGGTCAAGCGGGCCAATCAGCGGGAGCGCATTTATCTCGGGGTGGAAACCCTGTGTACCCGGCCAGTGGCGGCCTCCATCCGCCCCACCGACAGCAAGCTGATCGATCCCACCTTGCCGCCTGACATGGTGTGGCTGGCAGGGCATATCGCCTTGTTTGTGCCCTTTGACCGTGGCGGGCGCCGTATCAATGCCCTGATCATGCCGATCTCGGTGTATACCCTGGGCCGGCAGTATTACATGACAGCACGCGGCAAGCATTTTCAGATAGCGCTGGGCAAGGTGCTGGAAAAGGGGAGTGACTGGTGTCTGGCAGAAATCGAACTGGTGAAGGCGCTGGACAAGCTGCCACTAGCCATGTGATTACATGCTGCGAAAAACAAAAAAGCCGGAATCGCGATTCCGGCTTTTTGCTGGGTAGGGAGAGATCAGCGTAATTCGTTGATCACTGCGTAGATTGGCGTCAGGGCTGCTTCACCCATGCGCAGGCTGCGTTGGCCATTCCAGCCATAGTCATCATCAGGCAGGTTGGCATTGTCCTTGAACGGCATTTCCAGTGTAAAGGCCAGGCACTTGAAGTTTTCACCCACCCAGTTGGTGGCCAGGCTCAGATTGGCCGAGCCCGGGGCATCCTTGTCATAGCCGAACTCATCCTGGAAGTCCGGGTTGGCCACCATCAGGTAGTGTTTGAACTTGTCTTCCAGCTGGCGAATACGCTCATCGTAGGAAGGAACACCCTCTGTGCCGGCCACAAAGACATAGGGCAGTTTTTCGTCGCCGTGGATGTCGAGGAACAAATCAACGCCGGTTTCCTGCATTTTGTTACGCACGACCAGTACTTCCGGACTGGTTTCTTCCGACGGTGCCAGCCATTCGCGATTGAGATTGGCGCCGGCTGCATTGGTGCGCAGATTACCCAGGATGGAGCCATCCGGGTTCATGTTCGGCACCACATAGAAGGTAGCCTTGTCCAGCAGGGCGCGCGAAGTGGCGTCCAGCGGATCGAGCAGGCGGTTCAGGAAACCTTCAACAAACCACTCGGCCATGGTTTCGCCGGGGTGCTGACGGGCGGTTACCCAGATTTTCAGATCAGACTCGACTTCATGACCAATGGTCAGCAAATTGATGTCGCGGCCCTGTACGGTAAAGCCCAGATCATGAATCTGGCACAGGCCGGATCCTTGCGCCTGCCCCAGCAGATTCAGGTGCTGCTCATGGGAGTAGGGCTCGAAGTAGGCGTAATACACGCTATTGGCCAGCGGCACGTGTTCAACCGTCATGGTCTGGCCGTCAAAATGAGCCGGCACGCGGAACCAGTTGATACGGTCGTACGATGCCATCAGCTCGTAATCAGTCCACCCTTCCGGGTAGGCGCATTCGCCGGCATTGAGAAAACGCAGCGTACATGCCTGATAGGCAGCGCCTTGTAGCCGGAAGTAAAACCATTGAGCAAAGTCCGAGGCATTGTCATGTGGAATTCGCAGCTGGATGTCGTCGAAACTCTCCATGGAAACGATTTCGATGCTGCCTGCGTCAAAGTTGCTGCTGATTTTCATGCGTTGAACCTGTGGTCTTTGCTGGAACTCTAAAGAGATAATTGTAAACCTGCCCCGGCCTGCTTGCATCATGCAAAGCAAAAAACCCCGCCAAAGCGGGGTTTTCAGTCAGCGTGGCCGTGAATCAGGCGCGCTTGGTGGCAGTCTTTACTGCATCGGCAGTGGCGCTGCTGGCAGCCTTGATGCTGCTGTCAGTGAATTCGGCAACTTGCTGGGCAGCTTTGCTGAAGCTGTTTACGGCAGCAGCGGCGGCAGCCAGCGAGGTCTTGACGGCGTTCAGTGCATTGTCGGAACCTGCCGGGGCGTTCTTGGCAGCACCTTCCAGTGCGGTGATCAGGTTCTTGTTGAAGCTGCCGAGGTTTTCTTCAGCCAGCTTGGACAGTTCGCTTTGTGCAGCGGATACGATTTCGTATACGTTGCGGGAGTTGGCAACGGCCTTGTCTACGGATTGGCTGGCCAGTTGGTTGAACTGGTTCAGGGCTTCCTGAGCATCGCCAGCGCCGGCCAGTGCCTTGGCAACCTTGACGTTTTCTTCCAGGGTTTGCTTGGAAGCTTCCAGGTTCAGCTTGACCAGGCGCTCGGCGCTGTCCAGAGAGATCTGGGCGACGCGCAGGGCGGCTTCAAAGCCGGACAGGGAGATCTTGCTGAGTTGATCGTTGGTATTGAACATATTTTTAACCCTCATCATTAAATTTCGTAGAAAAGACCGACAAGCTCTGTGTTGACTGAGATTTTTTTTCTTGTTTTATATTGCACTGCACAATAAGTGCGAAATGTAGCATGCACGGTGCAAGGGGCATAGAAGTTTTGCTCTAGCTTGTTGTATTTATGATAAATTGCGGGTGCACAACACCAACGACAATAATCCGGGAGTGTTACATGAGTGTTGAAAAAAGGGTCATCAAGAAGTACCCGAACCGCCGCCTGTATGACACGGCGACAAGTTCCTACATCACATTGGGAGACGTGAAGCAACTGGTGCTCGAAAACGTGGATATCCAGGTTGTCGATGCCAAATCACAGGATGACATCACGCGCAGCGTGCTGCTGCAGATCATCCTGGAGGAGGAAAATGGCGGAATGCCGATGTTCAGCTATGAAGTACTGACGCAGTTCATCCGCTTTTACGGTCAGGCCATGCAGGGCATGATGGGCCCCTTCCTGGAGAAAAACCTGCAGCTGTTTGGTCAGATGCAGCAGAAACTGCAGGAACAAACCCGCGCCATGTATGGTGACAAGGCAGTGTTCAACACCACCATGTGGGGCGAGTTCATGAAGCTGCAGGGTCCGGCGATCCAGAATGTCATGTCCAGCTATATGGAACAGAGTACCGGCATGTTCCTGGAAATGCAGAACCGCATGCAGGAGCAGACCAAGCAGTTGTTCAGTGGTTTCACTTTCCCGGGTTATGTGCCGCCCGGCAAGGATGATGCAGGCAAGTCCTGATCAATCCACTCTGCTGACAAAGCCCGTTTCCAGACGGGTTTTTTCTTTTGTCGCTCCTGATTTTTCCTCACAAACCTGCGGTGGCATCGTCGCCGAATTTCCTCTGCATCCGGTTCGCGCAAAAATGGACGGGAGCAAGGGCCTGGCTATGCGCTGTTGCGATGCCTCCTGCCTCTGGACTTCTTGGGTTGGCTGGCTTTGCCGCAGGTGTTTTGTCAGTCGCTCTGACTGATGAGGCCGGCTGGGGCGCTGGATTGCAGAGTCTGCAGATAAAAAGCAGCCGGCACAGGCTACGATGCCAGGCGGTACTCTGTTGCCATTTCCCGCTCAAGCATGCTTGGGTATCAAGTGGCAAATGGCTGTATAATCTGGCGTTTTTCATTTTTTGCACTACGCCACATGTCCAAAGCTCCTCGTATCGGTATGGTTTCGCTTGGCTGCCCCAAGGCCCAGAGTGATTCCGAACAGATTCTCACCCGCCTGCGCGCGGAAGGTTATGAAATTTCCTCCTCCTACGATGGCGCCGACCTGGTGGTGGTGAATACCTGTGGTTTCATCGATTCGGCCGTCACCGAATCGTTGGACGCCATTGGCGAAGCCCTGAGCGAAAACGGCAAGGTGATTGTCACCGGCTGTCTGGGGGCCAAGGATGGCGTGGTGCAGAGCGCGCACCCCTCGGTGCTGGCAGTGACCGGCCCGCATGCCACCGACGAGGTGATGACGGCGGTACACAGCTACCTGCCCAAGCCGCACGATCCCTTTGTTGATCTGGTGCCGGATGTCGGCGTGCGACTCACGCCCAAGCACTACGCTTACCTGAAGATTTCCGAAGGCTGTAATCACCGCTGCACCTTCTGCATCATCCCGTCGATGCGTGGTGATCTGGAAAGCCGCCCGGTACACGATGTACTGCGCGAAGCTGCCAGCCTGGCCCGTGTCGGCGTCAAGGAGCTGCTGGTGATTTCGCAGGACACCTCGGCCTATGGCGTGGATGTGAAGTACAAGCTGGGCTTCCATGATGGCCGCCCGGTCAAGACCCGCATGACCGAGCTGTGCGAAGAGCTGGGCAAGCATGGCATCTGGGTGCGCCTGCACTATGTCTATCCCTACCCGCATGTGGACGAAGTCATCCCGCTGATGCGCGACGGCAAGATCCTGCCTTATCTGGATATCCCCTTCCAGCATGCCAGCCAGAAAGTGCTGAAGCTGATGAAGCGTCCGGCCAATAGCGACAATGTGCTGGCCCGCATCAAGAAATGGCGCGAAATCTGCCCGCAGCTGGTGATCCGTTCCACCTTCATCGTTGGCTTCCCCGGCGAAACCGAAGAAGACTTCGAAGAGCTGCTGCAATTCCTGCGCGAAGCACAGCTGGACCGCGTGGGCTGTTTCACCTATTCCGCAGTCGAGGGCGCAACCGCCAACGAACTGCCGGATCAGGTGCCGGAAGAGGTGAAAGAGGCGCGCAAGGAGCGCTTCATGGAAGTACAGGCCGAAATCAGCGCCCGCAAACTGGAAGCCCGCATCGGCCAGCGCCTGACCGTGCTGGTGGATGAAATCGACGACGAAGGCACGGCGATTTGCCGCAGTTATGCCGATGCGCCGGAAATCGACGGCCTGGTGTTCATCGATGATGCGGTCGGCCTGGAAGCTGGCCAGTTTGTCGAGGTGGATATCGTGGATTGCAGCGAACACGACCTGTGGGGCGAACGCGTGTCTGTCTGATGTGCAGCGCTCTGCTCAGCAAAACGGTCTGCCCTGTGGGCAGGCCGTTTTTCATGGTGCCGGGCGATTCAGTTGCGGAAGGCCGGCAGCCGCAAGGTAAAGCAGGCACCGCCGCTCAGCGGATTGTCGGCGCTCAGTTGGCCGCCATGGCGTTCGACGATGCCATAGCTGATGGACAGGCCCAGCCCGGTGCCTTTGCCGATGGGCTTGGTGGTGAAGAAGGGGTCGAAAATCAGCGGCAGCGCGTCTTCGCTGATGCCGGGGCCATTGTCCTGCAGGCCCAGTTCCACCATGTCGCCGGCGCGTTCCAGCCGTAGCTGCAGTGTGGGCTGCGGGGTTTTCTCGATGGCATCGAAAGCATTCTGGATCAGGTTGACCAATACCTGCTGCAACTGGTTGGCCGAGCCGCACACCCAGGCCGGCTCATCCAGCCCGCTGCTGCTGACCTCGACGCGAAAGGGCGCTGCCCGGCTGACCCAGTGCACGGCGCGCTGGGTGAGGTCGGCCAGATCCACCCGCTGCCGGGTATTTTCTTCCACGGCGGAAAAGCGTTTCAGCGCATCCACGATATGGCCGCTGCGCTCGGCACCTTCCATCAGCCCGGCGCAGAGCGAGGGCAGGTCGGCCAGCAGACGGTCGATTTTCAGCTCGATGCGCAGCGCCTGATTGTCGCTGCTCAGGTCATGGGCGTGGATGGCATTGAGATAGCGGGCGAGCTTGCCGGCATAGCGCTGCATGGCGTGGGCATTGCCCAGAATGAAGCTGATGGGGTTGTTCAGCTCGTGCGCCACGCCGGCTACCAGCCGGCCGAGCGAGGCCATTTTTTCGGCCTGCACCAGCTGCGCCTGCGCTGATTTCAGTGCCTGATGCGCCGCTTGCAGCTGGGCATAGGCGCGCTTGAGTTCGCCGATGGGGCGGCCCACGGCGACAAAGCCGCTGTAGCGGCCTTCGCCGTCGTACAGCGGGCTGACATTCCAGGTCACCGGCACTGGCTCGCCCTGTTGCCGGGGCAGGGCGATTTCCACATCCTGCACATCGCTGCGGCCTGCCGCCAGCAGGGTGGCGATCTGGCTGCGTGCCTGGTTGTCTTCCACCAGCTCGGCCAGTTCGCGGCCGACCAGCTCGCTTTCCGTGTGGCCGGTCAGCTGCAGCATGGCGCGATTGACCTGGCGCACCTTGCCCACGGTATCGCACACCACCAGCACATCGGTCATGGCAGCCAGTACGCCCTCGGTAAAGTGATGGGCTTCGGCCAGCTCGCGGTGCTTGGTTTCCAGCGTTTCCTGTGAAGCCACCAGCTCGCTGTATACCTCGTCCATGCGCTGGATGACATCGATCCAGGCGGCTTCGGCCAGCTCCTGGCCGGCAGCGGCCATGCTGTCATCCGGCAAGCAGACCGGCGCGTTCAGTGCGTGGTGCAGACCTGGCATGGATCGAAACTCCTGACAATGTGCTGAACCTGCAGGGCTTGCGGGTCGCTGGCGTCCACGCCTTCCAGCGCTTTTTCCAGTGGGCCGGGCAGCTCCTTGCTGTCGCGCGGTGAAAAATTCCAGGTGGTGGGGGCGATGATCTGGTAGCGGCTGATACGGCCGGCATCCAGCGTCACCCAGTGGCCCAGCATGCCGCGTGCCGCTTCGGTCAGGCCGACGGCGCTGTTGTGCACGGCGCTGGCCGGGCAGGGTTGCTGGAAGGGCTGTTCCAGCTCCAGTGCGGCCAGCCAGTGCTCCATCAGCGGCACGATGCGCGCCACTTCGGTGAGGCGTGCCACCACCCGGCTCAGTACATTGCCGCCGGCGCTGGCCACCATCTCGTTCAGCAGCGGCTCGCCCCGCAGCAGGCCGCGCGCCAGTGCGCCGGTTTCTGCCGCGAGGCCAGCCACGCGGGGGGCCTTGCTCCAGCTATAGCCTTCGGCCTTGTCCGGCAGTGGCACGGTATCGGTGTGCAGCGGGGCGCTCGGGCCATCGCCGGCCAGCCAGCTGCTGTGGTTGTCTTCGCTGATCTGCTCCTGCGGCAGCGGCTGGCTGAGGCCCTGTTGCCACAGCCCGGCCGGGCTCCAGGGGCCATCCGGGCCGGCATAGGCTGCCGCCGCGATGAAATGGTCGTAGCTGCGGCCCAGCTGCTGCAATTGCAGGCTGTCGGCAATGTGCAGGAAATGGGCGAAGTCCGCAGCCGGTGTCTGTGCGCGGTAGTGTTCCAGCGCGGCCTGGCCATCCAGCGCGGCGATGGCTTCCAGTGGCTGGCCAAAGGTGCGCTGCTCCAGAAAGCGGCGGAAGCTGCGCAGCCATTGTTGCAAGCGTACCCGCTCGGCGGCGCTGACCACCTTGGTCACCCCGCCGGGTTGCAGGCACAGAGTATGCGGCCAGTGGCCGGCCAGGCTGCCCATGAAGCGCATCAGGATGGCACGCGCCTCCAGCATGGGGGCAACGGCGCTGCCAGACTGGGCCTTGAAGCGGGCAAGCGTTTCGCCGTGCCAGCCATGTTGCTGGTAGTCGGCACGGGCAAAGTCCGGCATGAAAAACAGGTAGAAATGGCTGAGGTGATCGGCGATGTTTTCTACCGCGTGGATCAGGTTCAGCACCCGCTGGCCATTGGCCGGTGGCGTGATGCCATACAGCTGCGACAGCGCATGCGCTGCCGCTACCGATTGCGATACCGAGCAGATGCCGCAGATGCGCGGCACGATGGCCAGCGCGTCCAGCGGCTCGCGCCCCAGCAGGATGCGTTCGAAACCACGGAACAGCGGTGCGGTGACGCGGGCGGCGCTGACCTTGCCATCGGCAAAGTCCAGCGTGATGTTGAGGTCGCCCTCGACACGATTGAAGGGGCCAAGAATGCGACGGCTCATGCTTTGCCCTTTTTCGGTAGCGAGGGGGGAACGGTCAGGCGGTCCAGCACGGCGTTCTGCCGTACCCGTGTTGGGGTGGCGGATTTGGACAGCGTGGACAGGGCAACAAACCAGGCTTTGGGCATGTCGGTGGGCAGGCCCACCGGGAAGCCGGCCACCTGCGGCGTGCTGAAGAAACCATGGCCGGGATCGGCAAAATCCGGTGCCGTACAGTTGATGCAGGGATAGCCGCCGGTCAGGCAGGAACCTTCGCCATTCCAGCTGCGGCTATTGCAGTCGGCATGGGCCTGGGTGCCCTTGCAGCCGACATGCTCCATCAGGCAGCCCATCTGGCCGGGCGCGGTGGCGCTGGCCTTGAATTCGTAAAACTCGTTCTTGTCGCAGCCGTGGTGTACCAGCTTGTCGGCGTAAAAGCGTGGCCGGCCCAGCGGGTCCAGATCGGCTGCCGACAAGCTGTCGCTGGCCAGCAAGGCCAGGGTTTCCAGTACCCAGCCCGGATGAGTGGGGCAGCCGGAAATATTCACCACCGGCAGGCCGCTGGCGGTGTGGAAATGGCCACCCAGCAGGCCACCGGGATGATTGCCGGCATAGTCCAGCCCCACCGCACCGGTGAGATTGTCACCGGCAGCGCTGATGCCGCCATACGCGGCGCAAGTGCCCACGGCGATGACCTGGCTGGCGCGGCGGGCCAGCTGCTCGATCAGCGTGCTCATGCTTTGGCCGTCTGGCAGCAAGTGGAAACGGCCGGCGGCACCGGTCATCACCGAGCCTTCCAGGCAGAGCATGTCCAGCGGCTCGCTGCCATCGGCCAGCCGCTGCAGCAAGTGCATGGCTTCATCCAGGCTTTGCTCGGCAAAGCTCGGGTGCCAGATCAGCTCGATGCCGATGTCGGCCAGCGCGGTGAACAGGCTGGGGGCTTCGGTATTGAGCAGTGACAGAGTGCAGCCACCGCAGCCGCCGGATTGCAGCCACAGCAGGCGTTTATTTTTCGAGGCCATAACGGGTCAGCTTGTTGCGCAGGCCGACGCGGGACAGGCCCAGCTCGGCGGCTGCGCGGGTCTTGTTCCAGCGCTGGCGGGTAAGGGTTTCGCGCAGGATCTGCTTTTCCAGTTCGTCCATGCGGGTTTTCAGATCGCCCGGCAAGCCGGTGAGAAAGGCCAGCTCGGCCACCTGTTCCTCGGCGGCGGCTTGCAGCACCTCGGCGGACAGCAGTTCGGCACCCAGCAGGTCGTCGTCGCTCAGCACTAGCATGCGGTTGATCTCGTTGCGCAGCTGGCGCACATTGCCTGGCCAGCGGTAGTCCTGCAGGGCTTGCAGGGTGTCCTCGCCAAAGCGGGCGGCCGGGCGCTGGTAGTGGTGGCGGGCTTCTTCCAGCAAGGCCTGGGCGATCAGCGGAATGTCCTGTGGCCGTTCGCGCAGCGGTGGCACATGCACGGTAAAAGCCGACAGCCGGTAGTAGAGGTCTTCGCGGAACTGGCCGGCGCGCACCAGTTCCGGCAGCAGCTTGTTGGTGGCGGAAACCACCCGCACATTCACCTTCAGCGGGCGCGGGCTGCCCACCGGGCGGACTTCGCCTTCCTGCAGCACACGCAACAGCTTGGCCTGGAAGGCAGGCGAGGTTTCGCCGATTTCATCCAGGAAAATGGTGCCGCCATCGGCTTGCTGGAACAGGCCGATGCGGTCCTGATAAGCGCCGGTAAACGCCCCGCGCTTGTGGCCGAACAGCTCGCTTTCCAGCAGTTGTTCCGGCATGGCGGCGCAGTTTTCCACCACAAAGGGGCGGTCGCGGCGGTGGCTGGCGTAGTGCAAGGCGCGCGCCAGCAACTCCTTGCCCACGCCGGATTCGCCCTCGATCAGCACCGAGATGTCGAAGGGCGACACCCGCGCCAGCAGCGCGCAGATCTTGCTCATGCTGCTGTCCGGCGCTCGCACGATATTGTCCATGGCCGAACGTTCGCGCATCTGCTCGCGCTTGCTGTCCACCTTGACCTTGAGCCAGGGTTCGGAGGCTTTCAGCTCGACATTGAGCAGTTCGTTTTCCTGCTGCAGGCGGAACAGCTCCACCGCGCCCTGTACTGTCAGCAGCAGCGATTCCGGTCGCCATGGCTTGAGCAGGTACTGGTAGATGCCGGCGTCATTGACGGCAGCGATGATGTCGGCGTTGTCGGTGTAGCCGGACAGGATGATGCGGATGATCTGCGGGCAGCGCTCGCGCACCTGTTTGAGGAATTCCACGCCGCTCATGTCCGGCATGCGCTGGTCGCTGACCACCACCTGGATGAATTCCGATTCCAGAATGGCCAGTGCTTCTGCTCCCCCCTGCGCGGTAAACAGGGTGAAGTCGTCCTCCAGTGTCCGTTCCAGTGCTTCCAGCGAGCGGATTTCGTCGTCCACCAGCAAAATGGCGGGTTTTGCGCGCATTGTTCTAATCCCAGTCAAGCGTTGTTATTGTCTGTGCGCCCGGACTGTGTCGCCCGGGTCGGTGGCTGGCGGCCTTGTTCAGCCTAGCAAATGCGCGGCAGCATTTCGCCGCTGAGCCAGTCCAGCAGGCGTTCGCCGCCAAAATCGGTTTCCACCCGGACAAACTGGTGGGCATCGGCCACCACCTGGCCGATGATGGCGGCCTGCTGCCCCAGCGGGTGGGCTTGCAGGGCGGCCAGTGCCGCCGCCGCCTGTTCTGCCGGACAGATGGCGACCAGTTTACCCTCGTTGGCGATGTAAAGCGGGTCCAGCCCGAGAAATTCACAAGCGGCACGCACGCTGGCCTGCACCGGAATGGCGTTTTCCTGCAGCCGCATGCCCACGCCGGATTGCTGGGCGATTTCGTTGAGCGTGGTGGCCAGTCCGCCACGGGTGGGGTCGCGCATCAGCCGCAGGCCGGGGCAGGCGGCCAGCAGCGCGGCGGCCAGGGTGTGCAGCGCCGCGCTGTCGGACAGGATGGGGCTGGCAAAGCCCAGCCCTTCGCGCTGCGACATCACCGCCATGCCGTGGTCGCCCAGCGTGCCGGACAGTAGGATGACATCGCCGGGGCGGGCCTGATCGCCGGACAGGTTGACCCCGTCGGCCACCACGCCCACACCGGTGGTGCTGATGAACACGCCATCGCCCTTGCCGCGTTCCACCACCTTGGTGTCGCCGGTGACGATGGCTACGCCGGCAGTACGGGCGGCGGCTGCCATGGAACGCACGATGCGCGCCAGATCGGCCAGCGGCAGGCCTTCTTCCAGAATGAAACCGGCGGACAGATACAGCGGGGTAGCCCCGCCCATGGCCAGGTCATTCACCGTGCCATGCACCGCCAGGCTGCCGATGTCGCCGCCGGGAAAGAACAGCGGGGAGATGACATGGCTGTCGGTGGCGATGGCGATGCGTCCGCCGGGCGGCGGCAGGATGGCCTGGTCATTGCCCTGTGCCAGCCAGTCGTTGGCAAACTCAGCGGCGAACAGCTCGCTCACCAGTTGCGCCATGGCGCGGCCACCGCTGCCGTGGGTGAGGTTGACCAGCCCATGCTTGAGGTCCAGCGGACGGGAATAGCTTTTGCTCATGCCGGTTGTCCTTCCACGAAGCGGCCATAGTGGTAATGGGCGGCACAAGCCCCTTCGCTGGAGACCATACAGGAACCCAGCGGATTGTCCGGATTACAGACGATGGCGAATACCTTGCAGTCCTGTGGCCGTTTCTGCCCGCGCAGGATGGCTCCGCATTCGCAGGCCTTGTGGTCCGGCACGTGGCGATAGGCCAGGGCAAAGCGCAGCTCGGCGTCGAATTCGGCAAAGTCGGGGTGGATGGCCAGTGCCGAGTGTGGCACCTGGCCCAGCCCGCGCCATTCGAAGCTGTCGCGCAGCGTCATGGTCTGCGCCACCAGGCTGCGCGCCTTGGCATTGCCCTGCGCGGTGACGGCGCGGGTGAACTGGGTTTCCACCTCGGTACGCCCGGCATTGATCTGTTCTACCAGCATGGCCACCGATTGCAGCACGTCCAGCGGTTCGAAACCGGCAATCACCACCGGCTTGGCAAACTCTGCGGCCACGGCGGCATAGGGTGCGCTGCCAATGACGGTGCTGACATGCGAGGGGCCGATAAAGCCGTCCAGCTGCACCGCATCGCCAGCGGCCAGCAGATGGCGCATGGCCGGCGGGGTGAGCACGTGGTTGCAGAACACGCTGAAATTGGCCAGCTTTTCCTGCCGCGCCTGGATAAGTGCCAGGGCAGTGGGCGGAGTGGTGGTTTCGAAGCCGATGGCAAAAAACACCACCTGCTTGTGCGGGTTATCACGGGCGATCTGCAGCGCGTCGCTGGTGGAGTAGACCATGCGCACGTCCGCGCCTTTGGCCCGCGCCTGGTACAAGCTCATCTTGTTGGAGGCCGGCACACGCAGGGTGTCGCCATAGCTGCACAGGATGACATCCGGCCGCAGTGCCAGCTCGATGGCCGAATCCACCCGCCCAATCGGCAGCACGCACACCGGGCAGCCGGGGCCGTGAATCAGCCGGATATTGTCCGGCAGCAGGCCGGTGAGGCCGTAGCGGGCAATGGCATGGGTGTGGCCGCCGCAGAATTCCATCAGCCGGTATTGCCTGTCCGGCTGCACCAGTGTGTGGATGTGGGCGGCCATGCCACGGGCGATGTCGCCACGGCGGAATTCGTCTACATATTTCATGGTGTGGCCTCGCTCTGGCTGGCCGCCAGCTGGTCCATCAAGGCCAGGGTGCGGGCGGCTTCCTCGGCATCCAGTTTGCCGATGGCGTAACCGACATGCAGGATGACGTAATCGCCTTCCTGCGGGGTGTCGATCAGGGCGACTGATACTTCGCGGCTGACGCCATCCATATCAACGACTGCCATGTCATCGGGCAGCAGTTGGCTGATTCTTACCGGCATGGCCAGGCACATGGTGTTTTCCTTATTGTTGCAGCAGGCGTTGTCTGGCTACCCAGGCTTGTCCCAGGCTGAGGCCGCCATCATTGGGTGGCAGCTGCTGTGCGGTATGGACTTGCAGTCCGGCATCGTGCAGCAGCGGCAGCAGGGTGTTCAGCAAGCGGCGATTGGCACAGCAGCCGCCGGCCAGTACCAGCTGGCGGATGCCGGTGGTGCTGGCTGCGCGTACCGCCCAGTCGGCCAGTGCATGGGCCAGGGTGGCGTGCCACAGGCTGGCGATGGCCACCGGGTCGCTCAATTGCAGCAGTTGCCGCGCCAGCGGGGCGAGGTCGAGCAGATTGGCCGGTGATACCTGCCAGCCAGCGGCCAGCGGGGCGCAGTCTGCGGCCAGCGCTTCCAGCTTTTGCGCGGCCTCGCTTTCGAAGCTTTGCACCGGGCACAGTCCGGTGAGGCCGGCAATGGCATCAAACCAGCGCCCCATGCTGGTGGTGTCCGGGCAGTTGAGCCCGGTTTCCAGCTGACGCAACAGCTGCGGCAGGCCGGCTTGTTCGGCCAGATGCGGCGGCAGCGGCAGGTCGGGGCAATGGCGTTGCCGTAAACCCACGGCCATGCGCCATGGCTCGCGCGCCGCCTTGTCGCCGCCGGGCAGCGGCAGTGGACTGATATGCCCCATGCGTTCGCAGCTGGCACCTTCCAGCATCATCAGTTCGCCACCCCAGGCACCACCGTTCTTGCCCAGACCATAACCATCCAGTGCCAGCCCCAGCAGCGGGCCGTGCAGGCCGTGTTCGGCCATGACCGCCGCCAGATGGGCATGGTGGTGTTGTACAGGCAGCAAGGGAATGCCCAGCCGCTGCGACCATTGCTGCGCCAGCTGGCTGGAAAAACTGTCGGGCTGCAAGTCGCAGGCGATGGCTTGCGGTGCCACGCCGGTGAGGTCGAGCAGATGCTGCGCCGTCTGTTCCAGCGATTCGCAGCTGAGCGGGTGATCCAGATCGCCCACATGCTGCGAAACAAAGGCTTGCGGGCCGCGCAATACGCTGACCGTGGTCTTGAGATAAGCCCCCAGCGCCAGCACATCCGGGCCGTCTTCGGCCAGTGGCAGCGGATCGGGCACAAAGCCACGGGCGCGGCGATAGAACAAGGGTTGGCCGGCCTGCACCGCCAGCACGCTGTCGTCGCAGCGGGTGACGATGTTGCGGTTGTGCAGCAGGAAAACATCGGCCACCTTGTTCAGCCGCTCGCGTGCTTCCTGATTGCTGGTGACGATGGGTTCGCCGGACAGGTTGGCGCTGGTCATCACCCAGATGCGTTCGCAAGGCTGACGACGCCAGTCGTGGCCCGCCGGGCGGCCTAGCGCCTGGTAGAACAGCAGCCACTGCAGCGGGGTATACGGCAGCATCACGCCGATGCAGCCAATGCCGGGGGCGATGTCTGGCAGCAGTTGGTCGGCACAGGCTTTCTTCTGCAGCAGCACGATGGGCCGCTCCGGGCGCAGCAGCCAGGCGGCTTCGGCCGGGCTGACTTCACAGAAGGCGCGCACGGAATCGATATTCAGCGCCATCACCGCCAGCGGCTTGCCGGGGCGATGCTTGAGCTGGCGCAGCCGCGCCACGGCTTCGGCGCTGGTGGCATCGCATACCAGGTGAAAACCACCCAGGCCCTTCATGGCGATGCTGCGGCCCATTTGCAGGATCTGCCAGGCACCGTGCACCGGGTCGCCCTTCAGCGGCTGGCCGAAGCGGTCGGTCAGTTGCAGCTGCGGGCCGCACTCCGGACATGCCGTGGGTTCGGCATGAAAGCGGCGGCTGTGCGGGCTTTGGTATTCGCTGCGACACGCCGGGCACAGCAGGAAGGGCAGCATGCTGGTGTTGGCGCGGTCGTAGGGCAGGCGATGGGTAACGGTATAGCGCGGGCCGCAGTCGGTGCAGTTGATGAAGGGGTAGCGATAGCGGCGGTCATCGGGGTTGAACAATTCGTTCAGACAGGCCGGACAGGTGGCGCTGTCGGCCGGCAGCTGCGCGTGGGTGATGCTGCCGCTGCTGTCGCGGATTTCAAACGGCCCGGCCTCGGGCAGTGGGTCCAGCAGGCTTTGCTGCAGGCTGTCTATCTGCGCCAGCGGCGGCAGATCGTGCTGCAGCTGGTGGCGAAAGGCGGCCAGCTGGCTGCTGCTGCCCTGCAGTTCAATGGTGACGCCTTCGCCGGTATTGTGCACAAAGCCGGACAGGCCCTGGGCCTGGGCGGTACGCCAGATGAAGGGGCGGAAACCTACCCCCTGTACCCGGCCCCGCACGGTAAGGCGCAGTCTTTGTGTGGGCATGATTCAGCTACGCTCCTGCAACTGCTGTTCCAGCGCGGCAATGTGCTGGCGCAGCCGTGCCACTTCGCGCTGTTTCACCAGCTGCGCTTCGTTCATTTCCAGCAGCAGCCAGTCTATCCACAAGTCCATGCCGTCGCCGCTCTTGCTGGATAGCTGTAGCACCTTGATTTTCGGGTTGATGCGGCGGGCATTGGCGATGCACACGTCCACATCGAAATCCAGATGGCGCAGCAGGTCGATCTTGGTCAGCAGCATCACGTCGGCGGCGGCAAACATATCGGGGTATTTGAGCGGCTTGTCCTCGCCCTCGGTCACCGACAGGATGGCCACCTTGTGCGCCTCGCCCAGATCGAAGGCCGCCGGGCATACCAGATTGCCGACGTTTTCGATCAGCAGCAGGCTGTCGTCGGCCGGGTTCAGTTGCTCCAGGGCCTGGCCCACCATGTGGGCGTCCAGATGACAGCCCTTGCCGGTGTTGATCTGGATGGCCGGCGCACCGGCAGCACGGATGCGCTCGGCGTCGTTGCTGGTTTGCTGGTCGCCTTCCACCACATACACCAGGGTGTCGCGGCCCAGCTGGCGGATGGTTTCGGCTAGCAGGCTGGTCTTGCCCGAACCGGGGCTGGACACCAGATTGAGCGCAAAGATGCCACGGTCGCGCAGCCACTGCCTGTTGGCTGCGGCATAGCCATCGTTTTTCGACAGGATGTCCTGCTCGATTTTCACCATGCGTGCCTGGCTCAGCCCCGGTGCATGGGCGTGCGCCGCGCCCTGGCCATAGTGCAGCGCCGCACCGCCAGCCTGCTGGCTGAGGGCGGGCTGGTGTTCCTGCGCGCCATGCGGTTTGGCCTGATGCGGGTGGTGGGCATGGTCATGATGCTGGTCGTGGTCGTGGTCGTGGGAATGGCCATGATCATGAGAATGCGCATGGTGCGAGCGATAGGGAAACTTCACGCCGCCGGGAGCCCGGCCTTCAATCTTCACATTGCCTTTGCTGCAGCCGCAAACGGTACACATTGCTGCCTCTCCTTGATTTTTCGTTCTGATGGCAGCGGCCAGTGGCCGCCTGCCGGTATCCATTGCACTGCTTGTTTATTCCACTTCCAGTTCGCTGACGCGCATTTCGTCGCCACCGCTCACTTGCACCTGATGCTTGCCGCACAAGGGGCAGGCATCGAAGCGGGCGTGAATGGCCACGCTCTGGCTACAGGCCAGGCACCAGCCGCTACCCGGCTGGCGCACAAAGTGAAAGCGCGCCCCGTCGGCCAGCGTGTCGCGGCTGACTACGTCCAGGCAGAACTCCAGCGCCTCGGCTTCCACGCCGGCCAGCTCGCCTATGCTCAGCCATACCTGCTTTACCCGGCTGAAATCCTGCGCCTTGGCCTGGTCTTCCAGTAACTGGATGATGCCTTCGGCCAGTGACATTTCATGCATATTCCACATCCTTGCTTACGCTGTACGGCACACAGGGGTCGATCAGGCTGATCTGCCGCTGCCATTCTGCGGCAGTGGCGTCAGCCAGAAAACCCAGACTTACCCTGAGCACCCCTTCCGGGTGGGCGTGCCACAAGGTGGGCGGCACCACCCGGTAACGGCTGATGCGGCCGCTGGCATCCAGTGCCGCCAGATGCAGCAGCGGGCCGCGCGCGGTTTCCACCAGCGCCAGCGCACCATCGGCCAGGCTGGCGACACTGCTGTGCAATAGCGCGCCATCCAGCCAGCGTGCCAGTTGCAGCAGCCGCGCCAGCAATCGCGCCTGTGGCAGCAGGCCGGCAGCCAGCAGGCCGGGCAGTTGTGGCGCTTCGCGTGCCAGCGCGCCCACTTCCTGCGGCTGACCCTGCCACACCGGCCCGCCGGGACGCAGCCAGTCGGCCAGATGGCTGGCCAGTGCGGCGGCATCCAGTGCTGGCAGCAGCGGGCAAGCCGGCAGTGTTTGCTGCAGTGTGGCCAACCAGCGCGCAGGCGCCGTGGCTCCTTGTTGCAGCCAGGCTTGCCAGCCGGCCTCGCCGCGTTGCAGCCAGTGGCGGCAGTCTTCGCCGTAAACAAAATCTTCGGCCAGTGCGCGCAGTGCCGGCAAGTCGCGGGCGGCGCGCCAGCGTGCCATCCAGGCTGCGTCTGCCGGGCGGCCATCGAATGCCTGCGCCCAGTCCAGCAGCAGCTTGCGCAGTGTTTCGCGCACGGCTTCCAGCGTGATGCTGCTGCGCTGCTCCGGGCTGACGCTGACCGGCAGGCCAGCGGCCTGTTGTAGCACCAGTTGTGCAGCCAGGGTTTGGGCTCGGGCACACAGGGCAAACAGCAGGGGCGTGGTGTGCACCGCCTGCGCTGCGCTCTGGCCGATGAACACCCGCTCAGCCTCCAGCCGTGGCCAGCTTACCGATACGGCCTGGCCCTTGTCCTTGTTCTGGCTCAGGAGAATGCGGATTGCGTCCTGTTTCATTTGCCCAGCCCGAACAGACGACGCCGCGACAAGTCCGGCGCGGCGGCTTGCGGGGCGGGGAATAGCAGTTTCAGCACCTCCAGCGCGGTGGCGCGGGCGCTGTCCTGGTCGGCAAACTGCAGTACCGGCGAAAACAGCGAACACAGCCGGTAATCACCCAGCGCGGCTTCATGGCCGGCCATGAAGGGCAGGGCATCGCCGGGCAGGGCAATCACGGTTTCGCCGGTCGGTGGCACTGCGGGCAGGCTGTCGGCTTCCGCCGGCAGTAGCAGCAGGTTCATGAACCAGGGCGTGAGCAGCACTCCGACCCACAGCCGGCCTTGCGGGCCATCCCATAGCTGGAAGCCGATGGCCTCCACCTGCAGCGCCGGGTTGAGGATGGGAATGCCCTGCATGCGGGTGGCGGCGATATCGCGGAACAGCGCCTCCAGCTGCGGGGCGGGCGTGGCCGCAAAGGGCTGCGTGCAAGGGTTCATGTTGGTTCGGCCAGTACCATGAACTGATCGCGTGCGCCGTCGCACTCCGGGCAGCGCCAGTGCTCCGGCAGGGTGGAAAACGGTGTGCCGGGCGGAATCTGCCACACATCGTCGCCCAGCGCCGGGTCGTACACCCACCAGCAGATCTTGCACTCCATGCGGGCATCGTCGGCGAGGCTGGCATCGCGGCCCAGGTAGGAGCCTTCGAAGCGGCCGTCCATCAGTATTCTCCCTGCAGCCACTGCCAGGCTTCCTGCAGGCGGTCCAGCGAGTCGGCCAGATCATCCTCCGAGGCCAGCGCCACTTCCGGAATGCGGGTGATTTCCAGGGTATCCAGCAAGATGGCGTTCATGCCGTTGAAGTACTGCACGCGCCAGACATTGGCGAGCGAGGTGGCCATGACGCGGCATTTGCCGTAGCCACGCGAGAACACGCCGCTATTGCCCGGCCCGAGGAGGGCATCCAGGCAGTCCATGTCTTGCGGGCTCATCGGCAGCAGGGAAAAGTTGATGATGTGGGCCTCGTCGCCGGGGTTTTGCATGGCGGCGGCGATTTCGGTCAGCACCGGGCCGGCATTCATCAATTGATCGGGCAGGGTGGGGATATCCAGCTGCGGCCGGCCAAAGGCCTGCGCCGCCTGCCACACCGCTGCCGGAATCGGACAGGCTTCGATGCGGTCGGCCAGCAGCTGGCCATCGGCGCTGCTTTCCAGCACGCGCCAGACGCCGGCGAACACCGATTCCTGCATGTCCAGTTCGCGGCCGTCCAGCAGCTTCACCCGGCAGGAGACTTCGCCTTCGCCCAATAGCTGGTTGATCAACTGGCGGTTGGCCACATCCAGCGTGCTGATGTCCTGCACCGGGTAAGCCTCGGCATCGCCCTGGTAGCCCTGCAACTGGGTGATCAGCGCGGCGATCACCTGTTTGGCAGCATGCAGGTGTTCCACTTCTTCCGAGGTGGGCAGGGTGGGCTGGTCGAAGCTGTCGATTTCACGCGGCAGCGGCATATAGGCCAGATCCGGGTCTTCCGCTTGCGAACCGGGGCCAAGGCCGACCACGGCGACGGGGAAGGGCTTGATATTCATGCGCAACCTTTCTCACTGTTGGCGCTGGTCACGGCAATGCCGACCGAAGGCGGGCGACGGGTGGGGGCGGTGAGCTTGTCGGCAAAGGCATGCACGATGTCCGGCCAGTCTTGCAGGCCGGCGATGATGCCCACGTATTCGCCCTGGCGCAAAAACAGCAGGGCGGGAAATTTCAGGATGCCGTAGCGCTTGGCAATGGCCTGGCTGGCCGGCAGGTCGGCATAGGCGACGCGGAAGGTGTCGGCGGGAAACTCGCGCAGCACTTCCGGCACGATGACGACATTGTCCAGCACCTCGGGATATTTGACCGGGTCGGCGTTCAGCATCACGATCAGGTGGGGCGTGGTAGCGGCTAGGCTGTCCAGGCCAGCGGCGTCGATTTGCGCGTAGCCGGTGGCGGCCAGCCGCTCCAGCAGATTGTCTTGCGGGGTGGACATCAGGAAGTCTTCCTTTGTGCGTCAAATTGCGCTTGCAGATGCGGTGGCAGTTGCGGCTCGCGCTGATTGAGGTCGGCCAGATGAATGCTTGGGTCGAAGCGGCCGTTCATGGCGGCATCCAGCGCCGCCAGCGCGTCCAGGATGTCGGCCGCCTGTTGCGGGCTGAGCACTTCGCGTGCCGCACCGGTAAACACCAGCAGCCAGTCGCCGGGCTGCACCTCGCCCACCAGCGACAGGTCGACGCTTTGCCAGCGCTCGCCCTGGCGGCAGTCAGCCACCAGTCCGTGGCAGCGCTCTACCTGCATGGGAATGCCCAGGCACATCATTGTTCTCCCAGCACACGGCCATCGCCGATGCGACAGGCCGTTGCGGCTGACGGACGTTCGTCTTCATAGCGCTGCATGTCGAGGCTGGCATGGTTCAGCCGCTCACCATCCTGTCGCGGTGCCAGCGACACGCCCCACTGCTGCAATTGCTCCACCGCCAGGGTGAGGGCCGGCTCCAGCCGGGCGCGTACCGGCGCGGTCAGGCTGCCGCCATAGTCTTCCAGCTGCACCGGCTGCACGCCGATCAGCACGATGCTGGCCGGCAGATTGCCCTTGAGGTCGGCCAGCGCCAGCACCTCGGAAAAGCCGGTCTGGTGCAGGCTCATTTTCTTGGCGGTGAGGTAGGCCGGCACGGCGTCGTCGCGGTAAACCTTGAGCGTGCCCGGTTCCAGGCCGAAATCGATGGCATCGAACAGGATCAGCCGGTCGGCTTCTTCGACATAGGGCAAGAGCAGCAGCCCCTGGGTGCCGCCGTCGACCACCTCGACATTGGCCGGCAGCTGATAGCGGGCATAGAGCTGTTCGGCCGCACGGACGCCAAAGCCTTCGTCGGCCCAGAGCAGATTGCCCAGCCCCATGATGATGATGTTGTCGGTATGCATGCTGTGATGGCCCTGTAACGGAGTTGGTTACAGATCAAGTTTCGTGCCAGCGTGACTGTCGGGTGAAAAGCATGCGAAATCAGCGCTTTGTCGGCATGCCCCTGTCGGGTGCAAGGACATGCTGGTGGCAAATGGAAAGCGAAGTGGAAACTTGCTATGCAGTGGGTGAATGGCGTTGCCGCCGCAGTAGGCGGCGTGCTTGGGCCAGGTCCCAGGCGCTTTGCAGCGCCATCCAGAACTGCGCATCCTGCCCGAACAAGCAGGCCAGCCGGATGGCGGTGTCCGGGCTGATGCCGCGCTTGCCGGCAATCAGCTCGTTCAGACGGCGACGGGAAATGCCCAGCCGGCGTGCGGCTTCGGTCTGGCTCAGTCCGGCCGGGGCCAGAAAGCGGCTATCCAGAAAACGGCCGGGGTGCAGCGGGGTGCGGGCACTGACGAGCGGGGTGGTCATGGTGGCGGGCTGGGTTTTGGGTGGCTTGCGGGTGGGGAGGTTTGCTACCAGTGCAAGACTGGCGGCGGTTTAATGAACCCCACGATCTGGACGGGGAAAAGAAAACGTCCGGGACAAGGCGCGCCGACGCAGACAGTACACTGAGTACGGCAAGGAGGCGCAACGCGGTAGCGGACGTTTTCCCTCTTCTTAATCCTTGAACATGCGGAAACCGCTGATCATGGTCGATACCATACTCTGCTTGGACATGATGTCCTCGCGGATCGCCGCATACACATGGATCATCACGAACAGGATGATGGACCACATGCCCAGCCGGTGCCAGTTGTGCACGGTGAGGCTATTGCCGCCAAAGGCGGAAATCACCCAGCCAAAAGCCTGATAGGCCCAGCTCTTGGTGCCCAGACCCTCGCCATACAGCGCAAAGCCGGAAAAGCACATGAACACGGCCACCCACAGGAAGGTGGCCATGGCGATCTGCCCCACCGGATTGTGGCCGATGTATTTTTTCGGGTAGCGCTCGATAAACAGATACCAGCGCACTTCGAAGAAAAATTCCTTCCACCAGGCCTTGTCCCACACCGGCACCAGAATGATCTCGCGCGCATGGTGATTGCCCACCAGCGCCCAGTACAGCCGGCCGATCAGGCCAATGGCCAGAATGTAGCCGGCGGTGAAATGGGCAAAGCGGATATAGCCCATGACGAAGTTGAAGGTGGCCTCACCCGGTACCGAGGGCAGGGGTTTGCCGATCAGATAACCGGTGACCGACAGGGTGATGATGCACAGCACCGTCACCCAGTGCCACAGACGCACCGGTGCCTCATACACATAGACGGATGTGACCTTGCGGCCCAGGCCCTGTGGGGCGTTGCCGTCGAAGCCGTAGCTTTTCATGCCGAATCTCCTGTTTTCCTGCCGCACCGCCACGCTGCCGGACATCCCGGGAGTGATGCGCACCCCGGCCAACGTGGCGGTCGATCAGGAAGTTCGCCCGTATGGCCTGCGGGGGGAGCGAGGCCATGTGGACTGGTCAATCGTCGCCTTGCCAGCCGTTCCGGGGGAATGGGCAGGCCGGCGCAGCGACGAACTCAACGTACTTTCACGCTTACCAGCTCGCCGCCGTCCGCGCCGATCACATGGGTGGAGCAGGCCAGGCAAGGGTCGAAGCTGTGCAGGGTGCGCAGGATTTCCAGCGGCTGATCCGGCACCGCCATCTTGGTACCCATCAGCGAAGCCTCGTAAGCGCCGATCTGGCCCTTGGCATCGCGCGGGCCGGCGTTCCAGGTGGTGGGCACCACGCACTGGTAGCTGTCGATGCGGGTGTCGGCAATCTTCAGCCAGTGGCCCAGCGCGCCGCGCGGTGCTTCGGTAAAGCCCACGCCCTTGGCGGCTGCCGGCCAGCTGGCCGGGTCCCATTTCTCCACATTGGCCGTCGCGGTGTCGCCGTTCTTGATATTGCTGATCAGGCGGTCGAAGAAGTAGCGCATCTTGTTGGCAGCCCAGGACGATTCCAGCGCGCGCGCGGCGGTACGGCCCAGGGTGGAGAACAAGGCTTCCTTGGGCGCGCCCAGCGTGTGCAGCAGCTTGTCGATCGGCTCCTTGAATTCCGGCTTGTTCTGGTGGTAGCCGATCAGGTAGCGCGCCAGCGGACCCACTTCCATGGCGTGGCCCTTCCAGCGCGGCGACTTGATCCAGGAGTACTTGGCCGATTCGTCCAGCTGTTCGATGCGGGTCTTGGTTCCCTTGTGATTGGCACCCAGCTCGAATTTGGGCGCGGTAATGCCATCGAAAGGATGCAGGCCCTTGCTGTCGTCGCCATAGCTGTACCAGCTGTGGGTGACGAATTCCTGGATTTCATCCGGGGCATACAGGTCGATTGGGTGGATTTCGTTGAACTTGCCGTTGATGATGGCGCCACGCGGCAGCAGCAGGCTGCTTTCGCTGTAGTCATTGGCATGGTCGGGGAAATCACCGTAGGACATCACGCTCTGGCTGGCCAGGCCGCCACCGATGGCTGCCCAGTCCTTGTAGAAGCCGGCAATGGCGATGACGTCCGGAATGTACACCTGTTCGCAGAAGGTGATGGTGCGGTCGATGATCTGCGATACCAGATTCAGCCGCTCCATATTGATGGCGCCCACTGCGCCTACATCATCGATATTGATGGCGCAGGGCATGCCGCCCACCAGCCAGTTGGGGTGGGGGTTCTTGCCGCCGAAGATGGTGTGGATCTTGACGATTTCCTTTTGGAAATCCAGCGCTTCCAGATAGTGGGCCACCGCCATCAGGTTGGCTTCCGGCGGCAGTTTCATCGCCGGGTGACCCCAGTAGCCGTTACGGAAGGGGCCCAGCTGGCCGGATTCGACAAAGCGCTTCAGCCGCGATTGCAGGTCACGGAAATAGCCGGGGCTGGACAGCGGCCAGTCGGAAATGCTCTGTGCCAGTTCGCTGGTTTTCTTCGGGTCGGCCTTCAGCGCCGATACCACGTCCACCCAGTCCAGTGCGTGCAGGTGATAGAAGTGCACCAGGTGGTCGTGCACATACAGCGCCGCCTGCATGATGTTGCGGATCAGGTTGGCGTTTTCGGGAATCTTGATCTTGAGCGCATCTTCCACCGCGCGCACCGAGGTCAGTGCGTGGGTGCCGGTGCACACGCCGCAGATGCGTTCGACAAAGGCCCAGGCGTCACGCGGGTCACGGCCCTTGAGAATCACTTCCAGGCCGCGCCACATGGTGCCGGTGGAGACGGCATTAGTGATGATGTTGTTGCTGTCGATGTTCACTTCGCAGCGCAGGTGACCTTCGATGCGAGTCACCGGGTCCACCACCACGCGGCGGCCGCTATTGTCCAGGGTAAAACCTTGGGTCTGGTAGGACATCAGACATTCTCCTCGTTCTTGTCTTTATTCTGGGCGGGGGCGGCGGCGTCCAGCGGCTGCAGATCCTGCTTTTTCAGCATGGTGCTCTTGATGGCGCTGACGGCGGCATGGGCGGCAATGGCAGCCCCGGCGGTACCGGCCACGGCAAAGCCGATCTTGTCGGCATTGGCTTCCACGCCGAATTGCGGAATCGAAGTGACGCGGTCGTAGAAGGAGCCCTTGTCCCAGAAGCCTTCTTCCGAGCAGCCGATACAGCCGTGACCGGACTGGATGGGGAAGGACACGCCGTCGTTCCAGCGTACGGTGGAGCAGGCGTTATAGGTGGTGGGGCCTTTGCAGCCCATCTTGTACAGGCAGTAGCCCTTGCGCGCGCCATCGTCGTCCCAGCTCTCGACAAACTGACCAGCGTCAAAGTGTGGGCGGCGATAGCATTTATCATGGATGCGCTGGCCGTAGAACATCTTGGGCCGGCCCTGGCGGTCCAGTTCAGGAATCTTGTCGAAGGTCACCATATAGGTGATGACGGCCGCCATGACTTCCGGAATCGGCGGGCAGCCCGGCACCTTGATCACCGGCTTGTCCAGAATCACCTGGTGTACCGGCGTGGCGCGGGTGGGGTTGGGTTTGGCGGCCTGCACGCAGCCCCAGCTGGCACAGGAACCCCAGGCGATCAGTGCCTTGGCATCGGCCGATACGCGCTTGAGTTTTTCCACGAAAGGTTCGCCACCGGGGAAGCAGAACATGCCATCCTCGTTCAGCGGCGGGTTGCCTTCCACGGCAACGATGTAATTGCCTTTGTGGTTCTTGATCAGGTCGTCAAGAATGGCTTCGGCCTGATGTCCGGCGGCCGCCATGATGGTGTCGTCGTAATCCAGCGAGATTAGCGACAGGATGGCGTCCTTGGCCAGCGGGTGGGCCGAGCGGATGAAGGACTCGGTACAACAGGTGCACTCCAGGCCGTGCAGCCAGATGACCGGCACGCGTGGCTTGGTTTCCAGTGCGTAGGCAATGCGGGGGACGAAGGCTGAGCCCAGGCCCAGCGAGGTGGCGGTCAGGCTGCAGAACTTAAGAAAGCTGCGCCGAGTCACGCCCTGGCGACGCATGGCTTGATAGAAAGTCTCCATGTGTTTACGCTCCTCCATGCCATGCATATGGCATTCGATGTGTTTTCTTGTTGTGCCGGATCGTTTTTTTGAGATCTGTCCGGACAGGCTGGCGGTGTTGCAACCTGACCAACGCTTTCAATATCCGTGCCAGAGCGGTGCCATGAAAAAATGTCGATAAAACAGTGGTTTGGCAGGAGCGTGCGGGCGAGTGGGTGTAAACTTGCTTTGCAGTTTGCTGGCAAAGTGGAAAACAAGCGCGATACGCAGAATGCATTAAATGCAGCTGGTTTGCCCTTTGGATGTTAAGTAATAAATGTATAATGCCGTTGTTGTGAACGCTAAATTGCTTACAGGTGTCCGATGATGTCCCCGCTGATGCAGCCAATAGAGCAGATTGCCTCGACTGATATTCTCAGTTGCACGCCGGAGACGCTTATCCATCAGGCGGCCAACCTGATGGTGCAGTCCGGCTGTGGCTCCATCGTGGTGTTTGCCGCCGCTGGCGAGCCTGTGGGCATCTGGACCGAAACCGATGCGCTGGCAGTCGATCTGGATGACGCGGCGGCGCGCTGCCGCCCGATCAGCGAGGTGATGAGCCAGCCGGTGGTGACACTGGCGCACCATCTGAGCGTGCACGATGTGCTGGGGCAGTTTCGCAGCCAGGGCATCCGCCATGCGCTGGTAGAGAAGGACGGGGCGATTGTCGGCCTGGTGTCGCTGTCGGACGTGGTGCTGTGTCAGGGCACCGAAGCCTTTCTCGGGCTGAAGCGGCTGGATGGCATCCTGGCACCGCCGGCGGTCATCCTGCAGGCAGGCGACAATCTTTCCGCCGCACTCTCCAGCATGCGCGAACAGCAGCTGACGGCACTGGGTGTACAGTTTGCCGATGGCAGCTACGGCATCCTCACCCAGCGCGATGTGGTGGGCATGGTGGCCGGCGGGCAGGGCGATGTGGAGCTGGGCAGCATCTGTACCCGCCCGGTGATCGGCGTGGCCAGCAGCAGCAGCCTGCTACAGGCGCGACGGGTGATCCTGCAGCATCAGATCCGCCATCTGGCGGTATTCGATGCCGAGCAGAAACTGGTGCACATCATCGGCTTTCGCGAAATCATCCAGAGCATAGAACACGAATTCCTGCTGGAACTGCATGGCGCGCTGCGCGAGCGCGACGAGGCCTTGTTGCAGTCGCGCCAGAGCCTGCTGCTGGCGGACAAGGTGTTCGAAGCCACCATGGAAGGCATTGTCATTACCGATGGCAATGGCTTTATCCAGTCGGTCAATCCCGCGTTCAGCCGCATCACCGGCTACTCGCGCGAGGAGGCCATCGGCAAGACGCCGGCCTTGCTCAAGTCCGGCAAGCAATCTCCCGAATTCTACGAATACCTGTGGCGCTGTCTGCGCCACGACGGCTTCTGGCAGGGCGAGGTGGTGAACCGGCGCAAGAACGGCCTGCTGTACACCGAACACCTCAGCATCACGGCAATCCGCGACGAACGCGGCGAGTGCCTGCATTATGTGGCGGTGTTTTCCGACATCACCCAGCGCAAGCAGGCCGAGGAACGGCTGCATTTCCTGGCCAACCACGATGCGCTGACCGGCCTGCCCAACCGCACGCTGTTCATCGAAAAGCTGCAATCGGCGGTGGAGCAGGCCCGGCAGTTTGATCGCCGTTTTGCCTTGCTGTTCATCGATCTGGACCGTTTCAAAATGGTGAACGACACCCTGGGCCACCATGCCGGCGACGAGCTGCTGATGCGCATCGCCAGCGAGTTGCAACGCATCGTGCCCAATCTGTCCACCGTGTCCCGCCTGTCGGGTGACGAATTCACCGTGCTGCTGGAAAACGTGGTGACGGTGCAGCAAGTGGCCAGCCGGGCGCAGAGCATTCTGGATGCGATTTCGGCCGAATCCACCGTGGCCGGGCAGGGTGTGTTCATCTCGGCCAGCATCGGCATCAGCATGTTCCCGGAAGACGGTGCCATGGCCGATGCCTTGCTGGTGAATGCCGACACCGCCATGTACCGGGCCAAGGAGCGCGGCAAGAACAATTTCCAGTTCTACACCGCCGACATGAATGCCCGCGCCATCGAGCGGCTGAAAATGGAATACAGCCTGCACCGCGCACTGGCGCAGGACGAGCTGGAAGTGTGGTATCAGCCCAAGGTGGAGCTGGCTTCCGGCCGCATCATCGGTGCCGAGGCGCTGTTGCGCTGGCACCATCCCGACCTGGGGCTGATTTCGCCCGGCCAGTTCATTCCGATTGCCGAGGAAAGTTCGCTGATCACCAGCATGGGCGACTGGGTGCTGGATACCACCTGCGCCGCCATCCGCCGCTGGCGCGATGCCGGCCTGCTGCAAGGGCGCATCGCGGTCAATGTGTCCGGCCGCCAGCTGAAGTATTCCAGCATCGTCGACAGCGTGGCGCAGGTGCTGGAACGTCACAGCCTGCCCAGCAGTGCGCTGGAACTGGAAATCACCGAAAGCGTGGCGATGGATGAAGACAGCGGCATGGTCGAGGTGCTGCACCGCTTGCAGGCGCTGGGCATTTATCTGTCCATCGACGACTTCGGTACCGGCTATTCCAGCCTGTCCTATCTCAAGCGCCTGCCGGTGCGCGGCCTGAAAATCGACCAGAGCTTCATCATGGACCTGCATCAGGACCGCGACGATGCCGCCATCACCCAGGCCATCATCTCGATTGCCCGCAGTCTGGGGCTGGAGCTGGTGGCCGAAGGGGTGGAGCTGGAAGAGCAGCGCCGCTTCCTGCTGGAGCAGGGCTGTGACTGCGGTCAGGGCTATCTGTTCAGCCGACCGGTGCCGGGCAGCGAGTTCGAGGCGCTACTGCGACAACAAGCGGGCTGAGTGATGGGCGACAGCGCGGCTTGTCGCTGCTGCCTGTGCTGCATTATGCTGGGCAGATGCCCAGATCCGTCTCCCCCAACCCGGAAGTCATGCCCGCCGCGCCACTGTTCTGGCGCGATCCGCAGTTGCCATTTCTGGAAATCCGCAGCGTGCCGGATGGCAGGCAGGTGTGCTATGCCCGCCATTCGCACGAGCACTTTTCCATCGGAGCCATTACCGGCGGCAGCAGCACTTATCTGAGCCTGCAAGACCGTTACCGCGTGGGCCGTGGCAGCGTGGTGCTGATGAATCCGGGTGATGTCCACGCCTGCAATCCCATAGCCGACCAGCCCTGGTCTTATCACATGCTGTATGTCGATACGCCGTGGCTGGCCGGGCTGCAAGCCGAACTGGGGCTGAGTGCCAATCAGGATTTTCATGGTTTCCAGCTCAGGCTGAGCGAGGACCCCGGCTTGTATCGTGGCCTGCTGCAACTGGTGGCCGCCTGCCATGCTGGCGCGGGTGGTTTGCTGGGCCGGCAGGAAACGGCCACGGCCTTTTTTACCGATTTGCAGCAGCCATGGCCAGCCGAGCGCCGTACGGCTGCACCGATACACCCGCGGCTGCAACTGGCGGCCGACTACATCAACGACCACTACGCCGACGACATCAGCCTGCAGGCTATCTGCAGCGCCTCCGCCTTGTCCGCGTCCTACCTGATTCGCGCCTTTCGCCAGCGCTATCACATGACGCCGCACGAATACCTGCTCAACCGGCGCATCCAGCGCGGCAAAAGCCTGTTGCGCAGCGGCCAGCCGATTGCCCAGGTGGCGCAGGCTTTAGGTTTTGCCGACCAGGCGCATTTCCAGCGCACTTTCAAGCGGCTGGTGGCAGCCACGCCCGGTCAGTACTGCCGCAGCGTGGGCTGAATCACTCCAGCAGCAAATAGAGCGCGCTGCCCGCCAGCAACAGGGCCAGCAGGCGGTTAAACAGCCGCATGCGTGGCGGATGGCGCAGCAGCCCTTGCAAGCGCGCACCGGCCCAGGCCCAGCAGGCAATCGACAGGTAACAGACAACAAAATAGATGGCGGCAAACTGCCACACCAACTGTGCTTCGCCATGGCTGACAAACGCCCCCATGCCGGCCAGCGAAGCCAGCCAGGCCTTTGGGTTCAGCCATTGCATCAGCGCGCCGTAAAGAAACGAGGGCTGCCGCTGCTGCGCACCCAGTTCGCCACTGGTGCGGGCGAGTTGCCAGGCCAGGTAAAGCAGAAAGCCCACCCCGGCATACTGAATGAAGCGGCTGGCCTGTGGCTGGCCTGCCAGCAAGCCGGCCAGTCCCAGACCAGTAAGCAAGAAGAGCAGGGTAAAGCCGATGGTGGCACCGCTGACATGGCGCAGACTGGGCCAAAAGCCGTGACTGACCCCACAGCCGAAAGCCACGATATTGACCGGGCCGGGCGAAATGGAAGCCGCCAAGGCAAAGGCGGCCATTGACAGGAAAAGCTGCATGGTAATCCTTCGGGATGAACAAGGCCCCGAAGATAAAGCCGGCCAGCCAGCGGGTATTGAACAAAATCACCCTGTGTGTCGGCGCTGGGCAAGAAAAAACCGGAAGCAAGCTCCCGGTTTTTGTCTGAGGTGCAGATGGCTGCTTAGCCGCCGATCTTTTCCTTGCCGCCAAAGTAGGGACGCAGTGCAGTGGGGATGGTCACGCTGCCGTCGGCGTTTTGGTAGTTTTCCAGTACCGCCACCAGGGTGCGACCCACGGCCAGGCCGGAGCCGTTCAGCGTGTGCAGCAACTGGTTCTTGCCGTTTTCGTCCTTGAAACGGGCCAGCATGCGGCGCGACTGGAAGGCTTCACAGTTGGAGCAGCTGGAGATTTCGCGGTAGGTGTTCTGCGCCGGCAGCCATACCTCGATATCGTAGGTTTTGGCCGCGCCAAAGCCCATGTCGCCGGTGCACAGGGTAATCACGCGGTAGGGCAGTTCCAGCGCCTTCAGGATGTTTTCGGCGTGGCCGACCATCTCTTCCAGTGCGGCATAGGAATGGTCCGGGTGCTCGATGCGCACCATTTCCACCTTGTCGAACTGGTGCTGGCGAATCATGCCACGGGTGTCACGGCCATAGCTGCCGGCTTCGGAGCGGAAGCAAGGCGAGTGGGCGGTGAGCTTGAGCGGCAGGTCTTCCATTTTCAGGATGCTGTTGCTCACGGTGTTGGTCAGGGTGATTTCCGAGGTGGAAATCAGGTACTGGTCTACCGTGCCTTCTTCGCCACCCTTGGTCACCTTGAACATGTCTTCGGCAAACTTCGGCAGCTGGCCGGTGCCCAGCAAGGCGCTGTCGTTGACGATGTAAGGGGTGTAGTGCTCGGTATAACCATGCTCGCCGGTGTGGGTGTTCAGCATGAACTGCGCCAGTGCGCGATGCAGGCGGGCGATGTCACCCTTCAGCACGGTGAAGCGGGCACCGGACAGCTTGGCACCGGTGTCGAAATCCAGGCCCAGCGGGGTGCCGATGTCGACATGGTCTTTTACTTCAAAGTCGAACTGGCGCGGCACGCCGACACGGCGCACTTCCACGTTGTCCGACTCGTCCTTGCCTGCCGGCACCGATTCGTGCGGCAGGTTGGGAATGCTCATCAGCAGGGCGTCCATCTTGGCCTGCACCGCTTCGAAAGCGGCTTCGGCTGCCTTCAGTTCATCACCCACATTGGCCACTTCGGCCATGATGGCGGACACATCTTCGCCCTTGCGCTTGGCTTCGCCAATTTGCTTGGAGGTGGCATTGCGGCGCGATTGCAGTTCCTGCATGCGGGTTTGCAGCGCCTTGCGGTCGGCTTCCATTTCCACGAAAGCGGCGGTGTCCAGAGTGTAGCCACGGCTGGCCAGGCGGGCAGCGACGGCGTCCAGGTCGTTACGGAGCGATTGAATGTCTAGCATGGAAAATCCTGATGGTATTTAAGTGTCTTGCTTGTTCCGGGCTTGCTGATCCGGCGGCTGTGTCTTGTTGGCGGTCTTGCCGACCGCTTGGCGAAACTGGCGCTGCCTTGCTGTATTGCGGTACCTGCCATGCTGGCGGCGGTTTTACCCGCGAGTACAGTGTCTGATGCCGGGTGTTGCAAGCGTGCAGACATCATACAGCGTGCTGCAATGCGCAAGTGTACCGGCAAGCGACAGGCTTTGTCCTGCCTGTTGCAGGCCAAACGCGCATTATAAGCGCTGCAAGCAGGCTTGTAGATGCTGACAGGCGACCTGCTTTGCGGGAGAAGGCGGCCAGGAGGTAGGGGCGTATTGTTCTGCGGTGGTTGGCGTGTTGGGCAGCAAATTGCGGCACGCCGGGTAGGCCTTGGTGGTCAATCTGGTGTCTACATCTGCTACTCAATAAGCGAGTGGTGTCATAAGTTATTGAAATATTGCGCATCTTCAGCCTGATATTTCTACTTCTTACCAGCCTCTTCATCCCACTTCTTCAGCAGGGCAAGCTTTTCACCAATCTTGATTTCCAGCCCGCGCGGTACCGGCTGGTACCAGCCCGGCTCCGGCATGTCATCCGGCAGATAGCTTTCGCCGGCGGCGTAGGCATTGGGCTCGTCATGGGCATAGCGGTATTCGTGGCCGTAGCCCAGTTCTTTCATCAGCTTGGTGGGGGCATTGCGCAGGTGTACCGGCACCGGGCGGCTCTTGTCCTGCTTCACGAAGGCGCGGGCCTGGTTGTAGGCCATGTAGCCGGCATTGCTCTTGGCGGCCACGGCCAGATAGATGGCGGCCTGCGCCAGCGCCAGTTCGCCTTCCGGGCTGCCCAGCCGTTCGAAGGTGGCGGCCGCATCATTGCAGATCTGCATGGCGCGCGGGTCGGCCAGGCCGATGTCTTCCCAGGCCATGCGCACCAAGCGGCGTGCCAGATAGCGCGGGTCTGCGCCGCCATCCAGCATGCGGGTGAGCCAATACAGCGCGGCATCCGGGTTGGAGCCACGCACCGATTTGTGCAGGGCAGAAATCTGGTCGTAAAAGGCGTCGCCGCCCTTGTCGAAGCGGCGGGCGTTGACGCTGAGCACTTCGGCCAGAAAGTCCTGGGTGATCTGGCTGGTTTTGCGGGCCAGCGCGGCGGTGCGGGTTTGCTCCAGCAGATTGAGAAAGCGTCGTGCATCGCCATCGGCGTAGCCGCTGAGGGCGGCGATGGCCTGCTCGTCAAACTCCAGGCCGTCCAGTGCGCCCTTGTCACGCGCTCGCTGCAATAACTGCACCAGTTCGTCTTCGCTCAGGCTGTTCAGTACATAGACCTGGGCGCGCGACAGCAGGGCGGAGTTCACCTCGAACGACGGGTTTTCCGTGGTGGCACCAATAAAGGTGAGCAGGCCGGATTCGACAAAGGGCAAAAAGGCATCCTGCTGGCTTTTATTAAAGCGGTGCACTTCGTCGACAAACAGGATGGTGTGGCGGCCGGAGCGCTGTAGCGCGGCATGGGCCTGTTCCACCGCGTCGCGGATGTCCTTTACGCCAGAGAAGACGGCCGACAGCGGGATGAACTCGGCATCGAAGCTGCCGGCGAGAATGCGCGCCAGCGTGGTTTTGCCGACGCCGGGCGGGCCCCACAGAATCATCGAGTGCAGGGTGCCGGATTCCACTGCCAGCCGCAGTGGCTTGCCGGGGCCGATCAGGTGCTGCTGGCCGATGACCTCGGCCAGCGACGCCGGGCGCAAGGCTTCGGCCAGCGGTTTTTTCGCTTCCTGGGCAAACAGATCATTCATGGCGGCTAATACGGCAGGGGGAAGCCGCTGAGTATATCAGCACTGGGCGGGGCGCTGCCTCAATCACCACTGACCACGTCCACGCCCTTGGGGGCGGTGAAGCTGAAGTGGCTGGCTGAGAGCGCCGGGTTCTTTTGCTGGGCGCTGAAGCGGATGCGGGTGTTGTTGCCGAAGCTGTCGGTCAGCTCCATTTCCACCAGCATCTTGTTGCTAAAGCCCATGCGGATGGCGTTGAAGGTATTGTCGGCCTTTTTCGGGCTGGCACTCAGCCATTCCACTTCGCCCTGTTTGCCGGCTTCTTTCAGGACATAGTCACGCTCGATGGCATTGTTGCCGGCCAGCAGTGCCGCCGGACTGGAGCCCAGTGCGCCGTCCAGGTTCTTGCGGGTGACCTGAGACAGGTCCTTGTCGTAGATCCACAGCGTTTTGCCATCGCCGACAATCAGCTGCTCGTAGGGCTTGTTATAGCTCCAGCGGAATTTGCCGGGGCGGGAGATTTCCAGCGTGCCGCTGGCTTCTTCGCGCTTGTTTTTGGAACTGACCAGCTGGTTGAAGTTGGCGGACAGGGTTTTGGTGTCGCTGACAAAGGCCTTGAGCTGGGCGATGGCGCTGGCATGGGCCGGCACGCTCAGCAGGGTGGCCAGTAAGGCCAGGGCAATTTTTTTCATGGGAATCCTTGGAGCAGGCCGCCAGGGCTTGCGCTTGCGTGAGTACAGTGCAGCACAGTGTGACAGCAAGGCAGGCGGGGGGTTCTGCCTTTGCTGTTAAGGAGTATGGCGCAGCGCTTACTGCTGCTCCGGCTCCTGCAGCCCTTTCAGCCATTGCGGCTTGGGCAGCTTGTCGTAGTCGATGATGCTGGCTGCAGTCGGCTGATGTACAAACGCCGGCTTGCCGTGATTGCTGTAGCGCAGGTGGATGTAAGCCTCACCACGCAGTTGCGGGGTATTCAGCTCCACGCTCTGGTTGACGCCCAGCAACTGGCCGCGACGGTTGGCATACAGATGCGATACCGACTTGCTCAGCGGCTGCTCGCTGGCCTTGCTCTTGGTCAGTTCGCGTACCAGTTGCAGCAGTTGTTCGGCTTGCTTGCCGTCTTGCGGGCGGCCATTGCGTTCGGCTTGCTGGGTGACTACCTTGGCCAGGCCGTCCAGCACGTGCAATAGCACCTGGTTTTCCTGCTGCGGGCTCATGGCAATGCGCAGCTGATAGCTGGCACCCAGCTCTTTGGCGGTGGCGTCCAGCGTTTCCAGCGCAAATGCCTGCTGGTCGACCTTGCCATAGCCTTCGTCGACCAGGCCGGGCAGGGCTTGCAGCATGGCGTCCAGCGGTATCTTGCCGGCAATGTCCGGCGGCAGCTGGAAGCGGACAAAGCGCGGCTGCTCGCTGTGCAGCTCCGGTACGAACAAGTCAAAGGCCGAGGGATCGACCAGCAGCGAAAAGTCCTGCAGGTTCAGCTCCAGCGGCAGGGTGACGCTGGCTTGCAGATTGCGCCGTTCGAAGCGGAAGGCCGGGATCAGCTCCATGCGCTTGCTGGCCTGATCAACCGCACCGGTGACCGATACCTTGGTGGAGCGGGCGACTTCGTTGATGGTGTAGCGCAGTTGCGGCTTGGCATCGTCCTCGCTACTGCCGTGCAGGGCGGTGAAGCCCAGCTCGCCACTGAAGTTGTAGCTGGCGTGTTGCAGGTTTTCGCGCAGCACCTGGCGGGTGGCCAGATCGGCGGGTTTGCCGGCCAGCGGGCTGGCGCAGCCGCCGAGCAGGGCAAGGGCTGTGACAAGGGGCAGGGTGGCCAGGGCGGGGCGGAGTTTCATGGGGCTTTCCGGAAATGACAAGAGGATGGCGCGCAGCTTGGCATGGCTGGCGAGGTGTGGCAAGCAGGCTGGGTCTGCCTGCCACACCCCGGTGTCAGCTGAACTTGTTGGTGATGGGGTAGCGCCAGTCCTTGCCAAAGCCGCGGCGGGTGACGCGCGGGCCAACCGGTGCCTGGCGGCGCTTGTATTCGTTGATCTTGAGCAGGCGCACTACCTTGCGCACATCGGCCTCGGCAAAGCCGTCGGCAATGATCTCTTCTGCCGACAGGTTTTCCTCCACATAGCGTGCCATGATGGCGTCCAGTACCTCGTAGGGCGGCAGGCTGTCCTGGTCTTTCTGGTCCGGGCGCAGCTCGGCCGAGGGCGGGCGGGTGATGATGCGCTCCGGAATCACCTCTCCCTGGGTATTGCGCCAGCGGCACAGGGCAAACACCAGGGTCTTGGCCACGTCTTTCAGTACGGCGAAGCCACCGGCCATATCACCGTACAGCGTGCAGTAGCCGGTGGTCATTTCCGATTTGTTGCCGGTGGTCAGCACCAGCTTGCCGCTCTTGTTGGACAGCGCCATCAGCAAGGTGCCGCGAATGCGCGCCTGCAGGTTTTCTTCGGTGGTGTCTTCCGCCAGACCGTTGAAATTGGCCGCCAGTGCATTCATGAAGCTTTCGTACATCGGCCAGATTTCGATTTCGTCATACTTCACGCCCAGCCGGCCAATCATGTCACGCGAGTCGATCACCGAGATATCGGCGGTATAGCGCGAGGGCATCATCACCGCGTGCACCTTGTCTGCGCCCAATGCATCCACCGCCACGGCCAGCGTCAACGCCGAGTCGATGCCACCGGACAAGCCCAGCAGCACGCCGGGGAAGCCGTTCTTGGTGATGTAGTCGCGCACGCCCACCACCAGCGCCTGGTAGACGCTTTCCAGCTCGCCCGGCAGCGCGGCCTTGGCCGGTGCGGCTTGCAGGTCGCCGGCGTTGAAGTCGATCAGCAACAGTTCGTCGCCATAGGCGCAGGCCTGGGCCACCACTTCGCCCGCCTTGTTGGTGGCGAAGGACGCGCCGTCGAATACCAGTTCGTCCTGGCCGCCCACCAGATTGACATAGGCAAACGGCAGGCCGGTTTCCTCGGTACGGTAACGCACCACCTCGTGGCGGGTTTCGATCTTGTTGCGGTGGAAGGGCGAGGCATTCAGCACCAGCACCACATCCGCACCGGCGTCGGCGGCTTCTGCCGCCGGGTCAACCGACCACACATCCTCGCAGATCAGCACGCCCACCTTGTGCTCACCCTGCTGGAACACCAGCGGCATGGCACCGGGGGTAAAGTAGCGGCATTCGTCGAATACCTCGTCATTGGGCAGCAGCATCTTGTGATACTGGCCCAGCCGGTTACCATCGCGCAGTACCGTGGCGGCGTTGAAGCGCTCGTGACCCAGCTTGACCGGATGGCCAATCACCAGCGTAATGCCATCCAGCTCCAGCAACTGGTCCATGGCGGCGGAGCAGGCGCGATAAAAGCTGTCGCGCAGCAACAGGTCTTCCGGGCTGTAGCCGGTGAGCGCCAGCTCCGGCGTCACCAGAATGTCGGCGCCCTGCGCCATGGCAGCCTGGGCCAGATCGAGAATTTTTCGGGTATTGCCGGCGATATCGCCAACAATCGGGTTGAACTGAGCGAGCGCAATACGCATGTTGAACATAACCATGGGTTTGGATAGCGGGATTTTACCTGAAGAATGCCGGCTTGCCCGAAAGGAAACCGCGTGAATCTGCAACTGCTCGATAGCCTGCACCAGCTGGAAGACCAGCGCTGGGATGAATTGGCCCAGCCCGCCGGCCTGTTCATGCAAAGGCACTGGCTCACTGCACTGCAAGACAGCGGCTGCGCCAGCGCGGCCAGCGGCTGGCAGCCATTGCCACTGCAACTGCAGCAGGATGGCCATCTGCAAGCGCTGGCCCCCGCCTGGCTGAAAAGCCATTCGCGCGGCGAATATGTGTTCGACTGGGCCTGGGCCGAAGCCTGGCAGCGCGCCGGACTGGATTACTACCCCAAGCTGCTGCTGGCCTCACCCTTCACTCCGGTAACCGGGCCACGCCTGCTGGGCGATGCCGCAGGGCAGCGCCAACTCATTCAGGGGCTGCAGCAAGTGGTCGCCGACCACGGCCTGTCTTCCGCCCATGTGTTGTTTCCCGCTGCCGACGAGCTGGCCTTGCTGCATGAAGCTGGCTGGCTGCTGCGCCATGGCGTGCAGTTTCACTGGCTAAATCAGGGCTATGCCGATTTCGATGCTTTTCTGGCGCAGTTATCGCAGAGCAAGCGCAAGAAAATCCGGCAGGAAAGACGCAAGGTGCGCGATGCCGGCATCAGCGTGCAGGTAATGAAGGGCGAGGAAATCAGCGCGGCCGACTGGGCATTCTTCGAACGCTGCTACCGGCAGACCTATCTGGAACACCGCTCGCCACCTTATCTAAACCTGGATTTCTTCCAGCGGGTAGGGCGTACCCTTGGCCAGCACTGCCTGTTGTTCATTGCCCGGCGCGATGGGCAGGCCATTGCCGCCAGCTGGTGCCTGCAGGACGGCAACACCCTGTATGGCCGCTACTGGGGGGCGCTGGAAAGCGTGGACTGCCTGCATTTCGAGCTGTGCTATTACAGCGGTATCGAGTACGCCATCCGCCATGGCCTGCAATGCTTTGAAGGTGGCGCACAGGGCGAGCACAAACTGGCACGCGGCTTCACCCCTGTGCAGACCAGCTCGGCCCACTGGATCGCCGATACGCGTTTTCGCGCCGCCATCGCCAACTGGCTGGCCCGCGAACGCGAAGCCATCGACGACTACCAGCAACAGCTTTTTTTACATAGCGCCTACAAAACCCCTTGCACTGCGCAATAAGGGCTTATATACTGCGCAGCCTCTGAGGCCAAAACGCTGTAAAGCAGGCTTCAGCAGCCATCTGGAGAGGTGGATGAGTGGTTTAAGTCGCACGCCTGGAAAGCGTGTTTAGGGTAATACCCTAACGGGGGTTCGAATCCCCCCCTCTCCGCCAGATATATACATTAAAGCCCTGATTATTCAGGGCTTTTTTGTTGTCTGTAATTTTCAGTATGCCATTCAGTATGCCATTGAGTGCTTGCTGTCCTGCTACGATTTTGGACGATCTTGAACTCTATGTAAGCGGTTCCTTCCGTTGTATTGGTGCAACGGGTGGTCAGGGCTGTTACAGATGCATGTAGGTTGGCCGGAGCCCTTTGCTGGTGTTTCAGCTAAATATCACGGCAAAGTCATAAAGCAAGAGCCGCTGTCCTTGGGGGGAGTGGCTACACTGATGAGACCAGATACTACCTTCATAGTCTCTTAACCTTACATGTTACCCACGTCAATCAGATGCCACGCCATGTCACGTCCCGAGCGCCTGCTTTACCTCTTGCAAGTTTTACGCCGTTATCGCCGACCGGTCAGCGGCCAGACCTTGGCTGAAGAACTGGGCATCAGCATACGGACACTCTATCGGGACATTGCCAGCCTCCAGGCTCAAGGGGCGATGATTGAAGGAGAACCCGGCATTGGCTATGTCATGAAGCCAGGTTTCATGTTGCCGCCCATGATGTTCTGCTCTGAAGAACTTGAAGCCTTGGTTCTGGGCATGCGATGGGTGGCAGACCGCTGTGACCAAGCTCTGGCAGAAGGGGCCGTGAATGTATTGGCAAAAATCTCGTCAGTCCTGCCAAATGAGCTCAGGAGAGAACTGGAGGAGTCTGCCTTACTGGTCGGAGCTCCAGTCACCAGACCGAGCCAGACAGTTTCGCCTGACATTTTGCGTACAGCCGTACGTGACGAGCAGAAACTGATGATCTGCTACACCGATGGATCCGGCTTGAGTACGCAACGGATTGTGTGGCCTTTTGCTTTGGTCTATTTCGATCAAGCTCGCGTACTGATGTGCTGGTGCGAACTGCGCGACAACTACCGTAATTTCCGAGTGGATCGTATTGCAGAGGTTAAGCTAGTCAACGAGCGCTACCCAGAAAAGCGATCAATATTGCTTCGAAACTGGCGCAAAAAATACCAGGAAGCGAGTGCTACGATACTGCCAGAATCTGACAGCATGTAGCTATAGACTGAGCCCTCACTAACCATCAGGAGCTCAACATGAAATTTGCCTCGGTCCGTATCGTGACACAGGAACTCGAAAGCCTGATCAAGTTCTACCAAGTCCTTTCCGGAATCCCCGCCCATCGCTTGGCTGAAGGTTTTGCGGAAATCCGCTTTGAGGGCGTTGTACTGGCACTCTCATCAGAAATGTTGATCACCCGCTTTAATGCAGGTGCGGCAAGTGCAGCTGCCAATCAATCGGCCATCCTTGAGTTTGAAGTCGAGGATGTAGATACCGTTTTTGAGCGCATGACATCGATTGGGACGACAATTGTCATGCCAACAACAACGATGCCATGGGGCAATCGCTCTTTGCTACTGCGTGATCCCGATGGAAATCTCGTCAATGTTTTCTCGCGTCCATCGGCAAATCCGTGACCGTCTATGGGCTTCCCTGTTCATGATTGAGTACGTTAGCAACTGACCCAGCCACCATGTTTGCAACATGGTGGCCGTCGTTGTTAACAAAACATGAACAAGTGCGCCTGCGCCGACCAACTGGCTATAAGTCAACCTGGCCGGCGGTTGCTCGGCCAAAGCTGCCAGCCTACATGCTGGAGCGTAATGTCTGCTTTACACAGAATTTCAGACACGCCCCCTGCCCATCATGTACCACACAGAGTCCGGGGATCCGGCCGACAGGCGGCGACCTACAAACGCCGCCAGCCAGCCCAGCAGCCCACTGGCAAGTAATGCCGTCACATCGACGGCCCACCCGGCGGCATAGCCGCCCTGCGCCACAGCCACCAGCAGCGAGGACAGGGGCAGGGCCAGCGTGGCCAGCGTGCAGAACCACAGCAAATCACGGGATGCCCAGGCCGCACCGCGCAGGAAAGCCCAGGTAATGGACAGCAGGAATACCGCGTAGTAAAGCGGCAGATACCATTCCTCCCCGGCGGCAAAATGGTTCAGCAGCTTGCTGGCAGCCAAGGACAGGGAAATACCACTCATGCACCCCAGGCTGATTCCCACCGACAGCGCCGCCATGCAGCGTACATCACGCCGCTGTTGCGGTACGCGGCTGTCGCCACGTGCGGCCTTTACCCTGCGCGACTCTATCCACAGCAGGTTGCCACTGTAAAACAGCCAGGCACCAGCCATGGCCAGCAGGAAATACAGCCACTGCAGCAACACGCCGCCAAACGATGCCATGTGCAGGGCAAAGAAGCTGCTGATGAAGGTGTTGGAGAGCGATTGCGCGCCTGGCACCATCTCCTTGCTCACCAGCTTGCCGGTATATGGCTGCAGCACCAGAAAGCCGCCACGCGGACGTGGCATCACCGCCCGGCTGTCATGTCCCCACACTCTCACCAGCGGGCGCGCACCCGCAATATCCTGGTATTGCAAGGCATCCACCTGCATGGTTGGTGCCATTTGCTGCGCGCGTGCCAACAACTGTTGCGGGCTCAGCAGCTTGACCGGCGGATGGCCGGGCAAGGCTTGATGCTGCATGCTGCGCACCGGGCGCGGCGGCTTGCCGGACAGTTGGTCCTGCATCACGTAGAACAGGTCATGATAGGCAAATACCACGGCGGTGATGGCCATCACCAGATGAAACGGCAGGCTGATAATGCCGACGATATTGTGCGCATCCAGCCACATGCGCTTGAGGTTGCGGCCGGTACGCAGCAGGAAGAAGTCCTTCACCAGCGAAGGCAGCAGCACCACCACACCGGAAATCAGCGCCAGTGCATACAGGACGGCAACCACCCCCATCACCCAGCGCGCATAGTCATGATCCACCGGCAGGCCGATTACCCGGTGCAGGGTATCGATAAAGTCCGGCAGCCCGGCACCGTGCAACTGGCGGATTTGCAGGCTGCCGTCTTCGCCCAGCCCGGCCATGAACCATCGTCCCGCCGCATGCTCTTCTTCACCATCGCGCTCCTGCCAGCTCAGGCGGGCCGGAATGCCGCCCTGCTCCGTTACATGCACGGTAAAACCGGCAGCCACGCCGGGCTTGCTGCTCAGCACGGCGTCCATCAGCCGGCCTGCGTCTGCCAGCGCCACCATGCGTAACTGCGCCGGCGGCTGCAACCAGGCACGCAGCGGCTCCTTGAACACGGCAAAGGCTCCGGCATAAAACGCAATGAACAGGCCCAGACCGGCAATGATGCCTACCCAGGTATGCAGCGATTTGTAGATACGGATGATTTCCGAGGGGACTTTCATGCCAGCACCCTCCGGCTGAGCCAGGCCAGCCACAGCCAGGCCAGTGCGTTTGCACCCCCCAGACAGACCAGGGCGCGCCATGCATTGCGAAACAGATAAACCCCGCCAGCAACACCAAGCCAGACCGGTGCCACTAGCCACATGGCAAGCTGGGCGCGTACCGGCAGCGGCACCTCATCAAGCAGCCGCAACAACAGTCCACCACAGGCAAACCCCAGCGCCAGGCCCAGCACCTGCCCGGTCAGCGTTTTGGCCAGCCAGTGTTTACGGATGGGAGAGCGGTGCATCAGCCTGCCCTCCCGCTGCGCCGCAGCACACCCAGATAAGGGCAGAGCTGCAGCAGCAGCATGCTCAGGCTGATGAGCACAAAGACCGCGCTTAGCAACTGAAACACGGCACACAAGCACAGCAGCCCCACCAGCAATAGCGCCAAGGCAAGCAGCCGCGCCGCTGTGCGGGGCAAGGGTCGGGAGCACCAGTTCTGGTTGGCCGAGGCCAGAAACAGGCTGGTAATGCCCAGCGCGATGGCCAGCACACCATATACAAGATTCATCATCGAGACTTCCGGCATAAGCCATGCCATATCAGGGTTGTTGAACAAAATACTCCATGCCGCGTGCCAGCGCCGGCAGCCAGGCAAAGCCATGATTCTCGCCCTCCAGCACCTGGAAACGGACTCGACCGGCCTGTCCGGACAAGGCCTTCAAGGCTTGGGCCAGCTTGCGCGCCGGGGCGATCATCGGTCGCGACAGCAAGGCCGCGCGCCGCTCTGCCGACAGTTTTCCTGGTGGCAGCTCATCCTCCAACGCCCCCACCGTCAACTGGAATGCCGGCTGACCATCAGCGGGTACTGCTGTCGGTAGCTGATCGAGCACCATCTGGTTTTCCCACCACAAGGAAGGGCTGGATGCCAGGCAGGTGGAAAAGGCTTGCGGGTATTTCAGGCAGATATAACTGACAAACAAGCCGCCAAAGGAATGGCCGAAAATCCCCTGCCGCCGTGGATCCACCGGAAAACGTGACCGGATCAGCGGCTTGAGCTCTGTTTGCAAAAACTGGAAGAAACGTTCTGCCCCGCCATAAGCAGCAGCCAGCGGCTTGCCTGGCGGTGAAGGGGTGTAATCCAGGGCCCGACCGTCGTAATTGAAATCATCCTGCTGCGGATAAGCCACCGCCACAACCAGCGGCGGCACCAGGCCGGTTTCACTGCTGCGCCGGGCAATACCCCGGGCAATAAAGGCCGCAACCGGAAAGGCAGCATTGCCATCCAGTACATATAGCACCGGATAACCCTCAGCTGGGGCTGGCGTATCCGGCCGGGACACCATGATGCGGTAAGATACGCCGTTGCTGCGTGACTGCAGGTCGATCTGCTGCCCGGCCTGAGGCGTGAGCGCCTGCCAGCCGGCAGCGGCCGATACGGCTGACAGCCCGAAGGCCATCAGCCCGCATACGCTCCGGCGCAGATGCTGTCGGAGTTTACCCATCGCTCAGAAATCCGTGGTGGCTGACACGGTGTAGGTGCGTGCCTGACCCAGGGTGGCAATCGGCGTACTGTCGCTGAAGCTACCCGAGTAGTAGTGGCGGTTGAACACATTGTCCACACCAGCACGGAACACGGTTTTCTTGCCGCCCACACGGGTGGTGTAGCGCGCCCCCAGATCCAGCTGACTCCAGCCGGAAATCTGCTGGGTATTGGCGGCGTCCAGATACAGACTGCTGGTGGCCATCACGCGGCTGCTAAGGGTCAGGCCCGACACCCAGGGCGTATCCCACTCCACCCCCATATTGCCCTGCCAATGCGGCACACCTACCGCCTGCTTGCCGTTGTACTGGCCATAAGCCGTCTTGGTCTGCACGCCCTGGCTGTAGGTGATACCACCCAGCAGACGCAGCAGACGCGTCAGCTCACCGCTGGTACTCCACTCCAGCCCGCGCACCCGTTTTTCGCCACTGTCCACATAAGTAGGATTGGCCGTGCTGCCGATGGCCACCAGGGTGGGCTTGGTGATTTCAAACAGGCTGGCGGTATGGCTGAAACTGCCGGCATCCCACTTCACCCCCATTTCCTTCTGCTCGGTCTTGTAGGGGGAAAACACCTGGTTGTAGTTGGTGGCGGCGGTATCGGTTACGGTATCGCCCTTGGACAGACCTTCCACATAGTTGGCATACAGCGAAACTACAGGCCCCCATGGCTTCACAACTACGCCGACAGCGGGCGACAAGGCCGACTTGTCATAGCTGGCCGTGGTTGCGCCCGCGCTATTGTATGAACTGGTCTGCACCCGCTGGCTGCGCAGGCCCAGGGTGAGCTTGAGCCGGTCATCCAGCAAGGAGAGGGTGTCCATCAAAGCCAGGCTGGACAAGGTGACATCGCCGGTTTTCGGTGCGGAGGCCGGGGTGCTCGGCATCACTGCCGTCACCGGGCTGTACAGGTTGGACGAGAAGCTGCTCATATTGACCGCAGAGCCGCTTTCCTGCTGCAGCTCGCTGGCATGCACCACCAACTCGTGACCGATGCTGCCGGTTTGGAAGCGGCTGCGGATACCGGCCTCTGCCGAGACGTTCTCGTCGTAGCCACGCTGTGCCACCATGCGGCCAGTAAAATTGCCATTGGCCTGGATGCTGCGCGCATGGGTGCCGTTGATGAAGCCGTTGTAGTCGTGACGCATGCTGCCCAGGCCGGCAAACAGCGACACGGCATCATTCAGCGCGTATTCACCACGCAAGATGGCAGCCTTGCTCTCCAGAGTTCCTTGCGCTTTGGGGAACAGATTGGTACTGGCATCCAGTGCAGAAGGAATTGCACTGCTGGCAAACCAGTACATGGCCGGCGTACCGCCTCGGAAAGATTCCTTGCTGTAATACGTATCGAGGCTAGCTTTCAGCTGCTGGCCACGATAATCCAGCGCCGCAGACAGGAAATCGCGCTTCTTGGACTGGCCGCTGAGCGTGGTGTCACCGTCACTCAGCGCCGCATTCACCCGCACGCCCCATTCATTGTCCTCACCGTAGCGACGCCCCACATCCAGCATGGCACCCAACTGAGAGTCCGACTGAAAACCAACGGATACCCGGGTAAGCGGCGTATCAGCCGCCCGTTTGGGCACAAGGTTGATCACCCCGCCCACCCCACCACTGGGGGCCATGCCGCTGAACAGCGCACTAGGGCCCTTGAGCACTTCCACCTGCTCGATGAACTCCACCGGCGTATGGCCATACGGGGCCAGACCATACATGCCATTGATGGCCAGATCATTGGCGCTGACATCAAAACCGCGAATGCGGTAGTTCTCGTAGGCATGGCCGCTGGAGGTGGTAAACCGCACAGATGGATCGTTCTGCATCACGTCAGCCAGGGTCTTGGCCTGCTGATCCTCAATCAGCTGTGCGGTGTAACTGGTAATGCTGAACGGCGTATCAAGCACCGCCTGCGTGCCCAGCACCCCCACACTAGCAGCTTTTGACACCTGCCCTGCCGCATAGGCAGCAGCCACCGGCGGCTTTTCTGCTGTAACAACAACGGTAGAAAGTTCAGCAGAATCCGCAGCGACATTCCCCTTCGCGCTTTCTTCTGCCAGCAGAACAGTTGGAAACGTAGCAACGGCCAATGCAATGGCGATTGGCGTCATCCGCAGCGACATAACTTCTCCTTGCAAAAAATCACACCAACCACGGAACAGGCTGGTGCGACCATCCATGAGCGATGGACAAAGAACCGGCGCGAAATGCCCCGGCACCTCTGCTGTCAGCCTCCCTCAGCGCCAAACAGCAAGGGCCAAGCCAGCACGACCGCAGTGCTCCCCACTTGCCGGAGATGGCAGCCAGCAAGCTGGCAAACCATTCCACATCATTTTTTTTCTTGGACTGGAAGCAACCGCCAAGTGGAAAGATGTGCATACTAGTGCGAATGATTACCATTTGCAATAAATTTAATAACGATGACATAGTGTGGCACCATGTCACAAACAATTCGCTCAAGAGAAAAGGCAAAGCGGCAGGCAACAAGGCAAGGCTCACGAAAACAGTTGGTGGGGTATAAAGCAACCGCTTTCGTGACATCCCTGCTGGGGAAAGCAGGCAAAGCATGCCCGTAGGCCAACAAGCGGCAACTGAAGGCCGGGTGACATCACTTACTTCGGACTGGTTGCGACCAACTTTGCAGAGGCTCAAGCTGCCGGCAACGCCGTTGTGCCGCAAGCCGTGGAATGGATCGCCCGGATGCTGAGGAGGACCTATGTACAGGGCTGATTGGTAGCCCGGATGAAGGGGCGCAGACCCATTTTTGCATTGTGGGTTGGGAATAAGGTTGCAGGTATTGGCCAGACGCAGCCATTGCCGAGATATGGGGCCAAGGCCTCAAGCTCCGCCTGAGCGGACCCCCACGGTATCTGCCCTGACCCGTGACGTTGTACAGCGGCTTTGGGTCGTTTTCAGCCATTGAAGGTGACCCGCTCACGGCCACAAGCAGTCAGTCTTACCCATGGCACCCAAGCCTAAAACGGCGACGTTAGACATGCAAATTCTCCTGATTATTCGTTTGAGAATTTTGTGTGGCGGGCAGCGGCCACCATGCCTTCCAGCCAGTCCTGATGGCCGTTAATCATGGGATTCGGCTTGGTTAGTGCCAGAGCTTGAGCCGGCTTGCCGACCTGAGTTTCCTGGGTGAGGATACGCACACGTCCGGCTGATAGCTCTTCAATCAGCCAGGCGTGGTGCACATCCAGGCGGTCTTCCGGAGTGGTGCCAGCCCAGCCATGCCAAGCCATGCGGGCCGCTTGTCCGGTAACGGGTGGCACATGCTCGACGACCTCGGCCTCAACCGGGAAGCCGAACGTCTTGAAATAGAAGCGCACTTGGTTTTCCAATTCAGGCCCTTTGCCGTAGTAGAAGCGGCTATTGGCCGAGTTTGCATAGTAGGTTGGCCACAAATGCGGCGTATTCAGCAGAGGCCACAACTCGGCCACCGTCAGGCCGGTAACGATGACTTCGTTTGAGCAGTAGTTGTCAGTAAATCCAGGAACATAGCCTTCCGGCCAGATAATGTCGCTCATGGTGAAATCCTATGATTGTTTGTCGGGAAGCTAAGGCCGGTACATGCGGTGCCAGCGATGACTGGACTGTACGTGCAACGCATTAGTCAATAAATAGCTGTAAAATCACTTTATTTATTACATCAGAGAATAAATTGTGCGGACATTCGACGCCATTCAGTTGGGCAGTATCGAACTTTTCTGCAAAGCAGCGGAATTGGGCAGTTTCTCAGTTGCCGCCGAGTCTCTCAGGCTTACCCCAGCCTCAGTGAGCCGTTCCATCAAGCGCCTGGAAGAACGGCTGGGGGTCCGTCTCTTTTCCAGAACAACGCGTAATGTCCGGCTGACCAGCGAAGGTGAACTGTACTGGCAGCAATGTCAGCAGGCCCTGGAGCAAATTGCCGAGGCCGAGCGTGCCATCACGGGTAATCAGAAAGTGCCCAGTGGTGTGTTGCGTATCAGTGTCGGCACCTTGTATGCCAACTATCGTCTGCTTCCACTCCTCCAGTATTTCACGGAGACCTACCCTCAGATTGAACTCGAATTGAGCCTGTCCAACCGCGTGGTAGACATTGTCGATGAGGGTTACGACCTGGCAATTCGAATTGGTATGCCTCAGGATTCCCGTCTTATTGCGCACAAACTGGAAGACGCTACCGTTGGCGTATTTGCTACACCGGACTATCTGGCTCGGCATGGTGTTCCGCATTCGGTGAATGACCTGGCCAACCATGACTGCTTGCAGTTTGTCTTGCCGACAACGGGTCGGGTAATGCCCTGGATTTTTACGGCGCCTGACAGCAAGGAATTGGACTACACGGTCCGGAGCAGACTACGGCTACTGGACGATGCTTTCGGTTGCATCAGCTGGGGCAATGCTGGCGGTGGACTCTTCCAGACGTATCACTTCATTGCGGGCCCTGCCGTGGCCAGAGGTGAACTTGTTGAGGTGTTGCAGTCGTATGGCGGAAGGTCGCGCCAGTTCTCAGTGACTTACCCTCAGAACCGACATTTGTCGGCGCGTGTTCGAGCGTTCATTGATTTCATGCTTGAGCGACTAAAAACGCCAGTCACACTAGGCCAGCGCTAAAGCTTCGGCAGGTTATACAGGGAAAGCCGACATTGCCCTGCGAAAACATAAAACGGCCGCTTCGGGTCGATAGTTTGCATTCCTGATTGCCTTGAGTCGACATTCAGTGCCGGCGACACAGGAATGGCTGGTATGTATCCTTGGGCAGTCGTTCAGGTCAGGTGGTGCCGAAGACCGCTATGGCCGACCAACTGACGGTTGGTCAACTTGGTCGGCAGGAGTTCGGCCGAAGCAGAAGTTCAAACTTCGCACGACATTGACTGCTTTCACTTGGAGAACAGTCTTTTCTTATCGCCTGCTGAATCCGGTACAGACCAGACATTACGCTCCAGCATGTAGACTGGCCACTTTGGCCGACCTACTGTCAGCCAGGCTGATGTATCGCGGAAGTCACTACTTCCCACACAGTACGTGATGCCCACCCTCAATGACCATCAATACGACTGCTGACCAGATAGGGAGATAGGTCAGCCACTCTTCGGGCTGGATATGCTCCCCCAGCACCAGGGCTACCAACAGCATCAACACCGGTTCGACGTATCCCAACAAGCCAAACAGCCCTAGCGGTAACAAGCGGCTGGCAGTGATATAAGCCATGAATGCCGTTGCACTGATCAGTGCCAGCAAGACGACCAGCGGATACAGGCTGGGGTGCTGTGCAAACGGATGACTACTGGCCTGCTGCCCCCACACAACCCAGCTGGCAAAGGGCAAGGTCAGCAACATGTCGAACCAGAGTCCGCCCAGGTGTTCGGTGGAAAGGCGCCGTCGCAACATGAAGTAGGCCGGGAAACCCAGTGCAACCAGCAACGCCTCCCATGAAAATCCGCCCGCCCGATAAAGCGCATGGCCTACTCCGCAGGCCGCAAACAGACTGGCCAGCTTTTGCAGGCGGGAGAGTTGTTCTTTGTAGAACAGTCTGCCGGAGAGCAGCATGCACAGCGGCAACAAAAAATAGCCCAGTGATACCTGCAGGCCACGCCCATTCAGCGGTGCCCACATGAATAGCCATTGCTGGGTGCCCAGCAATGCGCTGCTGCATAGCAGGCCAAGAAACAAAACCGGTTTCTGCTTGAGTCTGGTCAGCAAGTGCTGGACATGTTTCCACTCCCGGCTGAGCAACATGAACAGGGTGACGCAAGGCAGAGTAAGCAGCATGCGCCAGCCAAAGATCTGCACGCCGGTCAGCGGTGATAGCAAGGTGGCATAGTAATACAAGCCAGCAAACAGGCAGGATGATGTCACCGACAGGGCCACCCCGCGGTATGGGTGGGCGTGATTGACGAGTCGCAGCATGTCAGTCCCTCCCGATGTGCCAGGGCAGCCCGGTACTGAAGCGCTCTTCAATCCAGGCTTTGAATGCCAGCGTGCTGGCGGCGGCATACCTGGCTGATGGACGCACCAGATAGATGCCTCCTTGTGCATCCAGTTGCCAGTCCGGCAGAACTTGTACCAGCTTGCCTGCTGCAATATCACGGCTCATCAGCCATTCGCCGGCAGCCAGAATGCCGCAGCCGGAACAGGCTGCAGCCAGCAGTGCCTCACTGTCATTGCTGGTCATTGATCCGGAAACCGGTACGGTTTGCTGCTGATTCCCGTTGGTCAGCCGCCATTCCGGAAAGGTGCTGAAGCCGCTGAAGCGCAAGCAGTTGTGCTGTACCAGCACCTGTGGTGTGGCCGGCTGGCCATGCACGGCGATGTACGCAGGAGAGGCACACAGGATGCGGCGGTGGTCGCCAAGCTTCTTGGCAAGCAGCCGGCTGTCCTGCAATTCGCCCATGCGTATTGCCAGATCGAACCCTTCCGCGATGAGGTCAACAAAGCGCTCACTGTAGTCAGCCACGATGGAAACCTGCGGGTAGGCTGCGAGGAAGTCAGGCAACATCGGAGCCAGCCATTGCCTTCCCATCGCGGCCGGCAGGGCAAGCCGCAAGGTGCCGCGCACTTCGGCGGCTCCCGCCTGCGCCTCTTGCTCGGCTTCGGTAATCAGCTTGATGGCCGTACGCAATTTCTGCGTCAGCAGAATGCCTGCGTCGGTCAGGCGAACCTGCCGGGTGGTTCGCTGCACCAGACGAATGCCCAGACGGGCTTCCATGGCAGCCACCCGCCGGGAGATCACGGTGGGATGACGTTGCAGCAAGCGCCCTGCGGCAACGAAAGAACCTTCCGCAGCCACCGCCAGCAGGGCTGCGATTTCATCACTGTGTTGCGTGTCGGATATGTCGTGGATCATGGTTGCAAGATAATGCTGCCGGAAACCCGGCCGGATTCCAGATCGGCATGTGCATTGGCCACATCGGCCAAGGCATAACGCCCACGGATCTGGGGAGTGATAAGGCCTTGGCCTAATGCGTTCAGTACGTCCTGCGCGCGCTGCTGGTACTCAGCAACACTGGCAGTATGGGCAGCCAGGGACGGCCGTGTCAGGAACAACGCGCCTTTGGCATTCAGTGTGGCCAGTTCAACCGGGTCGGGCACGCCAGAGGATGCACCAAACGATACCATCAGCCCTCGGGGGCGCAGGCAGTCCAGCGATGCCGCGAATGTCAGGCGGCCAATCGGGTCGTACACTACATCCACCATGTTGCCATGGGTGACATGGGCAACATCAGCAGCCAGTGTGGCCGGATTGAAAACCAGCACCGCATCACAGCCCACCGCTTCAGCTGTTGGCACGCTGGCCGCTTTCGATACCACACCGATCACGAAGGCCCCAAGCTGTTTGGCCCACTGTGCCATGATGGCGCCAACACCACCGGCCACGCCATATAGCAGGATGCAACTGCCAGGTGCGACCGGATAAGTACTCTTGAGCAGATATTGTGCGGTCATTCCCTTGAACAGGCTTGCTGCGGCAATGTCACAGGACACGTCGTCAGGCAGTTTGACCAGCCGTTCGGCAGGGTAGGAGCGGCCAGTAGCATAGGCACCAAGCGGCCCGGCTGCATAAGCAACACGGTCACCGACCCGGATGTGGCTTACTCCCTCGCCGACAGCTGTAACATGTCCGGCACCTTCCTGCCCCAGGCTAGATGGCAGCGGTAGCTTTACCGCACCCGCGCGTTGCATTACATCCAGATAGTTCACGCCGATGGCTGTGTGCTCGACCCACACTTCACCAACCCCGGGCGAAACGGGAGCCAGTTCCTGTATGTACAGGACACTGGGCGGACCATATTGCTCAAGCCGGACAACAGCAACCATTGATATCTCCTTGGGGTGTAGCAGGCCTTGTAACCTTCAGACCCCGATTATGGAAATGTAATCACAGGTAAGCAATATGGCCACCATGCAGTTTATTGCTGCATATTTTGCAGTAATTGCTTGTGAGAATGCCGGCGTGCCGCTTGGGGTAGCAGGTATCTGCAATGACATGCATACCGGACGTATCCACCCCTCTAAAGGAATGTCCGTTTCGGCCGACCAGTTGACGATCTTCAACCTGGTCGGAGACCGTGCGGTCAGAACGGACTACCGGAGATAAAAGTGAAATGGCCGCACCTCTAAGGGTAGCGGCCATCCTGGCATCAATACGTATGCTTAGTTTCCTGCTTGTAGTGCAGGCATGATCACTTGCTGCACGATCTCACCACCTTCTGGTGTGCTCCAACTGCCGACCAGCTCGGCAATGACCTGATTGGTACTCGTCAGCGTAACCCCTGCCTTTTCCATGCGGCGCAAAGCCATGTCGTCTGCCAGCTTGCTTGGCGAGCCGCCAGCATCTGCTACAACCTGAACTTCGTAGCCCATGCTAACCAGACTCAGTGCCGGGTAAACGGTACATACATCGTTGGTGACGCCTGCAATGATGACTCGTTTGCGTCCGGTAGCGTTGACTGCAGCCGCAAAGTTTTCATCGTCCATGGCGTTGACGATGCCAAGGCGTTTAATGCGTGCAGCAAACTCAGCGGGCAATATTTCTTCCAGTTCACTAAGCAGGGGGCCCTGCGCGTACTCTTCCATGCTGGAGGTCAATACGACGGGCATACGCAGGATTTGTGCCGACTTTGCCAGCATCAGCGCATTACGCTTGATTTCTTCAAAGGGCAAGGAATTGACCCAACCCATCGTGCCAACCTGGTGGTCAATCAATAGTAAGGCTGCATCGTTTCCGGTAAAGCGTTTAAAGGTCATGATTTTTTCTCAGTTCAGTTCGCGGTGGAATACCGTGGATCGCCCCAGAACATCACCACTTTGGCGGGGCCAGACTCTGCTTTTAAGCGTACTTCTCGTGGGTGTTCGCTTGCCGTGTAGACAGGAAGCCCATGGCCATCAAGGAAGAAGGCTTCACCGTTAATATTGGTCTCGCCAAAAATAGGCATCGCAAACATGTTCATCCCGGCGGGGACCGGGATATCCAGTTCCGCACCGTCCTCCAGCGAGATGTCCAGCAAAGTCACATTGGTTGGCGGCTTTAACGGTGACGTCACCCCAGACAGCGATCCCAGCACCACACGAATCTTGCTGCCCGGCACCCGCAGCATCGGGATGTTTTCTGGCTCAAGACTGAGTGCAGAAGGTGCCGTCTGTTCGAGCCCCGGCGGCAGACTCACAAAGATCTGCAAGGAGTGCACGGTCTTGCCTTCTTCGGCAGGGTCTTCCTGGTGAATGATCCCGCTTCCAGCTGTTGCCCAATGCAGCCCACCGAGGCGAATGAGATTGTGGGTGCCAAGCGAGTCCCGGTTGTCGATACCGGTCTCCGAATCCAGAAAGACATAGGACACGGCACAGAATCCGGCATGTCGATGCGGCGGGAAGGTCGGTCCGCTCATCCAGGCGTGGTCAACACCAAGGAAAGGAGCGAGCACGTTGCCTTCTGCACGCAGGGTATAGGCTCTGAAATGACCACCGTGATTCATCCGCTGCAAAGGAGCCATAACTGGCATATCGGTTTCCGTTTAGTGCGTGGTGCTGAGTGCCGGATAGTCGGTAAAGCCCTTTTCCGTGCCGCCAAAGTAGGTGCTACGGTCGGCCTCGTTGAATGGCGCGTTGGCTTCCAGTCTTGTGATGAAGTCCGGGTTCGCCAGAATCATTTGCCCGTAGGACTCCAGGTCCGCCAGTCCGGCAGCCACATCGTCCCCGATTTGCTCGCGCGGCTTGCCCGGACGGTTCAGAATCAGGCTTTGTTTCCACAGAATGCGGATGTCTTGCAGCAGGTCCTCATTGTCAAGGTGCATCAGGTGCAGATAAGCCAGACCCAGCTTGTTCAGTTCGGCAACCATGTAACGGTAAAGCGCGGGGCCGTTTTCACCCTCTTCGATGCCCCACATGTTCATGCCCGGGGAAAGGCGAATTGCCGTGCGGTCAGCGCCGATTTCTTCAGCGATGGCAGCAGCAACTTCGATGGCAAAGCGGGCACGGTTTTCTATTGAGCCGCCATATTCATCGGTACGGGTGTTGGCACTGGGTGCCAGGAACTGGTGAATGAGGTAGGCGTTAGCGCCATGAATTTCCACGCCGTCGGCACCCGCCTCAATGGCACGGCGTGCTGCAATACGGAAGTCCTGAATGGTCTGGTGTACTTCCTCAGTACTAAGTGCACGGGGAACGGGTGCATCCTGCATCCCGGTCGGCGTAAACATTTGTGCACCAGGTGCGATAGCAGAAGGGGCAACGCCTTGGCGATGGTGCGGCGTATTGTCGGGGTGCGACATACGGCCAGCATGCATCAACTGAATGAACAAACGGCTGCCTTTGGCGTGTACGGCGCCGGAGACGTGCTTCCAGCCGGCAACATGTGCATCGGTATAGATGCCTGGGGTCATCAGATAACCCTGGCCATCATCAGAGGGCTGGGTGCCTTCCGCAATGATCAGGCCGACCTCGGCGCGCTGGGCATAATACTCAGCAGTCAGTTTGCCAGGGGTGCCATCAAATTCCGCACGACTACGTGTCATCGGAGCCATGGCAAAACGGTTTTTCAGGGTGTATCGGCCAAGCTTGGTCGGGATGAAGATCTGTTTCATGTGGAAGTCCTTTGTCATCGAGTGATGTGTGTTGCTAGAGAGTGGGGGCAGCGATTGTTCTGCTTCATACACCCCGGTTTTCGCTAGTAGATGCTCTGAAGCGGCAATGAACTGCTGGATGTGCTGTGCATCCAGGCCGGGAGAAGGAAGAATGGCCTGCGCTTTACGGTTGAAGAATGAACCGCTATACCGTTCCAGATCCGGGCTGACCAACAGTGGCAGCATCCGCTGTGCGTATTGTTCCGGCGTCGGCGTTAGCCACCCAATCAGTGTCTCCATGACACGAGACTTGAGGCTGCCTTTGCCAAAGAAATTGTCTCGAATACCTGTTTTGATCAGTCCGGGATTGAGGCCGAAGAAAGTCACATGGGGGTAGCGTCTGGCACCATCGAGCACCAGCATTTCATTACCGGCCACGGTATTCATGTGGGCAGCCATCGCGCTGTAGGACTGCTCTGCATTCAGGTCGGTATACACACCCTTTTGGCCACTACCGGGATAGCCCATGAGGAAAACACGCGGCTTCAATGCCGCTTGTTTGCGACGAATGCCAAGACGGGGTGCCAACTGTTGCAGCATCAGCAGGCGATTCAAATAGCTGACAGCCAGATCTCGCTCGATACCTTCGGCCGTTTCTTGGCGCTGAGGTGCGGCAAAAATGCCGGTTGTGAAAACCAGCATGTCGAGCTCTTCCGCAGGCAGCAAAGCCGCAACCCGCTGTGCTTCCTTCATCAGGCTCAGGTCTGCCTGAATGAAGTGAATATTGGCGCTGTTGCCGTCGCGGAAGGTTTGGCCAACAACAGTCACCCTTGCACCTGCAGCAGCCAGCTCGCGGCTTAACGCTCTTCCCAGTCCGCCCGTTCCTCCGATGACAGCAACTTGTTTGCCGTGCAGTGTGCTTGCTGCTACTGGCTTCGCTCGCCAAGCCACTTTCTTATCCAACGCCATCTGACTTACCCCGTGTTTCTGATGGAGGTCATCATCGTCTGATTTCATGTCGGGATAAATATGGTATTTTGGAAATAATTGATCCAAAAATGAGGCAATAGGATGGAGTTTCTCAATGACATGGCCTTGTTTGTCGAGGTCGTAAAGGCCAAGGGATTCCGAGGCGCTGCAGAAGCCAGCGGCGTGCCCAACTCGACTCTATCCCGGCGTATCAGTGCACTGGAAAAAGCGATTGGCTTAAGACTGCTGCACCGGACAACACGGAAAGTCGAGCTGACAGAAGCGGGACAGATTTACTACGAACGCTGTCGGCGCATTGTAGAAGAGGCCAGGATTGCCCATGAGCAACTGAGTGAGATGCTGGCGCAACCGAGTGGGGTACTACGGGCATCGCTGCCGGTGGACTTTTCGGTCACCTACCTGGCACCACTGATTGCAGAATTTGCGCGACGTTATCCGGGGCTGACGTTTGATTTCGACCTGACCCCCCGGCGTTCAGATCTGGTCAGTGAACCGTTTGACGTAGCCATCCGCATGGGGGAACCAGAAAACTCCCAGCTTATCGCACGCCCACTGGCATCACTACGTGCACAGTTATATGCATCACCGGCTTATCTTGCGCAAAGTGGAGAGCCTGAAAGTCCCGCCGATTTGTCGAACCATGAGTGCCTGAGCATGCTCAAGTCCGGCGCGGGTTCATGGACCTTGGGACGGGAGGGTGAAATGCAAACGGTCAGCGTGGGCGGACGCTTCTCTCTCAACAGTGTCGGCATGATCCGCCGCCTGGCCACGCTGGACATGGGGATTATCCTGATGCCGGAGGCTATCGTCACCGACGATGTTGTATCTGGCAAGCTACGTCGCATCTTGCCCGACTGGTATGGCACACCGCTTCCGGTCTATGCCATCACCGAGACCAGGCTCATTCCAGCCAAGACGCAACGGTTCATTGAGTTTCTGCGCGAACGGTTGGGCTCTTCGTAGGGATTGATCCGGTCTGTGATGTAAGCAGACATTGCAAAAATGGGCTTGAACGACAGCTTCGGCCGAAAATTGGTTATTTCCCCATGGCAACAGCAAAGACACTCTCCGGCGGGGGGCTTTTCCCGCCAGTTCAGGACTTCAACAAGGTGCTGAGCTTATCGGGTAATACCGCCTGAGTATTTGCTTCATGCGGTGTAGTCATATTTCACCTGTTGATGTGGTCATGCAGTAACGGCCTGGGTATGCATCCAGCGGCGGTAACGGTAGTTCTTGAAGGTGGTATCCCATTGCTGCTGTGCCAGTGCAATGGCCGGAGCCACATCAGGCCGGGTGTGTTTGCCCCGTGCAAGACGGCTCATCTGGTACTTCACCATGGCCATATAGGCAACAGAGGCTAGCACTTTGTTTTTCCACGGAATGGCTCGCAGCCGGGCCGTGGCTGTGGTGTCGGTACGCCAGGTGTGAGGCAAGGACGGATCAATCGCCAAGGCGGTAGCCATGCCGGCCACGGCAATGCCGCTTTGCAATACCTGCTCGACGATTGGATAACGGCGGATGCCACCAGTCACCATGATGGGCATGTCGGCAACCGCAGCAATACCGCGAGCGAACTCCAGGAAGTAGGATTCGCGCGTCAGGGTACGGCCATCACGGGTCTGGCCGTGCATGGCCGGTGCTTCATAGCTGCCCCCGGACAACTCGATCAGGTCCACGCCCAGTGGGTTCAGCATGGCCACCACCTGTTTGGCGTCATCGGTGCTAAAGCCACCGCGCTGGAAATCGGCAGAGTTGAGTTTTACCGAAACAGCAAAGCGGTTGCCTGTCGCCTGGCGTACTTCCTGCACGATATCCAGCAGCAGGCGTGTCCGGTTCTGGATACTGCAGCCCCAACGGTCCACGCGTCGATTGGAGTTGACAGAGGAAGGACGGGCTTTCCTGCAGAATGCGCGGGCGATCATCAACTCGGTCGAAAACGCGGAAGAGCAGATGCTCGCCCGCCGCGAAATGCCATCGGGCCGCCTGCGGGTCGATGCCGCCACCCCGTTCATGCTGCACGTGGTCGTACCGCTGGTTCGCGGCTATCTTGAACGGTTTCCACAGGTGGAGCTGGAGTTGAACAGCAATGAAGGCATTATCGATCTGCTCGAGAGGCGCACTGATGTCGCAATCCGGATCGGACATCTGAAGGACTCAACGTTGCATAGCCGGCCAATCGGCCATAGCCGGGTTCGCATGCTGGCGAGCCCCGCCTACCTTGAGGCCCATGGGCTGCCTCGTACGGTAGAGGACCTCGACAGGCACGCGCTGCTTGGCTTCAATCAGCCCGAGTCACTGAATGCATGGCCTATCCTCAATACAGATGGCGGGCTGTACCAGATCCAGCCATCGGTACGGACATCAAGCGGAGAAACGCTCCGGCAGCTGGCGCTCAATGGCGCGGGCATTGTTTGCTTGTCAGACTTCATGACTGCACAGGACCGTGAATCTGGCCATCTTGTCCAGATACTCGCGGACCACACCCAGGACGTGCGCCAACCGATCCAAGCCGTTTACTACCGCAATACTGCAGTGTCGTCTCGCATCGCGTCCTTCGTCGATTATCTGATTGAAGTGCTAGGCGGCAAGGCTCGTGCCGGTCGGGCGACACCGTGGGCGGATGAATAAAATTCTGGTCATTGCCGTAGCGCCATCTTCACCAGAGAGTGGATGCGGAAGATCACCGAAAGACATCCACCTATTGGTGGCACACCATACTGGCTGCTTTTAGCAGGCAGAAGACGTAAGGTATTAACCTTTTCTATGACTCCTTTGGCCGGAGGCTGTGTGAAAACGTCCATGGGATTATGATGTCTGCAGCTCCATGCCGAGGGGTGCGCTATGACACGGTTTATCCAAGGGGATTGCAGGTCGCAGACTGCACTGCTGCCAGCGCTGCTCGATGATTATGTTGGCGAAGACAACCCGGTACGCATTGTCGATGCATTTGTCGAACAACTCGACCTGCGCGCACTTGGGTTTGCCGGCATCGAACCCAAGACCACCGGGCGACCGTCTTACCATCCTGCGATCCTGCTCAAGCTGTACATCTACGGTTACCTCAACCGCATCCCATCCAGTCGGCGTCTTGAGCGTGAATCCCAGCGCAACATCGAGTTGATGTGGCTGCTGGGACGACTTGCTCCCGACTTTAAAACGATTGCCGACTTTCGACGAGACAATGGCAGCGGTATACGCAATGTCTGCCGGCAGTTCGTTGTGCTGTGCCGGGAGCTGAATCTGTTCACGCACGCAGTCGTCGCCATTGATGGCAGCAAGTTCAAAGCGGTAAATGCCCATGACCGTAACTTCACGCGAGGCAAACTGGAGAAGCGGATGCAGGAAATCGACCACTGCATTGAGCGTTATCTCATCGCATTGGAAACCGCAGATCGCCAACCGCCAGAGATAGCAGAAGTGCGAGCCATCAGAATCCAGCAAAAGATGGCCACGCTGAAAAAGAGCATGGAAAGACTGAAGCAGATTCAGGCTCAGTTAGAACAAGAGCCATCGGCACAGATTTCCTTGACCGATCCTGATGCCCGCGCCATGGCGACTAGTACGAGCCGTGGGCTGGTGGGATATAACGTGCAGACCGCTGTCGATACCCGACACCATCTCATCGTTACCCATGAAGTGACCAATAGCGGCAGTGATCGCAGCCAGTTGGCCAAGATGGCCATACAAGCGCAGTCGGCACTGGATACCACGGACCTGCAAGTCATTGCAGATCGTGGGTACTTTAAAGGCGAAGAAATTCAAAAATGTGAAGAGGCCGGCATTACTGCACTGGTATCAAAACCGATGACCTCTGGTGCGAAGGCCGAAGGGCGCTTCGACAAAGAGGACTTCGTGTTTGATCCGGTAGCTGGCGAATACGTCTGCCCCGCAGGCAGTCGCTTGAAATGGCGATTTGCCCGGATTGAGTCTGGCCTGCTAATCAATCGTTACTGGAGCTCAGACTGCCCACGTTGCCCGATCAAAGAAAGGTGTACGCCAAGTGATTATCGACGAGTCAGTCGTTGGGAGCATGAAGCCACATTGGAAGCGATGCAGAGGCGACTGGATATCCAGCCTGGTGCGATGAAACTACGGCGGCAGACTGTGGAGCATCCCTTCGGGACGTTGAAAGACTGGATGGGGGCGACGCACTTCCTGACACGCACCCTAGAACATGTCAGCACCGAGATGAGCTTGCACGTGCTTGCGTACAACTTGAAGCGAGTTATGAAGATCATTGGAATTGCAGGATTAATGGCAGCAGTAGCGGCCTGAAAGGGGCTTTTTGCCCATCTAAATAGCCTAGTTTGCGCAGCGGACGAACTTGATAACCCGGCAAGACGCTGTACCAACTATTTTGGCAGAGCCCGGATGCTGCGTTTCCACACAGCCTCCGGCCAAAGCGGCCATAATGCTGTTGTGCTAGCATGACTGCTATCGGCCACTAGCAGTCAAATGCGGGTAGATGCCCTAATAGAGAGAATCATCTATGCCTAACCGCTTCGCACTCAATACCTTCGAGACTTTCGAGATTCACTCGCCCCGTAAACCCTATGGGGAAACTGCCAATGACGGTGTTCCGTTCCCGATTGATGATCCCTTTGGCCTACGTCGCGCGGTCGTACCGGTATTCCTGCGCAATCCCGATGGCAGCGCTGAAGGGGTTGGGACGGCGTTCCATGTTGACGGCTGGGGCAGACTGCTCACTGCCGACCATGTGGTGGATCGTATTCGAACGCATCACTTGGATCAGGTATCACCAGATACGTTGATTGAGGTCGATATCACTCGATCCTCGCATGCAGCCGTATTGCTAGGCTACGGTGTTGTGTTCGGGACTGCTGCCATTCCTAGCTCGTGCTGGGCCCCTATGGATCGAGTGGATGCCATCCTAACTGAGAAGAACGTGGACCCGATGGCTGCGTTACGAGGCAGGTCGTCGCCGTATCAGATCGGTCCGGATATCGCAGGCATGAGTGCCGTTCTTCAGCCTGACGCCCCGCCGTTTCATACCGTGCCAGTGAACTTCCAAACTTACCCCGAGGTTGGTGAGGCCGTCTTTGCTGTGGGATACCCCGAGCTAGGTTTTGAGGCCTTGAATGGGGATGAGATCGCGCGATATCTAAAAGAAGGCATGTTTGGAGTGTACGGACGGGTAACCAATCTCTGTCCCGATGGACGGGGCAATCGCCCATCACCGGGCTTTGAGGTTGAAGCTGATTGGCGCCCGGGAATGAGCGGCGGCCCCGTTTTCAATGAAAGAGGCGAGGTCATCGGAATCGTTAGCTCCTCGCTGCCGCCAAGTGACGAGGGGCCAGGCATAGGCTATGCCACATCCTTAGCCATGATCCCGAATGCATCCAGGTTGGTTCCTACATTGGATATTGATAACCCAGGCTGCAGGTTAGGCTTCGGTGTCTACCGTACAGACCCTTGGCACCTTTCTGGCGTATTCAAATCACAGGACGATGCCGAGCACCTGAGAACTCAACTGTCGCCTGGATACTGCGTTGGCTGGGGTAGCCACCGGCTAGGAGGAGATAACTTCATGCACAGCATGCCCAAGTAGACACTCAGTGATGTTCCGCAGCACTGAGCTTCGTAGATCCAGGTAGCTAAACTGGATAGTTCGTTAAGGGTCGATAAAATCCTCGACGGCACACACACTTTTCGGGGGAAAGAAATTATGAGCAGCGCGTTCACGTGTCTTTATTGCGGCAAAGAGAAACAACAAAGCGAATCCAGCCTGGAACACGCCATTCCCCAGTTCATGGGTGGCGAATACGCGCCAAAAATCTTTCAGCTCCCCAACGTCTGCAAGACGTGCAACAACAACTTAGGCTTGTGGGTTGATGCCTCCTATGCCAAGTCTTGGTTCATCACGAACTATCTGGCAGAAGCCGCGCGCTTGCTTTGCACGAAATCGGATGATCCCGGCCTACCACTTCGTTGCATGGGTAGAGCGCAAATACCAAACCTCAATGTTCCCGATGGTCATGCTGCGGAACATTGGATCGGCCCTTCCGGCGAGACAGTCACTTGGATTCGCCCACATGACGAAAGAATGGATTCATACACGGGTGGCAACCCTATAGACACAAAGAAAAAGCCATCCGTTGCATATTTCTTCCCCGTATCGGAAAGCCCGGAGAAGCACGCGCTTGGGCTGCGTAGTTTTCATCGCGCCTTAGATAAACGAAAGGCTCGGAAGATTCTCTGCGCCGAACTTCGAGATACCAACGGTGCGGCAGTTAACCCAAAGATTTGGGGGTTCGATTCACCAACTCCTGACGAAGAAACCGATCGAGACGTTATCCGAGCGGCAATTCATGCCGGCAACATTCCCGTGCAGCTCTCAGTGAACACAAAGTTCGATCAGCGATTCATGTGCAAACTTGCGTTGGGAATCGGGTATTCGCTTTTTGGCGAAGAGTGTTTGAGCCATACCACAGCAGCCGAAGCACGCAAAGGTGTCTGGCCGGCCAGTGATGGAACGAAATCTGCAATACGCGGAACCTCAACCCTTTTCGCGGGTGATACGCCTTTTGCGAAAGTGGCGGGTTATCCCGGCGCAGTAGCTATCATCGTCATGAAAACCGGCCCTTCCTGGAGCATGTGCGTATCCATTGACGAAAAACTTCCTTTCATCATTGAACTTGGGCCGGGATCAATGGCCAGCCAGCATGTAAACCCCGAGGAAGGATATGCGCTACTTTTATTCCCTTACCTAGAAAATTGCGTAGAGCTGACAATGGCAGCACTGATTGCTCACCGACTGGAAGTTATGAAACACCCGGCGTTAGAACAAATAGACGCCATTCGAGGCGCGGCTGCTCAATTCGATGCGCAGCTATTGGCCACTTCCAGCTAGAGCTTAGAGGAATTCGCCAAGTGCCGGAAATACCGCTGCCAGACAAGTCCCGTATGAACGATAGCTCACAAAGACGGCATCCAAAGAATTAGAAAATACCGTAACGCTCGCATCGAGCAAAAATAGCGCCAGCTTCGAAAGGGAGAAGCATGAGTGAGCATGAAAGGTCTCCGGCAGACAGTAGCTCGGGAACCAGCACGTTGGCCAGCGGGCCAGCGGGCACCCATTTTGAGGCTCAGGTCGGCGCTTCATATTTGCTAGCAATGCTTGCAGGGGCGCCCGCTAGAGGCCTTCCCGGCACCATGATTGACCGAGTCTCGCTACAGCAGGCCAATGCGGGGCACCCGCTTGACGACGTGGTCATCCACGCCCATGACAACTTGACCGGGAAGCCTGCAGTACTGGAGGTTCAAGTAAAGCGATCGATCACATTCTCTGCCGCTGATCCCGTCTTTCGTAAAGTCGTTAGCCAAATTGTCGAAGCGTCGAAACGGACTGACTTTCTGACTCAACGGTACGAGCTAGCGATTGCAACGACGAAGGGGTCGCGAAAGATCGACGGCGCATATCAGGATGTGCTCACGCTCGCGCGGCAGATTGGCGACGCGGCTACGTTCGCCGCCGAAATTGATCTGGCGGGCGTGGCAAACGACGACATGCGCGCCTTCGTCAAAACGTTCAGAAGCCACCTGCGAGACGAAGGCTTGCCAGACGACAAAGAAACCGTCTGGCTGTTGCTGCGCCGGCTGCAGATTCTGACATTCGACTTCACAGCCCCAGGCTCTGCATCGCACGACCTAGCGCTAGAGCGTGCCGTCCGTCTACTGCATACCGACGATGGATCGCGCGCTGGGGGCTTCTGGACTAGCCTCATTGAGCTAGCAATCGACGTTGCGAAAAGCGGCGGCGACAGAACCCACGAGACTGCGCTGCAATCTCTCGCGCAGTTGGGCTATCGATTCCGAGGCGAACTTCGGCACGCTACGACCCGAGCCGCGCTAGCCGAGTCATCCCGCTTGGCACTTGCTGACATTCGTAACCGCGTTGGTAACGTCGTACTTGCACGGCAGGGGCGCGTTTCCGCAACGCGAGAAGCGTTGGATCGTGGACGCTATGTGGAGATCCGTGGTGATGCAGGCGTCGGCAAGTCGGGCGTCCTTCGGCAGATGGCCGAGGCCATGCAAGCCGAAGGTCAAGTCATTGTTCTCAGTCCAGGGCGATGTGTTCCGCGAGGATGGGCCGCGTTGCGCGCGCAGCTCAGCTTCGACGGAACGCTTCACGAATTGCTCGTTGAACTGGCGAATGATGGTGGTGCCACGATTTTTGTCGACAACCTCGACTCTTTCAGCACAGAGGAGAGGCTCACGGTCGTCGACGTCGTCGGGGAGGCCTCTTTTGTTCCGGGAGTGGCCGTGGTCGCGACGGCTCGGTGCGAATTTGGGATTGATGAACCCAGCTGGCTACCAAGCGATGTACTGGCACGCCTTGGCCAAACCGACCCGATCACAATAGGTGAGCTAAGTAAGGAGGAGATTGAGCAGCTGAAGGTGACTGATCCTTCGCTCGCGCCCCTTCTAACGGACGGCCATCCCGCACGTCAGGTCGCCAGGAACCTGTTTCGTCTCGCACGGCTGGCGAGTCAGCCAGTATCTGATCCCGTGCCACGGACTGAAGTCGATATGGCCGAGCAGTGGTGGACCACTGCGGACGGTGCCCGCGACTCCGGGTGGCGTGATCGGGCTCGGCTGCTGCACTGCGCAGCAGTGCAGACCTTATCTGGCGCTGACTTCCTCGACGTTACTGGCCAAGCTACGGCACCGATCGATGCGCTGGTATCCAGCGGCACTCTGCGGGATTTGGGCATTGACCGGGTCGCATTTCGTCATGACGTACTGCGCGAGTGGGCGATTGCAAACGCCCTGCAAGCCAACCCCGAACTCGTCGATAGGCTGCAACTAGACCGACCAGCAACGGCAATGTTTGCACGTGGAGTTGAGTTGGCTGCACGCATGGCAATCGAGCGGACGACTGATGGCGTGAGGTGGCACGCACTCGTTGATCGGCTGAGCCAAGCGGGCGTTCATCGTTCTTGGCGCCGGGCTGCGTTGCTAGCCCTAGCTCGATCCGAAGCTGCGGAAGCACTTCTCCAACGCGCATCGCCCGAACTTCTCGCCAATGGCGCAGCACTTTTACGTGAGCTCATCCGAACGGTCATGGCCGTCGACGTGATTCCGGCCGCAAAGGTCTTTGCGACTGAGGGAGTCGCCCCCGCGCTCATACCCGCATCGATCAACATACCGCGTGGCCCGGCATGGAAGACGTTGATTTTCTGGCTCTTGGGAACCGGAGATAGCGTTCCTAATGAGGCCATTCCAGAGATCGTTCAGCTTTACGCGGCATTCTCGATTGGCACGCTTGGAACCACCGCTATCACGCCGTTTACGACACGACAGGTCTATCGTTGGCTGAGGTTGATGGAGCCAAGAGATGCAATGCCGACGCCGAGCGAAGGCCCTGTGTTTTGGGCACACCTGGATCGCGACGGGGTCCAGTCCCTTAAATTGGACCTTCGCAATTCGTTTATCATGTTTGCGCGGGCAACGCCGGAGTTGGCCGCAGAATATCTGACAGCAGTGGGAAAGAGCGAGCACAACGAAGATATTGTGCGCAGCATCCTGAAGATACGCGGTACGCTGGCGCAAGCAGCCCCGGTAGAGCTGGCTAACCTGACTGCACAGGCGCTGATCTCGAGTCCCCGGCAACGAGAGTCCCGTTTCGGCAGTGAGCACGAAGGGGCGTTTACCTATCTCGATCACGAGTTCCTTCCGGCATCGCCTGCACAAGGCCCATTCCTCGATTTGTTGACCCACTCGCCCAAGGACGGGTTGGCCTTGGTACATCACTTGATCGCACACGCAGTCGCACACGAAAGCCGAGGTGCTGACCCAGGGACGAATGGGTTCGACTTACCCTTGCCTGGAGGTGCGCGCACGTTTCCGTGGACGCAGACCTACTTCTGGTCACGCAACTGCAACTTCTACGCAGTCACATCCGCGCTGATGGCACTCGAAGCATGGGCGCACCGCCGCATCGAGGCAGGCGAAGGATTTGAAGCTGTCCTGACAGACGTGCTCGGACCGCAGGGCTCGTGCGCTGCGTACTTGCTGGTGGCAGTCGATCTCATCATCTCGCATTGGCCCAAATCGCTTGACGTGGCGGCGGCCTTTCTCGGCTGCCCAGAACTACTGTGCATCGATCACACGCGTCAGGTGCATGATCGCGTCGAAATGCCGGACTTCTTCGGGCTTGGCGACTTGCGTAGCGAACCGCGCGGCAGCGTGACCGCCGCTGACCTGAAGCGACGGCCATCCCGACAGGCATCGCTTGACGAACTTATTGGCTACTTCACGTTTCTGGCATCCCCGGATCAACTCGCGACACTGAGGACACTGCTGGCGACCGCGGCAGCACACCTAGGAGAACCTGCCGCGAGCGCGGATCTGGGCGACCCGGAATTCATGGTCCGGCACGCACTGAACCTCTCGGATGCCGCAAATTGGCAAGAGGTTGAAGTAACGCGCAAGGACGGATCTTCCGTGACTGTATGCAAGTATCTATCGCCAACGGAAGAGCAGACCCATCTTCAAGCTTTGCGAGACGCTGCGGCTGAGCGAGAGTCAGACTTCGCCATGCGGTCTGCGCTGACCCTTGCGGTCGACAATCCTGCCCGGTTGCTACCAGAAAGCCGGTCGGAAGCGGTGGCTTGGGCGCGGCGTTCTGCGACGGTTACGGCACATGTCGAATCCGACGACGACGGCGGAGTACGGCGCATGCAAGAGGAAGCTGTTGTGGCGGCCGCGATGATAGTCATGCGGGACGGTGATGACGTTTTGCGCGCTGAGTACGGAGAATGGGCGCGATCTCAACTGGACAAGACGCTTGCGACTTTCGACGACGATCCTGCACGTCAGATGCGAGGAGGCCTGCTCTTTAATCCGACCGCAATCGCCTATGCCGGGTTGATCCACGCTTTGCGGTATAGGTCAACGCAGGAAGACGTACGGTCGCTTCTTGAGGTAGCGGCGACAGGAAGCCACGCTGCCGCGCACGGCTTCGGGACGTCCGCCGCAGTCCTAGCGGACGTCGATAGTCGCCTACCGAGAGCTGTGCTTCGATGTGCATTCAGCGCGAGTGTCGTGGAAAACCGAGCTTGGGATGCGTCGGAGGAAGTGGACGACGCTCGCAAAGCGCGCAGTCATGAGCAGGCGCGGGCCGCCGTTGCCGCTGAGATGGCATGGCTTAGCGGCGAAGGCCCGGAGCCAACGTGGCCGACATTCCCAATAGAACAAGCTAGGTCGAGAAGGCGACTACGCTTGCCTGGAACCCCGGTTGCTACACCAGAGCCACCTGTAACGCCAGCGCCTTCGACAACAGTGCATGTAAATCATCAGGCTGCTGCTCTCTGGTTGCGCCAAGTACACGCTCTTTCCCTCGATGACACTCGCCCTTGGTTTAGCGAGATCGTGAAAGCCTACATGCCTTGGACGGTCCTCGCGAATGGAGCGTACTTAGACGATGGAGACGAAACGGGAAATCCGCCATCTGAGTGGAACGATACGTTCTTTGCGGCGGCTGCACGATGCGTTGTCGGTCTGACAACGCCTGAGGTCACTGAACTGATCGTGCAGCATATAGTTGCGCTTCCAGACCGGAATTTCTACAACGTACTCGTAGATTTCTTGCGCAGCATAGACTCAGTGTACTTCGAGGGCGACAACATTCCGACGCAGGTGGCCGTAGACATTCGGAGCGCGCTCGCCGACCACATGCTGACCACACGTGGATGGGGACACCTTAGCCGAAGCAGGGACTTGTCTATCGAAATGCACATAGCCCCGGCAGTCGCCGTTTTGTTCTTTAACAACCACATGTACGGGCAGGGATCGAAGTGCTACCTATTTGAGAAGGGCGTGGAGCGAGTCGGTCCGTTTCTCCCTGTTCTAGGCAAACTGGTCAGCAAAGGGCCGTCACCTTTCGTCGCCTTGGTACTGCTCAATCTGCTTGAGGTTGCTCCACGAGCTGAGCAACTGGATGTACTCGTTGAGGCCGGAAGGGCATGGATCGAGGCCTATCCTGATTTCCAAGAGCTATGGATCGGATACGGTGTGGGCCGCCGTTGGTGCTTATTACTGGAGGCCATCCGGGCACTTAGCCCGATCAGCTTCAGCAACATCGCGCCGCTGAGGCCTGCCATCGACACTCTCGTAGCGTCGTTAATTGCGCTTGGAGTGCCTGAGGCCACGTGGCTGGAGGAGGAGCTTGGTAAGCTTTAAACCACGAGTGGCCTCTCGTCGAGCTCATGATTACTTGCAAGTAATCATGAGCTCGACGATGTCTCTGCCATTGGGTGGTGGATTGTCACGCTAGGTTGCACCTGCAGCGAATACTGCGACGCCGACGTTGACTGCGTCAGATCGTTCCAGGGACGGCAACGGATAGCAATGTTGCCTCTAGGTCCTCGTGATCGAGCAACGACGACCGCTGCAAAGCTGACTCTCCCACATTTCGGTAAATGACTCATCAGGGTTGGGAGTTCGCGCTCCACATCGCAGTAAGCTGTCATTCGGTGCCGGTGTCAGAGGAATGTCCGGAATGTGTCCCTGAGCAGGCGCTCAGGGCAGATGCTGCGACAGACCGCTTTGGCCGAACTTCTGCCTGTTGTCTTCGTTTTAACCAAAAAAGAAGTACCGCACCAGTACAGCATAGCGGGCAAGGCCGAAGCCCTGCCCGCTATGCCCTACCAGTTGAACAGCCTGTCCAGCCAGCTTTCCACCTTGCTGGAGATCACTGACCAGCCTTCTCGCAGGATGGTGCTGGCAGTCTCTTTGATGGTTTCCCACAGCCCTTTGCTTGCCGTCTGGTACGCCTTCCCTGATACATACTCAGGTTTGGCCTCCCGGGCAATCGCCCACTTTTTTTGATTGGGCAGCAGGGTGACGATCTGCTCGACCAAGCTGGTCAGGCCATAGCCTTCTTCGGCGGAGGTGACGCAGATATGGTCGAGGGCAATGTCGAAGGTTTGTGAGAGCTGGATCTGTTTGCGGCTCAGGTTGTTCTGCTGGGTGCTACCTGGCAAATGCCGTTCATGGTCCCACTCGCTGGTAGGGGCCACTTTGTCGACCTGGCTGATCACAAACAGCACCGGGATGTCCCGATTTGCGAGGTAAGGTCGGATGATGTTGTTGAACACCTGTTGATCAATGGCCAGGGCCCGGTCATCGGCTTTGACTACCCACAGGATCAGATCCAGTTCCGGGAGTAGTCGCTGGTACAGCTCGGTGTATTCCTGATCCCGACCGATACTTTCCCCGACACCGGGGACATCGATCAAGGCAATCCCTTTCCCATTTTTATACGCCAGTGTGTATTCCTGTGGGTAACGGGTGCAGGCGGCAATGTCATCTACTTCGGCAATCTCCTGGCTGAACAGGGCATTGCACAGGCTGGACTTGCCGCCCCCGGTTTTACCCATGATGCCGACCACGGCCTGATAGTTGACCAGCTCTTCGATACGGGCCTGCAGCTCTTCACGTTGTGTCTGGGTAAAGGCTTGGCCATGTAGGTTAAGGGTATTGCTGAGGTAGGAGAGCATCTGCTCGCCATGAAATGTCGGTAAGAACATAAGAAGCTCCGTGCAGGAAACGACAACGCCCATCCCGTGGTGACGGTGATGGGCGCTGGCTGGTGTATGGGAGAGGGGGTGGCTTACTGGCGTGCCATCCAGCCGTTGTCGGTCTTGATCATGGCGTAGGTATCGTTGAAGGGGATATCGACGTCGCCAGCAAATTTTTCCAGTGGCTTTGGCACATCGACCATTCGGATAGTGGTGCTGGGATTCACCTTGGGGCAGGCAGCCATCATGTTCCGTTCAATCATGCTCATGGTGTCGTTCACAAAGCTGTTTAATTGCGGCCCCGAATTGGCCTCGGTGACCTTCGCTGACAGCTGGGAAAGATCAGGGTATTTGGCCAGCAGGTCGTTCTCTGTCGCCATCGACTCTGTTGCTTCTAGTGCGTGTAGGCGGTCGTAGTACTGGGTGCGTAGCTCTTTGAACAGCGAGTCCTTGGCTTGTAGCTCTGCCAGTGTTTTTGGGTAGGTGTCACGCATATAGCTGGCGATACTGTCTGGCGGGGTGAGCCGTACGGTGTACTTCACCTGGACCAGATAGCTGCCATCGTTTTGTGGGATGCCGTTGACCCGTTCGAAGTCTTTGACTTTCAGGTTGTCACAGCTGGCAAAAATCCCTTCTGCGACTTGTTGAGCCTCACTGGCAGAAGGCGCATCCGAGTTGCACCCGGTCAACATGGCACCTGCCAGCAGCAGGACGGGGAGGGCGATCAGTGTCTGTCTGGATTGCATGGTGTTTCCTTTCTTAAGCATTTCATCATCCTGTATTGTCTTATTTCAACTTAATGAGTTGATATTCGGTCTTTGAGGATGTTCATGTCAATGGGTTGATTTGCCACTATTCGCGTTGAATGGAGAATACGATGGCAAAAACGAAGGTGGACGCGCTGTCCCTGAGCATTGGTAAAGCGATTGCAGCACGACGGCAGGACGCTGGACTGACCCAGGAGCAGGTTGCAACACGACTGGATATTGGCAATGAAGCGGTATCCCGCATGGAGCGGGGACTGGTGATGCCGACGGTGGCCCGCCTGCTGGAACTGGCGAGCCTGTTTAACTGCGACGCCTCATCCTTGCTGGTGGAATCCAGCAACCGCCCAGCCGAGCAGGCACAGCACTTGGCGCAGATGCTGGCCCGCCTGGATAGTGCGGATCGAGAGATGGTGCTGGCGATGGTAGAACAGCTGACCAACCGGCTGGCTAAGCCGACCTGACGGCACCCAACTTGGAAGTGAGCCGGGTAGGGCGAGACACCGCTTTCTGCTTCTCCTCGGACTCAGTACTGCCTTCCACTACCGGATAAAACTCCTCCAGCAGTTGAGGTACTTCCTCCTCGGTATCTTCGAACTGACCGTTCTGCAGCAATAGCCGGGCGGCTTGCTCCAGTTCGGCGGTGTCGATGCCGGCTTCCAGTTGCTCGTCCGCTGCTTTACGTGCCGTACTGACGGCTTCGGCCAAGGTCTGGCCATCGCGTAGCGTCAGATCCACGTAGTACACCGGGGTACGGTGTGACTGGGTGGTGCTCTTGGCCCGTAGGCGCAGTAACAGCGGCAGATGCTTGGTGTTACCGCCACTGGCTGCTTCGTAATACTTCAAGCGTGCTGCCAGGGTCCGCACCGAGTTGTAACCGGTGGTGCGGAAGATGAAGCTACCCAGTTCATCCTGTTGCCCTTCCACCTGGACGTTGAGTCGACCATACAGCTTGCAGCCCAGCTCCTTGGCCAGCGGGCAACGGTCAGGTCCTAGGCAGCCAATCTCCTCCATACCCTGATTGGTTACCCGCCGTGCCGTTTCTCCGTTACCGACACACACTGGACGCCCATTATTCCGGTCGAAGGCACTGTATTCGGCACGCAGATTCAGCTCGCTATCGTTGAACAGCAGTTGAATGGGAATGGCGCGGATCTTGCCGTTCTGCGCCTGCTCAGAGAGAGCCTGGTGCAAGGGGTGTAGCAACCAGCCATCCCGACTCTGTACCTGGGTGGTGAGGCTAAAGCTGTCGTCTTTCTCCGGTAGCCAGCGTTCTTGCTTCTGCACCAGCTTGCCAATGCTGATACGCCCGATGACGGGTGGAGTAATGGCGAGGCCTTTAATCACGATGCTTTCCTTTCCGTTTGAATGACAAAGCGCCGGGAACCGGCAATGGACTTGCTGTACTGGGCGAGCAGGGTGGGGTGGTCTTGAGATAGGCGTTCAACGTCAGGGGCAACACGATCCTTGGAGCGCTTCCAGGTGATACGGCCAGACTGGAATACGGCGGCGGAAGCATGGCCCAACACGTTCTGGATCTGCTGCCGGATGGCTGCCTCCCGGGCCTCGGCATCCTCTTTACGTTGTCGCTCAGCCAACAAGGCAGAGAACAGCCGATTCCCTTCAATTGATTCCGACAGGTCGATGGTTTGGCCATCGTCACGCGGGAACAGCCAGGACAATGCTGACGCAGCATCATCCGAACCATCCGGTGCGGGTTGGGTGTCCAGTAACACGTGTTGCCAGAATCCAGTCTCCCGGGCGATCAAATCAGCGATCTTGTCTTCATCGCGCAGCACTCTATAGATACGGAAATCCTGACCGCCGATCAGCACCGCTACATCGGCCCAGTCATGGCCGGTGACCGCCAGCTGATGCAGCACTTGGCATTGATAGGTCACCGGGATGCCTTCCTCCCACTGCGGGGCAGAGTGATAACTGGCTGTCTTGATCTCCAGAATGCCCCAGCCCTCATCAGGACAACGCACCTCCCGGTCCAGATTGGCCAGCATGAAACGGTGTTCAGGATGCTGCAGTACCGCATTCACCCGCCGTACTTTGCGCCCGGTACGCTCGGCGTACACCCGGGCCAGGATGGGTTCCAGAATCGTGCCCCAGATGACAGGCTCTTTCTCTGAGAGATCTTCCGGCTCCTTACGACCGGTCTTCTCCAGCCACAAGGACAGCGGGCACTTGTACGGCGACAGCCCAATGGCCGGGGCAGCATCGGAAGAACCAATGCCCAACTGGCGAATGCGCAGCCATTCATCACGAGACAACTTCAGGGTAGAGGCCAGACGAATGGCCTGTGCGTAGCGTTCAGCCATGGCAAAACACTCCTTATAAAGGCATAAAGCCCGGCAGCAAGGCTGACCGGGCGATAGGTTTGATAGGGGTAAACGGAAACGAAAGAAGCAACAGCAGAGAGCAGGACTACAGAACCAACAAGACAGAATCAGACCAACATCAGACCAACCACAGATTTACGATGGCACAACCGGCACGATCACCGGCAGCTCCGGAGAGAGCGTCAGCAGGATTTGCCGGATGGCAGGCCACTGCTGTGGCTGACCACGCAGCATGAACTCCCCGGCCAAGCGCACCAGGCAGGCTTTGACCCAGTCGAGGGAAGGAGGCAGACCATCATGCAGCATGATCCATTCGGCCATAGCACTGCCCAGGGCTTCAGTCACTTCGTAATGCCACACCCCTGGCGCACCCTGATCCAGCTGGTCGTACAAGGTATCCGCGAGGGCTGCCACCATCGGTGCGTACTGCACCAGTTCGGCATGCAGCTCCAGACAGCCAGCACCCCAGATCACCAGCAGACTGCGCTCGGCATCGGGCCCGTCGTATGCCACACCCAGACTGTTCCAGGTACAGAAGTCCCGCATCCCTGCCGTCAGACAGGCTGCCGTCAACGCAATAGATTGCACGGAGGCCATGGCATTACTCCACCAAGGCCAGTGCATGTTCTAACGCCTTGCCCTTCAACTGGGCACCTTGACCGAACCAGGCCGAATCCAGACGGTAGTCCTGGCTACGGGCACGACGGCGATGATCAACATACTCAGTCATGGCATTCACCAGGCCCCAGGCGGTCCCCTTGGTGCCGGCCAACAGTGAACCCATGCCACCACCGCTATACAGTGCCGACACCTGCTGTAGAGCCTTCGACGTCACTGCATCTTCAGTCCCTTCTACCAATGGCTCATCTAGTACTTCACGGAAGAACTGGCAGGCTTCCTCCGATGACACCGTACGCTGCGACAGCTGCTTGATGTTCCCAATGAAACGGTCCCAGGCAGATAACCCCAGACCCAGGGCTTCTTTCACTGACTGCGGATCGAACACCGTGGAGTGGGGCACCTTCACCGCACCGGTTCTATCCTTTACCGCCATCTGCAGGGTGTTGTTACACACCACCCGTACCGAGGTGAACTGGGCCGTGGTACATAAGGTGCCGTCACAACTGGTGGCCAGCAGCAGATAGGCCTTCACCCGATCACCACCCTTGAGCAGGGCTTCCTGCCCGGTCTTGGCCAGCGCCCACAGTTTGCGACCACCCTTCAACACCCCAGCGGTTTCCAGCTCAAAGCCACCAGCACTGACCAGGTCGCGATAGAACTCCAGCACTTCTGATGGCTGCACTACCTTGTAACGCGGTGACACTACCGACAGTGGAGCCAGAGAGTCCGAGCGATACAGCACCTTGGAATCGGCAAACGGACGGATGTGCATACCGTCGTTAGCCACGTTGAACAAAACATCACTCTGCTCAATACGCCAGTCCATACCGGATTCGGTTAGCCACACTTCCAGCGGCTGTTGTGGAGACAAAGGATTGCCCAGACCATGCCAGGGCGTGGCTCCGACAAAGGCCATGGATTCGATGAGATGGGACATGAGATCACTCCAATGAAAATGGCCCCCGTCAAGACGGAGGCCAGGGCATAAAAGACACCCGAAGTGGGTGTCGCTGTGCGGGTTCAAGGAGGTGATATAGGTCTGAAAATATTTAAAATAATGGATTGTATCGGCGATGTCCTTATGAAATTGACTAAAACATTCTTTATTAAATTAGTGAGTGAAATTAGTTCTATAGTTGATACTTGCGAACGGCTTCTGTCATTGATATAACGGCTAGGTCAAGTTTATTTGCTGTAGACTCCGTTTTCCTTGCTGCATCACTTGATTTTTCTGCCATCTGAGCTATTTGTTCAACCTGAACAGCAATGGAAGTACTAGCAGTAGCCTGTTCACGAATTGCATCCGTAATTTCTGATACCATTTCTTTCGCATCAGATGATGCGCTATCAATTTGTTCAATCGATTGAAGGGCATTATCTGCTCCTTTAACACCAGCCTCTACAAGATTTTGAGTCTTTGCCATAGCCTCTACACTTTGTCGAGATGCAGTGGTGATACTTTTTATGATATTATTAATCTCACTAGTAAGGCTTGTCGTGCGTTCAGCTAGTTTGCGTACCTCATCGGCAACAACAGCAAAGCCACGACCTTGTTCACCCGCACGAGCTGCTTCAATCGCCGCATTCAAAGCAAGCAGATTAGTCTGTTCTGCAATATCCTTAATACTATCTACTGCGGATGCGACCCTGCTATTTTCATGTTCTAGCGCTTTGATACTGTTGGTTGTATTGCTTACGGTGGCATGAATTGAGCGAATGTCTTGAACGGTTTTCCCTATTACAGCTTGACCTATCTCTGCTAATTTATTCGCTTCATTTGTTTTTTCACTAGTTTTATTCGCACGCGTGCCTACGTGATTGATACTGACAGTAAGCTCTTCCATTGTGGTGGCTATACTCGCAGATGCTTCATTTTGGTTGCTAGCTGCTTGCGAAACATTAATCGCCGTTTTGGCAAGATCGCTTGAGTAAGAGCTGACTTTTTTGCAGGTTTCTGAAATATGCCGTAGGCTACTATTAATTTCAGAAATTAATTTATTGAAAGCAATGGCGGTTTTTCCAACTTCATCTTGTCTGTAAATAATTGTAACTTTTTTGGTGAAATCAAGATTTTCTTGAATTTCAGTCATCGTGATTTTTAATTCATTTAATGGTTTGATAATGGAGCTAAAAGTTCGTAATCCGCTGAGTATTAATACTATCGCAGATAGTATCGATACTAATATTGATATATTTTTTGCTATTAAGGCTTGTTGGTTGGCTTGCGTTGCTTCACTTTCGACATATTTTTTATTGTAATTAATATGCTTTTCAATTGCTAGAAATAGCTCTTTCGCTGCTGGGACAATTTGCTCCTTTCGAATCTTTATTGCTAAATTGAGGTCTCCCTTTTCAACTGCGATCATGGCTGGTGTTATTTTTTTGTAATATGTTTCTAGTTTTTCCTTATTTTCGTTAAAGTCTATGCGATCTTCCTCGTTCTTAATCATTCTTTCATAGTCGGTCAGGAATGATTTTGCAATAGTGTATGATTTACTCATTGAGACTTTGCTTTCCGCTCTTTCATCTGATGTGGTAGAAAGCAGGTACTGCATTGTATCTACTCTGAGTTGCCCTGTCGCTTGGCTCAACTTATTAAGTGTGATAAGATTTGGATAGTCAACGGTTGAAAATTTTCTAGCGGTATCTGCCAATTTTTTTTGAGTGTAGACGCTAAAAGAAGTTATGCCAATGATGGCGATAATCGCTAATGTAATCTGAATTATTATTCTTCGTGCTACGGTCATTCTACATCTCCTTGTGTAAATATTTTCGAGTAAAATTGTTCATGAATTTTTATTTTTAAAATAAGTTTTATTAAAGTCCCAGTCCCAGTCCCAGTCCCAGTCCCAGTCCCAGTCCCAGTCCCAGTCCCAGTCCCAGTCCCAGTCCCAGTCCCAGTCCCAGTCCCAGTCCCAGTCCCAGTCCCAGTCCCAGTCCCAGTCCCAGTCCCAGTCCCATTTGCGTAGCTAGTAAGCTGTTTAAATACTCAGGATTAGATTTTCGCTATAGTTAATGCAAATGGGAAATATCCTAATTAAGTCGTTTTAATAAATATAATTATTTTTACTGGTGCGGTTTTGTTGAGATTTGTGATTTATTTAACGAGTAAGATTGACATTAAGTTCAGAGCCCATTTTTTTAAGATAAGTCTTCGTCGACATGTTGAGCACGCAATTCTAGTCGTGCGTAGTTGTTGTAACTTTTGAATTAAACTGAATTGTCTCTTTATTCAGTGCGTCCATCTCTCTGCGCAGGTCACGTAAGATGAATTGTAATTCTAGTAACTGTGTTAAGCATTCTGGTTTGTCTGAATTTAGCACAACTAAGTTATCAAGTATTTTTGTTGCTTCCGTGTAATTGTTATGCTTGTTGTCAATTTTCATATTTTTACTTTCGAGGAATTTTTTGAATACTGCTAAATTGGTATGCGTGTTTTCAGCGAGAGCAATGGTTTTGTTGATTGATTTTTTATGGCTTATTTATTAGTGAATGTGATTTTCTCAGTTATGAATTTAATTTATCTTTTATTGTAATATTTTCAGTTATCATTTCGGAATGAATGGGTTTGCAGAGAAAATAGCCTTGAAGATTAATGTCATTGTAGTTGTTGCAAATAAATTTTAGATCTTCTGCATTGTCAATTCCTTCTGCAACCATTTTTATTCCGAGATCGGCTGCTATGTTTTTCATGCCAGATGTAATATGTTGGCTTCTCTTGTTTTTGTGTATATTTTTGATGATGCTTCTGTCAATTTTTAGTTCTGATATTGGTAGATTTTTTATATGCTCTAGATTGGTGTGCCCTGTTCCAAAGTCATCAAGTGATATTTCGAAGCCTTTCATTCGTAATCTCAATAAGGTAGCCAGTGAGTGACCTGAGTTGGAAAAGGCCATCGTTTCTGTTATTTCTAGAACTATTTGGTTATAATCAATTTTTCTCAAATTAACTTGATATATTAACCATTCAATAAATTCATCATCTACTAATAATTTTCTTGAAAGATTTATCGATATTTTCATTTTTGATAGTTTCTCATTTCGTAAAAGCATGTCTAGACTCGTTTGTACGATTTTATGTGTTAGTAAAGTTATTAATCCTTCATATTCTAGTGTTGTAATAAACTGGTTTGGGGTGACAAGCCCTGCTGAAGGGTGATTCCAGCGTGCAAGTGCTTCAAGTTGCTGGATTGCACCACTAATACTGTTGTATATTGGTTGATAGTGAGCTGTAAATTGGTTTTTTGCTAATCCGGAAACAATATCAATTAGAGGGAAGTTATGTTCTGAGTTTGGTGTGATTTGGAATGTGTCAAGTAATGATTTTATTGTGTGGTGTAACTCATTTTTATTTATTGGTTTCTCAAGTATAGCTACTTTATGAAATCCTAATTCCTGTGCGGCATACGAGCTTGATAAAAGAAGATCTGAGTATTTTTCGCTAATTATGATAATCGCAGGAATTTGGGGTCTTCTCGCAAATTTCTCAATTAACTGAATTCCATCCATTTTTGGTAAATTCAGATCCACAATTATCAAATCAAGAGTTTCTTTTTGATTGCTAATGCACCATCCTTGATATCCATCCGCAGCATCTAGAACTAAAATATTACCATACTGCTCACAATATGATTTTAAAAGCATTCTCTGACTTTTGCTGTCCTCAATTATAAGTATTTGCTTTCTAATTTTTTGGTTCATTAACTTTCCATGAGATTAGGATGGTTTTTACACTCTACACCTTAATAGTCATCTATTGGAGCTATCAAGCAATCGATTGTTTGAAATTAATACTTGATTTTGATTAGTACAGAAATAATAAAAATTAAAACTAATTTTTCATGAGTTGAGGTTGTAATATTCTTGAAAAATTAATATTTTTAGCACAAAATTATTTATAAGCAAATGATTTAATTTGTTTGATTTTTTTTAAATTGAATTGACGATTGATTTATGGCCACCTCGACGTGCCGGCGTCAAACCACCCAGTGCTTTCTTGGGTCTTTCGTTGTTGTACTCCTTCCGCCAGGCTTCGATGACAACCTGGGCATGGCGCAGGCTGGTGAAGCAGTGCTCGTTCAGGCACTCGTCCCGGAAACGCCCGTTAAAGGATTCGATGTAAGCGTTCTGATTGGGCTTGCCCGGTTCGATGAGAAAGAGCTGAACCCCACGAGCGTGGGCCCAGCTCAACATCGCACGGCTGCAGAATTCCTTGCCATTATCGGTCCTGATGGCTTTGGGCAAGCCACGTGTCTTCGCCAGCTGATCGAGGACGCGGGTCAGATGCAGGCCTCTCATCGCACGTTCCGGAACAATGGCGACTGCCTCATGCGTGGCATCATCGACCACCGTCAGATTCTTGATGGCACGCCCCTCAGCCGTCCGGTCGAACACAAAGTCCATCGACCAGACCTGATTGGCAGCCAAAGGGCGAGCCAGTGGGTGACGGTCGGCCACGGGAATTTTCTTGCGCTTGCGCCGGCGAATTTGTAGACCTGCCTCAGCATAAAGCCGGTCCACCCGCTTGTGATTGACCACCATGCCGCTTTGCCGCAGCTATCAAATAGATCATGCCAGCACCGTAGCGACGGTGCCGTTGGGCGAGCGCGATGATCTGCGCTTTCAAGGCGACATGACGGTCGTTGGCGGGCTGGTAGCGGAATGAACTGGGGCTCATGCCGGCCAGACGCAGCAATCGACGCTCACTGAGTCCTTTGCCCACAATATGGCGCACCAACTCCCGCCGTGACGGTGCGCTTACCACTTTTTTCGCAGGGCCTCTTTGGCAATCTCGTTCTCGAGCATGGTCTCGGCCAGGAGTTTTTTCAGGCGCGCATTTTCGGTTTCCAGCTCTTTGAGGCGCTTGGCCTCGGAGACTTCATGCCGCCGAATTTGTTGCGCCAGAGGTAATAGCTGGCTTCTGAGAAGGCGTATTTGCGGCACAACTGTGCAACGGGCATGCCGGCTTCTGCTTCGCGCAGGAAGCCGATGATCTGTTCTTCGGTGAATCGTTTCTTCATGTCCAATCTCCGTGTGGGGTTGATTGGACTCTAAAGTCACGTGCTGCTCAATACCGGGGGGACGTCGGCGTGTTCAAGGGGGTGAGGTCTGAAAAAATCTAGAAAACCAATGTGGGTTGAGCATGGCTCCACTATATCCTGCACGATATAGATCAGTACGATCCTTGTTTGCCCACAGTCATGCGCAAAATCTACATGTCATGACGTGAGGTGGTGGCAACGTGCTGCAGCATGGCAGTGTGTACATGATGAATTCCATGTTTAGGGAAGGGCATTGACAGCTAGCCCAGAATTGTCGGTAACTGGTATGGGGATGAGCGGCTGGAGTGAGAATTGTTCTCACTAAAATGGATGGAGTAACCGAAATACCTCGCCATGAAACAATCTGCGTTGCGACAGCGTACGGTGAAGAAAGGAATCTAGGTTCCAGGGAACTTGGCACTGATACGCCAACTTGCAGTGAGAATCACGGAGAACTACGCTGTAAGTGTAAGTACGTATTTTGCGTCCGGCAGTTTATTTGAATTATAGATTGATGGTAATCATTTTTTCTTGCGGCGTTTGATAAAATTAACCGACGGGGTGCGTTAGTTTTTCACATGCGAATTGCGCCAGAGTAAAGTGATTGGCAGTTATTAAATAACAATTAAATTAAAATATATGCGATATATCATAAGCATGTCCGGGCAGTCAAAGAAAGAGTGGTATTTCTTTCTGTTCTGTTTCATTCTTGTTTTGACTGTAATGTTTTTTGCTGAATATCGGGAGTGTAAAAATAGCAAATTGCGCCAGGCGGAAAAACTATCCAGCCAAGTAAAAGTTGTCCAAGCATTGATTGCACATCAATTTGATGCGGTCGATGATACATTAAATCACATTACGCATAATCTATCTAGTTGGCAATGGACGCGTGGGCGTTCGAATACAGCAGATCAGCAATTGCTTACTTTGGTTGATGCAATTCCTAGTATCCGATGGCTAGCTGTGTTGGATGCAGACGGGATTGTGACTTCGTCCAGTAAAGCAGATTCTATTGGGCGTGACTTTAGAAGTAGAGCCTACTTTACTGCTCCAAAAAGTAACCCGGACCCTAAGAAATTATACATCAGTCCGCCATTTAAAACTGTAGGAGGGAATTGGACTATTAATTTATCCAGAGTGATTCTTGATTCGGATAAAAAATTTGTTGGTGTGGTAACGGCTTCTTTGGATGCGGCTGAGTTAAGAATTATCCTCAGTGCGGTCCGCTACTCATCCGGAATGTGGGTTGCACTCGCACATGAAGATGGCACGCTTTTTATGTTTGAACCAGATCGCCCGAGTCTGATTGGACTTTATTTAGGTGGGAAAGATACTTTTTTCTCAAAATATCCAACAGTTTCGAATGAGATCAGTGTTAATACGGATGTGTTTAATCCGATTGGTGAGCATCGGATGCTGGCGACGGCAAATATCAGGTCAACAGTCACGGCAACAAATGCAGTATTGAGAGTTGCAGTTGCCAGTGATATTGATGCAGTTTTGAATGAAATAAAAAAGAAAGCATTAATTAGAATATCTATATTTACTCTGTTGGCGGCAATGTGTGGATGTGGACTTTTGGTACTGCAACGTAGACGAAATGCAGTACAGATGGTAATTGATCAGGCTGATGATGAATTGCGTGCTGCACGAGCACAGTTGGAGGATTTTTTTACCTTAATTCCAGATTTACTTTGTATTACCAATTTGAGCGGGGTATTTTTAAAGGTCAATGCATCATGGGGGAATGTACTTGGCTATGCTGCAGCCAAAATGGAGGGGACTGATATCCTGCATTTTGTGCATCCAGATGACCAGGGTTCGATGCGAGCAATGTTGTCCGATCTGGCAAAGGAAAAGGCTGTTTCACATTTTGTGAGTAGATGCCGCCACCAGAATGGAGGATATCGTTTCATTGAGTGGCATGCTGTGGTGCAGCACGAACTCATCTATGGTACTGCTAGTGATGTGACTGATCGCATCGAAAATGAACAGCAAATGCAGTTTCTTGCTTATCACGACCAGCTGACAGGGCTGCCAAATCGTTCATTATTTTTTGATCGATTTTCACAAGTGATCTCCCATGCCACCAGGCATGGCGAACAATTTGGTCTTCTTTTTATTGATCTGGATGGTTTTAAGTTGGTCAATGATCGATTTGGCCATGATGCTGGTGATACGGTATTGAAGGTCGTCGCACAGCGACTGCGCTCAGGCATCCGCGCAGAAGATACCGTTGCCAGAGCCGGGGGAGATGAGTTCTGGGTTCTACTGGTAAATGTTGCGGAGCGAAGTGATTGTGGGTCGATCAGTGAAAAAATAATTGACCAAATTTCACGGGAAATATCATTGGATGAGCAGCAGAAGTGTTATGTCGGCGCGAGTATCGGAATTAGCATATTTCCTGAGCATGGGAGTGATGTTGAGTCACTTTTAATGGCTGCGGACACGGCAATGTACTCCAGCAAAATGAATGGAAAAAATCGCTTCACATATTTTGATGAAGATTTAGAAGGAAGAAAATCATCATTGAGCGAAATGCTGATTGAGGATGCGCCGGCAACAGGCTTTGATACCATCGACAGGCAGCATGAACACCTTGTTGAGCTGGTGAACTTGTTGGCTCAGAAGATCAGTCATGATATTCATGGTGATGAACTGAGTCGTTTATTTGAAGAGGTAATAGAATTTACTGCATTTCATTTTCAAACTGAAAATGATTTAATGGAGCGCTATGCGTATCCAGATCGTATTGCTCATGAAAAAGATCACTGCCAGTTGTTGATTAATATTCGAGATCTTGCAGATGAGCTGGACGAGGTTGATGCTGCTTCAGTAGTAAAAAATATTAAGGAATGGCTTGTGAGGCATATTGAGTTCAGAGATATTGCACTTGGAAAGTTTTTGGATAAAACGGTAGGAAAGTAAATTGATAAGCTGGTATGGGGTGTAATTTCTCGTACTTGTGGTTCCTTTCGTGGATGATTCCTGATCTGCATGTGAAGTTCACTTATTGAATGGACCAAAATGTACCAAGCACCTTTCCCTGTGTATGAGCAAGAGCGTTTACATGCACTACACCGTTTAGAGTTGTTGGATACGCCGTCAGAGCCAGTGTTCGATAGCATTGTACGCATTTTGTCAAAAACACTTGAAGTTCCCATTTGTTTATTCAGTCTGGTAGACAAGGATAGACAATGGTTTAAGTCTAGTATTGGACTGGATAGCAAAGAGACCTCTCGTGAGGTGGCGTTTTGCGCACACACTATATTAGATGATGTGCCATTAGTGATTCCTGATGCGAGGCAGGATGCACGTTTTAGTGATAATCCACTGGTGACTGGTTTCCCAGGTATTCGTTTCTATGCAGGAATGCCCATTACAACGAGTAGCGGATTGGCGATTGGCACTTTATGTGCGATTGATACCAAAGCTCGTGCTATTACCGCTGAGCAGCTGTCGATTTTGGAGGATCTGAGCACTCTGATTACGCGGGAGGTAAGATCACGTGAGGCTGCGGCAGTAACCAAGGTATACCGCCAAGTAGCGTTTGAAGGGCGGACGGGTAGTGATCATTTCAAAGAAATATTTGAGCGGGCAGGCGTTGGTATCGCATTGGTTACACCCGATGGTGAGTGGGTACGCGTCAATGATTCATTTTGCACCATCGTAGGTTATTCCCGTGAAGAATTGTCGGTGTTGACCTTTCAGAAAATGACGTACGCCGATGATCTGGAAAAGAATATTTACTATCTGAATCAATTGGCCAAGGGTGAGATTGAGTCATATCAATTTGAAAAACGCTACATCCATAAAGATGGTAATGCGGTATGGGTTACCTTGAACACTAGCGCTTTACGGGGTGCAAACGAACATCTAGAAGGATTTGTTAGCTTTGTCAGTGATATCAGTCAACGCAAAGAAGCTGAAGCAGCATTGGCACAGCTGAGGTTGACCCTGGAGAGCGATGTTGAAGAGCGTACGCATGAATTGCATCTTGCCAATGAAATGTTGTTTCGTAGCATGGTGGAGCAGTCTGATGCACAACGATCTCTGATAAAAAGGGAAGCTGAGCTCGCTGCGGTAATTGATAATGCCTACGATGCTTATATCAGTATCGATGATACGGGTGTCGTGATTTCATGGAACCACCAGGCAGAAGTACTATTTGGTTGGAGTGCAGATGAGGCTATCGGCCAGTTGATGCATGATTTAATTGTCCCTGAAAAGTCGAGGGAAGGGCACCAGCACGGCATCAAGCAGTACATGGTGTCTGGGCAGTCTAATGTGTTAAATAAAAGATTGGAATTTACTGCACAATGCCGCGATGGGGGATTTATTCCTGTTGAGGTACGTATCAAAGCACTGACCTCCGATGACCGCACAATATTTTGTGCTTTTTTGCACGATATCACGGCAAGGAAGGAAGCGGAAAAAGTACGTGAGGAAGAGGCTAGAAGAGATGCATTGACTGGACTGCCAAACCGGCGTGCTTTCTTTGAAGTGTTGCCTCAGGCGATGGCGCGTGCAGTACGCTGGGAAAAGGAATTGGCTCTGTTGTTTATTGATCTGGATGGCTTTAAAGGTATCAATGACCATTATGGGCATAAGGTTGGCGATGCTCTTCTATGTCAAGTCGCCAATAGATTGAGTGATAACATCAGAAAAACGGATAGCGCATTCAGACTGGCTGGTGATGAATTTGTGATTATCCTGGAAGGGCTGCACCATGGTGCTGGGAGTGCAGTCAAGGTTGGGGAGAAGATTGTTAAATACATTTCTCACCCTGTTGTGGTGGATGATGAAGTGAATGTGACGGTAAGTGCCAGTATTGGTTTTCAATTATATTCTGCTGCAAATAAGGAACTCACTGTAGAGCAGATGCTGAATGCAGCAGATCAGGCCATGTACAAAGCGAAAGGAGCCGGCAGGGGTAGAGTCGAAATGCTTTGATCTTACTCTGTGCGCATGAAAATTCATTTGTTGATCACAATTTTGTGGTCAGCATCACGATGCACTTCTCATGATAAGCGAGGGTTGATGTGATGTCACTAGATAAGAAAAATGAGAGTACGCAGGTGAATGAATTAACAGAGTCTCCTGTTGAGTTGGATGCCAATACATCTTCAACATTTGAGTTGGCTTTTCATCTTCTTAATGTTCAATGTGCCTTGTTGCGAGAGCGTATTGTTGATGAACGAATAAAGAAGAATCCAAATGAGGAGTATATCGGTCAGTTACGTCATGGCATGGAGGATGCCTGGAAAGAGCGGCAGTTGCTTGCGTTGGGAGACCGGTCGGTCATGCTGGAAATCATAGTGAAATACAGAAATAAATAATAAATAAATTGATTATTGGGTTGTAGTAAAAGCACCGTGTTAGTTTGAAGGGAAAAGTGTAACTCATTATGATCGGGCATAATGATGGCACATCATAGATGCAGATTAAAAATTACGATAACAAATAGGACATCTCATGATTCGGGTTGGGGTTCGATGGGTTCTGCTCGCAATTGTATTACCGGCACTGGCTGGTCTGATTGCCAGTGTAATATCACTTTATAGTGCCGAGCGAGAACAGTTCAATACGCAAGCCATGCAAGTGGCACATCTGCTATCTGATGAAGTGGATGCAGAAGTGTTGGGTGCGCAGCGCGCTTTGCTTGGCTTTGTCGCGACTAACCAAAATCTCATTGCAACCGATTGGCTATTGCTGCGCAAACGATCCCAGCAGTTCCTCGAGGCGACGGATTATGGTGACAGCATGGAGCTGTTTGACCGATCCGGTCAAGAGTTAATGAATACACGCATTACCCTAGGGGATCACTTGCCTAGGAGTAGCAACTTACCAACTATTGAGCGTGTTTTCAAAACAGGCCGTCCACAAATATCTGACCTTTTCTTGCGCGTGGGTTCGCATAACCCACGCCTGATTATCGTTGTCCCTATCATTGTCGATGGAAAAATTGCGTATTGCATGGGATTGTCTGTACGCGCAGAGCGTTTTTCCCGCTTTACACAGAGCCAATCCTTACCGTCAGGTTGGGTTGCTGCCATTTATGATCAGGTCGGACACTTTGTCGCCAGAACTGATGAGGCTGATAAGTATGTCGGAAAAATGGTTCCGCCTACATTGCAATATACACTGGGGCTTGCTACTGAAGGCTTGACTTCCACCAGTTATCAGGAAGGGCTGATTATTCTTGGCGCTTTTAAGCGCTCCACCCGCAGTGGATTATCTGTGGCGACAGGGGAGCCTTCGGTTATCTTCGTGATGAGCTTAGTGAAGAAACTCACACTGCCAATTTCGTTGGTGTTGGTAATTATTTTTCTGAGCATTATTCTAATTCAACGATTTAGTGGTCAAATAAAACGGTCGCTCAATGCCTTGTCAAATGCGGTCGACTCTACGATTGCGGGCAAAGACCATGACATGGTTCAGCTATTAGCACCTTCTGAATTCATGAAAGTTGCTGATCAATTAAATGCCATGCTGGTTATCAAAAAAGAAGCAGCGACAACGCTACATGAGGTGCAGCGACTTGCCGGGATCGGTCTCTGGGAATGGGACCTGGAAAAAGACATCCATATCTGGTCTGAAGAAGTGTATCGAATCTATGGTCGTGATATGAGCTTGCCCCCGGCGGCTTATCCTGCGGTTCTTTTTTATTATGCTGAGCGTAGCATGTCGCAGTTGCTCGTGGCGATTACACATTGCCTGGAGACAGGAAAAGAATTCATCCTGGATGTAGAGGTTATTCGAACGGATGGATCACATCGATGGGTGACGATGGCAGGGAATGCCCGCTGTGATGCAACTGGGCGGGTTGTCCGGTTGCAAGGGTTGATTCAGGATATCACGCAGCGGAAAGAGTCAGAGCAGGTCCTGGAACGTCTGAATCGATCATTGTTACTGGTTTGTGAGTGTAATGGTGTATTGGTGCATGCGAGTGTTGAGTCAGAGCTACTTTACGCAATCTGTGAGCTGATTGTCAGAGTGGGTAACTATGCAATGGCATGGGTAGGTACTGCTATTGATGATAATTTCCAGTTTATTCAGCCAATTGCTCAAGCTGGAGATACTGAAGACTATTTGACCGCCGTCCGTTTGAGTCAAGGAATGAAGTCCTATGGATCAGGGCCGGCAAGCAAAGCAATCTCTTCACAAGAAACTCAGGTGGTTCAGAATATTAAGGCAGACCCATCCGTATTTCCGTGGCGTGATATCGCTACTGATCATGGATATCAATCATGCATGGCTTTGCCACTTATTGCGAATGGTCAGACATTAGCTGTACTGGTTATCTATGCTACTGAAGTGAATGCTTTTTTGCCTGATGAAATTGATTTGCTTAAACAACTGGCCAATGATTTAGCATTTGGAATGTATGCATTACGTACTGAATTGGCTCGACAAAAGGCGGTAACGGAGCATCAGGCAAGTGAGCAGCGTTATCGCACTGTGCTGGATCATGCTGCAGATGCGGTGATGATCGCCGATGTTACTGGTAAATTGGTCTATGCCAATGTTCAGGCTGTTAACATGCTTGGTTATGATGCCGACCATTTGTTGGAGTTATGTGTTGCTAATGTTTCTGTTGACAATGGGGCGCGCTGGAGTTCGGTAACTCAAGCCCTGACACAGAAGGATTTTGTCAGAATTGAGACGGAAGTATTACGTAAAGATGGTACGACGGTGCCTGTCGATGTGAATGCAGTTCAGTTGCCTGATGGTTTTTATTACGGTGCCTTTCGCGATATTACTGAGCAGAAGAAAATTGAGGCTGAGCTCAGCCACTTGGCTACGCATGATAAGTTGACTGGACTGGCAAATCGTCAATTGTTGAATGACCGTATTGGTCAAGCAATTGCACATGCTCACCGTACCGGATCATTGGCCGCCACCTTGTTACTGGATTTGGATCGTTTTAAAACGATTAATGATGGACTGACGCACGAAACCGGAGATTCCCTACTTCGGGAGATTGCTATTATCTTGAGTGCGCTGGTCAGAGAGGGGGATACTGTTGCTCGTCTCGGTGGGGACGAGTTTATGGTGATCTTGTTGGATCTTAACTCGCGCGATGATGTTGCCAGACTGGCTGATAAGCTACTTACGGCGATCAGACAACCCATGAAGATCATGGGTTATAACATGGTGGTCACGGGGAGTTTGGGAATTGCACTATATCCCGAAGATGGGGAAACGGCACGTGAGCTCATTAAAAATGCGGATGTAGCAATGTACCGTGCGAAGGAGTTGGGTGGCAATTGTTTTCAGTATTATGCGCCGCACATGAATACGCGAATGTTGGAGTGCCTTGAATTGGAGGCTGAACTACATCAGGCAATTGAACGTAAGGAATTTGAACTCTTTTACCAGCCTCAACTTGATATTCCTACTAGACAAATTATCGGAGCTGAAGCACTGATTCGTTGGCGTCATCCTATCCGTGGAATGGTGCCTCCAGGGGCATTTATTCCCTTAGTTGAGGAGGCCGGGCTGATTATTCCTATTGGTGACTGGGTGTTTGAGTCGGCATGTATGCAGCTAAAGAAATGGGCTGAAATGGGACGGTCAGATTTAGTACTATCTGTTAACTTATCTGTCCGCCAGCTACAACAGGAAGGGTTGGCAGAGCGGCTTGAGCAGTTGATTAGAATCTATAATGTTAATCCAAATTTGTTAAATCTTGAAGTGACAGAAAGTGCGCTGATGATCAGCCCGGAGTGCGCTACTTCAATATTGATCGCACTCAAGAAACTTGGTGTTAAGCTCTCTCTCGACGATTTTGGTACAGGCTATTCAAGTCTGAATTATTTGAAGCGTTTTCCGATTGATACCTTGAAAATAGATCAGTCATTTGTGCGTGGTATCTCCGCAGATCATGACGATGAAACAATAGTACGTTCCGTTATCAATCTTGGTCATGACCTGGGAATGAGTGTGCTCGCCGAAGGGGTAGAAACAGTTCTCCAATTAGAATTTTTGTCGCATTTAAATTGTAATGAAATGCAGGGCTATCTATTTAGTCCACCTGTTCCTATTGATAAATTTAACGAAATTTTGCTCAACTCTCCAACAGTGTAATTTATCTGGTGGCATTGAATTTTATATTGGCACTAGCTGGGAATAATTCATGTCGGTGAGAAAGACGATGATCTGGGGAGCGCTGCTGGTGGCCTTGTTGCTGCTGACCGGTAGTGTAATTTCGTTGTGGACCAATACCCTGCAAAGAAAGGCGGATGACCAGGTCCAGGTCTATAGCCAGGCCAGCCTGATCTTCAAGGAAACCCGCTACAACATCGTGCAAATCCAGCAATTTTTGACTGATGCCGCCGCCACCGGCGAGGGGGCCGACGATTACCGGGATGCCGAAAGCAACCGCCAGCAAGCCATGCAGAACCTGGATACCCTGCACAAACTGCTGCCGGAGCAGGCCGAGGCCGTCAGCCAGCTCAAGCCGCTGGTGCAGGGGCTGCACCAGACTGGTGTGCGCATGGCGGAAGTCTATATTCATCAGGGCAGGGATGCCGGCAATGCCATCATGAAAGCCAAGGGCAGCGGTTTTGACGACTCCACCGAGGCGATCAACCAGCATCTGGACAAGCTGGCCGCGACTCTGGTGCAGAAAAGCCGGGAAACGAGCAGCGCCAAGGAAAAAATCATCGACAACGCGCTGCTGGTCAATGCCCTGATCGCCATTCTGACCATCCTGAGCGTTCTGTTGGTCAGCCGCCTGCAGTATCGCCGGCTGATCAAGACGCTGGGTGGCGAGCCCGCTTATGCTGCAAGCATCGCCGGCGCCATTGCCGGCGGCAACCTTGGGGTGCAGATCGTTGACAAGTCCGGCGATGCGAACAGCCTGCTGGCCAGCATGCGGGAGATGACCGCGCAACTGACCCTGCATATGCGCCAGATTGACTTGGGGACCAAGCAGGTTGCGCAGTCTTCCTATCAGATATCCGATATTTCAGATCATATCTCCGATACAACGCAGGCAGAGCAGGATCATTCTGCCGAGGTGCGCCTGGCAACATCGGATCTGGCGCAGACTGCCGGGCAAGTCCTGCAAATGGCGCTGCAGGTTGGGGAAAATGCCGACAAGGCAAGGCAGAGTGCGCATCAGGGCATGGGGGCGATGCGGGATAACATCCGGGAAATGGGCATGGGTGTGGCGCAGGCGCAGGCGCAGGACGCGGAAACCAAGATCCTGGCGCTGGGCGAGGCCAATCAGAAAATACAGCTGATCACCCAGACCATTGCCGGCATTACCGAGAAGACCAATCTGCTGGCCCTGAACGCCGCGATCGAGGCGGCGCGTGCCGGCGAACATGGCCGTGGCTTTGCGGTGGTGGCCGACGAGGTTCGCAAGCTGGCGCAAGATGCGGCCCGCTCCACCGGTGAAATTACCCAGATTATCGCCAGCCTCGGCCAGTTGATTCAGGAAAATACCGTGTCGGTGCAAGGCATCATCAGCCGTACCCACCTGGGAATGGAAAGGGCCGAGCAGGCCCGTGCCACCATTGGCAGCCTGGTGGCCGACATTGAAGGCAATGTGGATGTGGCCAAGCTGATCGGCCAGGCCAGCCAGGAGCAGATGCTCCGTATCGACAGCATGCGCGCGCAGCTGGAAGTCCTGTTGAATACCATGAGCGAGAATGCCTACAAGATGCATACCACCAGTGTCATCAGCCAGGTGCTGTATCAGGCCTCGACCAGTTTGCGCAACATCATGGAGCAATTCCAGTTTGATCAGAGCGTCATGGTGCAGCCGGCGGAGAATGAAAACCGGAAGCTGCCACGCCTGCAGCAGCACATCCTGGTGCAGGTAAAGCATGGCGCGCAGTGGCGGGATGCGATTACCGAGGACTTCAGTCTGTCCGGCTTGCGCCTACGCCTGCCGGTGGCGCTGGGCCTGTCGCAGGGTAGTCGTATGCAGCTGCTGATCCTGATGCCGTACGACCGTATTGAGGAGTATCGCTCCCAGGCCCCGCTGGAGATGGAGGCCCGGGTGATGTGGGTGCAGACCAAAGATTCTGGTGAGGCGTACGGTCTGGAGTTCATCACACGGGGAGCCAAACAACAGGCGGCATTGAAATCTTGCTTTGCCTTCTTCAAGCAGAGCGCGACCTTCTAATTACGCTGCCGCTATTGTCTGTCGTATGTGATGTTTAGTCTCCTTATTTTGGTACCTGATGATGACGTAGTAGTCCTTGCTTTCAGCATGAAATGGTGAATACTGGTAAGTATAAAATTTTGTTCTGCAAAGGAAGCGTGATGACGATTATCAAGAAACTACTTATTACTCTTGGCATTGCTATGCTTGGTCTGCTCGCTATTGGCAGCCTTGGTATTTATGAGCTGAGGTCATCTACTCAATTATTTGCAGATCAAATTGATAATTTTATCCCAAGTGTAAAAGATCTAAATGATGCGACTTACGCCTTCATGGACGTGCGAGGCGCAATTATAAAGGGTGCTAGTTCTACAGATTTGGGGGTTAGGAAGGCTGCCGCAGAGGAGGCTGAGTCCGCATTCAGAAAGTTAGATGATGCGCTCGCAAGCTATGAGAAAAATGATATTTCGAATGATCAAGATCGCGCCCTACTAAATGATGATCGTGCCAAGATCGGCGTTTATCATGAGGCGTCAAAGAAATATTTTTCATTGTTGGTTACTGGGCATGATGATGAGGAAGCAAAGAAACTGGTGACTGGAGTGATGGCAGAAACGGCAGGTATTTTCAGAAAAGCGCTGATTGATCATATTGACAACAACGTTAAACTAACAAATGCTACGCTTGAAGAAAACAAGAAATCTGTTTCAACTTCAACAGTTCAGACAGTTGTTGTGATTCTTGCCGTATTATTCGTTGTTGCTTGTATGGGTTTTACCCTGTTTCGTACCATTCAAAGCGGCCTGACCAGTATTCGTAACACCTTGCAAACGGTGAGCACTTCACTTGATTTTACCCAGCGTGCCCATGTAGAGAACAAGGATGAGATCAGTCAGACTGCAGAGGCTTTCAATGCGCTACTGGATGGACTGCAAAGGAATATGAAGTCTATCCTTGTGGGAGCAAATGAAGTTGCCAGCTCCTCGCAGAGCTTGTCTCAAGCCGCAACTCAGGTTGCTACCGCAGCTGACTCACAAAGTGCTTCATCGGCTAGTATGGCTGCGACCATTGAGCAAATGACGGTTAGTGTCAATCATGTCGCTGAGCGTGCAGAGGAATCACGAAACCTGGCGCAAAGTGCAGGTGACCTCGCAATTAATGGTTCCCAGACAATCTCTCAAACCATTCAGGATATCCGCGAAATTTCGCATGCAGTTGATCATGCGGCGAGCAGTATCCGTGAACTGGACACGTACAGTGCTCAAGTAGATACCATTGTTGGTGTGATCAAGGACATTGCAGACCAAACTAACCTGCTAGCACTGAATGCAGCCATTGAAGCAGCACGGGCTGGTGAGATGGGGAGGGGGTTTGCTGTGGTGGCTGATGAGGTGCGTCAGTTGGCAGAGCGAACGTCTAGTTCGACTCAGGAGATTTCTGGAACCATAAACGCTATGCGTGATCGGTCCCGGCAAGCCTCAGGACAGATGCACGGTGCGGAAGAGTTGGTGCGTAATGGGGTGTCGCGTGCTGATCATGCTGACCAAGCGATCAGGCAAATTGGTGACGCTACTGGAAACACGGTACACATGGTTTCAGAAATATCTGGTGCGATCAAAGAGCAGGGTAATGCGACCAACAATATTGCGGCACAGGTGGAGCGCATTGCACAGATGACAGAGGAGTCATCTGCGGCAGCGCAGGAGGCAGCCAGTAGTGCACAACGGCTGGCTGAGCTGGCACAGCAGCAGATTGCTACGTTACGTCATTACAAGCTTTGAATCACGGCTTGAGTATTTCCCTGGGCAGAATGGGTTTTATTGGTTTGGCCAGGGAGATGAGTGTCGCATTGAGACGCTGGTTCGATTTCTATCGCGGCTGATACCACCATGGGGACTTAGGTGGTAACAGATTAACGGTATCCTCCGGCGGCAGAGTCAATTCAATAGTGTGCCGTTTTATCAGATTTGCCTTGCGAAGTAGTGGATCGAAATGCGAATGGAATAGCTTGTCGAAGCTGCCGTCAGCCTGTGCTCTGGTCAGCCCGATTCGGATATCTTCTGCCAAGGCTGGTTTGCTGGGGGTAACAAAAAAATATTCGGCAGCAGGGTAGTGCAACACCAGGAATGGTTCGATAGTCAAGTTGAGCTGGGGCCACTGATTCACTTCGGACCACGCCTCAGTGATACCACGTGGGAAATAGTCGAAACGGCTATTGGCTAGCATGGAAAACAGCGAAGCATAATCTCCACCTGCGATCACGGGCAGGCCATTGTGTCGCAGGATACTGTAATCAGGCCAATCGTGTTCTTGTCCTGCCGTGAAGTAGCGTAACGCTTGTAATGAATCGATACGAGCAAACTGTGATGCCTTGTCTTTTCGTACGAGTGCAATTCTCCATCCCAATAGTCCACGGTCTATAGGAAAGCGAACCGGCAGCAGCATTGCTTCGCGTTCGCGCGTGGTCATACTCCATAGCACATCAATACCTCCTGCGGGCTTCATTGCTTGTGCAATCGAGCGCCCTTGCAGCATTTCTGACTTGATGGCCGCCAACTGGTAAGCATGCCCACTCTTGTCTAGTGCCAATTGCAGTGCTGCGCGAAAGAAGCTTTTGTTCGGGTCTGGGTAGTCTGGAAACCGTACGGTTTCTATTGCTATGGCAAGTGGAGCCCAGCTTGTGCTGATCAAGATAAGGCCCGCCATTGTGCATATTGCGGCCCAGCGTCTTAGGCACGTGTTGCCCATGCGTAGGCGGGAGGCTCCTAGTGGGGCTGTTGTCGGTTTGTCAGTCAAACAATACCCCTTTTCGGCATCAGGAAGATCGGTGTTGGTGTGTCTGCCTTGTATTTCCTCTTGGCATCACGGTATCAACTGCTATAGTGATAAAGCTGCCCCTTGCAGCACCAGCCTGAGATGTCTCATCTCATTAGCCGCCCACGTGGCGGTTTTTCTTTTTGGGCATGGGGTAACAAAATCCAATGCAATGTGGATTTCTACAGCTATAGTAAAGCATCAAGTGTCCACTTGGTGATGTAACCGTAGGCGAGCGAGCATATTTTCAGGCACCCAATCCATCCTCCGGTGGCTTGGGTGTTCTTTTATTGAGCCCTGAGATGTTCATTTCGGCAGGAAACTGGCGACTTGCTGCAGATCTAGCCAACGTGCCACCAATGCCTACTAGTAGGTACTGGCAATGGAAATTGTCACTTGCAGGCCAAGCAACAGCTAGGTAGTCAAAGGACTGATGGCTGCATCCTTGTCTGCGTTGTTGACTAGCGCTAGTGCTTGGCCAACGACTAGTTGTGACATGGCGATGTGGTAGTAGAAGAAAGCTGAAATTTGCACATTAATATTGAGGCAAACAATGCAAACCATTAAGCCAGATGAAAATACCAAGCACATAAATAAATCCTGGAGCAATTCGCCAGATCCTGTAGCTGCACTGGAACATATTGCGTGCTCTATCATGCATGCGGATGTAGTGCTGGTTATTTTGTATATTTCGACGCAGTATGATTTGGATGTGGTGTCTCGGGAAATTGAACGAAATTTTGCCGGATGTTGTGTGATTGGCTGTACCTCTGCAGGGGAAATTGGCCCTGGTGGCTGTCATGACAATTCGATTGTTGGCATTTCCTTTCACCGAGAAATGATGGATTTCGAGGTTGACATCATTCGTGATGTATCAAAATCCGATTATACGGCTAACCATAAAATGGCCTTTTCGCTGAAAAACAAACTGCGTCACAGGCTGCCACATGTGTCGGCTGAAAATACTTTTTCGATCATGTTGATTGATGGAATCTCTTCTAGCGAAGAGCATGTGGCAAAGGCGTTTTACGAAGGCCTGGGTGGTATTGCCCTGGTCGGTGGCTCGGCAGGAGACGATCTGCATTTCAAGTCCACTTTTATCTACTTCAATGGAAGATTCGAGCAAGATGCGGCAGTCTTGTTGCTGGTGACGACTCCCTTCATCTTCGAGGTATTTAAAACTCAGCATTTCATTAGTAATGAACGCAAGCTTGTGGTGACTGATACTGCACCGAAATCACGGATTGTTTACGAAATAAACGGCTTCCCAGCCTCTGCTGAGTACGCCAGAGCCATGGGTATTGACGACAAAACGCTCTCTCCCTTCTCCTTTGCCAATTATCCCGTGGTAGTCAAGATTGGAGGGGGGGAGTTTGTCCGTTCGATACGAAACGTCAACAGTGATGGTTCGTTGACATTTTTCTGTGCCATTGACAATGGAATTGTTTTCGAGCTGGCCACTGGAAGTGATCTTGTCAAGGTAACAAGAGAGTCGTTTGAAAGAATCGAACAACGAATCGGTAGTGTCAGCTTGATATTTGGTTTTGACTGCGTGCTAAGGGGTGTGGAAGTCCGGCAGAAGGCTTTGCAGCAGGAGGTTAGCTGCTTGATGGAACAGTATAGGGTTTTTGGCTTTGGTACTTATGGTGAGCAATACATGGGGATTCACGTCAATCAAACCTTTACCGGTGTTGCAATCAGCAGCAGGAGGCGGCCATGATGGATATGCTAGATATCCGGTGCGAGCTTGATGACAATGCTGGCTTGCTGGAAGAAATACAGCGCCGGAACAAGATTATCAATGCGCTGATGTATCAGGTCGAGAGTAATGTCAACGCCAAAAATACCGATTATAAATTATTTCAGAGTACGTATTTGCTTGAGGAGCAGGTAAAAGAGAGGACAGAGGCCTTACGTAATTCTGTTGAATTTATCGAGTTATTCATGGAAAATGCCCCGGTCGCTATTGTATTTATCAATGAAGGTAGGATTGTCAGGCATAATCATAAGTTTGTTGAAATTTTTCAGTATCCGGATGCAACGGAAAGTTCGCCTGGAATATTGTTTTCTTCACCGCAAGAATATGCTGATTTTCTGGATGAGGTAGCGACCCTGCAAGATGGTGGGAGGGCTTTCCATCGGGAGCTTTATTTGTATTCCAGAACACGTGAGGCCGTGTGGGTCAATGTGATCGGATACGCCACCCGTGCTCATGATGTTACACATGGCATGGTATGGATGTTGGAAGATCGGAGTCGCTTCAAAAATGCCGAGAACGAACTGCTCAGACATCATGAAATTCTTGAAGAAAAAGTACGCGCCAGGACGGTCGAGCTATCGCAGCAGCTGCATTTTGAAGAACAGCTAATTGATGCCATCCCCGGTCCTGTCTTTTACAAGGACAAGGACTTTCGTTACCTCGGTTGCAATAAAGCGTTCGAGGCCTATATCGGAATGACATCTGCCGAGCTGATCGGCAAGACACCTTATGATATCGCACCTAAAGAGCTGGCCGATTCCTATGTTGAGTCAGATATCCGCTTGTTCAAACATCCTGGCTCTGAAATCTATGAAAGCAAAGTTTTATATGCTGATGTTGGATATCGTGATGTAATTTTTCACAAGGCGACTTTTACCAATAAGGATGGAACGGTTGGTGGCTTGGTCGGCTTGATGCTGGATATTACTGACCGCAAGAAAATGGAAGATGACCTAAGGCAGGCGGCAACTTTTTTCGAAAGTAGTGCCGAAGGGGTAGTTATTACTGATAAAAATACAAAAATTATTGCAACTAATTCATCTTTTTCAAGAATTACTGGCTATTCTTCTCACGATGTAATTGGTAAGAGTATTGCTCTGCTTGAGTCCTCTCAGCATAATCAGGATTTTTATAAAAACATGTGGGACAAGATTATCCGAGAAGGCAAGTGGCAGGGAGAGGCTTGGGGGCGTCACAAAAGTGGTAACTTCTTTCCCGGCATTATGTCTTATAATACCGTTTTGGGCGATGATGGGGAAATCAGTAACTATGTTGCCACTATTCTTGATGCAACAGAAAAGAAAAGAAATGAAGAAGAAATTTTGCGTCTGTCCTTTTCTGACAAGCTGACCGGTCTGGCTAATCGGGAGCTGCTGATCGACCGCTTACACCATGCGATAAAGTCCTGCGTACAATCCGGGAAGATTGGTGCCCTGTATTTTATAGATCTGGATGGTTTCAAAGATATCAATGACACTTTAGGGCATGATATCGGTGACCTTTTATTACAGCAGACCGCACTGCGCTTGCGTGATTGCGTCAGGAGTAATGATACGGTAGCGCGTTTTGGTGGTGATGAGTTTGTCATTATGCAAGAGTTTTCCAGCTCGAGCATTTTCGATGCCACCCAGAGTGCCCGAAGTGCTGGTGAGAAGGTGCGTGAAGCAATTAGTGCTACATTGGATATCCGCAACGAGACATTAAGAATTACTCCCAGTATTGGAGTAACTTTGTTTGGTCTACATAACACCACTCCTGAGGAGTTACTCAAAGAAGCCGATTTGGCTATGTATCAAGCCAAAAGAATGGGCCGAGACGCACTCTGCTTTTATGATCCTGAAATGCAAAAAGCGGTATTGGAAAGGGTAGCGCTGGAAAGTGAGCTAAAAAATAGCATTGCCAATCGTGAACTGGTGATTTATTACCAGCCGCAGTGGAATAGTGCAGGGCGGATTATTGGGGCTGAAGCCCTGTTAAGATGGCAGCATTCTCGCCTGGGCATGATTTCACCCGCTAAATTCATACCTCTAGCAGAGGAAACGGGGTTTATCGTGCAAATGGGAAGTTGGGTGCTGGAGCAGGTATGCATGCAGCTGCGTCAGTGGCGTCTTGCCGGTGAAGCCGAAAGCATCTCGATTGCGGTTAATGTCAGTGCACAGCAAATGCGGCAGGAAAATTTTGTCGAGCATGTCAAAGCCATTCTGGATGAACATGAATGTGATGGTATGAACCTGAAGCTCGAAATTACTGAAAGCCTATTTCTGGATGACCTTCCTGCTACCGTTGTAAAAATGTGTGCATTGAAAGCACTGGGTCTGAAATTCTCACTAGATGATTTCGGTTCTGGCTATTCTTCTCTCAACTACCTGAAGCGCCTGCCCATTGATCAGCTGAAAATTGATCAGTCCTTTGTCAAGGAAATCCTCAGTGACCCAAATGATGCAGCCATTGCCAAAACGATTGTGGCACTTGCAGATACCATGGGGTTTGAAGTCATTGCTGAGGGGGTGGAAACCCGGGCGCAGCTTGATTTCCTGCAAAGCATTCACTGTGATCTGTATCAGGGCTACCTGCTGAGTCGTCCAGTGCCGGTTGATGCATTTGTTGAATTGCTTACGACACAAGCAAGCAGAATGCCGTAGATACGACATCCCTCCACTGTCAGTAACAGAGGGCTTTAAAGTCCGAGCTTAATTTACCTAATTTTTCTGTAAACGATTTGGCATAGACTGCCGGTGTCAAACCATCCAGTGCTTTCTTGGGCCTTTCGTTGTTGTATTCCCTACGCCAGGCTTCGATAACAACCTGGGCATGGTGCAGGCGAGTGAACCAGTGTTCGTTCAGGCACTCATCCCGGAAACGCACGTTGAAAGATTCGATATCAGTGCTCTGATTGGGCTTGCCCGGTTCGATGAGGAAGAGTTGACGCCTAGGTGAGCATGGCGCGACTGCAGAACTCCTTGCTGTTATCGGTCCGGATGGCTTTGGGCAAGCCACGTGTCTTCGCCACCTGATCGAAGGTGCGGGTCAGATGCTGACATCCCATCGCGTGTTCCGGAACAATGGTCACTGCCTCATGCATGGCATCATTGACCACCGTCAAATTCTTGATGATACGACCCTCTGCCGTCTGGTCGAGCACGAGGTCCATCGACTAGACCTGATTGGTGCCAAAGGGCGAGCCAGCGGGTGACGGTCTGCCAAGGGGATTTTCTTGCGCTTGCACAGTCGAATTTGCAAACCCACCTCGGCATAGAGTCGATCCAACCCGCGTGCGATGGACTACCATGCGCACTGCCGCAGCTTCAAATAGATCATGCGGGCTCCGTAGCGACGGTGCCATTGTGCGAGCGCAATGATCTGCACTTTCAAGGCAGCATTACGGTCGGTAGTGGGCTTGTAGCGAAATGAACAGGGGCTCATGCTGGCTAGATGTAGCGATCGACGCTCGCTGAGTCCTTTGCCCACCAGAGGGCGCACCAGCTCCCGCCGTGACGGTGCGCTTACCACTTATTTTGCAGAGCCTCTTTGGCAATTTTGTTCTCAAGCATGGTCTCTGCCAGCAGTTTCTTCAAGCGCGCATTCTCGGTCTCCAGCTTCTTGAGGCGCTTGTCCTCGGGGACATTCATACTGCCGAATTTGTTGCGTTAGAGGTAATGGCTGGCTTCCGAGGAAGTGTGCTTGCGGCACAACTCTGCAACAGGCATTCCCGCTTCCTCTTCGTGCAGAGCGCTGATGATCTGTTCTTCAGTGTGAGTGGATTGGACTCTAAGTCACGTGCCATTCAATGCGGGGGGCAATCATTTACTGCCATGTTGTTTTCATATCCTGATTATGACGAATTGTGTTCGATTTGTGACTGACATTACTTGACTGTCATAATGAGTGGAGTACCCTTCGCATTAATTGTTAATTAATGTTAAGAAACTTTACATGTCACACGTAGACCCGCCGCGTTTGAGTACTGAGTCTGACACGCAAACGGTGAGCGATACCGGCCTTATTGGCTTGGTACTGTTAGCGCAATTCCATGGTGTAGCCGCCGACCCTGCCCAGTTGATTCACCAGTATGGCCAGCGTGGGCAGCCTTTCACGGAATCGGATCTGCTGCTGGCCGCCAAGTCCTTGGAGCTCAGGGCCCGCATCATCCGCCAACCGCTAGATCGGTTGGCATATGCCGCGCTGCCGGCTTTGGCATTGAGTCAAACCGGGGAGCATTTCATCATCGCGCGAGTGGATCAGGACAAAGTGCTGATCCACGACCTGAAGCAAGGCAAGCCGGTGGTGCTGGATATGGCTGGTCTGGCAGAACGCTATAGCGGTCGTTTGCTGGTGGTGGCCTCACGTGCTTCCGTCGCCGCCAGTCTGGCCCGCTTTGACTTCACCTGGTTTGTGCCGGCTGTCATCAAATACCGCAAGCTGCTGCTGGAAGTGCTGGGGGTGTCTTTCATCCTGCAGTTGTTTGCCTTGATCACCCCCTTGTTCTTCCAGGTGGTGATGGACAAGGTGCTGGTGCACCGGGGCTTTACCACACTGGATGTGATTGCTGTCGGGCTGCTGGTGATTTCCCTGTTCGACATCATCCTGTCCACCCTGCGCAATTATGTGTTTTCCCACACCACCAATCGTATCGATGTGGAGCTGGGCGCACGCTTGTTCCGGCATTTGCTGACGCTGCCCTTGTCCTACTTCGAGGCGCGGCGGGTAGGGGATACGGTAGCGCGGGTGCGCGAGCTGGAGAACATCCGTAACTTCCTGACAGGCCAGGCACTGACTAGTGTGTTGGACCTGCTGTTCTCCTTTGTCTTCCTGGCGGTGATGTTTTACTACAGTGGCTGGTTGACGCTGATTGTCATCGTGTCGCTGCCTTGCTATGCCTTGTGGTCGGCATCGCTGACACCGGTACTGCGCCGGCGGCTGGACGAGAAGTTCGCCCGTGGGGCGGATAACCAGTCATTTCTGGTGGAGTCGGTCAGCGGCATCGGCACCATCAAGGCCATGGCGGTGGAACCACAGATGACCCGTCGCTGGGATCAGCAACTGGCGGCCTATGTCGCGGCTGGTTTCCGGGTAACCCGCCTGGCCAATATCGGCCAGCATGGCGTACAGCTCATTCAGAAACTGGTCACTGTCGCCACGCTGTGGCTGGGTGCACGGCTGGTGATTGCTGGTGATTTGTCCGTTGGCCAACTGGTGGCCTTCAATATGCTGGCCGGCCAGGTCGCCGCCCCGGTTATCCGGTTGGCGCAGCTGTGGCAGGACTTCCAGCAGGTCGGGATTTCGGTGGAGCGGCTGGGGGACATTCTCAATACCCGCACCGAACTGCCGGCCAGCCGCGCTGCTTTGCCACAAATTCAGGGGCGCATCAGCTTCGAAGATGTGGTGTTCCGTTACCGGCCAGATGGCCCGGAAATCCTCAAACAACTGTCGCTGGATATCCGTCCTGGTGAAACCGTCGGCATTGTCGGCCGTTCCGGCTCGGGCAAAAGCACGCTGACTAAATTGGTACAAAGGCTGTATGTGCCAGAGGGTGGGCGGGTACTGGTGGATGGCAATGACTTGGCGCTGGCTGACCCTGCCTGGTTGCGCCGGCAAATCGGCGTGGTACTGCAAGAAAACCTGCTGTTCAACCGCTCCATTCGCGACAACATCGCCCTGTCTGATCCCGGCATGCCGCTTGAAGGTGTGATTCAGGCTGCCAAGCTGGCAGGCGCGCACGACTTCATCATGGAACTGGCAGAAGGCTACGACACCATGGTGGGTGAGCATGGTGCCAGCCTTTCCGGTGGGCAACGCCAGCGCATCGCCATTGCCCGTGCCTTGGTCACCAATCCGCGCATCCTGATTCTGGACGAAGCGACCAGCGCACTGGATTACGAATCCGAACGTGCAGTCATGCAGAACATGCGCGCCATCTGCCAGAACCGTACCGTCATCATCATCGCCCACCGCCTGTCTACCGTGCGGGGGGCCCACCGCATCATTGCCATGGACAAAGGCAGGATTGTCGAGAGTGGCCAGCACGAAGAACTGCTGCGTAAACCCGATGGTTACTACGCCCATCTTCACAGTCTGCAGCAAGGATAAAACAGCATGAAACATCTACTGCAAGGTGCTGCCGACTTTATTCAACGCTACTGTCAGGCATTCCAGGTCAGTTGGTCGCTGCGCGATACGCTGGACCCGCCGCAGCGGCAGGAGCAGGAGCTTGCCTTTCTGCCTGCTCACCTGGAGTTGACCGATAGCCCGGTTTCGCCAGCGCCGCGCTGGAGCATGCGCATCATCGTGGCTTTGTTCCTCGTTGCCATGCTCTGGGCCTGCGTGGGGCAACTGGACGTGGTCGCCGTCGCCAACGGCAAAACCCTGGTGGGAGGGCGCACCAAAGTCGTCCAGCCGCTGGAAACCGCCGTGGTAAAGGCTATTTATGTCAAGGATGGCCAACATGTGAAGGCAGATCAGCTCCTGATCGAACTGGATGCCACCAGTGCCAGTGCTGATTACCAGAAAGCCGACGAAGCACTGGATGTCGCCAATCTGGCAGCCGCCCGTTATCAGTCCTTGCTGGTTGCGCTGCAAGCCGGCCAGTTGCCACAGCTGGGTAAGGTGGAAGGGGTGACCGAAACCCAAAGATTGGCTGAAGAAACACTGGCAGTCGGTCAATGGCAGGCATTTCAGGCCAAGCGGGAGGCGCTCAACGCCACCTTGCAACAACGCGAGGCCGAACTGAATACCACGCGCCAGCAGGTGGCCAAACTGGAAGCAACGGTAAAGATTGCCCAGGACCGGGAGAAGGACTACCAGGGTTTGCTGGCGGATAACTACATCTCCAAACACGCCTATCTGGAAAAAGAACAAAACCGTATCGAGCAACAGGGGGACTTGGCCACCCAGCGTAGCCGTCTGCGTGAAATCAGCGCCGCCATCGCCAATCAGCAAAAAGAGCTGAACTCGCTGACGGCAAACTTCAAGAGCGATGCTCTGGACAAGCTGCGCGCCGCACAGGACCAGATTACCCAGTCCGGCGAAGACACCAAGAAAACCGGTCAGCGCAAGGCCTTGACCCGCTTGACTGCACCGGTCACCGGCACCGTGCAGCAACTGGCGATCCATACCGTCGGCGGGGTGGTGAAAGAAGCGGAGGCCTTGATGGCGATTGTGCCGGACAACGAAACCCTGGAGGTCGAAGCACAGGTGGAAAACAAGGACATTGGCTTCGTCAAACCCGGGCAGAGTGCCACCATCAAGATAGAAAGCTTCCCCTATACCCGTTACGGCTATTTGCAAGGCACGGTGGAAAGTGTCAGCCACGATGCCATACAGGATGAAAAGAAAGGGCTGATTTATCAGGCCCGGGTGAAGTTGAAACAGACCCATCTGGATATCGATGGTACCCGGGTAAATCTGACCTCAGGCATGGTGGTGAGTACGGAAATAAAAACAGGCAAGCGCAGAGTGATCAGTTATTTCCTGAGCCCTTTACAGGAGTATGCGAGTGAGGGATTACGGGAGCGATAAAGGGTGCTGAAGTTTTTAATGACTCGTTTTGTTGAGTGGATAAATCATGCAAAGAATATGGCAGTGGTTGTTGGCGGATAAGATACGTGGTGCATTGGTGTTCATTGCATTGCTTGTTTGTTGTTTGGTTATCAGGGCATGGTGGCCGGTTAGCTGGAAGGAAGAGGTGCAACTGGAGTCCGGGAAAATCATTTCGGTCAGAAATTTTAACTGGATAAATGGAGTTGGCCCTTGGGGCGAGGGCGGTGGGGAAGTAATGGAGTGGGTGTTAATGGTGAATGGTGCTGCAGTAGAGCATACCCCGCCCATTTGGATACAGCCTTATGTGCCAATTCTGATAGATCGCTACCCGGATGGTAGATGGTTTATTGTGGCGACTGCTTATACCTGTGAGCGTATGTTAGCGCTGGGTAAACCTTATCAACCCTATACCCAGTTTATTGAAAAGGATGGTAAATGGCAACAGGTGAAGTTGGATGCCAGATTGGTGGGGAGGCTAACTAATTTGGGGCCGGGTATTAGAAATGACACGATGGATGATTTGACATTGCGAGATAAGAAAATAGCTAGAATAAAAGGAGATGGTCGAATTTTTATTCAGTATTTAAAAGTAGCAACTATGGCGGAGTTGCTCGTGGAAAGTGGTGGGTGTCGGTGAGGTTGTGGTTGTCTATGTTAATTGCACATATTGAATAGAGGGTAATGAGATGAGTACTATTTCTGATGCTGTATATGCTCAATTGGCTAATTCTGTTTATCGTAGAACGCCTGCAAACAAAACCACAGTTCCTTTGGGGTGGAATGTTCTGGATAGTGTTGGTGATGGTGGGTGGCTATCGGATGTGGTTAATCTAGGATTTTCTTATGGTGTTTTCTCTAGTGGCAATGATATTGTTATTGCCTACACGGGGACGAATGAGGGCAAAGCGCTAGATTTTTTGTCTGGAAATATACCAGCAGGAGCCGGGGAGTATTCATCTCAGGTTTTGGATGCGATGTTGGTGTACGAGAAGGTTCGGAAGGAGCACCCCACTGCTAATATTACCTTTACGGGGCACTCGCTGGGTGGAGGTTTGGCATCGCTGATGGGAGTTTTCTTCAATAAATCAGCTGTTATTTTTGATCCTGCACCATTCGCCCCGACTGCCGCAAATTTGAAAACGGTTTCTATCTATGCAGCAAATTTATTGGCGCGTGGCTATGTTGATTCTGCATTGAATGATTATATTTTGCATCCATTCGATTCGTATGATGCGCGTGTTGGTGCTATTCGGTCGTATTCGGTTTCGGGTGAGGCATTGTTTTACCTCAGGGCTACCACTTTATGGGATGGTGCCCCATTCAAGAATGTGGTTTTTGGTAATGAAACTATTATTGATGTTGGTAAGCAAACCATGTTGGATGGTGCATTCAGTTCGCCGTTGGATTCTGCACGGGTGAACTTGCACTCTATGACACTACTTGCTGCGATGATTGCGTCGCCAGCCTTTGCTCAGGCTATTAGAGGTAATAAATTCTCACTTGAAGTTTTGTTTGATGAAATGTATTACGCAAGGGATCCGCAAAATTCTAATGAAAAAGATATTTTAAGTAAATTATATATTAAGCAAATGGATGGTAGTGATTTCCCCTTGCTTGAAAGATTCGCTGTGGAGTTGGGTAAAATTGCCGGGAGTGCAGGTGTTGCTGGTGGGGATGATGTTAAAAAGGCTTTGACGCTAGCGGTAGTTGAATATTTTAACTATAAGGACCCTGCGGCAACCGCCGCTGGTTTTTTTGAGCAGTCTGGCGGAGGCGTGTCGTTCAAGTACAGTACGATTGGTGCAAAAACATACAAGTCATTGCCTATGCTGGCCGATGCGGTTAAAAAGTATGTGGTAGAAAGTACTACCAATGTGTATTCAGATTTGATTGCCAAAGATGGCTGGTTTATTCAGCAGGGAGGTGGCGGTTTGTCTGGTACTTCCGTTGGAAAGAGTAATGATGCTGTAGTTGGCGGAATATCTTCAGATATTTTTGATGCTGGAGATGGGAATGACATTCTGTTTGGGATGGATGGTGATGACCTCTTGGCAGGGGGGGCAGGTGATGACAAAATTTTCGGTGGTAATGGCCAGGATGTTCTACTGGGGGGCGATGGGCGTGATCTTCTTGTTGGGGGAGTCGGGCGCGATACATTAAAAGGTGGGGGGGGCTTTGATTCGTATATTACCGACATGCAAGATTATATTCTTGATGATGATGGAAAAGGTGAGGTCTATTTCAAGAAAAATGAGCTTATTGCTAGCAAGTCGTTATTGACTGGTGGTGTGCACCAAAAAGACGATCCAGCTGGCGTCTATAAGAGTAAGGATGGTCGATTTACTTACGTATTAGTGGGTAACAAGCTCACCGTTAACAACGGCCTAGTGATTGATAAGTATAAAAACCATGACCTGGGTATTCATCTGCTGGAAGAAGACCCGCCATTGCCTCCGGGGCCGAATATGGGCAAGGCAGAGCCCATTACTTCTCCCATTGTGATTGATCTGGATGGTGATGGTGTCGAAACCGTCGGTATTGGTGCGCATTACTTCGATCACAACAAGGATGGCTTGCAAGAGCAAACCGCCTGGGTGGGGGCGGATGATGGCCTGCTGGTGCGTGATCTGAACGGTGATGGCCAGATCAATAATGGTGGAGAGTTGTTTGGCAGTAATACGCTGGCCGCGGATGGTTCGGCTGCTGCCAACGGTTTCCGGGCTCTTGCGTCTTTTGACGACAATGGCGATGGCAAGATTGATGCAGCAGACAAGATTTTTGCCGATCTGCATATCTGGCGTGATGCCAATGGAGATGGTGTGACCGATGACGGTGAGTTATTGACGCTGGCCCAGGCTGGCATCAAGGCCATCAATACCGCGTACACCGACACCAATAGCGTTGATGCCAATGGCAATACCCTGGGGCAGACCGGCTCGGTTATCCGTAATGACGGATCCAGCGCGGCGGCGGTGGATGTCTGGTTCAAGACCAATAATCAGAACCGTATCGACAGCACACCGGATGAAATCGATATGGATCTTTATCAGTTGCCTGATGCCATCGGCTTTGGCCAGGTGCATGACTTGCGTACCGCCATGGCAGGTGATGCCACACTGCGCAAGATGGTTGAAAATTACATCGCCAATCCGGCATCCAATCCACTCGATAATATCATTTATCGTTGGACCGGTTCTGAAGGCGTAGACCCCAATAGCCGTGACTCCAGTAATGGTTATGGCCATGTGATGGATGCGCGCCAACTGGTTACGCTGGAGCATCTGTCTGGCCGGGGATATCTGGGCACCTGGTGCTGGGGGACGCGTGACCCTAACCCGCACGGCAAGGCAGCTCCCGTGCTTATTGCCGAGTATGAAAAATTCAAAAAATTCTTCCAGGCTGAGTTGCTGGCACAAACGGTCTATGCCGGAAAGCTGGATTTTATCAATAGTGCCTTTTCTTCTGCTTCTCAGGGGATGGCAATTGATTTCCCTGCCATGCAGGCAGCGCTTACTGCAATGGACCCGAATGATCCGATCAAGGCGGGCATTCTATCCGTATTACATGATTTATCCTTGTATAACCCACAGTTGGAGCAGCAACTGCTTGATATCGTTGCCGAGTTGGGTACGGATGCCGACGATACTATTATTGGACGCGATCGAAACGATGTCATTCAAGGACATAAAGGTAATGACTTGCTGTTCGGCGCTGCAGGTAATGACACCTACCAATTTCAAATTGGCGATGGGCAAGACCGTATTTACGATAGTTCCGGTCAGGATGTACTGGTTTTCCTCAGCGCGGACATAACACCTGATCGGCTGCGTCTGACACGAGATGCAACGACAGTTTGGATCAATATCCAGGATGCCAACGGCCGCGATACCGGCGACCGTATTCAGATTGATAGCTTCTTTGATTTTGATGGCAATGTTGCGGAAGGATTGATTGAATCCATCCGCTTTGCCGATGGCAGTAGCTGGAGTTATGGGGACCTTGTCAACAGGCTGATCAGTGCGAGTACGCCAGGTGATGACCAGTTGTATGGCACGCCGCTTGATGATCGTATCAACGGACTGAGCGGCAACGACAAGCTGTACGGCTATGCCGGCAATGATGTGCTGGATGGTGGCAAGGGCAATGATTTTCTCACTGGCGATGCCGGCAACGATACCCTGATCGGTGGTGAGGGGGATGATTTGCTGGTGGGCGGGAAAGGGCAGGATACCTACCTGTTCTCGGCTGGCCATGGCAAAGACACCATCCGCAACTATGACAATAACGAAGGTTCGATCGACATCATCCGTTTTGATGCATCCATTGCATCCTCGGCGGTCACGCTTGAACGTGTTGGCGATAATCTGCTGATTCATAGCTCTGCGACGGATGTCATCACGGTTGAACGCTATTTCGATGGTGATGGACAAACCGGCTATGCCGTAGACCGTATCGAGTTTGCTGATGGCAAGGTGTGGCTGGTCAAGGATGTACTGGTTTCCATGCAGCGTGCCACTGAGGGTAATGATTATATTGGTGGTTATGTCATTGATGACGTGATTGATGGCCTGGGCGGTGATGACATCATTGATGGCATGGGTGGCAACGATATCCTGCATGGTGGTAATGGCAACGATACGCTTAGCGGTGGTGACGGAAACGACATGCTGTATGGCGATGCCGGAGATGACCACCTGTCTGGCGGCTATGGCAACGATGTACTGCAAGGCGCTGTTGGCAACGATGTGCTGGATGGTGGTGATGGTCAGGACTCTCTGGATGGCGGCGACGGGGATGACTGGCTAGTTGGTGGCAATGGTGCCGATATCCTGCGTGGTGGGAGTGGTCGCGATTCTCTGAATGGCGATAACGGTAATGACATTCTGCAGGGTGGGACGGGCGATGACACCTTGTCTGGCGATGCCGGCGCCGACACCTATGTTTTTGCTCGTGGCGATGGCAAAGACTATGTGATGGATGACTATCAGGACCTGACTACCGTCGCCCTCATCGATTTGTCGGTCAGTGAGGTGACCTTCCGGCGGCATAACAATGATCTGGTACTCAGCTTTAGCAGCAGCCCGGAAGACCGCATTACCCTGGGTGGTTTCTTCTGGGAGGACATGCCACGCAATGTCATCCAGATGATGGAAGGTAATACGGTTACGACCCTGGATGCCGTGGCAATTGTTGCCGCCACCCAGCGCCCATCAGCCGCTGACGATGTGATTGAAGGCTCGGCCAAGGCTGATGTGTTGTCTGGCGCTGCAGGCAACGACACGCTGTGGGGGATGGATGGCAATGACACCCTGAATGGCGGTGTGGGTAATGACAGCCTGTTGGGCGGCACAGGAGATGACCGTTATGTATTTGTGGCTGGCGATGGCAGCGATACCGTCATGGATGTGGCAGGTAATGACACTATCGTGTTGTCCTCCCTCACTGCCAAAACGGCCATTCTGCGCCGGGATGGTGATGACCTGGTTATCAGCAATACCGTGACGGCAGACCAGATTCGCGTCCAGCAACATTTCTACACCGAGTATGACAAGAGCCATCCCCTGGCGATTGATACGATTGTTCTGGGTGATGGCACCAGCTGGGATCTGGAGGCCATCCGGCTGCAGGTGTTGCAGGGTAGCGATGGTGATGACGTGATTTTCGGCCACCCCGAAAATGATGTGATCCATGGTGGCAAGGGGAATGACAAACTGAATGGTTTGATCGGAGATGACACCATCTATGGCGAGGCAGGTGATGATGTCATCGAAGACCGCCTGGGGCGCAATGCGCTGTATGGTGGTGATGGCAACGATACGCTGATCGGTAGCGGTTTGCTGGATGGCGGCGCAGGCAACGACATTTTGAAGGGAAATGTCGACTTGTCTGCTCCGGATACATTGGTTGGTGGGCTGGGTGATGATACTTACTACATCGATAGCCTGAATGACGTTGTTGTCGAGGCGGCCAATGAGGGAATCGATACCATCTACACCACGTCCTGGCTTACCCGTATGGCGGACAATGTCGAGATCCTGCGCATGGCCGAAGACGGGGGCATGCAGGAAGCGGTCGGCAATGCGCAGGACAACACCATGTACGGCAATGTCAGTGACAACCGCCTGGATGGTGGTGCCGGTGCTGATACCCTGATTGGTGGCGCCGGCAACGATACTTACGTCATTGATAATCTGCAGGATGTGGTCGTGGAGCTTGCGGATGAGGGCCGCGATACCATCGAAACCGGCAGCTTCAGTTATACCCTGCAGGACAACGTCGAAAATCTGACACTCACCGGCTCGGCAAACCTGGATGGTACAGGCAACGCGGCCAATAACATCCTGACTGGTAACGATGGCAATAATCGTCTGGATGGTGGTCTTGGACAGGACACCCTGTACGGCGGCCGGGGTAACGATACTTTTGTGGTCGACTCGGAAGGTGATCAGGTGATTGAGTCGATGTCTGAGGGTATCGATACCATCGAACGCAGTTACGACACGCTGTATGTGCTGGAGCGTAATGTCGAGAACCTTGTCCTCAAAGGCAATGTGATTCACGGTAATGGCAATGAGCTGGATAACGTCATCACCGGCAATGCCGCCGATAACAGCCTGTTGGGCCTGACGGGTAATGACACGCTGATTGGTGGTGCAGGCAATGATGCGCTGTTCGGCGGTGAGGGGCAGGACACATTGATTGGCGGTAGCGGTGACGACTACTACGAAATTGATGATGTCGGCGATGTGATCGTGGAGCAGGAGGGCGAGGGGGATGATTTTGTCCGCTCCTCGGTCAGTTGGACGCTTGGTGCCAATGTCGAGCGGCTGGCTCTGGACGGTACGGCAAATCTGAATGCGACAGGCAATGCACTGGCCAATGGCCTGTGGGGGAATGATGGCGATAATGTCCTCGCTGGCGGCACGGGCAACGACTATCTGTCAGGCGGACTGGGCAATGACATCTATGTGTTTAACAAGGGTGATGGCCAGGACACTATCGATAATACCGATGTAAGCAGCGCCAGTGACACCCTGCGACTTGGCGCAGGGATTGCCGAAGCCGATGTGCTGGCTTTCCAGTCTGGCAACAATATGTTCTTGAAGCTCAAGAACTCGACAGACCAGATTGGTTTCCTGGACTATTACGCCGCCAATACCACGCTTAATGGGCAGGCCGCTGATCACAAGATTGATCGCATCGAGTTTGCCAATGGCGTGGTTTGGGACCAGGCAAAAATCCAGAGCGTGGTGGATCGGGCCAATAACAACCATGCGCCAGTACTTAATAGCGGTCTGCCTACCTTGCAAGCCAAGGCCGGCGCTGTCTTCAGTTATGTGGTACCCGTCAACACGATTACCGACCCGGATGTCTGGGATTCGATCACCTACAGCGTCAAGATGCAGGACGGTTCGCCACTGCCATCGTGGCTGAGTTTTGATGCCAGCACGCGCACCCTGTCGGGGACGCCTGGTACTGCCAATGTCGGCAGCCTGAAGTTTGTGCTGTGGGGGACCGATAATTACAACTACTCCACCGGGGTATACGTCAACATGACCATCGGCGCAGCCAATCGAGCCCCGGTGCTGTCGGCGGCCTTGCCGGATCAAACAGCAGGTGAAGGGCTAGCCTTCACCTACACGGTGGCGAGTAATGCGTTTACCGATCCGGATAGTGGTGACACGCTGAGCTATGGCGCGACGCTCGCGGACGGCAAGGCTTTGCCTTCCTGGCTCACTTTCAATGCCAGCACCCGCCAATTCAGCGGGACACCACCCGTCGGTGCTTCTGGAACCGTCAGTGTCATGGTGACCGCTCGTGATAGCGGCAATCTGACGGCTTCCGATGTGTTCGATCTGGTCGTGTCGGTGAAGAACCTTACCCTGACTGGTACTTCCGGTGTTGATACGCTAAATGGCGGGGCCGGTAACGATACCCTGAGTGGACTGGCAGGTAACGACATCCTGAATGGTGGAGCTGGTAACGACACGCTGGATGGCGGGGCAGGGAATGACACCATGAATGGTGGCCTGGGTAACGATACCTATGTGGTGGATAGCACTGCCGATGTCATCAATGAGAATGCCAGCGAGGGGACGGATACCGTACAAAGTTCGGTCAGCTACACCTTGGGCAATAATCTTGAAAACCTCACCCTGACCGGTACAGCAGCCATCAATGGCACCGGTAATGCGCTGGATAATGTGTTGATTGGAAATTCGGCTATCAATACGCTGACTGGCGGTGCGGGCAACGACCGGCTGGACGGCGGTACCGGTGCCGACACCTTGCTCGGCGGTACCGGTGATGACCTGTATATCGTGGATAATACGGGAGACAAGATCACCGAAAATGCCAATGAAGGGACGGATACGGTGCAAAGTTCGGTGACTTGGACGCTGGGTAATAATCTGGAGAACCTGACGCTGACCGGCACGACCGCCATTAATGGCACGGGTAATAGCCTTGCCAATGTGCTGATTGGCAATGCCGGCAGCAATATACTGGATGGCGGTGCCGGCAATGACGATCTGTGGGGTGGCGCTGGCAGTGACACGCTGAAAGGTGGCCTGGGTAATGATATTTACCGTCTCAAACGTGGTGATGGTGCCGACATCATCCAGGATCAGGACAGTACGGCAGGTAATACCGACCAGCTGATTTTGGGGTCTGATGTCCGCTACGACCAGCTCTGGTTCCAGAAGAGCAGCAACGATCTGGTGGTAACCATTATCGGTAGCAGTGACAAGGTGACCATTCAGAACTGGTATCTGGCTGGCAGTGGGACGAATAATCAGGTAGAGCAGATTCGTTCCGGAGATGGCAAGTTGCTGTTGAACAGCCAGGTGCAGAATCTGGTCAGTGCAATGGCTTCTTTCAGCCCGCCCGCCGCAGGCCAGACCAGCTTGCCTAGCAACTACAGCAGTTCCTTGCAGCCGACTCTGGCTGCCAATTGGAAATAAGCCTTAACACTCAGGATATCCCCCGGTCTTAGCCGGGGGATATATCACTGTTTACATTCCTATTGATGAACTGTCTCGTGTCATGAAATCAAGCTTTGTTGTGATCTCCCGAATTGTGAGTACCCGCAGGAAAATATGGCCAGTTTTATTCAGCGGATTGCTGTTGTGCCCCTCTATCTGTCACGCCTGGGACCCTTATCCGCAAGATCCGTTAAGGGTGATGCCCGCACTTGTTGCGCCTCCACTTTCAGGTGGCGGCCCGTGTCCGATTCTGACTGAGCAGACGCAGATTGATCTGGCCACCGCAGTGGATCAGGCTTTGTGCCATAACCCGCAAAGCCAAAGTGCCTGGGCCGGCATTCGAGCCCAGGCCATGCAAGTGGGTGTGGCTGAGTCAGCCTACTTGCCCACAATCAGTGCCAGCATCCAGGGCGTGCGTAATCGGGCGCGTACCACCACGCCTCAGTACCCGCGTCTTGGTACTGATATTGCCAATACTTACCATGTCGATACCGCCACGCTGAATTGGCTGCTCTACGACTTTGGTTCTCGCGCCGCGGCCCTGGACAATGCCCGTTTGTTGCTGCAGGCCGCGCAGGGGCAGTACGACCAAGCCTTGCTGAAGATTTTTGCCAATACCGCTCGTGACTACTATCAGGCCGTAGCAGCACAGTCTGCTTTGGCTGCAGCAGTGGAGAATGAGCAGACGGCCCAGCAAACACTAAAGGCCGCCTCCGGCCGGGTGGCTGGCGGCGTCTCGGCCATTACCGATCAACTACAGGCACAAACTGCCTATACCCAAGCGATGATCAGTCGTATCAAAGCGGAAGGAGAGCAGCATAATGCGCTGGGTGTATTGGCGCTGGACATGGGCTTGCCAGTCAACCAACTACGTAAGGTAGTTGCCTTGCAAAGTACAGCTGCGAACCTCGACCAAGTAGGAGAAGCTGTCAGTGTGCTGTTGGGTGAGGCCCAGCGTGAGCATCCTACTCTGAAAGCAGCACGGCTACAGCGGGATGCTGCCAGAGCCCGGGTGGATCAGGTCAGGGCAGAGGGGCGACCCAGTATCAATCTGGTGGCACGTGCCAGTCACAACACCCAGCCGGAAAGCCTGGGCGTAGGTTTGTCGACTACCCCGGCACGTTCGCAGGATCGTTATCTCGGCATTGAGCTTAATGTGCCGATTTTTGAAGGATTTGGACGGACTTACAAGATCCGTAATGCAGAAGCGGAAGTTGATCTACAGGAGGCACGCTTGGCAGATGCCGAGCAGCAGGTAGCAAGAGATGTATGGACTAGCCATGAAGCCTTGCGGACCAGTGGCCTGAATGTCGCTGCCACGGCGGAATTGTTGCGGCATGCAGAGGCGGCATTTACCGCCAGCCAGAAACGCTATCGAACCGGTGTGGCCGACATCATGGAGCTGATGAATGTGCAAACTGCCTTGGCAACTGCACGTCAGCAGCGGATCCAGTCTATTGCCGATTGGCATACGGCTAAATATCAGCTTGCGAGTGCATTGGGGAAATTGACACCGGTTAATTAGGTACAGGCGACCCCTTCCGGGATGTCTACGCCTTGGCGGGGGGCGAAAAATGATCGATAACTCTTCACATGTACTAGTGCAAATTATGTGTCTCAGTCGCTGCTGGTACTGAAGAACTCACTTCTGGCTTGGCTTTCTTTCTATGCTCAATGAGCACTCGACCAAGGCGTTCAAACGCTTCAAATAGCTCATGGGTCATTTCGCAATTGGTGCATTGATAGCCTACGATGATGTCGGATGTGAATGGCTTGGGTCTTGGTCTGAATCGGGTGATGAACCGTTTGATGAACGTAAACATGGCGATATCCTTGGACTGTATGGTCTACATAGGATAAGCACCATGAATTAAAAAAAGCGCTACCTTATGGAGCGCTTTTTTACTGGTATTCAGTGCGATCAGATTGCCAGATCTTCCAGGCTAAAACCTTCATCCAGCAGTGCCTGTACCCATACCGGCTTGCGACCACGACCAGTCCAGGTCTGGGACTCATCATTCGGGTTCTTGTACTTGGCTTCTACCGGCTTACGTACAGTAGCAGTGGCCTTGCTCAGTACGTCATCCAGGCTAAGACCATGTAGCTTAACCAGCTCCAGGATCTGTTTCTTGGCTTCCGCTTTTTCAGCAGCTTGTTGCTGCTCGATAGCAGTAGCAATTTTAGCATGCAGGTCTTGCAGTTCAGCAAAGCTCAGTTCAGACAGATTCATTTTTGTCTCCATGGTAAGTATGCTCTGCATTTCAGCAGGCGCTATCCATTAAGTCAAGAAAACTTAGATATTTAACGGATTAATTTGTGTTTCAATTGGCCTGAGCAGCCAAATGTTCTGATGTTTTGTGCTGCAAGTCCCATTGCAGCCCCGTCTAGGGCTATAGCAGCTGCGATCTCGGTGTCTTCCTTGGCCAGGTAGGGCAAAACACGCTCAAGCAAGTAGCGGCGTTTCTGTGAGCTTCTAAGATCTATCCTGCCTAATCCACAATACTGATATTTGGCCTTGTCCCGATTGCAGTTGTAATAGCTACCTTTCCCATGCGTAATCGTCTTGATCCAGTATTGACCGATCTGATCGGCATAGTAGCAATCATTCTGGACCTTGTTGCCATCGAAGATAAAAACGCAGTGTGCATGGTAGTTACATTCTTCCGCGTATTCGATTGACCATACCCACCCTAAGCAGTGTTGAAAGATATTTGGCTTATGGCGATGATTCTTCCATAAAGCATGCACAGCCTGATGGAATGTAAAAATGCTACTGGTCTTTTGATACGGCTCCTTCAAAGATAAATCGACACGAACAACAAGTACGCGTGGATAGCCTGCTGGCTCACAGGACTGAATAAAACGCTTTGCTGTTGCGTAATGATCGCTTTGCATTGCACGCCATACAGCAACCTGTTTTTGAATGCTAGGAGCCGATGCTTCACGTTGATACTCTGCAATTGCTTGATTGAGTTGCTCAGCAACGACTTTACCATCAGCAAGTACCCTGCCAAGCTCCATAGAGCGGCATTCAAGCGCGTCAAGCTTAGTAGTAATTAACTCCACAAAAGGGTGAATAAAAACGTCAGGAAATGCATTGGTAAAGTAGTGTGACCTAGGTGTGCTGATCAGCCTGCTAGCATAGTCTATATCGTCAGGGTTAGTGGTTGTGACAGTAGCTAACGACTTTCCTTTGTTACTAATGGCAAGAATGGGTAAGTCTGCTTTAAAAAGCCATTCAGCGAGTTCAATTGTTCTACGGTATGCCAGAATGTGGCTGGCAATAGTAGGACCAGTGTGTTGCTGTAGAAGAGGGTGGTTGATTCTGCTTAAGATTAGCTCTTCCTGTGCTCCTGGTGACAGAGTGTAATTGTCTCTATTGATTGTGGACTTATTCATCGCTTACACCCTTGGATTGGTTTGTTACTTCCTAATCATTAAGTTATGAATGATATTTATAACTAAGTTATATATAAATACTGCAAGTAATAATAAATGTATACCACATTGTTCTTGTGATGAGGATGTGTTTAATGTAGTGTTATTTTCCTTTCATTGGTTGAACTCTTTTTTGAAATTGCTATAAATTATTCAATTGAGTATGTACATACTTATTCCTTGGTGAGATTGTATTGTTTTAATATTTTAACCATGATCCAACTGTTTGTAATTTGTGTCTTTTGATGTTATTTGTTTCTAACAATACATCGGGGACGCACAGTCGAAAGTCCTGGTCAATGAGGCTGTACATCGGCAATACATTATTGCAAAACTGATCGTATTCTTGTTGATTTGGAAAATCATGAGTTCCTATTCCCATTTTTCGATAATGTGATAATTCCTCTTCGCAATTAGTCACTGTTCCCTTTCCTCTTAGGATGGTGTATTTCCAATGCTCCACTACTTCTTCAAGAATTTCACTTTCTGTTTCGTTATCTGTGCCGGTATAGAAGATCATGCAGTGATAATAAAACCCTTTCCGTTCTAGATATTGAAGGTGCCAAATGAGGCCATGAATAGTTGCAGGCAGCTTCTTGTTACGAATGGCTTTTAGTAAATCATCTAACGAGTCGGACAGGAGGCGTAGATCATTTGTATTAAAAGGTTGGTTGGTAGTGCTGAGATCAAACCTGGATATGGTCGGTGTATGATCTGTGTTTTTGAGCATTAAATTGAATTTTGCTACGGTATCATTGTATTGCTTGTTGGGTTCATATTCCCATTCTGCAATTTTCTCTTCGTTCGCCGGCTTTCTTAGGAAAGTACGAAACTTGTCAAGCCATCGGTCAAAGTGAGTTGCTGCTAGTTCGCCATTTGACATGGTCTGATTAGGATGGCATCCAACCCATTCTTCATTGCAAAGTGTTTCACGTAAAAGAGTAAGCATCGGGTGTAGTTGCATGTATGGCATCTTTTCTTTAATGGCTTGTAAATCAATACGGTTTGATAGTGCGTTATAAGCTAATTTATACTTTTCACAGCCAATGAATTTAGCCCTGTTTTTAAATTCATCTATTTGAAAAAAATATCCATTTTCTCTGCTAAGTTGTTTTGCGATTTTTCGTAAATACTTTAGATCGTGGTAAATTTGATTATTAATAGGAATGATAATTGTTGGTTTGTCGTTTGCAGGTGTTTTTTCGACTAAATGAGTATCCCTGGCGTAAATTGAGAAGCTATCAATAGAGGGGGTCGGGTGGGGGCGTTGATGTATGATGTTTTGCTCAGTATCGTGACTCAATTCGGGTTGGACGCTGTTGTGGATGTTGTTGGGTGTGAAAGTGTTGTTCTTCCAAGTGCTTTCTGTGAATGATGGATTTAATGGTAAGTTGATGTTATTTGGTTTGAAGTAATTTGTTATCTGTGGTGTGAAATTTCCCCAGTATTGATTGTTTGCCATGTTCATGTTCATTGTTGTTGGGAACATACCTGCTGAATTGTTGAAAGGCATTGTGTACGGGGTGGTGTTAATTGAAATTTTATTTTGCTGGGTGTTATTTACGTTGCCTTTGTGATGTGGACCTTTCATGTATTGCACGGTAAATTCCTTTTTGGTTTGGTGAAGTGTTGCTAACCCTCAATCAGTGCTTGTTCTATTGCCTTGACGGTGTTTTGTTGATTGTTACAACCCTGCTATTCTTGCTATTCCTGCTACAAATAGCAGGAATAGCAAGAATAGCAGGGTATACTTTTCGTAGTTGCTACGGTTTAAAGTACTTTACGGTAAGATGATTGGTTCTATGTACATGGTTTTCCCATACATGAATTTGCGAAGTCTTCCTTGTTGTATTAAATAGTCCGTGGCCTTATTTCTTTCAGTTTTGTCTCTTGAAATGCCTCGTCCGTATTGAAGAATTCGATTGAATGGAATGCAATTTTTATTCAAATTTCTACATTCGGACAAGATGAAATTTATTAAATTTTCAGCATATTGCTCTAAGGGGGTGCTGATGGGGTTTGTCGAAAATATTCCAAGAAATTCATCAGCGAACCAACTGCAAATTTTCTCAGCCCTATTTAATGTGCTTAGGCATATCTCCCCAGTTGACTGATCAAATATGTGAAGAAGCGCAGCAATCCTGGCGACATTGTCAGGCCACTTTGCGGCGTATTCATGGTGGTGTTCAAAGTAACCACCTGGTTCACATGCACGATTTACGTCCTCTATAATTTGATGCCAACGCTCAGAAGCTTTTTTTGAGAAATTCAAGCACTCTCTTTCTGAAGTACTGTTATTGCCATCAAATGTTTTATCAAGGAGCTTATTTGTGAATGAGTAAAAGATATTTAATTTCTCTTCTTTGTACTCTGCTGTTGATGATGGTTTTTTCTTCTCTGTAATTTCCATGAATAGGGTTCTTGCATCAAATCCTATTTCCTTTGCGTTTTTTCCATTTCCCGATCTGAATTGATCAAATTGCGCTTTGTTTGTCAGTGCTGTAAGGGAGAGTCGATATTCGTTAAGATTGACGTTCTCGGTGTTGTGTCGTATTTTTCTAATACTTTCACTTCCCCATCCTTTTAGTAGTAGTGTTGGGTTTTTGAATTCTTTGCTGTTAAGTATTTCGGCAGCCTCCGCTGATATTAGCGTAAATGTTTTGGGGTTGTTATTAAGTTCCTTGATAAGTCCAGCGTTGGAGTAGTCACTGGCTGCGATGGATTTTTTCCTTGGTAGTTTTGGTTTATTTTTTTGGTGTTCTTTTATTTGGTTGCTAATTTTTTCATCGGCAGTTTTAGTAATTTCTCCTATTAAGTCTTTGCTTATGGCATCCCAGATGACTAGATCTGCATTGTATTCTTCAAGTTCATTTTTATATTTATCATCCAATTTTTGTTCATATTCAAAAATTGACTTGAATAGTATTTCAACGGCCGTAGTTTTCCCTATTCCGGATTCTCCTATTCCGATGATGGATAGAGTTATGGGTCTTATAAAGCCAGGTGTCGGGCTGACGTCATAAAGCCCTTGGGCCGAAGTGCACATTGCTGCCAGAATTATGTGAGCAAGTAACCCTTTACTGATGCCTGTGTTCTGATGTGCTTCGTCAACTGTATTTTCAGATATGAGGGGTAGAGATTCGAATGGAAATGATTTTTCTCCCATTGTATAATTTTTGACAAGTTCTTTAATGTCGATTTTGAACTCGTATGGGGGGTAATAATTAGTTTCCATTCACGTTCTCCACTGTATGAAAACATTTCGATGTTTCTAAAATCCATTGTTCAATATCGCCTTCTAACCAGCCAATTGCTCTTTCTCCAAGCTTGAATGATTTTGGAAATGATTTGTCGTAATAGATGCTCTTTGGGCTAATTTTGTTATATATCGAGGATCGACTTAATCCTGTTACTGCAATTACATCTTTTATTCGCAGAATTTGTACTGGGGAATTTTGATTAGACATGACTCACCCCCATGCGTGACGAGGTTGATATGTCGATTTGAAATGGTATTAAGGCTAAGTAATAAAGCCAGATGAGAAGCGTGGAAATAGCATGGCATAAATAGCCATTGCTGGAGTGTGCTATTGATTTACTAGAGGAGTTTACTGCGGTGTTACTGGAAAAGCTGAGGTAATGCGGAAGAGAGGTACGGTAGACGATACGTCGATCAGATGTGTCTGACGCAGCGGGGCCTCCGTCGGAGTCGGATGAACCTGATGGTTTTGCACGCTTGGTAGAGCTACGACGGGTACTGCGCTGAGCACGGTGCGTACCAATACGCTTCACACTCAACGAAATGCGAGAACAGAGATTTACGGCCTGCTGGCGGTTTTTTATAAAACTAACAATAGGTTCTAGAACTTTTTTTGCTTTTTGGATGTGATTTAGAACTTGATTGAAAATTTCCTTTACTGCTTCCGATGCGGTAGGCCCGGAATCTGTTTCTACGGCTTGGACCGCTTGCCGCCTACCTTCCATTGAGTCGGCGAATGTGTTGCAAACATAGGTGATGTCCGGCGTTAAAAGCTCGCTTGTAGCTGTGAGATCCATGCTTACTCCTGTTTGGTTAAAGTAAAAATCACCAGTTAAGCTGGCTTTTTTACAATACTCTGCACTTTGTTGGTTTGAAAGTCACACAACCAATTTTTTTGCTTTTGCCACAGTGTTTTTCCTAATTTATTATCTATGTTATTGTTTTTTAATTGAAACTTATGTTCTGCCTTTATGAGCCACCATGTGGCTGAGTGTTGCGAAGTTATCTTCCTGTGATGAATGAGGCCCATGCGTCCATCATGGGGCGTCGCTGCTCAAGCAGGTCAGTACGGTGATAGGCTGCTTCGACTTTGTTTTCCACGGTATGTGCTAGTGCGCGTTCTGCCAGATCCCGCGCAAAGCCGTTCTCACTGCACCAGTCGCGGAAGCTCGAACGAAATCCGTGAGCGGTTGCAACCCGCCCCTCCACATCACTGATAGCGCGTACGCGCCGCAGGTATGCCGTGAGAACCATGTCTGACAAGACAACTGCATCTCGAGGTGAGGGAAAGACCAGTTCTCGATGTAGTCCCATCTGGCGACGAAGAATTTCAATGGCGACATCACTCAATGGAACGCGGTGCTGAACTTTTGCTTTCATGCGATCTGGAGGAATGACCCAGACCTTAGCTTTCAGGTCGACTTCACTCCAGGTCATCCCGCGCACTTCGCCCGAGCGTGCTGCGGTCAGAATCAGGAACAGAAGGGTAGAGCGTGTGATGTCATAGGTTTTTCGTGCCTTGAAATGATCGACATAAAACTGGGGAAGATCTTGCCAAGGCATGGCGGGCTGGCGCTGAGTGCGAACAGATTTACCTGGTTGCTGTGGAAGCAGGTGTACGACGACATCCACTGGATTGGCCTGGTTATGACCATGAGCCCATCCCCAGGCCATAACAGCATGGAGACGCTGCTTTACGCGGCTTGCAGTTTCCGCTTTTTCGAGCCAGATAGGACGTAAAACGTCAGCGATATGGCGTGGCTCAATTGTGTTGAGCGGCATGGAACCAATAGTTGGAAATGCAAATTTTTCCAGCGTGCTTATCCATTGCACGGCGTGTTTGGCATTTTTCCAGCCAGGCTTGAGATCACCATGTAAAAGTTCAGCGGCTTCGTGGAATGTTGGTGTGGGCTGTACTTGCGGCAGTGGTTCTTCTGCCGCAAGTGGGTCTACGCCTTGGGCAAGCAGCACGCGTAACTCCTGAGCAACTTTGCCAGCTTCCGCAATGCCGACCTCGGGGTAGGGGCCAAGTCCTTTGTTGCGGCGTTTGTGGGTAGTCGGGCTGACGTAGCGGAAAACCCACTTCCCTCGTCCCTTGGTCTCAGACGGGTGGAGGGTCAGCCCTGTAACTCCGCCATGAGGGAGGTTTTTGTCACCGGGTTTGATTGCGCGCGCTTTGGTATCAGTAAGGACGGCCATGAGCAGTTCCTGCAGATGTGGTATGCCAGTTAGTATGCCATTTATTCGCGCTGCTACGAGATGTCGTTGGACACTAAAAGACTTTATATTCTCGTAGTGTTATGATTTTACTAGGTTAAATGGCTATCTTTGAGTCGTGTTGGATGATATTCAAGCGGTCCCCCTCTCCGCCAAACACCCCTAAAGTGTTGTTTTTACAGTAAATTCAGGTTCTATAAGGCTTTTTTGCCCCTGAGTTCTACACAACACTCCTACACATTGGCGATAAGAGTTCAGTTTTTTTCTTGGCTTCCTATACTCTGGATCGGAACTCAATGAACGATGCCAATGTTACCCACCGGCCTGCAGCGCCACCCCCAATGTAACTTTGCGGCCGTTTTGGCACTCGTTTGCACTTTTATTGTCACCGCTAATTTGCAGGGTTTTTGGCACTATTTGCGCTTTTTTTGTCACCGGGGTGCAAAAATCCATAGCGATCTAACGCTTCCTTTACTGCTACCTTTTCCTGTGATGGAGGAGGGTGGTCCAGTCTTACTTCTCAGTGTTCTACCACTACCTGTAAATGAAAACACCCTGCGTGAAGGCAGGGTGTGATGCTGGTCGGTGACTGCTTTCGACCCAAAGCGGTCACTTGCCCCTTTGGCCAAGTGGCGTCTACTTCGCAGCTTGTGGCTGCCACTTATCGGGGCTTGGTCTGAGGCATCTATGGGTCCCTGTTATGACAATGCCTTTACATGTCAATCGGTTGGGGATATAAATTTTGTCATCAAAATCAATTGACATGCTAGAGGCATTGCGTTCAACGTTGTAGTGCGTTTTCACCTCGTTCAACGCGATACTGGAAACAGCTAACCAACTATTGCAGCCGACAGTTTTTCATTCGCTATGATGTGTCTTCAAATACTATTGGTGATTGAAGAAATGAACTTGATAAAGAAACCTAATTTATGACATTTCTTCTGATTTTTCTTATCACAGGGCTGCCTACACTGGCCGTGATGTATGTTATTTTCTTTTTTGGAAGTTATGCATACTCAAGAGCAAAGATCAAAGAAATTTCCAGTGCGGATGCGATCCTAAAAAAGATCAAGCTAAAGGCTGATGATCCAAAGTATGAATTTGATGGAGCCAAGGCAGAGATCGTAGTTCAACGGCTAGAGCATATGCGATACACTTTCGAGGATCTTCATAGAATTTGCCGGAATGAGTGCGGCGAATATTTTCTACTTATTTCTTGCTCGCCTCCGTATATCTGCCACTTATCACAGGAAAGAGTCAGAGAGGCTATGGCAGAAATGGAACTCAAAAACAAATATGAGCAAGATGTTTTTATAAACAAGCTACTGCCAAAATCATTCATCGTATGACGCTCTGTCGTGTGGACGGAATAAAGACTGCCGCTCATGTCGAACGTTGATGGCAGCTCTTCGATAAATACTGGCCGTTCAGCTGCCGAGTAGTTGAAGCTTCCCTATGCCCGCAACTGGCCGAATCCAGCCACCTTACTCCTAATCCACAACGCAAAAAGGGGGCCTCCACCCCCTTCATCCTGATTACCCCCCAGCCCTACACATAAGTCCCCCTCAGCTTCCGGGCGATCCATTCCACGACTTGCGGCACAACGGCGTTGCCGGCAGCTTGAGCCTCTGCAAAGTTGGTCGCATCCAGTCCGAGGCAAAGCCCATGATGCTCAGACGCTCGGGCCCGTTCAGCCATCGAATCCCATCCGTCGGCTTGAGCGACGAGGCCTGCGCCATTGATAGGGATCTGGCTGGCAGCTTGTCCGGCAAGTAAAGTAGGGAAAGGCTTGAGTTCGGATTGTTGCGCTGGCGGCGTGCCAGGAACTGTTGCCACTGGGCTGGCGTCAGCCAGCAGCTTGATGGGGGGCTGTTCGTGAAGACCGGCAATAATGAATACGCGACGGCGTTTTGTGGGGACTCCGAAACATGAAGCATCCAGCACCCGCCAGCATCCCAGATACCCGCATTCGGCAAGCGTGGAAATGACTGCCTGGAAATCCTGGCCATCTCGGCAAGAGAGCAGCCCCGTGACGTTTTCAAGGACCAGCCAGCGAGGTTGTAACTCACGGGCGAGGCGGCAGACTTCAAAGAACAGGCCAGAGCGCTGGCCGGCCAGGCCTTGCCGGGCTCCCATGGTGGACAGGTCCTGGCAGGGAAAGCCGCCGACCAGGATGTCAACGGCGCTGAGGTTGTGGGCTCCGACGGTGCGCACGTCGTCGAACTGGCGGGCGTGGGGGAAACGGTCGGCGAGGACGGCGCGGCAGACGGGGTTGATTTCGACTTGCCAGGCGGTGGTGAAACCGGCGTTTTCAAAGCCGATGTCGAAGCCGCCGATGCCGGCGAACAGGCTACCGATGGTGGGTTGTGGGCCATGCATGTGCATCCTTTGCAGTGGCGTGCGATGACGCGCTGGCAGGAGGCTCGGCGGCCTTCAGGTGATTGTGTGCCCGGCAGCGCGGGCATTTGATGCTGAGGACCAGTACGTGGCCCTCGGCGAGTTTGCGGCCGCAATGGCCGCAGCGGATTTCGGGTAGTGACATCGGCAAGGTGGTCCAGGACCGTTTAACCGTTAGACTGTCCGGGCTTTCTGCGCAGAAAGTGGCAGCCTTGGGGTGACTTGCAGGGTCGTTCTGCGGGTCAGCTGGCCGGCCTGATGTTGACGCATCATGGCCGGTCGCTGTCTCTCTATTCTTGATCGGGCTGGATATACGCCTTGCCTGCAATGCCCCATGCACCGTCAATGGCGTGAGTCATGTTGACCCAGATGTACTCCTTCGGGTGTTTGCGATCAGATGTTTCGTGAATAATTTCAGTTGCCTGGGCAATATACGAGGTTTGAACATCGCGGTCTGTAAATGCGAATGGCGGCACTTTGCATTCGACAATAGCGATCTTTGCAGGCTTCAGCCCCGAGTAACTGCTGCCTTTTGCGACAACTTGAATATGTCCAATCACGTTTGGTGTCATGGCCTTGTTGCCGGAGAGACCGTGTAACTTCCGAAGAACTTCTGACAGGCGCGACATGGTGTCGGTTTGTCTGCATCGCCTCGTGGACCGTGCCGGCATCAAGATGATGGGCGAAGGCGAGTGGAAGGCGGAGCTGACGCGCCTTACCATTCAGTTCGAGGAACGCATGCCACAGACGTAACCCAAAACCCGTTTACACAAAAATGCGGACCTGCCCGTGAAGTGAGGTGGCGACATGCTGGTAGTGCGACTGATCCAGATCAACAATGCGATAGCAAAGAATTATTTTGCATTCACCTTAGCCGCTTAACAGTGCTATCTTGCCGAATATGAAAGCCTTATACCGTTTCCTGCTCATGCTTCTGCTCGCGCTTCCGGCACTCAATGTGCTGGCAGCAAGTGCAGATATGGCCATGGCAGGCGAGGCAATCATATCGGCAGACTGCATGGCCCATGAAACCCATGCGGCCTGCCATGAGGAAACCGCAGGCAAGATGCCGACACATGCCGCCCATGCAAAAGCTGCGCATGGCATGTTGTGTAGCGGTGCAGGCTGCGTGCAACTCTGTGCACCGTCCTTGTTCCAGCAAGCAGCTTGGTCTGCTGCCCCGCTAGCCCAGGTTGGTATTTTTGTCCCTACCCAGCCCGCCAAACTGGCTGGTATCACCCTTTCTCCGCCGCATCGCCCCCCTTTACTCGCCTGACCGTATTTTCTGACTTGCCGGCCTGTTGCCGGTTATCTGAATCATTGTCATTGCCAGAAGGAGGGCCATCATGGCCACCATCCGTACCCGCGTTCTTGCCGTCTTGATCGGCGCGTTCAGCACCTCCGTTTTTGCCGCCACTCCAGTCACGCTGTACAAGAGCCCGACTTGCAGCTGCTGCGAGGCCTATATCAGCTATCTCAAGCACAACGGCTTTGATGTCACCGCCATCAATCGCGACGACATGCAGCCGATCAAGCAGCAGATGGGTGTCACGCCGGGTCTGGGCAGCTGCCATACCGCCAAGATTGGCCGCTACACCATTGAAGGCCATGTACCAGTGGCCGCCATCAAAAAGCTGATCGCCAGCAAGGCCGACGTAGTGGGCCTGTCTGCCCCCGGCATGCCATTGAACAGCCCCGGTATGGGTGAAGAAAAGCCAGGTACGCTGGCCATCTACACCATGACTAAAGACCAACGTACCGGCGTGCTGTTCGGCCGCTTCTAAGTCATTACCCGATGGGGTGGCGCAGCCACCCTCGTGCCCCTCTCCTGCCATCGTGGCAGGACAATCCTTTGTCACGTCTATACGGAGTCGAATCATGAAAACCCAATGGAAAACCGTTATCGCCCTGGCTATTGCCGCCACCACCTTTACCGCACAGGCAAATGAAGCCCATCACCAGGATGCTTCCGCTGCGGTCGTCACCAAGAAAGCGGCCAAGCCCACTGTCAAACAAATGGCAGCAAGCAAGGAGATGGAGGCCCAGATGGAAAAAATGAATGCGGTACACGCAAAAATGGCTGCTGCCAAAACGCCGGAAGAACGGCAAGCCGCCATGCAAGAAGGAATGGCAGTGATGAAGGACAGCATGGGCATGATGAAGCAAATGCACATGGCGCACTGTCAGGGTGGCATGTCCAATATGGGCATGATGAAAGGGATGAAGCAGGGTGATGGCATGCCGATGAAATCCATGATGCAGGGTGATATGCGCATGATGGACATGATGATGCAGATGATGGACCAGCAGTCGTCAATGATGAAAATGCCGACGGCGCAATAACAGACGAGGCTTATCATGCACAGACGTTCATTCTTGAGCGGCATGTTGCTGGCAAGCCTGGGGGGCTTCAGCCTGAAGTCCCTCGCTGCCTCCATGTCACATGCCATGCCGGTTGATGGCAGCCCCATGCCCTTGCTGGATCCGGCATTACTGGCTTCAGCTGCGGATCTGGGCAGCATGCCCTTACTCGCCAATGAAAGCAGCCAGCCCGGCTTGTTCAAGGCTACGCTGACGGCAAAAGCGGTAGGCGTCCCGCTGCTGAAAGACGGGCCGACCGAATTCTGGACTTATAACGGCAGCCTGCCCGGGCCACTGATTGATGTGATGGAAGGCGATACGGTTGAAATCACGTTGCACAACCAACTGAGCCAACCGACCTCAATTCACTGGCATGGACTGCCGGTGCCACCGAATCAGGATGGCAACCCACAGCAGGCCGTCGCTCCCGGCCAGCACATTACGTATCGTTTTACCTTGCCGGAAGGCAGCGCCGGGACTTACTGGTATCACCCTCATCCACATGAGTTCACGGCAGAACAGGCCTTTCGTGGCCTTGCCGGTGGCTTTATCGTTCGGGCGAAACAAGACCCACTTGCCGGAGTGCCGGAGCGTTTGCTGATTCTGTCTGATCTGAAGTTGGATCACATGGGGCAGATTGCGCCGAATAACAGCGATGACTGGATGAACGGGCGCGAAGGGCAGTTTGTCCTGACCAATGCGCAGAATAAGCCGACCGTCCATTTCGATGCGGGGGGACGTGAGCGCTGGCGGATCTGGAATGCCAATAGCGCGCGCTATCTGCGCCTGCAGTTGCCTGGCTCGCTGCTGATCCTGATTGGAACAGATGGTGGCTTGCTGGAACGGCCCGTCACCGGTTTGACCGAGCATGTGTTGGCACCGGGCCAGCGTATCGAATTGATCGTTGATGCGGGCAAACGGCGTGATCAGGGCAAGCTGATTGCCGCAGTGTATGCGCGTGGAAAAATGGGAGAGGTTGCCCCTGACACGCCGCTGGACATTCTGACTGTCGATTTTTCACGGGTTACGACTGGCCAAGTTGCACCCTTGCCGGCCAGGCTGGCCACCATCAAGGATCTGGGACGCCCGGTTGCCCAAAAGCGGGTTGTCTTCTCCGAAAAAATGACCATGACCAATGGCCAGCATGGCATGCAGTTCCTGGTGAATGGCAAGGAGTACGACATGCATCGCATTGACTTGAGCAGCCGAGTCGATGAGGTGGAGCTATGGGAGATCGTCAACCAGTCCGACATGGATCATCCCTTCCATCTGCATGGCACACAGTTCCAGGTGCAATCGCGGGAAATGGACGGTGTGGTCAAGGCCGAGCCCTATCTGGCCTGGCACGACACCATCAACCTGAAGTCGGGTGAAACTGTGCGTATCAAAACGGTACAGCACTGGCCATGCATCCGGATGTTCCATTGCCACATTCTCGAACATGAGGCTGCTGGGATGATGGGGCAATTGGAGGTGGTGTAAGCACATGAGGGGAGGGGGCTGATTACTGTTCCCCTTAGTGGCTGCTCGGTTGAAAAACACGTGAAGTACAACTTTCCAAGCGTTAGCTTCCGATGACTGGCTAGGCCATTTTCTTGATTTTCAGCCACCCCAACTGCCTAGCCAGCCCGGTTTTCTGTGCTATTTCACCGTATTTCGCCTCCTGCAGGCGCAACTTGCCCGCAGAGCAGGAGAGCCGGACTGCTGAAGCTAACTATTTAGCTGTTGCGGCTTTGCATCCGGCGGCGGTAATCCACCGGAGTCAGACCCATGGCCTGTATGAAGGCCCGTCGGAAAGCCGTTTCATCGCCATAACCACACTGGCTGGCCACCTGCTTGATGCCGATGCCCGGCGTACCCAGTAACACGCAGGCCGTCTCGATGCGGACGCGGGTGATAAAGGCCTTGGGTGACTCACCGGTCAGTTGCTTCAGGCGGCGGTGCAAGGTGCGTTCACTCAGGTGCAATGCCTGGGCCAAGGCCTCCGCCGTTATCCCGGGCTGGGCATGGCGGATGATTTGTTCTGCCTGCAAAAGCAGGGGGTTGGCCGTGTTGACGAAGCCACGCGGGGCATACAGCAACTGGGGTAAGGGCAGGCTGTCGGCCACTGCAATGTCTGCGGCCAGTCGGGCCAGTTCCGGGCCGGCTAGGTGCCGGATGACATGCAGCGCAAGATCCACCCAGGAGAGCGGCCCTCCCGTGGTAATGATGCCGTCTTGCTCCTCCATGGCACTACCCCACACATGGCAGGCAGCGGGAAAGCGCTGCTTGAATACATGGTGTAACCACCAGGTGGTGGTACAACGACGCCGGTCGAGCAAACCGGCCTCTCCCAGCACAAAGGTGCCGGCACAGGCACCGCCAATCAGCACGCCAGCCTGATGGCGGGATGACAGCCAGCGGGCAGCCTGTGCTTGTGCGCCGGTATGTGGGGGCTGGCCGTCCGGCCCCAGCGCCATGCCGGCAATCAGGATGGCATCGTAGGCGGTTTCTGTATCAAACGCAGCATCTACCGGAATCCACCGTCCTTGCGGGTCGCGCAGCGGCAGGCCATCGGCACTGACAATACGGCTATGGAACAACGGGCCGGGACTGCCAGCCCGTGCGGTCACCACCCCGGGTGGCGGATTGCGGCTGGCCTGATTGCAGATCCAGAACATGTCCGCCAGGCCGCTGATGGCGGATAACAAACTGCCTTCCAGTGCCACGATGGCGATCTGCATGATCTTCCCCTTGTTTGTTTGGCGAATTTTGCATGAACAATGTCCAATTCGCCATCTTATTTGCCTTCATCCACCCGGCTACACTGCATGACATTGATTTGCCGGATGCAAGAAATGTCACAAGCCAATGATTCAAAAGAATTTTCAAGCAAGAATGCCAGCGCACGGCTCCCCCGTGACTGGAAGCAGAAACTGCTTGCCCTTGCCGGTGTGGTATTGACGCTGGCCAGCACGCCAAGCCAGGCTGCGCCCACCATCCGCAATATCGTGCTGGTGCATGGCGCATTCGCCGATGGCTCCAGCTGGTCGCCAGTCATCAGCAGGCTGCAGCGCCTGGGTTATCACGTCAGCGCCGTACAAAACCCGCTGACTTCCTTGGCTGACGATGTGGCTGCCACTGAAAAAGTATTGCAGCGCCAGACGGGAGATGTGCTGCTGGTTGGCCACTCCTGGGCCGGAGCGGTTATCACCCAGGCGGGGAATGATCCCAAGGTGAAAGGCCTGGTCTACCTGTCGGCCCTGGTGCCGGACAGTAATGAATCAGTCAGTGAGCTGCTGACGCGCTTGCACGCTCCCATGGAAGGTCTTGCTGCCGATGAGCATGGCATGCTCTGGCTGGATCAGCCGGCCCAGTTCCGTCAGGTGATGGCTGCAGATGTGCCTCTCAAACAGGTGCGGCTGTTGGCCGCCGTGCAGCAGCCCATTGCCAGCGCCAGCTTTGGCAGCAAGATCGGGCATGCCGCCTGGCGCGACAAGCCCCGCTGGTATGTGCACACCACACGTGACCAGGCCTTGCCGCCCGAGGTACAGCTGCGCATGGCCAGGCAAATCGGTGCCACCGTGTGGTCGGTGCCATCCAGTCATCTCTCCATGATTTCCCGCCCGGCGGCCATCGCCAGCCTGCTGGATCAGGCAGCCAGAGCCGCCAGTCGCTAACACCTCACCCAGCAAAGAGATACCCATGAATATTTTGCAAATTGATGCCAGCATTCTTGGCGCACAGTCCATCACCCGTGACTTGGCTGCTGCCGTGGTGCAGCAGCTGCAAGCCACGCACCCTGACGCCCGGCTTGTTTACCGCGACGTGGTGCAGCAGGAAATCCGCCATCTGACCGCTGCCATCGCAGCCGGATTCCGGCCCAGCGGCGTGAGCGCGTTTGACGCGGCCACGCTGCAGGAACATCAATTATCGGAGTTACTGCTGCAGGAGTTCATGGCCAGCGATGTCATCGTCGTGGCTGCCCCCATGTACAATTTTTCCGTCCCCTCCCAGCTCAAGGCATGGCTGGATCGCCTGGCCCAGGCCGGGCGTAGCTTCCAGTACACCGAGCGCGGCCCCGTTGGTCTGGCCGGTGGCAAGCGCGTGATTGTCGTCTCGGCCCGTGGTGGTTTCTATGCCGAAGGCCCGCTGGCGCACATGGACTTCCAGGAGGGCTATCTGCGCGCACTCTTCGGCTTTCTGGGTATCGACGATGTGCAGTTCGTCCGTGCAGAAGGCGCATCGAAAGCCGCTGAAATCCGTGCGGCAGGCATTGCCAAAGCCAAAAGCGCCATTAACCGTAGCCTCGGCGGACTGTAAGTCACCTTCATTACCGGAGAAAAAGCATGCTATTTGCCATTACCCTCAACTATTTGCGCCCGGAGCAGGAAGTCCAGACACAACTGGAAGGCCACAAGGCATGGTTGGCCGACAATATCCGCCAAGGCCGCATCCTGTTTGCCGGCCCGCTGGTCAGCGGCACGGGCGGATTTATCCTGGCACACGGCGAGCAGAAGGCTGACATGCAGCAGATGATTGCAGCCGACCCTTTTGATAGCCACCAACTGGCCAGCTTCAGCATCCAGGCCATTGCGCCGGCCATCCGTGCCGAGCAGTTCCCTCAGATATGGGCAAACGCAGCCAAGTCAGTGGCTTGACGCAGATGGGTGGGCTGCATTGCAGCTTGGTGACGGACGCTGTGAGCGTCTGACTCGACCTTGAGGGCCAGATGCTTTATGGCTGCATCACGGGTGGATGCAGCCATATTCCATTTTGCAGCCGCAAGACCGTTTCGGCCGATCATCTGGCGGTTCGTCAGCCTGTTCGGCGGCGGTTCGGCCTTGGCGAACGCGCCATCGAGTAGTGAAAACGGCGGCTATACACATCATTGCGGACACGGCCCCGGCTAGCCAGATGCGCAGGCGGCCTCATGCAAAAGCCAGTCGTGGAACATCTGCATGGCCGGGGACCGGCTGCGTGATTTCAACCAAGTAAGCCAGTAGCTGCCGGTGCGTACTTCCAATTCAAAAGGTCGCGCCAGAACACCCGACTGCAGCTCACGCTGGAACATCCGTGCTGGAGCCAGCGCGATACCTGCCCCTTGCATCGCCGCTTCTACCATCAAGCGCGAGGAGTCGAAGATCGGGCCACTGATGGTCCATGGTTCCAGTCGTGCTACTTCGAACCATTGCATCCATTCTTCGGTGCGGTAGGAGCGCAGTAAGGTTTCCCTGGTCAAATCGGCCGGCACGGCAAGCCGCCTGGCGATCTCCGGCGAGCAGAGCACCGAGAGCGGAGCATCAAACAACAAAGCATTCTCGGTGCTTGGCCAGCCTCCTTCGCCGAAGCGAATCGCAAAATCCAGCCCCTCGGCGGCATGGTCGACCAGATTGTTATGGGTAAGCAGCCGCAGATCCACAAAGGGATGAGCATCGCGAAATAGTTTGAGCCGAGGCAGCAGCCAGCCAACGGCGAAGGTGCCGACCACGCCTATGGTCAGCACCTCGCTCATATGGCCACCTTCACATTGCTTGAGTACCGCTTCGATACGGTTGAACGCATCGCTCAGCACCGGCAGGATCGCCCTGGCTTCGTCCGTCAGTCCCAAGCCGCGCGGTAGGCGTTTGAATAGCGGGGTACCGAGCCAGTCTTCCAGCATTCGCACCTGCTGGCTGACCGCCGCTTGGGTAACCTTCAATTCCAGCCCGGCTCGGGTGAAGTTCAGGTGCCGGGCCGAGGCCTCGAACGCCCGGAGAGCGTTTAACGGTAAGTGTGGGCGCATTGGGCTTATGTATAAGAATTTCTATTGTCTAATACAAATTTTCGTCGCTTGTGGTTGATACGGCAAGAAATGAAAATACTTGGCGCAATCAATACATAAACAAGGCTAATGAGTCGAGGTAGCCTCCCACGAGCAAGACGAAAGGAAGAAAGTCATGAAATCCAACACCATGCGTTTCGCCGCAGTGGTCTGTGCGGTGTTCTGTGCGACCGCCACTGTCAGTCAGGCGTCCGATATGCCGCAAGATAAAATCAAAAGTTTAGTGGACAAAGCGATCCACACCTTGATGGTCAAAGATGGCATTCCTGGCATGGCCGTTGGGGTCACTGTCGCGGGGACGACCTACGTATACAACTATGGCGTGGCCTCTCTGGAAACGCGCCAGCCGGTCACGCGCGACACTTTGTTCGAGATTGGCTCGGTGAGCAAGACTTTCACTGCCACGCTGGCCTCTTATGCGCAAGTGAGGGGCTACCTCTCTCTGCAGGACAAAACTAGCAAGTATTTGCCGTCGCTAAGCGGGAGTCCCTTCGGTGAAGTAAGCCTGCTCAATTTGGGGACGCACACACCTGGCGGCTTGCCATTACAAGTGCCGGCGAACATTCATAACGACGAGCAATTGCTACATTACTTCAAGGCGTGGCAGCCGGCCTATACCCCTGGCACCTACCGTACCTATGCCAACCCCGGCATCGGTACGCTGGGTTGGATCACGGCAAAAAGCATGAAGCAGGATTTTACTGCGCTGATCGAGCAGAAGCTGTTTCCGGCACTGGGGATGAACAACAGTTATATCGATGTTCCGGCCGCCAAATTAGCCGATTATGCGCAGGGCTATAGCAAGACCGGTGTGCCGATCCGGATGAAAGGTGGGGTGTTGTCGGCCGAAGCTTACGGTGTCAAGAGTACGGCCGCGGATTTGCTGCGCTTTATCGACGCCAATATGCATGCGATCTCACTCGACGAAAAGCTACAGCGCGCGATAGACGAGACGCATACGGCTTATTTCCGGGCCGGGCCAATGATTCAGGACCTGATCTGGGAGCAGTATCCGTATCCCGTCGCTTTACCGACGCTGCTAGAAGGAAACGGGTCGAGCATGGTAGAAGCAATACCGGCGACCGAGATCAAGCCGCATCAGCCACCGCGTGCTGATGTCTGGATTAACAAGACGGGGTCGACTAACGGTTTTGGCGCGTATGTCGCGTTTGTACCCGAGAAGCGCGTGGGTATTGTGATGCTGGCCAACAAGAACACCCCGCTGGGTGAGCGGGTGAGTGTGGCGTACCAAATCATGTCGCAACTTGCCACCGAGGGTAGCGCACGCCCCTGAGAGAGCAAGGTGGCTGCACCAGAGGTCTCCGCTACTTGGCAGTCCATTTGCATCACACATGGCTGCCAATGCCGAGCAGGCCGATAAACAGTATCTTGCTGGCCCACATGGTAAGCAGTAGCGTTTGCGGTCAACGTGTACCTGGCAGATGCGATTGGCCTTGCCAAGGTCTCCACCGAGCAGCTTTTGCAACAGTAGCGCCTCAATCGTCTGGAATGTCGTCTGCCGCGGTCGTTGGCCCAAGTTCGCGTGACTGTGCGCTTAGAACTTGTTCATAGGCCAAACGGCCGCCTGTCTGGCTGACTCTTCGGCGGTTGATCGGCCAAGGCTGCCATTTGTAGGCGGGATAAAAAATGGCTGCGCCAGTATTGATGCAGCCAAAAGTAGCTACACGCGGGAACGATTCATCCTGATCAAGCAGCTGCCCGTAATCGCCGTGTTCGATAAGTCCCCCAACTACTGTGGAGCAGCGATTTCAAGAATGCGAACAGGCCGCTTTCATCTGGGCATGGCTTGTGCCCCCTTGCAATGCGCTTGAGCTGACGGGTGTACCACAGTACTTCCATGACTCCCAGGCGGTCGATGCTCTTGATGCCGGTACGGATGGGGCGCACCTGTTGCAGGCTGTCACGTCCTTGTAGCAGGGCGGCAGGCGCATCCGGATCAATGGCCAGCAATCGCGCAAGACCGACGATGTCCAGCGCATTGGAACGCAAGGCTGCATTCATGCCTGCGGCTGTACGGAAGCCACCCGTTACCATCAAGGGAACCGTCACGGCGGCCCGCACTTTTTCGGCAAATTCCAGGAAATAAGCTTCGCGTGTTGATGTGGAAGCCATCTTGGCTGATTCTACTGAGCCACTCATGGCCGGTGCCTCGTAGGTGCCACCTGAGATCTCAATCAGGTCAATGCCTGCATCGGCGAGTGCCCGAATTGTCTCGATCGATTCTTCTTCGCTAAAGCCTCCACGTTGGAAGTCTGCCGAGTTGAGTTTGATTCCCACGGGGAAGTCTGGCCCTACTTGCCGGCGAATCTCCGCGTAAACCTCAAGCACGAAACGTCGGCGCTTTTCGGGGCTGCCACCCCATTCATCATTGCGGCGGTTGTGATGCGGAGAAAGAAACTGGCTAAGCAAGTAGCCATGCGCGCCATGAATTTCCACACCACTGAAGCCTGCTTTCTTGCAGATCGCGGCACTGCGCCCGAAACGGGCAATGATGTCTTGTATTTCGGCAGGAGTCGCTTCGCGTGGCGTGTCGAAGAATGCGGCCATGTCTTCCCGGAATGGGACTGCCGATGGCGACAGGTTATAGGCATTCAACCCTTTCGGAGATTGTTTGCCCGGATGGTTGAGCTGGACCCAGATGTCAGCCCCTTGGGCCGTCGCTGCCTTGGCCCACTCACGTAAAACAGGCAGGTCTGCCTCGTCCTCAATCACCACATTGCCGGGTTCTCCCAGTGCCCGACGGTCGATCATGACATTACCCGTCACAATCAGGCCCAATCCCGAAGCAGCCCAACGCTGGTACAACTTCACCAAGTCCGCGGTTGGACGATTGTCATAGGTCCCCAGCGCTTCGCTCATGGCTGCTTTGGCAAGGCGGTTGCGCAGCATGCTGCCATTAGGCAGCTTCAAAGGCTGGTTCAGCAGGTTTTTATCCATAAATCCTCAAAATGCGGTGCGATCATAGGGAGAAATTTCCTTGGGTGCTTGCAGGAAAGCTGTCAGGCCCTGAAACCACATGACCTCCTGGAAATCTCCGCTGATGATCAAGTCTTTACTACCAAGACCACGCAGGAAGGCAGCCTGGCTATCTTTTGCCGCCAGGATGGCAAAGCCTTTGGCTGCATCCCTGAAGTTCAAGGTAAATTGCGGATTCGATGCCAGCTCTGCAGAGGAATGAATCGTGCCATTGCGGATGACGTAGTGACGACCAACCCCAGACGCGGTGCGGATCTGAAACGCGAGGCTCTTGCCTTCAACGTAACGCGCGCAATCGGGGTTGTGTTTGATCTGTCGTTTCAGTAGCTGGGTGAACGCCCACAGCAGGAGCTTGAATTTGAGCATGGCAGAACCTTAGGTACTGGATGGTAAATAGGAAGAGCTGCTGCTGGCATCACTCACTCAAAAAATGGGCTGCGTGATGCAGGAAGCGCTGCGGGTACTGGAATTGCGCAGCATGGCCGCTATCCGGATAGATGAATAACTGCGCATTTGGCAGATTTCGCACCATGTAGAATGAGTTGACGGTCGGAATCATCACATCATTTACTCCGTTCAGGATGAAGGTGGGTTGCTGGATGCCACGCAGGTAAGCGAATGGATCCTCCTCCGACAATCTGGGCAGATACAGCATATTGGCCTCAATCTGCGCCCTGGCAACTTCGGGTGAAGATGGCGGGTCCTGCTCCACGCGCTGGTGACGCCGCGCCCAGAATGCACGTGCAGCCTGTTCAGCCTGTGCGGACTTGCCAAAAAACAGATACAGAAAGTCTTCAAATACAGGGGCTGGCCGTGCCGCTGCGGTCAGCACCGGTGTTTCCATTGCGGGATCGCCCCCGCGCGGTCCTGTGCCTAGCAGCATCAGCTTGCGCACCAGTGTCGGGTGTCTCCAGGTCAGGTCCAGTGCCTGGAAGCCCCCCAAGGAAAACCCCAGCACATCGATTTGTTCCAAGCCCAATGTGCGAACAAAGGCGGCGGCATCATCGGCCATCTCTTCGATACGGGTGCGTGCTTGACCACCAGACGATGCGATACCGCGGCCGTTATAAAGAATGACCTCCCGGCCTTCGGCAAGCCCATCTGTCATCAATGGGTCCCAGTGATCCATCCCGCCACGGAAGTGCTGCAGAAACAGCAAGGGTGGCTGGCCTGCCTTGGCATTACCCCAGCGCCGGTAGGCGATTTTTGCGCCACCCACATCAACGAATCGCGTCGGGGTAGTCAGGTGATTTTCCGTCATTACTGTTCTCCGAAATACTTGTGCATCAGCCGCGATATCGCGCGGCAGCTTGTGCTTGCCGAATGTCTGACATCAGCCCTTGGCGTGCAGCATCCAGCGCATCCCAGCGTTCGGCTACATGCAGCGGCGGAATGGTGATCAGCTCACGGCGATCAAAGCCAAGCAGCGCTGCATCGACCAGCTCGCCAACATCCATGACTTCCGGCAGCGTATTGATGTCGATGCCGGCACGCTGCCACAAGTCGGTACGGGTTGCGGCCGGCAGCACGGCTTGTACATAGACGCCTTGGGGGGATAACTCTTGATGCAGCCCTTGAGACAGGAACAAGACGAAAGCTTTGGTCGCACCGTAGATCGACATGCCAAATTCGGGTGCAAAAGCGACCACAGAACCGATGTTGACAATGGAACCCCTGCCAGCCTGTACAAAGCGCGGGGCGACCGCAGCGGCAAGCCGTGTGAGCGACTGCGTATTCAGCGTAATCAGCTGGTCGATACTGTCCGGGGTCTGCTGCACAAAGCTGCCTGCCTGTGCAATGCCTGCGTTGTTAATCAGGATGCCAATTCTGGCGTCATTGCGCAGGCGGTCTTCCACTGCGTGCAGGTCGGTGGGCTGGGTCAGGTCGGCCGGAAGGACTTCAACAAGGACATTGAATTCTTCCCGCAAGCGTGTTGCCAGGGCATCCAGTCGTGTTCTGTCTCGTGCTACCAGAACAAGATCGTGGCCACGGCGGGCAAACCGTTCCGCATAGGTAGCGCCAATGCCGCTGGAAGCACCGGTAATCAAAACAACAGCATTTTCATTTTTCATCTGGGGAAACCAGGTCGTATAGGGAAAACACGTCACTCCTGCTCAGGTGTGACCGCAATTGGAAACGCCGGAGTGGCTAGTGTCAGGCGCTATCTGATTTTGACCACCACCTTGCCTTTGGCCCGTCCTTGAGCAAGGTAGGCAAGGGCTTCCTTTGCTTGTGCAAATGGAAATACCTTGTCGATGACGGGTTGGATGCGCTCTGCATTAAGGAGATTGCCGATTTCAGCGAGCTGAGCACCATCAGGCCGTACAAAGTGAAAGGCGTAGCTGACGCCTCGGTTTTTTGCCAGGCGTGTGATCTTTCGACTCATCAGGCCAAAAATGAAGGTAAGAACGAAATTCAAGCGTTTGGCACGGGCAAATGCAGCATCCAGCGGGCCAATGAGTGACACGATCTTGCCGCCCGGTTTCAGAATGCGTAGCGACTTCTCGATTGCATCCCCTTTGATGGTTCCCAGCACCACGTCATAGCCGTGCAGCACGTTTTCGAACTCTTGTTTCTTGTAGTCAACCACCTCATCAGCACCAAGACGGCTTACCAGTTGCACATTGCTCGTACTCGTCGTGGTGCCAACCTTGGCACCAAAATACTTGGCTAACTGGATTGCAAATGTTCCGATGCCACCCGAACCCGCCGGGATAAAGACTTTCTGCCCTTTTTTCAGTTCGGCGCGTTCTTTCAGTGCCTGCCAGGAGGTCAATCCCACCATCGGAATGGATGCCGCTTGCACAAAGTCCAGATTGGCCGGTTTGTGTGCGGCAGACTCTTCCGGCACAACAGCAAACTCGGCAATGGAGCCCGTTCCCTGGTCAAAAATGCTGGCAAAAACAGCATCACCCGGCTTGAAGTGCGTGACACTGCTGCCGACTTCCATCACCACCCCGGCAAGATCGCTGCCGAGTGTCGCTGGCAGCTGAAAGTGCAGTACGGGTTTGAACATTCCGGTCGGAATCATGTTGTCTATCGGGTTCAAACCTGCAGCATGCACTTCAACCAGTAGCTCATTGGGTTTCAGAATGGGACGCGGCACGTCTGAGAAGCCGATATCGGGTGACTTGCCATAGCGCTTGAAGGTAAGGGCTTTCATCAATTTCTCTCCATTCTCAGTACTTGCATGGGCTCAACGTTTCTTGCTTGATCAGATTCAATGGTAGAACGACTCATTGCGCCATACCTGCTGCAGTCGGGACCAAATTGCTGCTTTGGTCGGCACTGTAGGCTGGCTGAGCAGTGGCATCCTTTGCCGTGGACAGGTCATGACCAATGCCAACAGTCATCAGCGTGAAAACAAGGTAAGTCAGCGGGGCCGCGAGGATGAGCATGGGAAAACTCCTGTATGTTGAGCGGTTGCGGACCATTCATCCTTTGCTTCAGCTTTGGTGGGCAGATGGATTCTTGGTCACGAAGGTGTTACTATCAATTTGAAAGTAACAGTAGCATTCTTTTTCTCGATAGTCACTATTAAATTGATATGGACAAGAAAAATAGTTGTAGCAACCCCTGCCCAATCGCCCGCAGCCTTGCCCTGGTTGGCGATGCATGGAGCATGCTTATCCTGCGCGATGCGCATGCAGGATTGACCCGCTTTGACCAATTCAGGAAAAGCCTGGGAATCGCGCCAACCATGCTGACGACTAGACTGGCCAAGCTGACGGAGGAGGGTTTGCTGGAGAAGAGGCGTTATTCAGAACACCCGCCACGTGACGAATATGTCCTGACTACGGCAGGCACAGACTTCTTGCCGGTGTTGTTCATGATCGGAGCGTGGGGCCGCAAGCATCGTGGCGGCGGCGAGATGATACGTTTTATGGATACTGAGAACGGTACCGAGATTCAGCCCGTGGCCATTGATGGGGCAACCGGCTTTCCCATCGGGACCCGGCCGATCAGCATCATTCTCCCGACAGAATGACCATCCATAGCGGGTGAAGAGGTCTTGTCCGTTGTCACGACCGAGCGGGCTTCTCTGGGTGAAATGCCCCTTGGCTCCTGCTTGGGCAGGACAGCCGTGGCATGAGGCTGTTCGCAGCAACGGGTCTCGGGCACAATCGCGCCATAACAATAGGGTGAAGAGGGCGGAAGTGTCGATCACGCTGAAAAATGTGCGCTATTTTGTTGCTGTGGCTGAAATGCAGTCGATTTCACGCGCGGTGCAGGATCTGAATGTATCGCAATCGGTGGTGACCGAAGCCATCCGTGCGCTGGAGCTTGACCTGGGGGTGCAGCTGTTTACACGACACGCCCGTGGCATGAGCCTGACCCATGCTGGTTATCAGTTTCTGCGTCATGCCCACCAGATCCTGGCATCGGTGCGGCATGCGCGCGAAGCCCTGTCGATGCGACCGGATGCGGTAACCGGCCAGCTCAATATCGGTGTCACCAGCCTGGTGTGTGGTTATTTCCTGCCTTATCTGCTGGAGCGCTTTCGCAGCACTTTCCCGCAGGTGGAAGTGCGGGTAGTGGAAGACCAGCGCGACTATATCGAACACCTGCTGGTCAATGGCGAGCTGGATGCGGCGGTGCTGATCGTCTCCAATGTTCAGAACCGTCAGGCGCTACAGGCCGAGGTATTGCAGCAGTCCAGTTATCGTTTATGGCTGCCGGCTGGCCATCGTTTGCTGGATGGTGGCGTAGTCACGTTGACGGACCTGGCCGAGCAGCCGCTGGTGGCGCTGAAGCTGGATGAGCTGGAGGATGTGGCGACTGCCTTGTGGCGGCAGATTGGCCGCAAGCCGCAACTGGCGGTGCGCACGGCTTCGGTCGAGGCCATGCGTAGCCTGGTGGCCACCGGGGCTGGCCTGGCCATCATGCCGGATGTGCTCTATCGCCCGTGGTCGCTAGAAGGGGACCGTCTGGAGGTGCTGCCCTTACAGGAAGAAACCCCAACGCTGGAAGTAGGCGTGGTGTGGCGGCGCGGTATGCGGGTTTCTGACAGCACTCACAACTTCCTTGCTCTGGCCAGAGAGTACAGCCGCAGTCATAAACAAACCTTTTCTTGATATCTGTATTTTCGATAATCATTCATAAGCCATCATTTATTGCGATGGCTTAGTGCGCCTCATGCTGTTGTCTTGCTGCGGACAAGCGCTTGCTGTCCAGCCGCCGGCCTGTCTTATTCTTTTTCTCCTGCACCAAAGCATTGCTATCTGTTTTTCCAATCCCTGTCATTGGCCGGACTGGCTAGGGGCTCTGCCGTGTGCTGCCTAGAATCGGCTCACACATTCCCAGACGCACAATGCGCAGTCCTTGGAGAAGGAGAAACGTGATGCAAAGCAGCCTGATTCGCCTGACCGCCGCCCTGGTCAGTTCCAGCCTGATTGCCCCTGCCGTGCTGGCCGCACCATTGGCCACATTGGGCAAGCCGGAAGGCAAACTCAATATCATTGCCTGGCCCGGTTATATCGAGCGCGGGCAGAGCGACAAGAATTACGACTGGGTGACCGGTTTCGAAAAGTCCACCGGCTGCCAGGTGAACGTGAAAACCGCGGCCACCTCGGACGAAATGGTGTCGCTGATGAATTCACCCAATTACGACCTGGTAACAGCCTCGGGTGATGCTTCGCTGCGGCTGATCTACGGCAAGAAGGTGCAGGAAATCAACCCGGCGTTGATCCCCAGCTGGAACACGCTGGACCCGCGAGTGAAGAGTGGTAACTGGTTTACCGTGGCCGGAAAACCCTATGGCGTACCCTACCAGTGGGGGGCCAACTTCCTGATGTACAACAGCAAGGTCTTCAGCAAGGCACCCACCAGCTGGTCGGTGCTGTTCGAGCCGGGCAATCTGCCCGATGGCAAGCCCAACAAGGGCCGGGTGCAGGCTTACGATGGCGCCATCTACATTGCGGACGCCGCACTCTACCTGATGCACAAGAACCCCAAGCTGGGCATCAAAGACCCCTATGAGCTGAATGAAGCCCAGTACGCCGCCGTGCTGAAGCTGCTGCGTCAGCAAAAAGGCCTGACCCATCGCTACTGGCATGATGTCACCGTGCAGATGAATGACTTCAAGAAAGAAGGCGTGGCCGTATCCAGTGCCTGGGGTTACACCATCAACACCCTGCAGGCAGAGAAATTCCCGGTGGCCGGCACCATTCCGCAAGAAGGGGCCACGGGCTGGGCCGATACCACCATGCTGCATGCTCAGGCGCAGCACCCGGTGTGCGCCTACAAGTGGATGGAGTGGTCGCTCAATAAAAAGCTGCAGTCTGGTCTGGCCGAGTGGTTTGGCTCTAACCCGGTGGTGGCCGAAGCCTGCCAGACCAAGGCCCCTGGCGGCAGCAATTTCTGCTAGAGCAACGGCTTTGACCGCTTTGCCCAGATCCGCTTCTGGCGTACTCCTGTGGCCAAGTGTGGCCAGGGCAGCTGTGTGCCGTATAGCCGCTGGACTGCCGATTACATTGCCATCATGGGCGGTCGCTGACCGCATGCAGAACATGCTGCCTGTCGGCACGGTGCCGATGGGCAGCCGGGAGTTTGAGTCATGACCCTTGCCGTCCGTTTCCAACAGGTTAGCCGCCATTACGATGCCGTGCGTGCGGTGGACCAGATCGACCTGGCCATTGCCGAGGGCGAATTCTTTTCCATGCTGGGGCCGTCCGGTTCAGGCAAAACCACCAGTTTGCGGCTGATTGCCGGTTTCGAGCAGCCCAGCAGTGGCTCCATCCAGATTTTTGGCCGCGAAGCCGCTGGCTTGCCGCCCAATCTGCGCGACGTGAATACCGTGTTCCAGGACTACGCGCTGTTTCCGCACATGAGCGTGCTGGACAATGTGGCCTACGGCTTGATGATCAAGGGCGCGGCGCGGGCCGAGCGCCACCGCCGTGCCGAAGCCATGCTGGACATGGTGAAACTGGGCCAGTACGGCAGCCGCCGTCCGTCCGCCTTGTCCGGTGGCCAACGCCAGCGGGTGGCCCTGGCGCGCGCATTGATTCTGCAGCCGCGGGTGCTGTTGCTGGACGAACCGCTGGGTGCGCTGGACCTGAAGCTGCGCGAGCAGATGCAGACCGAACTGAAGGCCCTGCAGCGCAAGCTGGGCATTACCTTTATTTATGTCACCCACGATCAGGGCGAGGCGTTGTCGATGTCCGACCGGGTGGCGGTGTTCAACAAGGGCCGCATCGAACAGATTGCCGCCCCGCAGGTGCTCTATACCCAGCCGGCCACTGCCTTTGTGGCGGATTTTGTCGGGACGTCGAATGTTTTCGATGCTGCTTGGGCGGCCTGCCTGACCGGCCAGCAGCAGGCTTTTGCCGTGCGTCCGGAGCGCATCCGCCCGGTGCAGGATGGCCAGGCTGGCGATGGCATCCGCTTGCCCACCCGGCTGCTCGACGTGCAGTACCTGGGCGCAGTCAGCCGCTACGAGCTGGAAGCCGGCCCGGAGCGCATCATCAGCATGGTGTTGCCCAATGACGATGCAGCCGCTCGCCAGGTGTTGACTCCCGGTCAGGCGGTTACGGTGTGGCTGCCGGCGCAGGCCATGCATGCGCTGGCCGGCTAAGGAGATGACATGATGACTGTTTCACTGCCAGAAGGGCAGGCCACCCCAACCCGCCCGGGCATCTTGTTGCGGCTGGGAGGCGCGCTGTATCGCCATCCCGCCCTGCAACTGGCCTTGCTGCTGGCACTGCCGCTGCTGTGGTTCGTGCTGGTGTATCTGGGTGCGCTGTGTACCTTGCTGGCACAGAGCGTGTTGACCTTTGACGACTTCACCATGTCGGTCAGCCGCGAACTGACGCTGGACAACTACCGCCAGCTGCTGTCGCCGGCCAATCTGGACGTGGTGTTGCGCACGCTCAGCATGGCCACGCTGGTGTCACTGGCTTCGGCGGTACTGGCTTTCCCGCTGGCTTATTACATGGTGCGCTATGCCCGTGGCTGGCAGAAGGGCTTCTTCTATGTGGCGGTGATGCTGCCGATGTGGGCCAGCTATATCGTCAAGGTGTATGCCTGGACCGTACTGCTGGCCAAGGGCGGCATCGTGTACTGGGCTTACCAGACGCTGGGCCTGCAGGGGATTGTCGACTGGTTGATGGCACTGCCGCTGATCGGGGGGAATTCGCTGACCACGTCCAACCTGGGGCGCTTTACCGTGTTCACCTATATCTGGCTGCCCTTCATGATTCTGCCGATTCAGGCGGCTCTGGAGCGGGTGCCGGCCAATCTGCTGCAGGCCAGCAGCGATCTGGGGGCCAGTGGTGCGCAAACCTTCCGTCACGTCATCCTGCCGCTGGCCTTTCCGGGCGTGGTGGCCGGTTCCATCTTCACCTTCTCGCTGACACTGGGCGATTACATCATTCCGCAGCTGATTGGCCCTTCCGGCCTGTTCATCGGCTCCATGGTGTACACCATGCAGGGTTCCATCGGCAATATGCCGCTGGCCGCCGCCTTTACCGTGGTGCCGGTATGCATCATCGGCTTGTACCTGCTGGGTGCCCGCAAACTGGGAGCGTTCGATGCACTCTGATCAATCCGACCGCGCGCCGTGGTTGCTGCGTCTGCTGGCCTTTGGTGGCATCGGCTTTCTGTTTCTGCCCATTGCCGTCATCGTGCTGTACGCCTTCAACGCGGAGAGTTCCGGTTACAGCTTTCCGCCACAGGGCTTCACCCTGGGCTGGTTTGCCGCTGCCTTTGCGCGTGATGACGTGATGGCCGCCATTGGCCTGTCAGTGCGGCTGGCTGCGCTGGCCACGGTGCTGGCGCTGCTGCTGGGTACCCTGGCGGCTGCCGCGCTGTATCGGCGCGACTTTCTGGGCAAGGACGCCATCACCATGATGCTGATCCTGCCGATTGCGCTGCCTGGCATCATTACCGGCATTGCCTTGCTGTCGGCATTCCGGCTGGCGGACATCACACCCGGCTTCTGGACCATCGCCATCGGCCACGCCACCTTCTGTGTGGTGGTGGTGTACAACAATGTGATTGCCCGCTTTCGCCGCATCAGCACCAGCCTGCTGGAGGCCTCGCAGGACTTGGGTGCCAATATGTGGCAAAGCTTCCGCTATGTCATCCTGCCGCAAATTGCTACCGCGCTGCTGGCCGGGGGCATGCTGGCCTTTGCCCTGAGCTTTGACGAAATCATTGTCACCACTTTTACCGCGGGCAATGAAGTGACACTGCCCATCTGGATGCTGAACCAGCTGAGCCGCCCGCGCGATGTACCCATTACCAATGTGGTGGCCCTGTGCGTGATGCTGATGACAGCACTGCCCATTCTGGCTGCCTACACCCTGACCCGTGGCACGGAAGACATTGCCGGTAGCGGCAAATAAGACGAGGAACAAGCATGGACAAGACTCTGCAATGCAAGATGCTGATCAACGGCGAATTCGTGACGGGAGAGGGCGAGCAGGAGGGCATTCTCAACCCGGCCACTGGCGAGCTGATTGTGCATGTCAACGAAGCGTCACTGGAGCAGGTGCAGGCGGCGGTGGCGGCGGCCCAGGCAGCCTTCCCGGCCTGGGCGCGCACCAGCCCGCGTGAGCGATCCGAACGCCTGTTGCAACTGGCGGATGCCATCGAGGCGCGCGGGCCGGAATTTGCCCGGCTCGAGTCGCTTAACTGTGGCAAGCCCTATCATCTGGCACTGAACGATGAAATCCCCGCCGTGGTGGACGTGTTCCGCTTCTTTGCCGGTGCGGTGCGTGCCCAGACGGGCATGCTGGCCGGTGAATATCTGCCAGGCCATACCAGCATGATTCGCCGCGACCCGCTGGGCGTGGTGGCGTCGATTGCACCGTGGAACTACCCGCTGATGATGGCCGCCTGGAAAATTGCCCCGGCGCTGGCTGCCGGCAATACCGTGGTGCTCAAGCCATCGGAACAGACGCCGCTGTCCACGCTGAAGCTGGCCGAGCTGGTGGCAGGTCTGTTTCCGGCCGGGGTGTTCAACCTGGTGCTGGGCCGTGGCGAAACCGTGGGTAGCCCGCTGATTTCCCAGCCGCAGGTCCGCATGATCTCCATTACGGGTGATGTTTCCACCGGTCAGCGTGTGCTGGAAACCGCCTCGCGCTCGGTCAAGCGTACCCATCTGGAGCTGGGCGGCAAGGCGCCGGTGATCATTTTTGATGATGCCGATCTGGCTTCCGCAGTAGAGGGCATCCGTGCTTTTGGTTATTACAACGCTGGCCAGGACTGCACTGCAGCCTGCCGCCTGTATGTGCAAAAAGGGCTGTACGAACGTTTTGCTGCTGATCTGGCCAGTGCCGTCAGCACCATCAAAGTGGGCCATCAACACCTGGATGGCGTGGAGATGGGGCCGCTGATTTCCGAACGTCAGCGCAATCGCGTCGCCAGCTTTGTCGAGCGCGCCCAGCAACTGTCCCATGTCGAGGTGCTGACCGGTGGCAAGCTGGGTGAGGGGCCGGGCTTTTTCTACCAGCCCACGGTGATTGCCGGTGCGCAGCAGCAGGATGAAATCGTGCAACGCGAGGTGTTTGGCCCGGTGGTGTCCATTACCCCGTTCGACGATGCCGATCAGGTCATCCAGTGGGCCAATGATTCGGATTACGGCCTGGCCAGCTCGGTATGGACTGCCGATGTGGGGCGCGCCATGCAGCTGAGTGCGCAATTGCAATATGGCTGCACCTGGGTGAATACCCACTTCATGCTGGTGAACGAAATGCCGCATGGCGGCATGAAGCGTTCCGGCTACGGCAAAGACATGTCCATGTACGCGCTGGAAGACTACAGCTGCGTGCGCCATGTGATGCTCAAGCACTGACAAGGCCCGTCAGCGCTTCCTGCCAGCCCGGTATCTTTCCTGTGAAAGACCGGGCTGTTGCATTTGCTGCGTTCCACCCTCGCTGCATGCCCACCACCGCCAGTTGCTCTGGCAGGGCGCACTCATCCTGAGCGGGCCTTCTTGCCCAAAGGGTGGATCACTGTCCCTTGTCGCGGTGTTGTTGCTACCTCTATCACTTGACAAAAATGCTTTGCTTTTTCGGTTTTTGCAGGCCAGTTTGTTATCATGAAAATGGGATATGTGGTGGCTGTCGGGTGCTGCCGGAGTGTCTGCGGGCCGGGAAGGCCCGCCATACAAGAAACCATCAATAAAAATGGCAGGGAGTCGTGATGTACAAGAACAAGAGCATGCTGCGTCTGGCATGGGGTGTCATGGCGTTTTTATTCGTTTGTCAAGGCGTGGCGCAGGCAGAAGATGCGCCGGATACCCGGTCCATGATCGAGTCGCTCAAGCCACTGAAAACCCGCAGCTTGCGCAATCTGCAGGTGAGCCCGGTCAAGCCGGTGGCCGAGCCTGCTGCCGAGGCCGCCGTCGACAGTGTCAATCTGCCACCCGCCGTGCCTGCGGCGAGTAACCAGCCGACGCCGGTCGCCGCCGCGCCGCTTGCAGCCACGCCACCGCAGGCCGAGGCTGCGCCCAGCCTGTCGCTGGCCATTCAGTTTGATCCCAATTCGGTACAGATCAGCAGCGCTAGCCAGCAGGCGCTGGCACGGCTGGCTTCGGCGCTGCAGTCCAGCGAGCTGCGCGACTTTCATTTCCTGATCGAGGGGCATACCGATGCCAAGGGCCTGCCAGCCTATAACCGCAAGCTGTCGCAGCTGCGGGCCGATGCCGTACGCAAGCTGCTGATTACCCGTGGTGTGGCTGCCCAGCAATTGCGCGCACTAGGCAAGGGTTCGGACGAGCCGGCCAACAAGGCAGACCCCTATGCAGCTGAAAACCGCCGCGTTCGTATCGTCAATACCGATCAGGTCAATCCGTGAAAGCCACTGCGATGAAGAAAAGCCTGTTATCCGCCACGCTGGCCGCGCTGTGCGCCTCTGGCATCACCCTGGCGGCCGATGCCCCGGCCGTGGTGAACAACCGTTTTGCGCTGATCATCGGCATTGGGCATTACAGCAATGCCGCCATTCCATCGCTCAAGGGGGTGCAGCATGATATGGGCAGTGCGCACCAGATGGCGGCCAGCATGGGTATTCCGGACGAAAACATCAGCTATCTGCGCGATGAGCAGGCCACGGCCGAGCATATCCGCCAGGCGATTGCCCAATTAAACCAGCGCCTGCACAGCGGTGACCGGCTGTTTGTTTATTACTCCGGTCATGGCACTCGCTGGCATGAATCGAGCAGTGCCGAGGGCATGTGTACCGAGGGCCTGGTCGCCACCGATGGCGATGTGCTGAGCAACCGGGAAATGGGCAAGTTGCTGGAGCCGCTGGCGCGCAAGACCGACAAGATGATGGTGTTTTATGACTCCTGCTTCTCCGGTGGCGTGGTGGCCAATCCGATGAAGACGCGGGCGCTGACCATCAACAATACCCTGTATACCCCCAAGTTCACCTCCGAAACGGCACCGGGCAGTTGCTTCAGCCCCAGCAATTTCAAAACACGCTCGCTCAGCGCCGCGCTGAAAGAGCAGGGCGGTCTGCCGCAGAATATTGTTCATATCGCCGCCAGCAAGCCGGACGAAGTGTCTTTTGACAATGCCCAGCGCGGAGGCCTGGCCACTACTGCCTGGCGCGATTGCCTGCAGGGTGAGGCGCGTGATCTGGATGGCAGTGGTGCCATTACCGTGGATGAAATCACCCGCTGTGCCCAGGCCAAGCTGGATGACAATCTGGCCAATCAGCCCGGTGTGCTGGGTCAGCACATGACGGTAGGTGGCAACAAGGAATTTGTGCCGGCCTGGATCAAGAGCGCCTTCGTGACACCGACACCGCCCACACCGCCCCTTGCCACGCCGGCCTCCGCCAACCGTCCGGCACCGCTGCCGCAAACTGTTGTACACCAGGCCAGCCCGGCGGAAATTCTGGAGCAGATTCATGCCCAGCGCGATGGTAGCCGTGAACTGCAGGTCAAAATGGGGCGCGAGCAGCTGAAGATAGGCCGCGACAAGCTGGAACTCAGCGTGACTGCACCGCAGGACGGCTATCTCTACATTGCGCTGGCCGGTTCGGATGGCAAGAGCCTCTACCTGCTCTACCCCAACAAGCTGGATGGCGACAACCGGATCAAGGCCGGGCAGACCGTGCAATTGCCACGCAAGACATGGCAGGTGGACGCCGGTGGGCCGGCAGGGCGTGACAGCCTGTTGGTGATGGTGACCGACTCGCCGCGCCAGCTCAAACAGCTGAAGGGCGAAGCGGCCGGCCCCTTTGTGCAGACCCTGCTCGACAAGCAGGGCCGTTCCCTGTTGCAGCAGGTGATGGCCAGTTCGGCCAATACCGGCATGACAGAGTGCAGCAGCGCCACCCCGCTGCGTAACCTGCAGGTCAGCAAACGCTGTTCGGATGCCTTTGCCTCGGCGCTGTTGCCATTGCAGGAAGTGGACTAGCCCGTTCGCCCCCAATCCCTCCCATGGAGAACCGCGCATGAAACGCCTCGCCACCCTGTTGTTGCTGGCTGCCAGCCTGAGCCATGCAGAAAACCTTCCGCTGCCGGCCAGCACCCCACCGGCGCAGCCGACCAGCCAGAGCCTGATGTTCATTGATTCCAAACTGTTTGATGGCCGCTTGTACAACGAACTGAGCAAGCAGCCGGACAAGCTGGAAATCACCATGTCCGGCCAGATTACCCTGACCAATATCTCGCCGCGGCTGGACCGCTGGCTGTCGCTGATTGGCGAGAATGGCCTGATGGAGCTGCAGGAAATCCCCGAGCCGGCCCAGTTGAACCAGCGCGCACTGTTTGCCCTGCTGCCCATCATGTATTCCATGGTGGGGGAGGCGCGGGAAGCACTGGTGAATGCGCAGGCCAAGCGCTACAACGCCAAGGTGTATTACTACAAGGACGCGGGTGGCAATGCCGTCATCAATCGCGTCATCCTGACCAGAAAACCCTGATCGAGCCCCTGCATGTCTGTTTGCCATCGTCCTGGCCGTGTTGCCACGCTGTTGAAATTGCTGTGTCCGACTTTGCGCCAGCGCAGCCCCTTGCGTCATCGGCTGGCTGTGCTGGCCCTGTTGCTGGCCAGCCCGGCCTTTGCCGGTAACGGACTGGGCCGCCAGGTGTCGGAGATGGGCTGGCAGTGGACCCAGTACATGCTGCAGGAGGACTACCCGAATGCCGAAGCCACCGCCCGCTCCCGCGTGGCCATGAGCCTGGGTACCGACCATCTGGGCGATGGCTACCGTAACCTTGGCGGCACGCTGGTGATGCGTGGCAAATGGGTGGAGGCCGAAGTGGTGCTGCGTCAGGCACTGCCACTGGTTGAAAGCAAGCATGGCAGCAATAATCGCCAGCCGATTGGCGTGCTGAAGAATCTGGCCAAGCTGATGATCCGTCAGGCTCGTTTCCAGGAAGCACAGGCCTTCATCAGCGAAGGCATGCGCCGCCAGCTGGCGTATGCGCCGGATCGCATCTCCATGGTGGAGCTCTACAATCTGCAGGCCTCCGTGCTGCACCAGCTGCATCAGGACAAGCAGGCGGAGGAGGTGCTGCAGAAAGCGGATGCGCTCAAGGTGGTGGCCGAGCCGATGGACCCGGACGATAACGGCTCCGGCCCGAATACCGTGACCAAAGTGCGTGCCAGCAGCCTCTACCTGCATGGCTTGTGTCAGGCGGGCCTGGGCAACCGGGCGGCTGAGGAGAAATTCTATCAGCAGGCACTGGACCGCTATCACCAGTTGCCGGGTGCCAAAGAGTCGGCCACCAGCATTCAGATATTGAATTCCCAGGGCATGCTGTATCTGCAGCAAAAGCGCTATGCAAAGGCCGTCAGCGTGCTGCGCCAGGCCCGTCAGCTATCCAGCCAGGTACTGGGGCCGTTGCATCCGCTCACCGCGCAAAGTGGCGTCGATCTGGCGCTGGCGCTGGAGAATGGCGGGCAGGACGCAGAGGCAGACGCACTGTATCGACCTGCGGTCGCCCAGCTGGAGCAGCTGAATGCGCTGAACAGTTTCAGCCGCGCCGGCCTGCTGTATGGGCGTTTTCTCGCCCGCCACGGCCGGCTGGAAGAGGCGCTGGCCATCTATCAGCAGACGCTGGACGCGGTAGACAAGCAGTTTGCCCAGACGCGCGGGCTGGATGATGGCGTGCGTGAAGGTTTTGTCTCGCGCTTTCATGTCAATTATCTGGAAACCATCCAGCTGCTGTTGCGTCTGCACCAGCAGCAGCCAACGGCCGGCTACGACCGGCAGATCCTGGCGGTGGTGTCGCGTACCCAGAGCCGTTTGTTCAGCGAACTGCTGAAGCAGGCCGATGTCAGCCGCCTGAACGACAACAGCAGCTTCCGCGCCTTGCGCCGACAGCAGCAAGAGCTGCAGACCCGTCTGGCCGAGTTGCGCCGCGAACGCACCAATACCGGGGCCTTCAATGAAAATCCGGATGATGGGCGAGCGGCCTCCAGCGACAGTGACAACACCGGCAGGGACAAGCTGGTGCAGGAGCGGGTACAGGCCAGCCGGCAGCGTATCGATGCCGATATCCACCAGGCGCGCCAGGCGCTGCAAGGCGTCAACCAACAGCTGTGGCAGCAGTTTCCGCGCTTCATGGACCTGGCCGAACCCAAAGCGGTAGACGTGCAGCGCCTGCAAAAGAACATCCTGCATCCCGGCGAAAGCCTGCTGACTTATTTCCTGCTCGACAAGGAAACCCTGGCTTTTGTCACCACCACCGATAGTTTTCACATGGTGCGACTGCCCGTGGGGAAAAAGCAGGTGGCCGAGCTGGTTACCGCACTACGCGCACCGGAGGAGGCCGCCGGCGACGCCATGGCCAGCTTGCAGCAACTGGACCCGGCCCTGCTGTACCGCGCCTATCAGCAGCTGTTCCAGCCGCTGGAGCCCTGGCTGAAGCCGGGAAGCCGGCTGCTGTCGGTGGGCGATGGCCCGCTGCACACCCTGCCGCTGGAAATGCTGATCACCCGCTGGGATGACACCGACCAGCAACAGTTTGCCCAGGCCCGCCAGCAACAGCCGCTGCTGGGCGAGTATGCCGGTCTGCATTATCTGGGCGACCGCTACCAGCTGGCTTATTTGCCCAGCCTGTCCTCACTGGTGTCGATGCGTGAATACCGTCGCCCGCGCATTGCCTACCGGCACGAGCTGGTGTCCTTTGCCGACCCGCTGTTCGATGCGACGGCGCAGCAGGAATCGGGCTTTTTCTCCAGCCTGCTGGGGCAAAGCCTGACCCGCAACTATGGCAAGCCCAAGGCCAGCCAGCTGAATATTCCGCGCCTGCCGGAAACCGCGCAGGAGGCCCGTGGCATCGACCGTATCCTGGGTGGCAACAACACCCTGTACCTGGAAGAAAATGCGCAGGAATACACGCTGAAGCATCTGGACCTCAGCACCACCCGCTACCTGCACTTTGCCACCCACGGTTTGCTGGGCGGCGAGTTTGTCATGCTCAAGGAATCCTTGGCGGATGAGGGGAGCGACAGCAGTCGCCTGCATCCGGAGCCTGCGCTATTGCTGTCGCTGTCCGGCAATCTGCATGGTGAGGACGGCCTGCTGACCATGCATGAGGTGGTGGATCAACTGAACCTGAGCGCCGAGCTGGTGGTGCTGTCTGCCTGCAATACCGCTGGCGAGCATGATGTGGCGCATAGCGGCGAAGGCTTTGCCGGCCTGGCGCGGGCCTTTATGTATGCTGGCGCGCAGGGCTTGCTGGTCAGTCACTGGAGTGTGGAAAGCCAGGCCACGCAGGAATTGATGGTGGCCACGTTCAGCCGCCTGAAGGCCGGCAGCAGCGCCACGGCGGCTATCGAAGCGGCACGGCGTGAGCTCAAGCAAAGCCGCTATGGCAATGCCGGGCAGCAGGTTTCGCGCGCACACCCTTTCTTTTGGGCACCGTTTGTTTATGTCGGAGACTGAAAACAGCGGCTGACGGTAAAAATATGCGTCATGCGGGGACGGGGACTTGGTACAAGCCAGGGGACTGACTCGCGCGGTGGGATGAGCGAGCCCTGCCTTGGCCGGCAGCTCGCTCCTTGCATGATGGGCTGGCCTCAGCCCCCGGTCATCGACATGAAACGCATGATTTGCTGCGGTTGCTGGTTGAATTCGTGGCGTTCCGGTTTCAGTTCGATGGCGGTGCGAATGGCTGTTTCCAGTTCGGCATCGCTGCAGCCTGCGCGCAGTAGCGGGCGCAGTTCCAGCTTTTCCTCTTGTCCCAGGCACATATACAAGGTGCCATCCACCGACAGGCGCACCCGGTTGCAGCTGGCGCAGAAATGCTGCGACATCGGCGTAATCAGCCCCAGCGTGCAGCTGCCGTCCTGGCTTTGCCAGTAGCGGGCAGGGCCGCCGCCCAGGCTCAGCGCGCTGGGGGTCAGGCCATGGCGTTCGCTCAGGCTGTGCAAGAGCTGTGACAAATCCAGCCCGTCTGCTTGCTGGCCGGTATGGCCCATGGGCATGGCTTCGATCAGGCGCAGGATGAATCCATGTGTCTTGCAGTAAGCCAGCATGGCGTCGATATCGTGGTCGTTGACGCCGGCCAGTGGCACCATATTGATCTTGATGCTCTTGAAACCGGCAGCGCGGGCGATCGACAGTCCCTGCAATACCTGCTCCAGGCTGTCGCTGCCGCTGATGCTGGCGACGCAGTCTCGCCGTAGCGAGTCGAGGCTGACGTTCAGCCGTTGCAAGCCTGCCGCCTTGAGCGCACCGGCCTGGGCGGCCAGCTGGGTGCCATTGGTGCTGAGCGACAGGTCGTCCACGCCGGGCTGGCTGGCGAGCATGCCGATCAACTCTGGCAGATTGCGCCGCAATAGCGGTTCGCCGCCGGTCAGGCGAAAGCGCCGGGTTCCCAGGCGGGCAAAGGCTGCCACCACCCGCTGGATTTCGGCAAAGCCCAGCCAGTTGGCCGGTTCTTCAAAGTTCTTGAAACCCTTGGGTATGCAGTAGCTGCAGCGCAGATCGCAGCGGTCGGTAACGGATAGCCGCAGATAGTCGATGCTTCTGCCAAAACGGTCGCGTAACATGGCTGACCCTCTGAGGGGAGAATGGCCAGAGTGTAGGCGCATCCAGCGGGCTTGCCAGTTGGCCGGTGGTGGGGTTTTCGCTAGGTCTGAGGGAGTAGGGGGCTGGTGCGAAAGGGCGGATACCGCCCTGGCTTCAGGGCAGCTTGTCCAGCCCGTGCTCCACGGCAAACAGCGCGGCCTGCACCCGGCCGTTCAGGTTCAGTTTGCGCAGGATGTTCTGTACATGCACCTTGATGGTGCTCTCGGCCAGATCCAGCGCACGGGCGATTTCCTTGTTGCTGATGCCCCGGCTGAGCCAGGCCAGGATTTCGCGTTCACGCTGGGTCAGTTGATCCAGCCCGGTCGGCTTGTTTTTCTGCGTGTCGACGCTGCGTAGCTGTTGCAGCAGCCGTGAGGTCATTTCCGGCGACAGCACGCTGTCGCCATCCACTGCGCGGCGAATGCTGGCCAGCAGGAAGTCGGCATTGATGTTTTTCAGCAGATAGCCGCGCGCGCCCAGTTTCAGGCATTCGGCCAGATCTTCACCGTCTTCCGATACGGTGAGCATCAGCACCGCCAGTTGCGGCTGGCTGACCATGATCTGTGCCAGCGCCTCGCGCCCGTTCATCTGCGGCATGTCGATATCCAGCAGGACCACGTCCGGCTTCAGTTGTTCGCACAGCTTGACGCCTTCCAGGCCGTCGGCCGCTTCGCCAATGATGTCGAAATCACTTTGTCGTTGCAGCAGCGCCTTCAGGCCGCTGCGGAACAGGGTGTGGTCGTCAACCAGCAAAATGCGGATGGGTGTCATGCGGCTTGTCTTTCACTTTGTGGTAGCAGCAATTGTACTTCGGTGCCGCCGTGCGGATGGGGATGAATGCTGATCTGGCTGCGAATGCGGGCTGCGCGCTCCTGCATGATGGATAGCCCGACATGGCTGGCGCGGCGGGTGGCAACGACATCCTCATCAAAGCCGCAGCCGTCGTCCCGTATGCTCATGCTGAAATCGGCCTGGTTGAGTATTTCTATGCGTACGCGCTGTGCCTGCGCATGTTTGCGCACATTGGACAGCGCTTCTTGCAGGATGAAGATCAGCTGCAACTGCTGCTGTGGATTGAGCGCCAGCCCGTCACCACCCATATTGAGCTGGGTGGGGATGTGCGTCTGCTTTTCAAAGCGCTCCAGCAGGGTGCGCACGGCATCGGAAAAGTCTTCCTTGCTGATGCGGGTGCGGAAATTCAGCAGCAGTTCGCGCACGTCTTCATAGCATTCCTGCACTCCGGCGCGGATGAAGCCAAGGTTTTCCTGCGCCTGCTCCATTTGCTGCTCGGCCAGTGCGGCGTCCAGCATCTGTACTTGCAGATTCAGGAAGGACAGCGACTGGGCAATGCTGTCGTGCAGGCCTTGGGCCATCAGGTTGCGCTCTTCTGATACGGCAAACTGGCGGTCGCGGGCTGCCAGGCGGTGGTTTTCCACCGCCACGCCCAGATGGCTGCCCAGGGTTTCCAGCAGAAACTGGTCTTGCGTGGCCAGCTTGGGGTCCTGATAGAAGTACAGGGTGAAAATGCCGACATTGGTCTGGTTGTGCCGGATGTGAAACACGGCAATGCTGGAGAAGCCGGCGCGCTGGCAGTGCTTTTCGGTCGCCGCCGGCAACTGGTCGAAGCGATGCAGCACGGAGAAGGGCTGCGGCACGGTATCGCCACACAGGCAGCCATTGAGCGTGGCGCAATCGTCTTCTTCCTGCAGTTCGGCCGGCAGGCCGTTCTGGGCGATCAACTCCAGCCGTCCGCGTTTGAAATCCACCAGCCGCACACTGCCGGCATCGGCACCGGTCAGCTCGATCAGCCGCTCGATGAAGCCGCTGCACATGTCGGTCAGGCTGTGCGAGTCATGCAGGAAGGCAGTGACGTTGTACAGGGCGGCCAGCTGGCGGTTCTTGTATTCCACCGAGCGGGTCTTGTCGGCCACTTTCTGTTCCAGTGTGGCGTACAGGTCCTGCAAACGGTCGGCCATCTGGTTGAAACCGGTGGCAATGGTGGCAAATTCGTCGTTATTGTCCACGCTGACCCGGGCGTCCAGATTGCCGTCGCGCAGTCGCAGCATGCCTTCGCCCAGGGTGTTGAGTGGCCGGATCACCAGCAGGAACAGCAGGAACATCATGCTGAACGAGCCAATGATGGCCATGGCGATCAGCGCCATCTGGAAAAAGCGCAGCAGGGTGGTATTGCGGGCGTTGTCTTCTTCCACCAGCTTGACCAGGCGGTCGATACGGTTGACGAAGCGGGCGATGTCCGGGCTTTCCATCTGGCGCTGGCCGGCATGCTGACTGGCTGTGGTTTCCAGCAGCGGCAGCATGTCGGACTGCCATGAGTGCTCGATATCGCGCACCTGCTGCCTGACCGTGGCATTGTCCGGCAGGAACAGCGGCCGCGCCGGATCGCCCTGCTTCAGCCGGGCCAGGATGGCGGCGAACTGCTGCTCGCCTTCATGAATGGCGGCCAGCGGTGCGCCTTCGCTTACTTGCAGCGCGATATGGTAGCTGCGCATGCGCAAGCTGCCGGCATCGTTGATGGCGGCCGCGCCGCCTTCCAGCTTCCACGACAGGATGAGGGTGTAGCCGATGGAGGTCATGGCCAGCAGCAGCCAGGCGATGGTCAGCAGCAAGAGCTTGGTGGACAGGCTGCTTAGGCGCGGGGTCTGGTAGAGCATCATCGTGCGGGGCATCCGGGTGGCGGGTGGCATGGTATTGCCAAAGGCAATGCTGCCCACAATAACCCCTGGCCTGCCGGACAGCAATTCTCCGTAAGGGGTAGGGCGCAGTGGCGTGACATGTCCGGGGCCGGCTGCAATGGCTAAGGCCGCGCGGGGTGGCATGCTACTTTGTGATTAGTCCGGCTTCCCCATCTGCAGGGTCGGGCTAGCTCCTCATGCTGCGCGTTTTGCTGCTATCGGCGAATATTTCCCGTGTGCGTATCAGGGTTAAATGCCTGCTATCCCCATCGCGGAGCAAGGCACCATGGCTTCCCCACGCTTCAAGCAGTACGCCGTGCTGGCATCCAGCACCCTGGCATTTACCATCTGTTTCATGATCTGGATGATGTTTGCGGTTTTGGGCATCCCCATCAAGCAGCATCTGGGCCTGAATGAAACCGAATTCGGCATTCTGGCGGCGACGCCGGTGCTGTCCGGCTCGCTGATTCGCGTACCACTGGGCATCTGGACCGACCGTTTCGGCGGCCGCATCGTGATGTTTGTGCTGATGCTGGTATGCGTGCCCTTCATCTTCATCATGCAGTACGCCACCGCTTACTGGCAGTTTCTGGCCATCGGCCTGCTGGTAGGGCTGGCTGGCGGTGCTTTTTCGGTAGGCACGCCTTATGTGGCGCGCTGGTTCCGTCCCGAGCAGCAGGGCATGGCCATGGGGGTGTTTGGTGCCGGTAATGCCGGTTCCTCGCTGACCAAACTGGTGGCGCCCACCATTATTGCCGTGGCTGGCTGGCAAATGGTGCCCACGGTATACGCCATCACCATGCTGGTAACGGCCATCCTGTTCTGGCTGTTTTCCTATCAGGATTCGGCCCATCTGGTCAGCAGCAAGGTGAGCCTGCGCCAGCAGCTGGCCCTGATGAAAGACCCGGCGGTGCTGCGCTATTGCCAGTATTACTCGGTGGTGTTTGGCGGCTATGTGGCGCTGGCCTTGTGGATGACCAAATACTACGTTGGCGAGTATGGCTTTGATATCAAGCATGCCGCGTTTCTGGCGGCCTGTTTCTCCCTGCCGGGCGGCGTGCTGCGTGCCATGGGCGGCTGGCTGTCCGACCGTTTCGGCCCTTACAAGGTGACCTGGGGCGTGATGTGGACCTGCTGGGTGGCCTTTTTCATCCTGTCCTACCCGCAAACCGACTTCAGCATTACCACCACGCACGGCGTGCAAAGCTTTCATATCGGCCTGGGCGTGACCCAGTTCACCCTGATGCTGTTTGGCGTGGGCATTGCCATGGCCATCGGCAAGGCGTCGGTGTTCAAGTTCATTGCCAATGAGTTTCCCGACAATATCGGCGCGGTATCCGGCGTGGTAGGCCTGGCTGGCGGCATGGGCGGTTTCCTGTTGCCCATCCTGTTCGGTGTGCTGCTGGATGTGACCGGTGTGCGTACCAGCGCTTTCATGCTGCTGTACGGCACGGTATGCGTATCGCTGGTGTGGATGCATTTTTCCTTTAAGCCCGCGCAGGGCAAGGCCGTGGCCAGCGTTGCCAGACAGTCGGCCTGATCGCGCCAACCCCATTTTTGATTGACGGTCAGCGTGCCGTCAGGGAGGACTTGATGTCACATATACTTAACCGGTGGGAACCGGAGAATGCCGAATTCTGGCAGCAGCAAGGCAAGGCGGTAGCACGGCGCAATCTGTGGATATCCATCCCGGCGTTGATGCTGGCCTTTGTCATCTGGCAGGTGTGGAGCGTGGCGGTGCTGAACATGCCGAATATCGGTTTCGGCTATTCGCAAAACCAGCTGTTCTGGCTGGCGGCGCTGCCGGCCTTGTCCGGTGCCACCCTGCGGATTTTCTACAGCTTCATGGTGCCGGTGTTTGGTGGCCGCAAATGGACGGCCCTGTCCACTGCCAGCCTGCTGATTCCGGCAATCGGCATCGGCTTTGCCGTGCAGGACCCGAATACCAGCTACATCACCATGGTGGTGCTGGCGCTGCTGTGCGGTTTTGGTGGCGGTAACTTCAGCTCATCCATGTCCAATATCAGCTTCTTTTTCCCCAAGGCGGAAAAGGGCACGGCGCTGGGTCTGAATGCCGGTCTGGGCAACCTGGGGGTGTCGCTGGTGCAGTTTGTGGTGCCGCTGGTGATCACCATGGGCGTGTTCGGTGCCTTTGGCGGCGACCCGCAAACCTGGATCAAGGGCGCGGTGCACAAGAAAATGTGGCTGCAGAATGCCGGTTTTGTCTGGGTGCCGTTCATCGTGCTGTCCACTGTCGCTGCCTGGCTGGGCATGAATGACATTGCCTCGGCCCGCGCCTCGTTTGCCGACCAGGTGGTGATTTTCCGGCGCAAGCACAATTGGTTGATGTGCTGGCTGTATATCGGCACTTTCGGCTCCTTTATCGGTTTCTCCGCTGGTTTCCCGCTGCTGATGAAAGGCCAGTTCCCGGATGTAGACCCCACCAAGTATGTGTTCTACGGCCCGCTGGTGGGGGCGCTGGCCCGTCCGGTCGGTGGCTGGATCGCGGACAAGATCGGCGGTGCCAAGGTGACCCAGGCGGTGTTTGTGCTGATGATGCTGGCAGTGGGCGGCGTGCTGGGCTTTCTGCCGCATGCTGGCCAGGGTGGCAACTTCCAGGGCTTCTTCGCCATGTTCCTCTGCCTGTTTGCCCTGACCGGGCTGGGCAATGGTTCTACCTTCATGCAGGTGCCGGTGATTTTCCTGACGCTGCATCAGCGTCTGGCCGGCAAGGGTGAGGCGGCACAGAAGCAGGCGCAGGCCGATGCCACGCGCGAGGCCGCAGCCGTGCTGGGCTTCTCTGGTGCGATTGGTGCGTATGGCGGCTTCTTCATTCCCAAGAGCTATGGCACTTCCATTGCCATGACCGGTGGTGTGGAGGCTGCGCTGTATGCCTTCATCCTGTTCTATGCCAGCTGCGTGCTGATCAACTGGTGGTTCTACGCGCGCCAGAACGCGGAAATCCGCTGCTGATCCAGCGCGGCTGACAAGCTCCCTGGTAACGGGGAGAGCAGGGGAAGCGTGGCTGCTTCCCCTTTTTTACTTTATCGGCATATTTGCTGTCAGTTAAAAATTGCCTATGCTGTTAGTGCATTGCAACACACCACTCCCCCCACGCCGATTGTGAGGCTGTCATGTTGTCCAGACTCTCCATTGCCAGCAGGCTGAGCCTGCTGATCCTGCCTTTCGTCCTGGTGATTGCCGGCCTTGCCGGCGTGCTGTCGCTGGAAAAATGGCACAGCCTGTCGCGTCTGCAGGCTTCCGGCCAGCTATTGCAGGTGGCTGGCAAGGCCAGCAGCCTGATTCACCAGTTGCAGGCCGAACGGGGCTTGAGCAATGGCTTTCTGAGCGTGGCAGGCAGCAGCCTGCCGGCCGATCTGCAAAGCGCACGGCAGCAAACTGACAGCGCGCTGGCCGACTTCCACGCCAGCCTGGCGCAGTTGCCAGAGGCCACGCAGGCGACAGCGGCGGAGGGTCAGGTGCGCAGCCTGCTGCAGGGGCGCGCCGCCATCGACAGCCGTAGCCAGCCGGCGGCGCAAATGTTTGCCGCTTACTCGGGCAATATCGAACAGCTGATTGGCCTGATTGCCGGCTTGGCAGGCAGCACCAGCGATGCCGGGCTGCTGCACGATGCGGTGGCGCTGCTCAATCTGCAATGCCAGAAGGAATTTGCCGGGCGGGAGCGTGGCTTCATCAATGGCCTGCTGGGGCGGGGCAGTTTTGACCAGGCCGCCTTGCTGCAGGCTGCTGGCATGCAGGCCCGGCAACAAGCCTGTGCCAGCCAGCTGCGGCTGGTGGCATCTGCCGAGATTCGCCAGGCATCACAGCAGGCCGATCAGTCCGCCGAGGCGGCTGCGGTACAGGCCATGCGCCAGCAGATCATGGCCGTGCCCTTGGGGCAGCCGCTGGGCGTGGCACCGGCCCTGTGGTTCAAGACCGCCAGCGCCCAAATGGCCAATCTGAAAAAGCTGCAGGATCAACTGCTGCGACAACTGGATGGTGATATGCAGCGGCTGCTGGGTGAGGCGCGCTTCCAGCTGTGGTTCACCCTGCTGGGTTCTGCCGCCACCATTCTGCTGTTGTCGGTGCTGGGCTGGGCCATTTACCACAGCGTGGAGCGGCCGATTTCCCGGCTGGAGCAATTGATGAGCGGCATGAGCCGCGACTTCGACCTGTCGCGCCGTGCCGCGCTGCCCGGCAGCGACGAAATTGCCCGTATGGGCCAGGCATTCGACCATCTGGCAGACGCCTTTGCCGACACCCTGCGCCAGATCAAGAGCGAAGCGCACCAGATGATGGCGGCAGCCAACTCACTGAATGATGTATCGGCCCGTGCTGCCTCCACGGCGGAGGTGCAAAGCCGCTCATCCGTGGACATCGCCGCCGCCATCGAGGAAATGTCCGCCGGCATTGCCGCCGTGACCGACAATGCCTTGCAAGCCATGCGCGTGGCCGAGGACATGCAGGGCTGTGTGGATGATGGTCGCGACCGCATGCGCAGTACCGCCACCGCGCTGAGTGAAACCGCCGATGGCCTGACCCATACCGGCGAAAGTGTGGACATGCTGCGCGACAAGTCCGAGGGTATTCACAGCATTGTCACCGCCATTCGCGAGATTGCCGACCAGACCAATCTGCTGGCCCTTAACGCCGCCATCGAGGCGGCACGGGCTGGCGAAATGGGGCGCGGTTTTGCCGTGGTGGCGGACGAGGTACGCAAGCTGGCCGAGCGCACCAGCAAGGAAACGCTGGACATCGCCGCGCTGATTGAAGATATCCGCCGCGAAACCCAGGGCGTGGCGCAGCAGATGGCCACGGCGCGGCAGCGCATGCAGGGTGGCATGGCTGAGGTGGATCTGACGGTGGAAGACCTGGCGCTGATTCACGGCAAGGCCAGCGATACTGCCGACAAGAGCCGCAGTACCACGCTGGCGATGCAAGAGCAGACTGCTGCCAGCAACGATGTCGCCACCAATGTCAGCAAGATTGCCGCGCTGGCGGAAAACAATGCCCATATCGTGCAGGAGGCCGCTGCCTTGTCCGGCCAGCTTAACCGCACTGCCGGCAAGATGGTGGAGCTGGTAGACCGTTTCCAGCACACCAGTCACTGAGCAGACTGTGGTGATGGTGTGCAGGAAGGCAATCCACCGTACTGGCATGCCGTGTGGCAGAGCGGATCGCCACAGGCTGCTTTTGCCATTTGCTGCCCGGATTCTGCTTGGCAAATCGGCACCCCGCTGGGCCTCACTTACTGATACTGAACGGTGTAGTTGGCAATGGCGGTGACCGTGCCGGCAGTGGCTACTCCGCTAGCGTAATACTTTGCCAGATAGCGCAGGGTGGCGTTGCCACTGCTGATTGGAAATGCCATGCCGCTACTACCAAATGTGCTACTGGTTTGCCCAATGAGAATGTGGGAGCTTGAACTCGTGTTGTAGAGAGCCACATCGACATTGCTTGCTGTGCCGGTATTGATCAAGCGACCGGCAGCGTTGACATTGCTGTCATTTTCAAACCAGATGGCGGCTTGGGTGGCTGCGCCGGTACAGCCGCTAAGGGCAATGGAAAACGGGATAGTGCCTGCCGTGGCGGAAGCGACCGCCAATGCCTTGGTGGAAATGCTGGGCAAGCTGATGGAGCCACTGCTGCTGCCCCCTGCAACGCTGATGGTGCAGGTTGTTGCTGCAATATTGCCGGTAAAGGTAATGGTGCCGTCCGAAGCATGCGCTTGAGAGATGAGGCCGGCGCAAGCGGTGCAGAAAATAGCGAGTGTGCGCTGCATGGAGCTACTCCTAATGGTATGTTTTCCCGAGATACAACTTAGTAGCAATTCATTCATTTTTTAGATTTATTTACTGATGACGGCCTTGCTTTGAAGTTGCTGATTTGTATATAGATAATTTTGCTTGATATGAAAGATTTCTGGCATTTTGGACAGGTGTAGCGCTGGCAATCCTGTTTTAAGCCGATGCGGGAGTTTTTCCGGCGTTACAGCAAATCCAGATCAAGGCTTGCCGCCCTGGCGAGCCGGTGTCGTACGGATGGCGCGTAGTACACGTTGCGGACTTGGCCATGCCAGCAGCACAAATCCATTCGTTTGTCATTGATCGTCATGCATTCCGGCTCATTGAGCGTATCGTCAGCAGCGCTCCGTTTTTCGCTGGCCAGCCTGTGTAGTTCCACCTACTTCTTATGGCTTATGCGTCTCCTCACTCTGCGCATGGGTTTTTCCTCTAGTGGCCAATGGGCGCTGTTGTTGCCCGGACGTAATCTCTGCAGGGTAAGCAAAGGCTGCGCGGCAGGGCCGCTGCACCGCATCTGCGGTAAATACTCGGAGGCAAGATGAGCCATTTTCTGGACAGACTGAATTTCCTTGGCAAGGTGAAATCCACCTTTGCTGATGGCCATGGCGCGGTGGTCAATGAAGACCGCCAATGGGAAGACGCCTATCGCCAACGCTGGCAGCACGACAAGATCGTGCGCTCCACCCACGGGGTGAACTGCACCGGCTCCTGTAGCTGGAAAGTGTATGTAAAGAACGGTCTGATCACCTGGGAAACCCAGCAGACCGACTATCCGCGCACCCGGCCGGACCTGCCCAACCACGAACCGCGCGGCTGCCCGCGTGGCGCGTCCTACAGCTGGTATGTGTATTCGGCGCAGCGGGTGAAATACCCGATGATCCGCGGCCGCCTGGCCAAGTTGTGGCGCGAAGCGCGCCAGAGCATGAGCCCGGTACAGGCCTGGGAACACATCAGCCAGAACCCGGAACTGGCCAAGCAGTACAAGAGCAAGCGCGGCCAGGGTGGTTTCGTGCGTGCCAACTGGGACGAGGCCAACGAAATCATCGCGGCCTCCAATGCCTACACCATCAAGAATTACGGCCCGGACCGCGTGGTGGGCTTCTCGCCGATTCCGGCCATGTCCATGGTGTCCTACGCAGCGGGCAGCCGTTACCTCAGCCTGATCGGCGGCGTGCCGCTGTCCTTCTACGACTGGTATTGCGACTTGCCGCCGGCCAGCCCGCAGGTGTGGGGCGAGCAGACTGACGTGGCCGAATCGGCCGACTGGTACAACTCCACCTATCTGATGGTGTGGGGTTCCAATGTGCCGATGACCCGTACCCCGGATGCCCACTTCTATACCGAAGTGCGCTACAAGGGCACCAAGACCGTAGCCGTTTCCAGTGACTTTGGCGAAATGGCCAAGTTTGGCGACATCTGGCTGGCCCCGAAGCAGGGCACCGATGCCGCGCTGGCCATGGCCATGGGTCATGTCATCTTTAAAGAATTCCACCTGGACAAGCCGTCGGCCTACTTCACCGACTACATCCGCCGCTACACCGACATGCCGATGCTGGTGACCCTGCGCAAGGATGGCGAGCGCTATGTGCCGGACTACTTCCTGCGCGCCAGCCATCTGGCGGGCCACCTGAACGAAGACAACAATCCGGAATGGAAGACCCTGGTTTTCGACGAAACCAGTGGCGACATCGTGGCACCGACTGGTTCCATCGGCTTCCGTTGGGGCCAGAGTGGCAAGTGGAACCTGCAGCAGCATGATGGCAGCACTGGCCGTGAAGTCTCGGCCCGCCTGTCGCAGATTGACCATCGCGACGATGTCGTCGGCGTGGGCTTCCCTTACTTTGGCGCCGAGCACGAGGAACTGCTCACCCGCAATGTACCGGTGCGCAAGGCGGTGCTGGCCGATGGCAGCGAAGTGCTGCTGGCGACCGTGTTCGACCTGATGGCCGCCAACTACGGCATCGACCGTGGCCTGGGCGGTGGCAACGTCACCAACGACTACATGGCCGATGTGCCGTATACCCCGGCCTGGCAGCAAAAACACACCGGCGTGAAGCCGGAAATGGTGATCCAGGTTGCGCGCGAATTCGCCCAGAACGCCGATCAGACCCATGGCAAATCCATGGTGATCGTCGGTGCCGCGCTCAACCACTGGTATCACATGGACATGAGCTATCGCGGCATCATCAATATGCTGATGCTGTGTGGCTGTATCGGCCAGAGCGGCGGCGGCTGGTGCCACTATGTGGGCCAGGAAAAACTGCGCCCGCAAACCGGCTGGGCCCCGCTGGCCTTTGCCGGCGACTGGGTACGCCCGGCGCGCCAGATGAACGGCACCAGCTTCTTCTATGCCCATACCAGCCAGTGGCGGCATGAAAAGCTGGGCGTGAACGAAATCCTTTGCCCCACCGCAGACCAGACCATGGGTTCGATGGCGCTGATCGATTACAACGCCAAGGCCGAACGCATGGGCTGGCTGCCGTCGGCCCCGCAGCTGACCACCAACCCGCTGGACGTGACCCGACAGGCCGCTGCCGAAGGCAAGGACCCGGTGGCCTGGGCCGTGGAAAACCTCAAGTCCGGCGCGCTGGACATGTCCTGCAACGACCCGGACAACCCGAAGAACTTCCCGCGCAATATGTTTGTGTGGCGTTCCAATATTCTGGGCAGCTCCGGCAAGGGCCACGAGTACTTCCTCAAATACCTGCTGGGCACGCAGAACGCGGTAATGGGCAGCGAAGACGACTGCATCACGCCGACCGAAATCACCGTGCGCCCGGCGGTGGAAGGCAAGCTGGACCTGCTGGTCGTGCTGGATTTCCGCATGTCCACCACCTGCCTGTACGGCGACATCGTGTTGCCGACCGCCACCTGGTATGAAAAGGACGACCTCAACACGTCCGACATGCACCCCTTCATCCACCCGCTGTCCGAAGCCGTGCAGCCCTTGTGGCAGGCCAAGTCCGACTGGGAAATCTACAAGGGCTTTGCCAAGAAGATTTCCGAAATCGGCAAGGACTACCTGGGCGTGCAGCAAGACCTCATCCTCACCCCGCTGATGCACGACACCCCGCAGGAGCTGGGCCAGGCCTTCGATCCGAAGGACTGGAAAAAAGGCGAGTGCGAGCCGGTGCCGGGCAAGACCATGCCGGCGATGACGGTGGTGGAACGCGATTACGGTGCCATCTACGACAAGTTCACCTCCATCGGCCCCTTGCTGGAAAAAGTGGGCAATGGCGGCAAGGGCATCAGCTGGAAAACCGGCCATGAAGTGGACGTGCTGCGCGGCCTGAACCATACCGTGGCCGAAGGCGCGGGCAAGGGTCAGCCCAAGCTCAATACCGCCATCGACGCCGCCGAGATGATTCTGACCCTGGCTCCGGAAACCAACGGCCATGTGGCGGTGAAAGCCTGGGATGCGCTGTCGAAGATTACCGGTATCGACCACACCCATCTGGCGCTGCCACGCGAGCATGACAGCATCCGCTTCCGCGATGTACAGGCGCAGCCGCGCAAGATCATTTCCTCGCCCACCTGGTCTGGCCTGGAAAGCGAAGAAGTCAGCTACAACGCCGGCTACACCAATGTGCACGAGCTGATTCCATGGCGCACCATCACCGGCCGCCAGCAGTTCTATCAGGATCACCAGTGGATGCGCGCTTTCGGCGAAGGCCTGTGCGTGTACAAGCCGCATGTGGACCTGAAAACCACCCAGGCCATCCTGGGCAGGAAGTCCAACGGCAATCACGAGCTGGTGCTCAACTTCATCACCCCGCACCAGAAATGGGGCATTCACAGTACCTACTCGGACAACCTGCGCATGCTGACGCTGTCGCGTGGCGGCCCGCACGTCTGGGTATCGGAAGTGGACGCCAAGAAGGCCGGCATCGTCGACAACGACTGGATCGAGGTGTTCAACGTCAACGGCACGCTGACTGCCCGTGCGGTGGTGTCGCAGCGCGTACCGGAAGGCATGACGCTGATGTACCACGCCCAGGAGAAGATCGTGAACGTGCCGGGTGCGGAAACCAGTGGCAAGCGCGGCGGCATCCACAACTCGGTGACCCGTGCGGTGACCAAGCCTACCCACATGATTGGCGGTTACGCCCAGCTGTCCTGGGGCTTCAACTACTACGGGACGGTAGGTGCCAACCGTGACGAATTCGTCATCGTGCGCAAGATGAAAAAAGTGGATTGGATGGATCAGCCTGCAGGAGAAGACAAATGAAAATCCGTGCACAAATCGGCATGGTGCTGAACCTGGACAAGTGCATTGGCTGCCATACCTGTTCGGTTACCTGCAAAAACGTCTGGACCAGCCGCGACGGCGTGGAATACGCCTGGTTCAACAATGTGGAAAGCAAGCCGGGCATCGGCTACCCCAAGGATTGGGAAAACCAGGAAAAATGGCAGGGCGGCTGGGAGCGCAAGCCCAATGGCAAGCTGGTGCCCAAGCAGGGCGGCAAGATGCGCATTCTGGCCAATATCTTTGCCAACCCGAACCTGCCGTCCATCGACGACTACTACGAGCCGTTCACCTTCGATTACGAGCACTTGCAGAACGCGCCGGAAATGCAGACGCCGCCGACGGCCCGCCCGGTATCGGTGCTGACCGGCAAGAAGATGGACAAGATCGAATGGGGCCCCAACTGGGAAGACGACCTGGGCGGCGAGTTCGCCAAGCGCAGCAAGGACGCGCTGTTTGAAGGCATCCAGAAGGAAATGTACTCGGCCTTCGAGAACACCTTCCTGATGTATCTGCCGCGCCTGTGCGAACACTGTCTGAACCCGGCCTGTGTCGCCTCCTGCCCGTCCGGCTCCATCTACAAGCGCGAAGACGACGGCATCGTGCTGATCGATCAGGACAAGTGCCGTGGCTGGCGCATGTGTGTGTCCGGCTGCCCGTACAAGAAGATTTACTACAACTGGACCAGCGGCAAGGCCGAGAAGTGCATCTTCTGCTATCCGCGCATCGAAGCCGGCCAGCCGACCGTGTGCTCGGAAACCTGTGTCGGCCGCATCCGCTATCTGGGTGTACTGCTGTACGACGCCGACAAGATCGAAGCGGCTGCCAGCGTGGAAGACCCGAAGAGCCTGTACGAAGCACAGCTGGGTGTGTTCCTCGACCCGAATGCACCAGAGGTGATTGCCGAAGCGCAAAAGCAGGGCATTCCGCAAAGCTGGATCGACTCGGCGCAAAAGTCGCCGGTGTACAAGATGGCCATGGAATGGAAAGTGGCCTTCCCGCTGCATCCGGAATACCGCACCCTGCCCATGGTGTGGTACATCCCGCCGCTGTCGCCCATCCAGAGCGCGCTGGAAAACGGCCTGATCGGTGAAAACGGCATCATCCCGGACGTGAAAGACCTGCGTATCCCCATCCGCTATCTGGCCAATCTGCTGACCGCAGGCAAAGAAGAGCCGGTGGTGAGCGCACTGGAAACCATGGTCGCCATGCGCCGCTACATGCGCAAAAAGAGTGTGGAGAAGGTGAGCGACCCGGCCACCCTGCGCGGCACGCATCTGAAACCGGCCCAGGTGGAAGAAATGTACCAGGTGATGGCGATTGCCAATTACGAAGACCGCTTCGTGATTCCGTCCAGCCACAAGGAAATGGTGGAAAACACCTTCGACGACAAGGCCAGTTGCGGCTTCACCTTTGGCAATGGCTGTTCGGATGGCAAGTCGGACGCCAGCCTGTTTGGCAAGAAAAAGGCGACGCCCATTGTTTTCCACGACATGCGCCGCGACCGCAAGTCCAACGCCGGGAGTTAAGCCATGAACCAGTTACTGTACAAGATCAGCTCGGTGCTGCTGTGCTATCCGGAGCCCGAGTTGCTGGCCGCGCTGGATGATATCCGCCAGCAGCTGGAAGCCAGCCCCACCGCCGCCAGCATGCTGCAGCCCTTGCTGGTGCAGCTGGAGGGGGGCGATCTGATCCGTCTGCAGGAAAACTATGTGCAGACCTTCGACCGCAGTCCGGCGCACTCGCTGCACCTGTTCGAGCACATTCATGGCGAGGACCGCGCCCGTGGTCAGGCCATGGTGGATTTGCTGGAAGAGTACAAGGAGCACGGCTTTGAGCCGGTGTGCGCTGAACTGCCGGATTACGTGCCGCTGTTTCTGGAGTTCCTGACGCAATGCGAGCCGCAGGAGGCAGACCGTCTGCTGGGTGATGCCGTGCATGTGCTGGGCCATATCGCCGGCAAGCTGCGCGAGTCGTCCTCGCCCTATGCCGGCGTGCTCGACCTCTTGGTCTGGCTGTCGCCGGTTGCGCCCGAGCCCCTGAGCGTGCCGCCTATCCGCGACATGGACGAACTGCTGGAAACCTTTGGCCCCGGTGCGGATGGCAGCGAGCCGCTGCTCAAGCCCGCCCTGCCGGCCATCGCTCCGGTCAACTTCTACCCGTCGCGATCCGGCGCCTGAATCTGCCCGTTTCCGGCCCGCCCTGTCCTCAATCAGGGGCTGGCCGGAACAGCAAGGAGAGAGAGATGGACTATCTGCATCAATTTGTTTTCGGGATTTATCCCTATATTGCGCTCGGCATTTTCCTGCTGGGCAGCCTGATGCGCTTCGAGCGCGAACAGTACAGCTGGAAGAGCGAGTCGTCCCAACTGGTGTATCGCGGCAATCTGCGGCTGGGCAGCATCCTGTTCCACATCGGCGTACTCGGGCTGTTCTTCGGCCATCTGGTGGGCCTGCTGACACCCTTGTCGGTATGGGAAGCGCTGGGTGTGACCCACAGCTTCAAACAGGTATTCGCCATGACCGCCGGTGGCATCATGGGCAGCCTGGCCCTGATCGGTCTGCTGATCCTGCTGCATCGCCGTCTCACCAACCAACGCCTGGCGGCCAATACCACCTGGCGCGACAAGCTGGTACTGCTGTGGCTGCTGGCCACGCTGCTACTGGGCCTGTCCACCATCGCCGTGTCCGCCCAGCATCTGGATGGCCACGAAATGGTGCTGCTGATGACCTGGGCGCAGCATATCGTTACCCTGCGCGCAGATGCGGCGCAATTCATCGTGACGGCCTCGCCGGTGTTCAAGCTGCACCTGTTCATGGGCATGAGCCTGTTCGTGATCTTCCCCTTCACCCGCCTGGTGCATGTGTGGAGCGGCTTTGCTGCAGTCGGCTATCTGGGCCGCGCCTGGCAGCTGGTGCGTCCGCGTGCTTGAACGGTAAGTGATTGATCAGCAAAGGCCCTGCGGGGCCTTTCTTATTTTGTGTCCGTGTTAACTGGCAGTGATTGCCGCACCATCTCTCAGAAACTCTCCACTAGTGGCCCGGCCACGCTGGGCGGGCGGATCAGGCCGATCTGCCAGGCGGCAGCGTCTTCCCGTAACAGGATGCTGCGGACCTGTTGGCCGCCCAGGCTGGCCGAGGCCGGGAGCAGTGCCCAGCCAAGACCGGCGGCAGTCAGTGCCACGGCGGCCGGAAAGTCAGTCACCGGCAGGATGTCGCGGCAATCCAGCGCCCGGCTGGCCAGGTAGTACTGCACATGGTCGTGATAGGCCGGGGCCAGCTCGCGCCGGATGATGACCAGGGGTAGATCGCTAAGCGCCTGCAAGCTGATATCAGGCGGATAGCCCGGTGGCAGCACGGCCTGGAAGCGGTCCTGCAATACCGGCAGGCTGGGCCAGCCGTCGGGGGCGGGCAGGCGGCAGAAGCCCAGATCCAGCCGGCCTTCGCGCATGGCTTGCCATTGGTGATGGCTGGACAGGTCGCTCAGGGTAATGCGTACCTGCGGCCGGCTGTGGCGAAAGCGGGCAATCAGCCCCGGCAGCAGGGTGTGGGTGGATGCGCCAAAGCCGATGCGCAAGCTGCCACTGCGACCGGCCTGCCAATCGGCCGCCTGCCGTAGCCAGGCCTGGCTGTCATCCAGCAGGCGGGCGGCATTGTCCTGCAGTGCGCGGCCCAGCCCGGTCAGCCGGGTGCTGCTGGCATTGCGGGTAAACAGCGGCGCACCCACTTCATCTTCCAGCCGCCGTATCTGCTTGCTGAGTGCGGACTGGGTGATGTGCAGCCGGTTGGCAGCCTGACCGAAGTGCAGCAACTCGCCCAGCACCACAAAGGCCTTGAGATCACGCAATTCCATCATTCCTCCAGGGACTTGTGATGGTGAAAATATGTCAATGGATGGAATGATAGCGTGGGCGCATGCTGCGGTCAGACCATTCTTTGCAGGAGACCGTGGCATGCACCATCAACAAACCCTGCCTTTCCCGGCTGGCTTTCTGTGGGGTGCCGCTTCGGCGGCCTATCAGGTGGAGGGCGGCTGGAATGCCGAGGGCAAAGGCCCTTCGGTATGGGACAGCTTCAGCCGCGAGCCGGGACGCACCTTCCAGGGCAGTAATGGCGATGTGGCGGTGGATCACTACCATCGCTACCCGGAAGACATCGCCCTGATGGCGGAAATGGGCCTCACCGCCTACCGCTTTTCCGTCAGCTGGCCGCGTATCTTCCCCGAAGGTCGTGGTACGCCAAACGAGGCTGGGCTGGCCTTTTACGACAGGCTGATCGACAGCCTGCGCGGCCACGGCATCGAGCCGGTGCTCACCCTGTATCACTGGGACCTGCCGCAGGCCTTGCAGGATGAATACGGTGGCTGGGAGGACCGGCGCATCATTGATGACTTCACGCACTACTGCACCACCCTGTATCAGCGCTTTGGCAGCAAGGTGAAATACTGGGTGTCGCTGAACGAGCAGAACTACAACCTTGGCAATGCCTATCTGCTGGGCACCCACCCGCCAGCCGTGCAGGATCGCAAGCGCTTTTACACCGCCAACCATCACGCATTTCTGGCTAATGCCAGCGCCATTGCCGCCTTTCGCCAGTGGGTGCCGCAGGGGCTGATCGGCCCCAGCTTTGCCTATTCGCCAGCCTATGCCGCCAGTAGCAGCCCGCAGGACATGCTGGCTTTTGAAAATGCCGAGGAGTTCACCAATCTGTGGTGGCTGGATAGCTATTGCCTGGGGCGTTACCCGGCGGCGGCCCTGCACTGGCTGCGGGCGCACGGCGAAGCACCGGACATCCTGCCCGGCGATGAGGCGCTGCTACGGCGCGGCCTGCCGGACTTCATCGGCGTCAACTACTACCAGACCCACAGCTATACCGATAATCCGGCAGATGGCATCGGCCTGCAGCGCATCAACACCACCGGCCAGAAAGGCAGTACCCCGGCCAGTGGCGTGCCCGGGCTGTACAAGACCCGGCCCAATCCGCATCTGCCCACCAGCAACTGGGACTGGGCCATCGACCCCTCCGGCCTGCGCATCGGCTTGCGCCGGCTGACTTCACGTTATGCCTTGCCCTTGCTGATTACTGAAAACGGGCTGGGCGAATTCGACCAGCTGACGGCCGATGGCCGCGTGCATGACGACTACCGCATCGACTACCTGCGCAGCCATCTTGCCGCCTGCCAGCAGGCCATCACGGATGGCGTTTCGCTGTTGGGTTATTGCGCCTGGTCCTTCACCGATATTCTCAGCTGGCTGAACGGCTACCAGAAGCGCTACGGCTTTGTCTATGTGGATCGGGACGAACAGGACTGCCGTAGCCTGCAGCGCATCCGCAAGGACAGCTTCTACTGGTATCAGCAGGTGATTGCCAGCGGCGGAGCCTGCCTGGACTGAGGACGGGCAGCAAATGCGTGCGCAATATGTCGCCAGCTTTTGCCCCCCGCGACCCAGTGTCGTGTCCGATCCGGTTCAACCCGCTTGCCCGTCGGCGCGGGGTTTCAGGTATAGCCCGATCAGTTGCCGGCTCCAGCCCAGCAGTGCCAGCAGTCCGCTGAGGGCGACGGCAGCATACAGGTAGGCTACCCATGCCGGCGGAAGAAAGTCGGCCACGACCCGGCTCAGCGCGACCGCATGCACGGCCAGGTAGATGCGCCACAGCCAGATTCCGGCTTGCAGTGGCAGGCCGGAATGCCCCAGGGTCACGCGTGAGACAAAGGCGATGACCATGGTCATGAAGAAGCCGACGGTGATGGCATGCAGCGGAGCCAGCCCCAGCGACAGCGCAGGCAGCAGGCCAGCCAGGGTGTACAGGCCAAATGCCACGGCCAGCCAGGCAAAGGACAGATGCAGCATCCACAGCAGTTTGACCTTGCGCGCCGGCAACAGGCCCCAGCGCCAGCTGGTGTAGCCAAACAGCAGGGTGAGCGGAATATCAGCCAGCAGGCTGCTGTGCTGGGTCAGCACCAGCAAACCATGCAGCCAGCTGCCAGCCACCATGGCGGCCAGCAGGGCGTAGGGCCGCCATGCCAAGCGCTCCGGCAGTGCGCTGCTGGTAAAGAAAGGCAGCATGCGGTGGCACACGGTCAGGAATACCGGCAGCAAAAAGCCCCACAAGGCCAGATCGCGCATGATCAGCCAGTAAGCGCCATTGCCCGTGAGCAACCAGAACCCGGCCGCCAGCACGCCTGCCAGCCCCAGCACAAAAGCCGCCAGTACCACCAGTGCATGGCGGCGATCCGGCTGCGGGCTGCGCCAGACGAGGCCGGCAAAGCACAAGGTCAGGCTGGCAAAGCCCAGGCCGTACAGCAGCAGGCCAGCGAGCAGCCAGCTTTTGCCCAGCGCGAGGCCTGCCAGCCAGCCGGCTACCCCGGCAGCCATCAGGCCGGGTGTCAGCAGATAACGTACCCGGCTGGGCGGGGCCACCCCCAGCCAGCGCGGGCCGGCGGTAAAGATGAAGCCAGTCATGAACAGCGGGAAAATGCCATACAGCATCAGCAAGGCGTGGGCCATGACTGCAGGAATCTGCGGGGTGATGGTATGCGAGCCAAGCCGGGATGCCAGCTCGGCAAACCAGGCGGCAAACAGCAACAGGGCGCTGAGCATGCCCAGCAGGAAGGCCAGGCGGTGCGGTGCACGCAGCAAGGCGGGGGGGAGGGTGTCAGGCATGATGGTCGGGCTCGGAGGTGGTGGTAGCCCAGTATCGGTGGCGGCAGCGCAAAGCGGAATGATTCTCGTCAAGAAAATCCAGCTGCGCGGGGTGGGTGCAGCAGCGCGGCTTTGGGCTAGTCAGCGCGCCGTAGACGCTGATACGGCGCGTTGCACTGCCCGGTAGCGCCGGGCGAGTTTCCCACCCAGCACCAAGGCGTAAGCCGCCAGCTCCAGCGTGGCCAGGGCAAACAGCAGATGAAAGCGGCCGGGCTGCCAGCACCACAGCGTGCCGGCCAGCAGCCACAGCAGATGCAGATGGCGCATCCGCAGCTGGGCGGACTCCGGCAGAAAGCCATGGGTGGAGGGCAGCAGGCCGCGCGGCGGGTTCAGCCGTTTCAAATGCAGCCAGGCCAGGAAAGGCAGGATCTTGCCCAGCATGGCCAGCGTGGCACCCAGGCCCGCGCCACCCAGCCACCACAAGCCGGCCAGCAAGGGCAGGCTTGGCCATGCTGTCCAGCTGCTGCACAGCCAGGCGCTCATGCCACCCAGCAGCAGGCAGGCGATGACCCCTTGCCATTGCCACCACAGCGGATCGGCTGGCCGCCGGCTTTGCCGCAGTAGTCGCCAGGACTGCACGGCATACGCCAAGACCGGAATCAGCAGCAGGCTGGCGGGCAACCATAGCTGCTCGGGCCAGAACAACAGGGCAAGGCTGCAGGCTAGCAACAAGACCAGCACCGCCCGGCCGGTGATCAGCGTCCAGGCCGGGTAGGGCGGGGTAATCAGAAACATCGGGATGACGGTTTGGCTCACCGCCAGCACCAGCAGAAACAGCCAGCCCAGCGCCGCCCATAGCACATGGCTGTGTAGCAGCGGCATGAGCGGCAGCGGTAACTGGCCGCTCAGCGTCAGCACCAGGCACAGTCCCAGCAGGGCGGTGACCAGCAGCGCCACCAGCGCCAGCGCCATGCCCCGGCTGCTGGCATCACGCGCCGGGCTGCGGGCCAGACCATACAGGCCGTGCCAGGCCAGGCGGATGATGGCCGCGCACAGCAGGACTGCAGCCGCCTGCAGGGCGAGTGGGGAGAAACCATGCAAAAAGCCGCCCACCAGCAAGGCCGTTCCCGCCTGCCAGGGCAGGAAAATGCCCAGCAACAGGCGGCCTGCGTGCCGTGTCGCTACACCGCTGGCCACCGCCAGCATTTGCAGCAGGGCACCGCTCATGATGTTGCCCAGCACGCCCAGGCCCAAGGCATGGGTAAGGGCGAGCAGCTGTGGGTGATAGCGGTTGGCGGCCAGCATGTCTGCGGGCAGCAGCAAGCATCCCAGGGTCAGCAGCCACAGCATGGCTGCGCCAAAAAAACTGGCGGGCAGCCAGAAGGGTGGTGCGTCGTCGTAGGAAAGCCAGGCCTGGCTCATGCTTTGCTGATGAACAGAATCACCCCGCCATCGCCGGACAGTTCAAAGCGGTAGTCAATGCCTTGCGCGGTGAGCAGCGGCAGCAGCGGTGTGGGGTGGTGCGGCAGAATCCAGGCCAGGGTTTGCTGGTCTTGCAGCTGCTCGGCGGCATCCAGAATGATTTCCATCGGCCCGGGGGGCGCGAGGTGGCGCAGGTCGACCGGGCTCATGCGCTGGCTCCCGCCGTCACCATTTGCTCAAAGCCGGCAATGTGCTGGCGGCACATGGGATAGAGGATGTTTTCTTCTTTCATATTGTGCTGCTGGGTGAGGATGAGCAGGGTTTCGGCGTGGCCCAGCCATGCCGTGGCATCCGTGGCATGCAGCGCGTCGTCCATGTCTTGCAGCAGCAGGCGGATTTCCTGATGTTCGTTGCGCATCACCGCCGTGGGCCCGTTCAGCATGCCGGTGGCTGCCTCGAAAGCCGGGAACAGCTGCTGTTCTTCCAGCTGAAAGTGTTGTTCCAGCTCGGCGGTCAGGCGCAGGCAGGTCTGCCCGGCGCTCGTCCAGTCACCGTGTCGTACGGCCTGTTCGGCTTGGGCAAGAATGGCGTCGCAGTCACGATGCTGCTGGGTCAGACAGGCTATGGCGTTCATGGGGGGTGTCCTGTGAGGCTGGGCGATCAGTAAAGCCGCAGTATGCGGTGCTGCGGCTGTCCGTTTGAATGACGCGGATCAAGAACTTGTCGCTGCAAGCGGCTGTGCCGTGCTGGCCTGCAGTTTTTGATGCAGGGTGACAATCTGCCCGATCACCAGCAGTGCCGGGGCGCTGATGCCTTCCTGTTCGATCAGGGTGGCCAGGTTCTGCAAGCTGCCGCACAGGCAGCGCTGTCGAGTGGAGCAGGCATTTTCCACCACGGCGACCGGCGTATCGGCCGCCCGGCCATGCGCCATCAACTGGCTGGCGATGCTGGCGGCTTCACCCAGCCCCATGTAAACCACGATGGTCTGCTCGGGCGTGCAGTGACGTGGCCAGTCTAGCGTTTGTTGTCCCTGGCGGCGATGGCCGGTGACAAAGCTACAGCCCTGGGCATAGTCGCGATGGGTCAAGGGCAGGCCTGCGCTGGCGGCAGCCCCCAGCGCGGCGCTGATGCCGGGAACCACTTCACAGGGAATGCCGGCGGCGGCCAGTGCTTCCATCTCTTCGCCACCACGGCCGAACAGCAGCGGATCGCCCCCCTTTAGCCGCACCACGCGCCAGCCCTGCCGGGCAAGGCTCACCAGCAACTGGTTGATGTCTGCTTGCGGCAGGGTGTGGCGGCTGGCGCGCTTGCCCACGCAGATGCGTTCGGCTGCGGCCGGTGCCAGTTCAAGAATGCTGCTGTCCAGCAAATGGTCGTACAGCACGACATCGGCCTGTTGCAGGCGTTGCAGCGCGCGCAGGGTGAGCAGGTCGGCCGCGCCCGGCCCTGCCCCTACCAGGGCGACGCTGCCCGGCCGGAATTCACTGCCGGGAATGACTGGTTTTTCTGGCGGAACAGGGGGCGTGTGCAGGACTTGATGCGGGCTGTTCATACCGGCTCCTCTGGCTGGGCCTTGGGGTGATGTTGCCAGTGTAGGAAGAGAGGGGGCTGGAAATCGTTGATTCGAATCAATGCTATCGGGATGTCCAAAACCGTACATTTCGCCGCAGGTATCGGGCTTGCCGGTACACGCAATTGAGGAGGACGTGATGAGCGCGAGCTTCACCAAATCGACGGCCCGCAACATCTTTTACGGTGGGTCGGTTTTCTTTTTCCTGATTTTCCTGGGGCTGACCGTGGATACCACCATGGCGGTGCCCAGCCATAACGCCAAGGCCCAGTTGACCGACGCCGCCGTGCGCGGCAAGAAAATCTGGGAGACACGCAACTGCGCCGGTTGCCACACGCTGATTGGCGAGGGGGCTTTCTTCGCTCCGGAGCTGGGCAATGTCTATGTGCGCCGTGGTCCGGAATTCATCAAGGGCTGGATGAAGGCGATGCCGACCAATGTACCGGGTCGTCGCCAGATGCCGCAGTTCAACCTGAACGATGCCCAGCTGGATGATCTGGTGGCATTCCTGAAATACAGCTCGCAGATCAATACCAATAACTGGCCGCCCAATATCGAAGGCTGATCAGCAACACGATCAATTGCTTCCGGAGAAAATACATGAGTAATGCAACCGTGGCACCACTGCCAGCCAGCAAGGCGGCCGTGAATGACCAGATAAAATACCGCTCGCAAGCGGTGGCCAAACCCTATTTTGTGGCGGCCATCGGCCTGTTCATCGGCCAGATCCTGTTTGGCCTGATCATCGGCCTGCAGTATTTCAAGGGCGACTTCCTGTTTCCCGCCATTCCGTTTGGCACTGCACGCATGGTGCATACCAATCTGCTGATTGTCTGGCTGCTGTTCGGCTTCATGGGGGCGGGTTATTTCCTGATTCCGGAAGAGTGCGAACGGGAGCTGTACAGCCCGAAGCTGGCCATCATCACCTTCTGGGTGTTCCTGGTGGCGGGTGCGCTGACCATCCTGGGCTATCTGGGTTTGCCATATAACGTGCTGGCCCACCTGACCGGTAACGACCTGCTGCCCACCATGGGGCGCGGCTACCTGGAGCAGCCGCTGATCACCAAGGTAGGCATCGTGCTGGTGGCCTTGTCCTTCCTGTTCAACCTGTCCATGACCCTGCTGTCCGGTCGCAAGACCAGCATCAGCATCGTGATGATGCTGGGGCTGTGGGGGCTGGCGATTTTCTTCCTGTTCTCCTTTGTGAACCCGAACAACCTGGTGCTGGACAAGTATTTCTGGTGGTGGGTGGTGCATCTGTGGGTGGAAGGCGTATGGGAACTGATCATGGGTGCCATGCTGGCCTTCGTGCTGGTGAAGGTGACCGGGGTCGACCGTGAAATCATCGAAAAATGGCTGTACCTGATCATTGCCATGACCCTGATCACCGGCATCATTGGTACTGGTCACCATTATTTCTGGATTGGTACGCCGGGTTACTGGCAGCTGCTGGGGTCCATCTTCTCGGCACTGGAGCCGGTTCCCTTCTTCATGATGACGGTGTTCGCCTTCAATATGGTCAAGCGGCGTCGGCGTGAGCATCCGAACCAGGCCGCCACGCTGTGGGCGCTGGGTACGGGGGTGATGTCCTTCCTTGGTGCCGGGGTATGGGGTTTCCTGGGTACGCTGTCGGTGGTGAACTACTACACTCACGGCACCCAGCTGACTGCCGCACACGGTCACATGGCTTTCTATGGTGCGTATGCCATGGTGGTGCTGACCATGATTTCCTACACCATGCCGCTGTTGCGTGGTCGTGAAGCCAATAGTGCAGCAGCACAAAAGCTGGAAAAGACCGCTTTCTGGGTGATGACGCTGTCCATCGTGGGGATCACCCTGTCGCTGACTGCCGCCGCGGTGACCCAGGTATCGCTGCAGCGCCTGTCGGCCTCGCCGCTGTCCTTCATGGAAACCCAGCAGCACATCATGCCGATGTACTGGGCACGTTTCGGCTTTGGTCTGTGTTTCTTCACTGGCCTGATGATGTATGTCACCAGTTTTTTTGTCACCGGCAAACGCGAAAGCTGATTAGCGGCTGAGCGTAACGGAAATGAGGCGGCTTGCGGGCCGCCTCTTTGATTTTGGAGACCGGCATGAGTGAACAAAGTCTGGAGTTGACCGAGGTGCAGCCAGCGCGCCATGTGCCAGAGCCCCATATACCGGGTGATCTGGCCATGTGGTTTTTCATCCTGGCGGAGCTGGCGGTGTTTGGCGTGTTTTTCCTGGTGTACGGCGTGTACCGCCGGCAGCAGCCGGCCTTGTTTGCCGAGGGGCAGTCGCATCTGGCCTTGCTGCTGCCCACCCTCAATACCCTGTTGCTGATTGCCGGCAGCGCCTGCATGGTGGCAGCGGTGAAACGGTTTGCCGAGGACCGGCAACACGCAGCCCGCCGGGCGCTGCTACTGGCCATGGCGTTTGGCAGCGGCTTCTTGCTGTGCAAACTGTATGAGCTGGTGGGCAAGTTCAGGGCGGGCATCAGCTTGTCCAGCAATGATTTCTGGATGTTCTACCTGTCGCTCACGGTGTTTCATTTCCTGCATGTGGTGCTGGGCATGGTGATTGTGGCGGCGGTGTGGTGGATGGCGCGCGATGGCCGCTATGGCCCGGGGCGGCTGGACGGCGTGGAAACCGCAGCGGCCTACTGGCATATGGTGGACCTGGTGTGGCTGGTGCTGTTTGCCCTGGTGTATGTGGCGCGCTAGTGCAGGGTCAAACCCTTATCCGGTATCAAGGATGCCGGGCAGCATGTCCCCTATGCTGTGCAGATGAATTATCCCGCATCTTCCCGTCAATGGCTGTTGTGGCTCTGGCTGAGCGGCCTGACCCTGATGGCTGCATTGCTGGCCGAACAGGGCCTGTCGCTGGGGCAGGGGGCCCTGGCCCGGCTGGTGTTGCTGCTGGCCTGGGTCAAGGGTTTCACCGTGATCGAGCACTATATGGGCCTGCGCCACGCTGCCCGCTGGCTGCGGCTGGTGGTGCATGGCTGGCTGCTGCTGGTGACGGGATTGCTGATTGTAAGTTTTTGCTGAGGCCCGGACATGAATGCACCCGCACCCGCTGCTGTGGCAGCGCCGTTTTATCAGGCCCAGGGCGATGAATGCCGCCTGTTCGAAGCCGCCTGGCAACAGCAGTTGCCGGTATTGATCAAAGGCCCCACCGGCTGTGGCAAGACCCGCTTTGTTGCCCATATGGCAGCCCGGCTGGGCCTGCCGCTGATTACCGTTTCCTGCCATGACGATTTGTCCGCTGCCGATCTGGTAGGCCGCCACCTGATTGGCGATGGCCAGACTGTCTGGTGTGATGGCCCGCTGACCCGCGCCCTGCGCCAGGGTGGCATTTGCTATCTGGATGAAGTGGTGGAGGCGCGCAAGGACACCACCGTGGTACTGCACCCGCTTACCGATGACCGGCGCATGCTGCCCATCGAACGCACTGGCGAGCTGTTGGAAGCGCCGCCTTCCTTCATGCTGGTGGTGTCGTACAACCCCGGCTACCAGCATGTGCTGAAAACCCTCAAGCCCAGCACCCGCCAGCGTTTTGTCGCCATGACCTTTGATTTCCCCGCCCCGGATGTGGAGCTGGCGGTGCTGCTGCAGGAAACCGGCATTGCAGAAAGCCAGGCCCGCCAGTTGGTGACACTGGCCGGGCAGTTGCGCCGCCTCACCGGCTACGATCTGGATGAGTCGGTCAGTACCCGTCTGCTGGTGTATGCCGCCAAGCTGATGATGTCCGGCATGTCGCCGCAGCTGGCCTGCCGCACCGCGCTGGCCGAGCCGCTGAGCGATGAGGCCGATACCATTGCCGCGCTCATGGCGGTGATCGACACCCAGTTCCCCGCCAGGTAGCACGCACATGGAAGACATCGTAGGGGGCTGGTGGGACAAGCTGGTGCGTCGGGCGGCTTACCGTGGCCATCCCGCCGCAGCGGTGGAGCTGGAAAGCATCGCCGCGCAGGCCCCGCTGTTTTTCCGGGCCATGGGCGGCGACCCGGCGCTGGTGCTGCGCTCTACTGTTGGCACCGAACATGGCGCACGGCGGCGGCTGCTGGAGCGGCTGGCCGGCACCGGGACCAAGGTGGAGCTGGCCTGGTGCGATAGTCAGGCTTTTTATCTGCCGGACAAACTGGACCTGTACCCGGATGCAGCGCTGAATCGCCAACTGTATTTCTGGCTGATGGCGCTGGCAGCCGCCCCGGTGCCGCCCGGTGACTGGCTGAACCGCAACCGCGCCGCCACCGCTGCCTGCCTGGCCGCCATGCCGGGCTTGGCGCTGGTGTATCAGCGACTAGTGGCGGGCTTGCTGTCCATGCGCCCCGATCCGGCACGGCTGCCCGCAGCCGAGGCCGCGGTCGAACGCGCCATCCAGGCTGCCTTGCGCCAGCCGGACATCGAACAAATCTTGCCGCCGATTACCCAGCCACCGTTGCCGGTGCCGCTATGGCTGCACCCGGAACCGCCTACGGTAGATCAGGCAGGGGCGGCTGCGCAGAGTGAGGCGCAAAACCCGCAGGGCAAGCCGCCGGACCAGCGCTCACGCCGCCGCCGCTATCGCGCCCAGCGCGTGGCGCAGGACGAACGGAAAAACGGCATGCTGCTGGTGTTTCGTGCCGAAAGCCTGTTTACCTGGGATGAGTACGTCAAGGTCAACCGCCATACCGAAGAAGATGACGACAACAATGGCGAGGCGGCGGCAGAAGACATGAACCGCCTGTCGATCGCGCAGGATGCCGATACCAAATCCAGCAAGCTGAAGTTCGATCTGGATTTGCCAGCGGCCGCCTACGATGACAGCCCGCTGGGGCCGGGCCTGAAGTTGCCGGAATGGAACTGGAAACAGCAAAAGCTGGTGGAAGACCACTGCATCATCAAGCCCATGCTGCCGCGTGATGCCCATCCTGCGGCCTTGCCGGACCGCCTGCAGCCACTGGCGCGGCGTCTGCGCCGCCAGTTTCAGGCGCTGGCCCCGGAGCGGGTGCGGCGCAGCGGGGAAGCCAGCGGCCCGGATATCGATATTGATCGCGTCATCCGTTTCATGTCCGAGCGTATGAGCGGCGTGGCCATTGCCGAGCCCGCGCTCTACCAGGCCTGGCCGCCCGGCGAGCGCAGCCTGGCCTGCCTCACGCTGGCTGACTTGTCGCTGTCCACCGAAAGCTGGGTGGGGGAGTCCGGGCGGGTGATCGATGTGATACGTGACAGCCTGCTGTTGTTTGCCGAAGCGCTGTCGGCCAGTGGCGACGCCTTTGGCCTGTACGGTTTTTCCTCCATCCGGCGGCAGGAAGTGCGGCTGCAGGTGCTGAAGGACTTTGCCGAACGCTACGACGACAACACCCGTGGCCGCATCATCGCCATTCGCCCCGGCTATTACACCCGCATGGGTGCGGCCATCCGCCAGAGCAGCCGCATCCTGCTGCAACAGCCGGCAGCCCGCCGCTTGCTGCTGATCATTTCCGATGGCAAGCCCAATGATCTGGATCACTATGAAGGCCGCTATGGCATCGAGGACACCCGCCAGGCCATTCTGGAAGCCCGGCGCGACGGCCTGCTGCCCTTCTGCGTCACGGTAGACCGCGAAGCCGGTGACTACCTGCCGCATTTGTTTGGCCACCGTGGCTATGTGGTGGTGCAGCAGGCACAGACCCTGCCACAGGTACTGACCCGCCTGTATGCCGGTTTTACCCGCTGAGCTTGCTGCGGTTTTCTTGACCTGTACTCCAAGGTGTACGCACCTTTTTCCCCGGCCCCTGGTGGCCGGGATTTTTTTGGGCAGCGGCCATGCCATTTCTTGATATGTGTCCATGAGCAGACGGCACCGCGACCGGATAATGGCGCATGGCTAAAAAATTCCCACTCAATCCACCGCACCCGGAGCGCATCTGCTGGGGCTGCGACAAATACTGTCCGGCCGATTCCCTGCAATGCGGCAATGGCTCCGGCCGCACCCAGCACCCGGCGGAAGTGCTGGGGGACGACTGGTACGAATACGGCGACTGGGGGCTGGATGTGCAGCCGGAACAAAAATCGCTGACCTTGCCGGAAAAGGAATGAATCCCGCCATGGCCAGCGTTGTGGCAGGCGGGCGGCGCTGCTTTGTTTAAACCATTGCTGGCTTGTGGTTAAAGCGTTGATTCGAATCAAGGAGGGCCATATGCCTGCGGGATGAAGATGCCGGCAACCAAGCATTACTGTCACGCTGGAGCCCTAACCATGAAGACCCCGCGCTTGTCCTGGCTGCCAAGAAGTGTGTTGCTGGCGGCCCTGCCTTTTTCCGTGATGCAGGCCTGGGCGGATACTGCCGCCACCTCGACTTCCGCCCCGGAAGCGAAATACCAGGGTGCGGCCTCGCCGCTGGCTTCCGAGCCGATGCACCAGAACATCAACCCCAAGGCACCGCCGATGACCGAGGCGGAGTTCAGCCACGCCAAGCAGATCTACTTCGAGCGCTGCGCCGGCTGTCACGGTGTGCTGCGCAAGGGGGCCACCGGCAAGCCGCTGACACCGGACATCACGCTGGGTCGCGGTACCGAATACCTCAAGACCTTCATCAAGTACGGCTCGCCGGCCGGCATGCCCAACTGGGGTACTTCGGGTGAGCTGAACGATGCCCAGGTCGACCTGATGGCGCGCTATGTGCAGCAGGAGCCGCCGACACCACCGGAATTCGGCATGAAGGACATGCTGGGTACCTGGAAGGTGCTGATTCCGCCGGAGAAGCGCCCGACCCACAAGGAAAACAAGCTGGATGTGGCCAACCTGTTCTCGGTCACCCTGCGTGACGCCGGCCAGATCGCGCTGATCGACGGCAATAGCAAGCAGATCGTCAGCGTGCTGAAAACCGGCTACGCCGTGCATATTTCCCGGCTGTCGCAATCCGGCCGCTATCTGTACGTGATTGGCCGCGACGGCAAGATCAACCTGATCGACCTGTGGATGGCCAAGCCCGACACCGTGGCGGAAATCCGCATCGGCCTGGAAGCCCGCTCGGTGGAAACCTCCAAGTTCAAGGGCTTTGAAGACAAGCTGGCGGTGGCCGGTGCCTACTGGCCGCCGCAATACGTGATCATGGACGGCAACAGCCTCAAGCCGCTGAAGATTGTCGGCACCCGTGGCATGACGGTGGACAACGAATACCACCCCGAGCCGCGTGTGGCCTCCATCGTGGCCAGCCATTACAAGCCGGAATTCGTCATCAATGCCAAGGAAACCGGCAAGATCATGATGGTGGATTATTCCGACCTGTCCAACCTCAAGACCACCACCATCGACGCCGCCAAGTTCCTGCATGACGGTGGCTTCGACACCACCGGCCGTTACTTCATGGTGGCGGCCAACGCCTCCAACAAGGTAGCCGTGGTGGATACCAAGCTGGACAAGCTGGCCGCGCTGGTGGATGTGGGCAAGACCCCGCACCCGGGCCGTGGTGCCAACTTTGTCGACCCGCAATACGGCCCGGTATGGGCTACCGGCCACCTGGGCGACGACAGCATCAGCCTGATCGGCACCGACCCGGACAAGCACAAGGCCCAGGCCTGGAAAGTGATACGCGTGCTGAAGGGGCAGGGCGGTGGTTCGCTGTTCATCAAGACTCACCCCAAATCACACAATCTGTGGGTGGATACCGCGCTGAACCCGGATGCTGCGGTAAGCCAGAGCGCCGCTGTGTTTGACATCAACCATCTGGACAAGGGCTTTGTCACCCTGCCGATCGGCGAATGGTCCGGCCTGGGCGACGGTGCCAAGCGCGTGCTGCAGCCGGAGTACAGCAAGGACGGCAGCGAGGTGTGGTTCTCGGTATGGAGCGGCAAGGACAAGCAATCGGCCATCGTGGTGGTGGATGACAAGACCCGCAAGTTGAAAGCCGTGATCAAGGACCCGCGCCTGATCACGCCGACCGGCAAATTCAATGTCTTCAACACCCAGCACGACATTTATTGATCTGGGATAAGTCGCTCCCGCTCTTCCGCTGTTGAAATCCGGCAGACAGCACATGGTCTGCCGGACCAAGGAGAATACGATGAAACATGCACTGATCGCGCTGGCCCTGTGTGGGGCTGTTGCTGCTTCGCTGGCCCAGGCGGCCACCGGGCCGGAACTGGCCAAGCAATACAACTGCCTGGCCTGCCACAGCGTGGATGCCAAGCTGGTTGGCCCGTCCTACAAGCAGGTGGCAGCCAAATACAAGGGCCAGGATGTCACGGCCAAACTGATGCAGAAGGTGAAGGCGGGCGGTTCCGGCAGCTTTGGTGCCATTCCGATGTCGCCCAATCCGCAAGTGCCGGATGCCGATCTCAAGCAGCTGGTGGCATGGATTCTGGCCCAGTAAGGCGTGGCATCTGTCTGGCGGCCTTGCTGGCTGCCAGCCTGTGCCAGCAGGCCGCAGCGGCCGCCCCGGCCGAACCCCGTGCCAGCGCGCTGCTGCAACTGCTGCATAACGATTGCGGTGCCTGTCACGGTCTTAGCCTCAAGGGCGGGCTGGGCAGCCCGCTCACCCCCCAGGCGCTGGCCGGCAAACCGGCCGACAGCCTGGTGGCCACCATCCTCAATGGCCGCCCCGGCACCCCGATGCCGCCATGGCGGCCTTTCCTTTCCGAAGAAGAAGCGCAATGGCTGGTTCAACTCTTGCAACAGGGCGGCGCACGCTAGCCCGTCTGCTGGCACCGCTGCTGTGCCTGGCTCTGGCCGCCTGCGCCAGCACGCCGCTGCGTGGCACAGGTGATCTGGGTGTGGTGATAGAGCGGGCCAGCGGCAGCGTGCAGATCGTCGACAACACGCATGAACAGTCGCTGGCGCGGGTGCAGGGCCTGGGTGATCTGTCGCATGCCTCGGTGGTATTTTCGCGCGATGCCCGCTATGCCTATGTGTTTGGCCGCGACGGTGCCATCAGCAAGGTGGATTTGCTTACCGCCCGGCTGGTCAAGCGCGTGGAGCAGGCCAGCAACAGCATAGGCGGTGCCATTTCCAGCGATGGCCGGGTGATCGCCGCGCAGAATTACAGCCCCGGCGGGGTGAAGCTGTTTGATGCCGATAGCCTGCAGCTGTTGTCCAGTATCAGCACGGCGGCCTTTGGCGGTGGCGAATCCAAGGTGGTGGGTCTGGCCGACATGCCGGGCAATCGCTTTGCCTTTGCCCTGTACGACAGTGGCGAAATCTGGCTGCTGGATGCCAGCACGCCCACGGCACCCAAGGTTCAGCGCTTCGAGCACATCGGCAAGCAGCCTTACGACGGCCTGGCCAGCAGCGATGGCCGCTATTTCATTGCCGGCCTGTATGGCGAAGATGGCCTGGCCTTGTTCGATAGCTGGCATGCCGATGCTGGCGTGCGGCGCATTCTGGGCGGCTATGGCCGTGGCCGGCAGGCGCTGCCGGTGTACAAGATGCCGCATTTGCGTGGCTGGTCGATTGCCGGCGACTACGCCTTCCTGCCCGCCATCGGCCAGCACGAGGTATTGGTGGCCGACAACCGCAGCTGGAAGCAGGCAGGCAGTGTCCCGGTGCTGGGCCAGCCGGTATTCGTGATGGCCGAACCGGGCGGCCGCCGGGTGTGGGTGAATTTTGCCTTTCCCGACAATGACAAGCTGCAGGTGATTGATGTGCCGAGCAGGCAGGTGATCAAGACCCTGCAACCGGGCCGCGCCATCCTGCACATGGAATTCACCGCCCGTGGCGATGCGGTGTGGCTGTCCAGCCGTGACGACAACAAGCTGGTGGTGATCGACACCGCCACGCTCACTACGCGCAGCACGCTGCCGGCGCTGGAGCCGTCCGGCATTTTCTTTACCTGGCGCGCCAGCCGCATGGGGATGTGATGCCAGACCTGCCAAGCCCCACCGCGCTGCCGCCGCGCAGCCTGCATGCCCTGGACCGTTGCCAGAAGCAGTTTCCGCTCAGCGCCATGCCCTTTGCCGACATGGCCGCCCTGCTGGGCGATGGCTGGACGGCCAGCGAGCTGCTGCAACTGCTGCAGTCGGCCCGGCAGGCTGGCCTGCTGTCACGGCTGGGCGCGGTGTTTGCCCCCAATACCGTGGGCAGCAGCACGCTGGCCGCGCTGGCCGTGACAGCGGAACGGCTGGATGCCGTGGCCGCCTTTGTCAGTAGTCATGCCGAGGTTAACCACAACTACCAGCGCGACCATCACTTCAACCTGTGGTTCGTGGTGACGGCCAGCGATGCCGCTGCCGTGGCCGAGGTGCTGTCGCGCATCCGTCTGGCCACCGGTCTGGTGCCGCTGAACCTGCCGTTGCTGCGTGAATACCATATCGATCTGGGTTTTGCGCTGGATGGCAGCACTGCTGTGCGTCAGCCGCAGCGTCTGCCAGACCCCATCAGCCCGGACTGGCGCCAGCAGCGCTTGCTGGCTGCCCTGCGTGATGGGCTGCCGCTGCAATTGCGCCCGTTCCAGCGGCTGGCCAGCGGCTGCGGCCTGACCGAGCAGGAGGTGTTGCAGCAGTTGCAGGACTGGCAGGCGCAAGGCGTGCTGCGGCGCTTTGGCGCAGTCTTGCGCCATACCGAGCTGGGCTATCGCCACAATGCCATGTGTGTGTGGCAGATCGACGATGCCGCCACGCGTGAGCGCATTGCCCGGCAACTGGCTGGCGAGGCCGCGGTGACGCTGTGTTACGAACGTCCGGCGCGGCCACCGCACTGGCCTTACCAGCTGTTCTGCATGATTCACGCCAGCGATGCCGCCAGCCTGCAGGCTGCGCTGGGGCAGATCATCCAGCGCCATGGCCTGCAGCCTTATCCGCATGCCGTGTTGCCCTCCCTGAAACGCTACACCCAACGCGGAGCCTGTTATGGCCATCACGCATAGCCGGGCTACGCTCAACCCGCTGGAAACCAGCATCGTCAACCAGTTGCAAGGCGGCTTTCCGCTGGACAGCCAGCCCTTTGCCGGCGCTGCTGCCGCGCTGGGTTGTAGCGAGCTGGCCTTGCTGCAGGGGCTGGATGGCCTGCTGCAGCGCCAGGTACTCACCCGCTTTGGCCCGCTTTACCAGATAGAGCGCATGGGCGGCTGCTTTGTGCTGGCCGCACTGGCGGTGCCGCCGGCCCGTTTCGACGAGGTGGCGGCGGCGGTCAACAGCCTGCCGGCGGTGGCACACAATTATCAGCGCACCCACAAGCTCAATATGTGGTTTGTGCTGGCCGCGGCCAGCCAGGCGGGGATTTCCGCCGCCTGCAGCGCCATCGAACTGCTCACCGGCCTCACTGTGCATGCCTTCCCCAAGCAGCGCGAATACTTTGTCGGCATGCGCTTTACCGTGGGCGGCCAGGCGGCGGTGGGGCAGGCCAGTGCCGGGCGCGCCAGTGTGGACCACAGCCAGCATGTGCCGGAGCTGGACCCGGAACTTGACGAAGACGACTGGCGGCTGATCCGCGCCACCCAGGCCGGCCTGCCGCTGGTGCAACAGCCCTACCGCCAGCTGGCCGACAGTCTGCAATTGCCAGAGCAGGAGGTGTTGAGCCGAATGGGCCGCATGCTGGAGCAGGGGGTGATCCGCCGCATCGGTGCGGTGCCCAATCATTACGCCATCGGCTACCGCGCCAACGGCATGGCGGTGTTCGATGTGGCGGACGAGCAGGTCGACGAACTGGGCCAGCAGCTGGGGCAGCTTGATTGCGTCAGCCACTGCTATCGCCGCCCGCGTCATCTGCCGCACTGGCCGTACAACCTGTTTGCCATGGTGCATGGTGGCAGCCGCCGGGCGGTGCGCGAGCAGCAGGGCCAACTATTGCAACTGCTGGGCCCGGCCTGCCGTCGCCATGCGCTGCTGTTTTCCACCCGCATCCTGAAAAAATCCGGCCTGCGGGTGTAGGCCCGTGCGGCTGATAAATCCTTGCAGAGCAGCAGGGTCAAGGCGCGCCGCTGCAGTTAGGACAAGCTGTACGACCAGCAGGCGCAAGGCCGCAGCAGCGGTTTGTTAGCCGGTCTTGCTTCATCCCGTTGATACGGGTCAAGGAGCATGGCCCGCTTGTCCCCGCACACTGTCTGCCGTCACCCTTGCCGGAGCCTTTCATGCTGCGCCTGACACCCTATCTGCAAAGCCTGCTGGACCCGGCTGCCACACCCGCACGCGGTGGCAAACCCAGCGGCCCGGTGGTGATCTGGAACCTGATCCGCCGTTGTAATCTCACCTGCCAGCATTGTTATTCCACCTCAGCCAACAAAGACTTCCTGGGCGAACTGTCCACTGCCGAAGCCTGTGCGGTGATGGACGATCTGTATGCCTTTGGCGTGCGGGTGCTGATCCTGTCCGGTGGCGAGCCGCTGCTGCGGCCGGATATCTTCGAGCTGGCCGCCCGCGCCAAGGCCATGGGTTTTTATGTCGGCCTGTCCAGCAATGGCACGCTGATTGATGAGCACAATATTGCTGCGCTGGCCGCGGTCGGTTTCGACTATGTCGGCGTCAGCCTGGATGGCATCGGTGCCACCCACGACCGCTTCCGCCGCCTGGCCGGTGGCTACGAGCTGGCCTTGCGCGGCATGCGCCTGGCGCGCGATGCCGGCCTCAAGGTGGGCCTGCGCTACACCATGACCGAAGACAATGCCGATGACCTGCCGGCGCTATTGCAGCTGCTGGCGGTGGAGGACATCGACAAATTCTACTTCTCCCATCTCAACTATGCCGGACGCGGCAACAAGCACCGGGCCGACGACGCACGCCAGCCGCGCACCCGCTGGGCGATGGACTTGCTGATCGAGTCCTGTCTGCAACACATCCGCGCTGGCAAGCCGCGTGATTTCGTCACCGGCAACAACGACGCCGATGCGGTGTACCTGCTGCACTGGGCCGCGCGCCATTACCCGGAGCAGGCCGCGCAGCTGCGTCAGCGTCTGCTGGCCTGGGGGGGCAACGCCAGCGGGGTGAACGTGGCCAATATCGACAATCTGGGCAATGTGCACCCGGACACCATGTGGTGGAAGGTGACACTGGGCAATGTGCGCCAGCGGCCGTTTTCCGCCATCTGGCAGGATGAATCCCACCCGCTGATGGCTGGTCTGCGCCAGTCGCCACGGCCGGTGGAAGGGCGCTGTGCCGCCTGCCAGCATCTGGCCATCTGCAATGGCAATACCCGGGTGCGCGCCTGGGAGCTGACCGGCAATTTCTGGGCGGCAGACCCGGCCTGTTATCTGAGCGACGAAGAAGTGGGCGTCGCCAGCGGCGTGCATGCGCTGGCACCGCTCACTCCCTGGCAGAAGGAGACAGCATGATCAAACGCTGGCTAGCCTTGTTGGGCATGGCGCTCAGCCTGCCACTCCATGCCGCCTCCGCAGCCGAGCCATCGCCGGCTGCGCAGTTATACGGCCAGCATTGCCAAAGCTGCCATGGGGCAGACCGGCTGGGCGGCATGGGCCCGGCCTTGCTGCCGGAAAGTCTGGAGCGGCTGAAAACCGCCGAGATCAGCAACACCATCCGCCAGGGCCGCACCGCCACCCAGATGGCCGGTTTTGCCGGCCAGCTCACTGATGAGCAGATCAGCCAGCTCACCGCCTATGTGCAAAGCGCCCCGGCCACGCCGCCGCGCTGGAGCGAGGCCGACATGCGCGCCTCGCACCGCCAGCCGGTGGCACTGTCCAGCCTGCCGGCCAAGCCGCAATACACAGCTAATCCGCTCAACCTGTTTGTGGTGGTGGAGGCGGGCGATCACCATGTCACGGTGCTGGATGGCGATCGCTTCCTGCCCATCACCCGTTTTGCCAGCCACTATGCGGTGCATGGCGGGCCCAAGTTCTCGCCCGATGGCCGCTTTGTCTATTTTTCCAGCCGCGATGGCTGGGTGACCCAGTACGACCTGTACAGCTTGCAGGTGGTGGCGGACATCCGCGTGGGGCTGAACACCCGCAATATCGCGGTATCGGATGACGGCAACTGGATTCTGGCCGGCAACACCCTGCCGCAGACACTGGTGCTGCTGGATGCCCACGGTCTGGCCCCGGTCAAGACCATTGCCGTGCGTGATGCCGCCGGCCGCCCGTCGCGGGTATCCGCCGTTTACGAAGCCGCACCGCGCCACAGCTTTGTGGTGGCGTTAAAAGATGTGCCCGAGCTGTGGGAAATCAGCTACGACCGTCATGCCGAGCCGGTTTACCCCGGCCTGGTGCACGACTACAAAATGGGCGAGGCGCTGGCGCAGCCGGGTTTCCTCACCCCGCGGGTGACGCCGCTGTCCATGGTGCTGGACGACTTCTACTTCGATCCGTCCTACCGCCATGTGCTGGGTGCCTCGCGCAGCGGCCAGGCGCAGGTGATCAGCCTGGATGCGCGCAGCAAGGTGGCCGACCTGCCGCTGCTGGGCATGCCGCACCTGGGCTCGGGCATCAGCTTCGAGCGCGATGGCCACCGCATCATGGCCACGCCCAATCTCAAGGGCGGCCAGCTCAGTTTCGTCGACATGGACAGTTGGCAGCTGATCAAGGAAGTGCAGCTGCCGGGGCCGGGCTTCTTCCTGCGCAGCCATGAAAACACGCCCTATGCCTGGGCCGATTCCATGATGAGCGCGCACAAGGACACGCTGTCCATCATCGACAAGCGCACGCTCAGCGTGGTGCGCCAGCTGGTGTTGCGACCGGGCAAGACTACCGCCCACGTCGAATTCACCCGTGATGGCCGCTATGCGCTGGTGTCGGTGATGGAAAATCCGGGCGAGCTGATCGTGGTGGATGCGCAAACCCTGCGCGAAGTGGCCGCCTTGCCCATGGCCAAGCCCATCGGCAAATACAATGTATTCAACAAGGTCAACCGCTCGGAAGGCACCAGCCATTAGATAGATGCCCTCGCTCCGGCCTGCCACCTGCTGGCCGGACTACGCCGGTAGAACTAGCCCACTCCCTGCTTACTACGCATGGTGGCTTTAAGGCCAGTGGCCTATAGTCGCCAGCGTGGGCGGTATCGGCCGGCTGGAGATGGCGCCGCTTGTTATCCACCCGGTTTGGCATACGGAAATGACCATGGCTACAGTTGATATCCCTTCTTTTTTGCGTCACCAGCCCTTGTTTCAGGAACTGTCGGAAGCGCAGATCCAGGCGCTGGTGCCTTTCACCCACGAAGTACGCGGGGGAAAGGGGCAGGTCGTGTTCCAGAAGGGCGACCCCTGCGATGGCATGTTTCTGGTGGTGTATGGCCGGGTCAAGCTGGCCCTTTCCTCGGCGCAGGGCAGCGAAAAGGTGATGGAAATCATTCATCCGGGGCAGAGCTTTGCCGAGGCGGTGATGTTTCTGGGGCGGCCCTGTCCGGTCATGGCACAGTTTCTGGAAGACGGCTTTTTGCTGAAGGTGGAAGCAGAAGCCATTTATCAGGCGATTGAACGCGATGCCGCGTTTGCCCGCCGCTTGCTGGCCGGCCTGGCCATGCGCCTGCATGGTCTGGTACGCGATGTGGAGCGCTATTCCATCGAAAACTCATTGCAACGGGTGACCGGCTATCTGCTGCAAAATGTCGATCCGCAGCGCGGGCCACTGCCGGTAGTGACGCTGCCGGTGAACAAGAACCTGATTGCCTCCCGCCTCAACCTGACGCCGGAAACCTTCTCGCGCATGCTGCACCAGCTGAGCGAGGGCGGGCTGATTGAAGTCAATGGCCGTGAAATCGTGCTGCTGGACGCCGACCGCCTGCAGGGCTCGGCGGACTGAGTCAGTTTTTCAGCAGAATGGCAATCAGGTCGGACTGGGTGATGATGCCGCACAGCTTGCCATCGGCATCCACCACCGGCATGTGATGCAGGCCGCCATCGGAAAAAGCCTGGCTCAAGGCGGTGATGGGCTGCAGGGCTGCAACATGGCGTACCGGGCTGGTCATGATGTCGGCCACCGTACTGCTTTCCCAGCCGGTGCTGCCCGGCAGATGCGCTGCCTGCCCATGGCGCGGCAGGAAAAAATCATGCAGTGACACAATGCCCACCAGCGTTTGCATGGGGCTGATGACCGGCAGCGCCTTGATCTTGTGATGCGCCAGCTTGTCCCAGGCCTCTTGCAGGCTGGCCTGTGCACCTATGCTCACCACATCGCGTGACATGATGTCGGCGCAATGAATGCCACCCAGCCGGCGCTGCTGCGCCTGTTCTTCTGCCGCCGTCAAAATGGCGAGCAAATCTTCCTCACTGATATCCAGTACTTCGCCATGCGCTGCCAGCGCCTGGTGCAAATCCTGCTGGCTGATGGCACGGCGCTGGCTGGGCAGGGGGTCGGCCGTGTGGTGCGCGTTGCTCGCCGGCTGCGGACGGTGCGGATAGCCACGGCGCAAGGCATTGTTGAACAGCAAGGCCATGCCCAGCATGAGGGCAGAGTTGACCGCCACTGGCCACAACACAAACTGGTAACCCAGCGCGCTGATGGCCGGCCCGCCCAGTACGGCGGTCATGGCGACTGCACCGCCAGGCGGGTGCAGGCAGCGCAGCTGGAACATGGCGGCAATGGCCAGCGCAGCGGCCATGCTGGCTGCCAGCACCGGGTCGCCAATGTAGCGGGCACAACTGACGCCAATGGCCGCAGACAGCATATTGCCGCCGATGATGGACCAGGGCTGGGCCAGGGGACTGAACGGCACGGCAAACAGCAAGACGGCAGATGCCCCCATGGGCGCAATGAACCACGGATTGATCTGGCCCAGCATCAGGTGACTCAACAGCGCGGTCACTTGCAGGCCCAGGCCGGCGCCAATACAGCCATAGAGACGTTCGCGGCGTCCAGCGCCCAGGGTGGGGGGAACAAAGCCCTGCAAGTAGTGAAGAAGTTGCTTCATGAAGTCAGGCACGGTCGCAGCCAGGATGGGGGGGGTGGCTATAATATCGCATTGCGATGTAAATGAATGGCCTGATTACTGTCCGGTCTTGAGTGCTTGCTGGATATTCAGTAGCAAATCCGTCGATGGGCTGTCTGCCAGATCCTTGAGCATCAGCAATTCATCGCGATGGGCCTGGGCCAGTTTTTCCACCAGTTCCAGCCCCTTGGGCAGCAAACTGATTTCCACCTGACGGCCATCGTTTCGGCCGGGGGATTTGCGTACCAGTTGCTGCGTCTCGCAGCGATTGATCAATCCCACCACGCTGTGATGGTGCGATTGCAGCCTTTCGGCCAACTCGGCCACCGTGGCCCAGTCGCGCTCTGGATAACCCTGAACCTGCAACAGCAGCTGGTATTGCAATGGCGTGATGCCATGGCTTTGCGCCAGCTCCTCGCTGAAACGCAAGAACTGGCGCAAGCGGTAGCGAAAATCGGCCAGATATTCAAAATCCTGTTTGCAAAGCGGGCTGGACATGGGCGGGCAGGGCAATGGTAATGCGCTACCTTAACATATCCGGTCCGCCGGCAAGCTGCTGCCCGCTGGCCTACAGCAGCGGCGTCATCAGCAAGGCCACCACGAACAGCCACACCAGTGCACCCACGGAAAACACCGTGTAGGCCATGGACTGGGTGCTGACTGAGTCGTCATGTTCAAACAAGGCATCCAGTCCGTGATAGAGCAGCATGCCCGATGCCAGCAGGCCGATCACGCCGCAGGCCATATTGAACAGGGGCAGCGGCAGCAGCAGGGTCAGTGTGGAGAGCCAGATGGGCACAGGTGCAATGGCGGCCAGGCGATAGCAGTCGGCAAATGCCGGGCGCGAGGGCGCATGCACCGACTGGCGGATGACCCAGGCCATCAGCGGCACGGCCAGCCAATTGGTGACCATGAATAACAGGCTTACCACCAGCCAGTGGGTGAAGGAAACTTCTGGGGCATAGACATTGCCATGGTAACTGGCGGCAAACAGCAGCATGGCCGTACCCAGCAGCGAGCCGGGTAGGACGATGCGATAAAAACTGGCCGAAACCGAGGAATGGGATTGGGACAGGGTGTCCCAGCTATGGCCTGACGACCACAGCATGCGCAGGGGGCTAAGCGGGCTCATGACAGTCTCCTTGGTAAACAGCAGTGCTGTCATTTAAATATATCGCACTACGATATAAATGCAATGCCCATTTGCAGGTAGGCATAGCCGGGCAGCCATCCACCGTTTTGAAGTCAGCCTGCTGGCAGGGCAGGGCCACTCGTGTTTACCCCGGCCGGCCGGATGTGAAAGCCTGTGCCGAGTGTCGCGAGCGAGAGTGAGACAAGGCGAGAACGACTAAGGACGCGGAGTTTGCCTGGAGTCAATGAGCATTCCGCAGGCGCTTTTAACACGGTATCACCGCAGCGCAGCAGGCTATGAACAGCTTTTGACAAGGAAAGCCGCCGGCCATGGCGGTGGCAGGCTTAAACCTGGCGGCTCAATGCGTGCCACCTCTTCAGTCGGCCAGGTTTGTTTGATGAGATTCGTGCTGCCACTGCCCGACCAACGCCATGATGTCGCCAGCAGTGCGCGGCATGACGGCATCGGCGGCCAGCAGGCCCTTGTCCTGTGCAAAGACCACCATTTGCAGCAGTAGGGAGGGGCTGAGTTTGGCGGCCAATAGCATGTCCTTGTCCAGCAAGATCTGGCGGCGCTCGCCAAAGCCGATGACCCGCCCGGCAGCAAACAGGGCGATATCATCCGCCAGCCCGCAGGCCAGATCGACATCGTGGGTGGAAAACACGATGGTGATGCCTTGTTGCATCAGGGTTTGCAGGATTTCAATCAGCTGGGCAATGCCTTCGTGATCCAGCCCGGCGGTGGGTTCATCCAGTAGCAGCACCTCCGGGGCCATGGCCAATGCGCCGGCAATGGCGACCCGTTTCTTTTGTCCGCCGGAGAGCATGTGCGGCGGGCGGTTTTCCAGCCCGGCCAGGCCCATGGCCCGTATTGCTTCCTCTACTCTTTGTTGTGCGGCGGCGGCCTCCAGCCCCTGGTTTAATGGCCCGAACGAGATGTCTTCAAATACCGAGGCCGCAAACAGCTGGTCATCGGCATCCTGCAAGACCAGGCCCACCTTGCTGCGCAGCCGGTTAAGCCCCTGGCGCGAGTAGGTCACGGCCTCCTGCTCCAGCAACACGCTGCCATGATCCGGCCGCAAGGTTCCATTCAGATGCTGCAAAAAAGTGCTCTTGCCCGAGCCGTTTGGCCCGAGCAAGGCCAGGCAGCGGCCCCGTTGAATGGAAAGATTGATGCCTGACAGCGCAATGACATTGCCAGGAAAGGTATAGCCAAGCTGCTGGACACTGAGAATGGTGTTCATGAAAAAAGGGTTCCGACCAGCACTACGCTACCCAGTAACAGGCTGGTCCATGTCAGGCGTGTCAGGGATAGCGGCTGCGTGCGCCGCAGGACGTTGAATTCGCCGTTCCAGCCGCGGGCGGCCAGGCCGTTTTCCATCCTGCCGGCCCGATCCATGGCGCGTGGAAACAGATTGGCCAGTAGCAGGCCGAGCGAGCGCAGCTGTTGCTTGCGATTGCTTTGTCCCAGTCGCGCGGCCTGTGCCGTATGCATGGCGCTGGCGGTGTCCAGCAGCAGGAAAACCAGCCGGTACATGATCAGGCTGATTTCGGCAATCTCGCGCGGCAGGCCGATTTTGCGCAGGCTGGCCAGGATATCGGTGACCGGGGTGGTCAGGGCAAGCAGCAGCAGGCAGCAGATTCCGGCGAAAGATCTGAGCAGCAGGCCGCATACCGTTGGCAGCGCCGCTGGGGACAAGCTCAGGCCGTGGCGGCTGACATCAAACAGCATGCTCAGCCCGGCGGTCAGCAGGAAGCCGGCGGGTATCAGGGCATAGCGCAACCAGAGTCGCAACGGCACTCTTGCACCCAGCAGCGTCACGCTCAGTACGCTGGCGATGATGCAAGGGGCGGCCGGCCAGGGTGGCAGGCTGATGGCCAGCAGCAACATGCCGATAGCCAGCAGGGCCTTTTCCAGCACCGGCCTTTCCCGCCAGCGACTCAGATGCGCATAGTGATCAATGCTCAGCTTCATCGCGGGCGGCCAGTCCCTGGCGTTTGCCGATGACGTAGCCGATGACGCCAGCGCCAATGGCGGCCTGCAAGGCAAACAGCAGGCTTTCCACTTCGCCGCTTGGCGGCTCCCAGATGGGGGAGAACCAGGGCTGGTAGCCTGGCTTGGCGTGGGTAATGGCGGCGGTGGCCTGATCGTCCGAGCCGGCAAATTTGCCTTCGACCAGCAAGAGCGGCAGCACCAGCAGTGCGACCGTGCCCAACAGCAGCCATTTGCTACGGGATGACTTGGCCATTAGCGTGTCTCCCCGGCAAGAATGCTGACTTTTCTGATATCGGCTACCTTGCCGGCCAGCGCATCCATCACCACCACCGTCAGCATGCCCTCGGCAATGGCCAATGGCACTTGCGTCAGCGCAAAAATGCCACCGAACTTGATGGCGGCAGTCATGAAGCCACCCACCGGGTCCGGATAGGCGAGTGCCAGCTGGATGGAGGTGGTGATATATGTGGCCAGATCCCCCAGCGCAGCGGCAAGAAACATCGACACCGCCACCGACAAGCCAAGGCGCTGCCCCAGCTTCCACAAGCCATAGCTGACCCAGGGGCCGACGATGGCCATGGAGAACAGGTTGGCCCCGAGCGTGGTCAGGCCGCCATGGGCGAGCAGCAAGGCCTGGAACAGCAAGACCATGGCCCCCAGCACCGCCATCACCGCCGGCCCGAATACCACCGCGCCAAAACCGGTACCGGTGGGGTGCGAGCAGGAGCCGGTCACGCTGGGCATTTTCAGGGCAGACAAGACAAAGGCAAAGGCGCCGGCAGCGGCCAGATTCATTCTGGCTTGCGGACGTTCCGACAGGATTTTGCGTATGTGCCAGACACCGCCGGCAAAGAAAGGAGCAGAAACGGAATACCAGGCAAGACAGTGCTTGGCCGGCAAATAGCCTTCCATGATGTGCATGAGGATGACCCACAGTGAAAGTGGCGCGGACTCTCTATACAGCCCCCCGGCTGCATGACAAGCGCGCTCACAGACGATGATGGCAGGTCTCCTGACTTCCGGCTCCAGCAGCGTTGCGCGTCTTCCCGGCTTGGTGTCTTGCTGGTGGATGCAGCCAAGACAGCCAGTGACATGATGCGCAAAACCTAACCGATTACAGTTGCGGGGGCAGTTGCAGCATTGCACTGCATTCCCTTTTCACCGGCGTTGCCGGCACCATCAATGGCCGTCAGGATACGCCAACTTCATGCCCTGCGCAAAATGGCCGCCCTGGCGCACGCCCCGGGCATGGCGCGGGTGCTGCTTGTCTGGCACCTCCAGCCTCGGGCTGCCCACGGGCGGCCGGCAGTGGCTCCTGGCAAGGCAAGCCTCCTTAAGTGTTCGCATTTTGTCAGGCACTGCATTTCGGTTCATTTCCTGGTTTTCATCAGCGCCTCTGCATGCATTTTCCTTGTCTTGCTTCCTGCCAAATGTACAAACGCACGGCTGCTGACTCGCCACGCCACAAAAAGCAGCGGCTGCGGCTGCGGTTGTGGCTGTGTGTCCTCGCTGGCAGGCAACTGAATGATTTGATTAAAAATCAGCGGCTTGAAATGGTGGCTCTGCTTGCAGCACCCCCGTGCAATCTAGCTTTTGTCATATTTGACAGGAAAAATTACAACACTTTCAAGAAAATTCTTTTCAACATGAAGATGCTGAGCTTACAATTGTAAATAACAACAGCTTAAACATTTAATATCTAATTCGCTCGACACCATTGTCATGGTGCTGAGGCGGGTGGCAAGGCTGTTGCGGGTGGTTTGCGAGTGTTCTGGCTGACTGCGTCTTGCGCAGTGGCGGTGGAAGCTTGCGGGGAAGGGCGCCAGGCTGGCGTTCTGTCTGGGGCAGTGTGCTGCCCTGTTAATGCGATGGAGTTTTAGAAAATGAAAAAGATTGTTTCTGTCTTGGTAATCGGGTTGGGCATTTACTCTGCTGGCGCGCTGGCAGCGGATGGCACCATTACCATCAACGGCAAGATCACGGCCAATACCTGCACCATCACCGGCACCAGTGGCAGCAACGTCACCGTGACCCTGCCGACGGTGTCCACCTCTGCGCTGGCTACTGCCGGCCAGGTTGCCGGTGTCACCCCGTTTGCGCTGAACCTGAGCAACTGTAACGGCACCAGTGCCCAGACCCATTTCGAACTGGGTGCCACGGTGGACCAGAGCACCGGTAACCTGTTCAATGCCAGCGGTTCCGGCATGGCCACCAATGTGGAAGTACAGCTGCTGAACAATACCTTCCAGCCGATCAATGTTGCCACCAGCGCCAACTCGCAAACCGTCACCCTGTCCGGCAGCTCGCCGAACAAGACCGGCACCATGAACTACTACGCCCAGTACATCGCCACCGGTGGCGCATCCACCGCGGGTACGGTGAATACCAGTGTTCAGTACTCGATGATTTACAACTAAGCAGCACCCGCCCGGTGGTCTGGGGAGTGCCTCCCCGGATCGCCAGGGCAATCGTTGAGGCAGGTGCAGAATGAAAAAAATAGCAAAACTCGGGGCAGTCGTGTTCACCAGCATGGCCATGTTGCTGGCATCCGCCGCGCAGGCCAATGTGGTGATTACCGGTACACGCATCATCTACAAGTCAGATGATCGCGAAGTCACCATCAAGATGGACAATGTTGGCCATGACCCGGCGCTGGTACAGGCGTGGGCAGATCGTGGCAATGAAAAGTCCGAACCCACCACGGCCGATGCGCCCTTCCTGATCATGCCGCCGATTTTCCGGGTGGACCCGGCTAAGGCGCAAACGGTGCGCCTGACCTTTACCGGCGATAGCGTGCCGCAAGACCGCGAGTCGGTGTTCTGGCTGAATATCCTGGATATTCCGCCCCTGCCCAAGGCCAGCAACGAGCAGCACAACTATGTGCAGGTGGCCTTCCGCTCCCGCCTCAAGCTGTTCTATCGCCCGGCCGGCCTGGCCGGCAATCCGGATGATGCGGCAGACAAACTCAGCTGGCAGCTGGTTTCCCTGGGGGGAAAGCTTGGCTACGCCTTGCGCGCCAGCAATGCCAGTGCCTTTCATGTCTCGCTCAATTTCAGTGCCATCCAGCTGGGTGGTCATGAATACCGCAGCGAGGGTGGCATGGTCGCACCCGGTGGCAGTGCCGATTTCAAGCTGAAGGGGCTGACTGCGCGCCCCACCGGCGAGGCCGCGCTGCTCTACGAAAGCATCAATGATTTTGGTGCTCCGGTTGCGCACAGCCTGCAGCTGAAACCTTGATCAATCAGGACCGGGCCGCCGCGACGCATGTCGTTTGTGCCGGCCGGGTTCATGCCAGATAGCGTGCTGCCATGATAAAAAATCCTAGCCGACAGGCATCGGCCTGCTGGATACCCAAACCATTGAGCCTGATGCTGATCGCCGTGTTCAGTCCGGGGGCAGCCTGGGCGGCCGATACCAATCCGGCGGACGGCGTCGTGGCATTGAACGATGTGCAGTTCAATCCCGCCTTTCTGGGGCAGACTCCGGATGGCAAGCCGCTGGATCTGTCGCGCTTCAGCGGCAATGGTGCGGCACTGCCGGGGACTTATCGTGCCGATGTGTTCGTCAATATGGGCTGGCTGGGACGGCGCGATGTCGTGCTGCGCGAGCGGGATGATCACAAGGTGGTGGCCTGTTTTAACCGCGCCATGCTGGATGAAATGGGTGTGGACTTCAGCCGCCTGCAAGACAGCGACGCCCTGACCCGACAAGACGCAAGCCGCTGCCATGAGATCGGTGCCATCGTGCCGGGGGCAAGCAGCAGCTTCAATGCTTCCGATCTGAAGCTGGATGTCAGCATTCCCCAGTTGTATGTCCACAGCCATGCGCGTGGTTATGTGGACCCGCAATACTGGGATGCCGGTGCACCCTTTGCCGGCTTCATCAATTACAACGCCAATGCCTATCGCTATGACAACGGTAGCGTCGGCAAGACCACACAGTACTATCTGGGCAGCAATGCCGGGCTGAATATCGGCGAGTGGCGGCTGCGCCATAATGCGGCGCTGACACAGCAGAGCTACCAGAACCAGTCTGGCGACGGACGCCATTACCAGAGTATTTCTGCCTATGCCCAGCACGACCTGACGGCATGGCAATCGGTGTTGACGGTGGGCGACAGCTTTACGCCGTCCGATCTGTTCAGTTCGGTGGGTTTCCGCGGGGCACAGATCAACTCCGACGACCGCATGCTGCCGGAATCGATGCAGGGCTATGCGCCGGTGGTGCGCGGTGTGGCCGAGAGCAATGCCCGCGTATCCATTCGCCAGAACGGCAATCTGATCTATGAAAACACCGTGCCGCCCGGCGAGTTCCAGATCAACGACTTGTATAACACCGGCTATGCAGGTGACCTGAATGTCACGGTGACTGAGGCCGATGGCCGCACCCGCCAGTTTGTGGTGCCGTATGCCGCGGTGCCGCAGTTGCTGCGTGCCAGTCAGTCGCGCTACAGCATCACGGCGGGTCAGCTGCGCGATGCAAGCCTCAACACCCAGCCAAAATTTATCCAGGCCACTTATCAGCGTGGCTTGAATAATACCGTCACCGTCTATGGTGGGGTGATTGCAGCCGAGCACTACCAGGCCGGCATGCTGGGCGTGGCGCTGAATACGCCGTTTGGTGCGCTGGCCACCGATGTCACCCAGTCGCAGGCGCGCGATCTGCCCGCTTCGGCAGGCCTGGGCTCGCAGCTGACCGGTCAGAGTTACCGTGTCACCTATAGCAAGCTGCTGGAAGCCACCCGCACCAACTTCACCGTGGCCGCTTACCGCTATTCGACCGAGGGCTATCTGGAGTTCAACAGCTACGCCGCGCTGATCAATCAGAGCAGCGTGGTCTACCGCACGCGCAACAAGTTCCAGCTCAATGTCGACCAGCCGCTGGCCGAGGGCTGGGGCCATGTGTTTGTCAGTGGTTCCACTCAGGATTACTGGAACCAGCCGGGGCGTGACCTGCTTTACCAGGCTGGCTATTCCAATAGCTACAAATGGGGCAGCTTCAGCGTGTCGGCAGGTCGTAGCAAGGACTCGCAGAACAACAACACCACCCAGTACATGCTCAGCGTATCGATTCCGCTGGGCAAGCAGCCCACTTCACCCTTGCTCACCGCCAGCCTCACCCGCGACAGCAAACACAATGGCAGCGAGCAGCTGTCGCTGAGCGGCTCGGCCGGCGAAATGCGCAATATCAGCTACAACGCCTATGCCAGCGCCAACCAGTTCAACGGCAAGGACAGCAGCACCGGCGGTGGTGGCAATCTGCAATATGCCACCTCGGTCGCTACCTTCTCGGCAGGGGCCAGCAGCATGGGCAACACCTCACAGCAATCGCTGGGGGTGAGCGGTGCGCTGGTGTTCCACCCCGGTGGGGTGACGGCAGCGCAGTCACTGGGCGAATCCATCGCGGTGATCGAAGCGCCTGGCGCGGAAGGTGCCATGGTCAATAACGTCAATGGCGTGCAGGTTAACCGCAAGGGCTATGCCGTGGTCACCAACCTGATGCCGTATCGGCAAAACGACATCACGCTCGACCCCAAGGGCATGAGTGAAGACGTGGAATTGCAGGAAACCTCCAGCAAGCTGGCACCGCGCTCCGGTGCCATCGCCATGGTGAAATTCCCCACCCAGCAGGGCAAGCCGATGATTGTCCGTTTGCGGCAGAGCAATGGCGACAATCTGCCGGTGGGCGCCAGCGTGCAGCAGGCCGACGGTACCGAGCTGGCCATGGTGGGGCAGGGTGGTCGCACCTTCCTGCGTGGTCAGGAAGGCAAGGCCCTGCGCGTGAGCTGGGGCGCACAGGCCCGACAGCAGTGCAGCTTCAGCTACACCAGTCCGGTGCAAGACGCCGGCGTCCGCAAGAACAAGGGCTATCTGCAGACAGAAGCGGTATGCCAGTAGTCACCCGACGGATCGGGCAGCCAGCCTTGAGGCATGGCATACGGCGATCCGTCCTTTACTGAAATGGTTATGAATATGCGCAAGTACCTGCAACAGACATTCGCGGCTCTGGGTTTGCTGCTGTTATTGCTGCCCAATGCCAGCCACGCGCTGGGTTGCTGGTTGAACCAGTCCGGTGGGCCGCTGAGCAGCACATTGACGCTGCCGAATAATGTGTATATCTCCTCGACTGCAGCCACCGGAACGGTCATCTGGCAGTCTCCGCTGCAAAGCATCTCGGTGTACTGCTCGCAGAGTGTGGGAGAGAACGTCTATTTCTGGGTCAACCCGACAAACCAGACGCTGGCGGCAGGCGTGCAGATCGGCATCATTTTCAATGGCGTCACCTATACCCAGACCAGTGGCGCCATCAATACCGGTATTTACATACCCAGTGGCGGGCAGGTCACCAGCAATCTGCAGTACTCCATCGTGATATTGAAGTCGTCCAATTCACCCAGCAGCGGTGTGGTCAACATCAATAGCTACCCGGTATTCCAGCTGGATGGCAAGGGCGGTCTGAATAATGTGCCGATTAATTTTAATCAGTTGCTGAACGGCAGTGTCACCTTTACTCCGGGTGGGACCTGCGCGCTGAGCGCTGCTGATGTCAACCGCAGCATCACCCTGCCCAATGCCTCGACCTTCAACTTCCCCGGCGTGGGCAGCACCTTTGGCCGGACCTATTTCACCATTACCGCCAGTAATTGTTCGACTGGCGTGCGTACTGCCACCTTCAATTTTTCCGGTACGCCCGACAGCAATATTGGCACCGAGTTTGCCAATAACGGTACGGCGAAAGGGGTGGCGGTCAATATGGCATCGGCTGGTGATGGGCTGAATATCGGTGCCAACTCCACCAACAATACCCGGGTGGTGAATGTGCAATCGCAGATGGCGCAACTGCCGGTTTATGTTGAGTACTACCGGACGGCAACCATGGTGCCCGGGACAGTACAGTCCATTGTCAGCGTCACCATGTTGTATCAATAGCGCGCAGGCCGGCGCTCTTGCCGGGCCGTGCAATATGAAAAAACCAGCAGCTGAAATCAGGCTGCTGGTTTTTTGCATTCTGGCGGACCGCCGCCGGGCAGGGCGGTTTCAGTTGTAGACGATATTGACGATGCCACTACCCGTTGCCGTGCCTTGCACTTTGCTCAGGGTCAGCGACTGGGTGTTGTCCATGCCGGAGCAGGACGGGCCGGAAGCTTGCTGGCGAGCTGCCTGATACAGGCGTGGCTGGCTGGCATAAGCCATGAGGGTGGCAGCAGGAATGGCGCAGGTGCTCTTGGTGATCTGCCCGGAAAAATCGATACGGCCGCCGTTGTCGGCACTGGCAACATTTGCTTGCAGGCAGGCCAGGGCAATCATCACGCCAATAATTTTCTTCATCACACACCTCCTGCACTCATCCGGGGTGGCCTATTTTGAATCGCAAAATGTGATTTAAAATAAAGCCATTCATTTGTAAGTAATTGTGCTTGCAGTGTAGAAGTGGCGCGCTTGAAAATCAATACTGGCAATAGTTGATTTATTTAAAACAAAAATCATCAAATAGGCGAATGGGTCGGGGAAGAGGGCTGGACAGCCAGCCGGCCACCGCCAGGCCTTGTCTGGCGGGGCTATCGGCAGCCGCTTGGCCACCGTCGCAGAGGGGGAGTGGCTAGTCGGGCTGGTCGAGATTGCTTTTGACCTGTTGCAATAACTGCAACAGCTCGCTGCGTTGCTGTGGACTGATGCCGTCCATGGCCTTGGCTGCCAGTTGGCGACCCTGCTGGCGCAAGGTGCTGTGCAGTGCCTGGCCGTCTGCCGTCAGCGTCAGGCGTACCGTGCGGCGGTCGCGCTCGTCGGCATGGGCTTGCAGTAGTCCGGCTTCCTTCAGGCGGGCAATCAGCCGGGTGAGCTGCGCCTTGTCACGGCCCGAGTGCAGGGCCAGGTCACTCTGGCTGGCTCCCGGATGACGGGAGAAATAACCCAGCACCTTGCCTTCCATATGCGTCAGGCCCAGCTCGTCTGCACGAATGGCAGCAAACTGGAGCGCGCGATATTGATGCATCAGCGTGTGAATGGATTCGAAAATCTGCTCGGCGGTGTCGTCAACTTGGTTGACAAGGTCAACTTTATTTTGCATATTAGGTGATATTGTCAATTAATTGGAGTGACTATGTCTAGCATTTTGCCGCAACACCGCATTGAACGGGTCAGATATGAACTGATCAAGCGCAAGGTAACGGTGAGCAAGGTCGAGCGCCCTGGCGACGGCTTTGCCCGTATCCGCTTTAGCGGGGAGGACCTGGCCGGTTTCCAGTCCCAGTCTTTTGATGACCACATCAAGTTCATCTTCAGCAATGCGCAGGGCGAAACCATACTGCGCGATTACACCCCCAGCCACTGGGATGCGGCGCAGGGTGTACTGGTGCTGGAGTTCGCCCTGCATGGCGATGGTGCAGCCGCCACTTGGGCGGCACAGGCTGTCGTGGGCATGAGTGCCATGATCGCTGGCCCCAAGGGCTCGATGATCATTCCCCAGCAGCAAGACTGGCACCTGCTGCTGGGCGACGATTCCGCCTTGCCGGCCATTCGCCGCCGCTTGTCCGAGCTGCCGGCATCCGCCCGTGCCGATGTCTTGCTGCTGCGCCCGTCCGGGCTGGCAGCTTGGTCCGTGCCGCGCCAGCAAGAATGGCAGCTGCAGCAAGTGACAGACCCAGCTGCTTTGCTGGCCGCCCTGCGCCACTGGCAAGCGCCTGCTGGCAATGGCTTTGCCTGGTGCGCCGGCGAGGGTGGGCTGATGCGTCAGGTGAGAAACATTCTGCTGGAAGAAAAAGCCCTGCCACGCGAAGGTGTACGAGTGGCCGCCTATTGGCGGCAGGGCGAGGCGGACTTTCACGAACGGCTGGTCTGAGACTAGCCCGTGGCATGGGCTACCGCCTGGCGTTGATGTGCCAAGCCCGGCAGCCCAGTTCCTGCATTCATGGCTTGGGGGTAAAGCTCAGGCATACCGAATTGATGCAGTAGCGTTCGCCGGTGGGTTCCGGGCCGTCGGGGAATACATGGCCCAGATGTGCATCGCACTGCGCGCAGCGTACTTCCACGCGAATCATGCCGTGCGAGGTATCGCGCAAACGGGTAATGCGGTCGCCAGCGGCTTCTTCCCAGAAGCTGGGCCAGCCGCAGCCAGCGTCAAATTTACTGTCTGAGTGGAATAACAGACTGCCACAGCAGATGCAGTGATAGTCGCCGTGCTCGGTGCGCTGGTAGTGTTCACCGCTGAAAGGGCGTTCGGTCCCGCCCTGGCGGGCGACGCGGTATTGCTCGGGGCTGAGGCGGGCGCGCCACTCGGCGTCGTTGTGCTGTTTGGGCGTGCTCATGGTATTTCCTTTGGCGGGGTGGCGTCAGTCTGTCGTGGCGTGCTGGCGAATCTGTCGCTGGTCTGCTTCAGACTTCATCCAGGCTGTTATCCAGATGTGCCTGATCAGCCCATTTTTCAATGTGCCAGTTGCCGTCCTGGTAGCTGACCCAGTTCAGCGCGGCATTGGGAATGGGGAAGTCGCGCGCGCCACTCAGGCCTTTGCCGCTGGCGGTGCGGTAAACCATTTCCAGCACGCCGCCATGGCTGACCACCAGGATCTGTTGCCCTACATATTGCTCTGCCAACTGCTGCATGCACTGCATGATGCGCTGCTGGAAGGTGTGCAGGCTTTCACCGCCTTGCAGGTCGAAATGCAGGTCACGCTCCTGATGCAGCCGGTAAACGTGCGGGATATGTTCGCGCGCTTCATCGAAGGTACGGCCCTGGAATGCGCCGTAATGCCGCTCCTTGAGGGCAGCATGGGTGTGCGGCGGCAGCGCCAGTTGCCGGCTGATGGCGGCGGCGGTCTGGCGGGCGCGGGTCAGCTCGCTGACATGCAGGGCGGCAAACTGCAGTTGCTGATGCTGCAAGGCGGCAGCCAGCTTTTCGGCCTGGGCCATGCCTTGCTGGTTGAGCGGAATGTCGAGGTGGCCTTGCAGGCGGCGTTCGCGGTTCCAGTCGGTTTCGCCGTGGCGAATCAGGCAGAAGCGGGTCAGGGGCATGGGTGGGCTCGCTGGCGGATTGTGGTGTGTCACAGGATGCCGACGCCGGAGATTTCCCGCGCCAGATTGGCGGCGTAGTTGTCCGTCATGCCGCCGACGAAGTCCAGTACCTTCATATAGGCCTGGTACAGGTTGTCATCCGGCTTGATGTGCTGTTCCAGCAAGCCCATCGCCAGGTGCTGGCGCGGCGAGAGCTGCTCGGCCCCCTTGTTGATGTAGGCATGCACGGCGGGGACCAGCACATCCAGTATGGTGGCCATGCAGGGGTAGGAGGCCAGCTCGGTCACCAGCTTGGTGCGGTGGCGGTAGACCTTGTTGCTGGCCAGCTCCTTGGCCTGGATCAGCGCTTCCTGCACCTCGGAGTCGGTCAGGTTGATCAGGTCTTTGGCGGGGAATTCACCAGCCAGCAGCGAGTTGTGATGCAGCATGAATTTTTGGGCCACTTCCGCCACGCAGCGCCCGATGGCGATGCCGCGCAGGGTGGCGCATTTCTGCTTGACGTCGTGGATGTCCCATACCCGCTCGTATTCGGTGAAGCGGGCAAACAGGCGCTCGAATTCGTGTACGTCCAGAATGCCGATTTCCACGGCGTCTTCCAGATCGAGAATGGCATAGCAGATGTCGTCGGCCGCCTCCATCAGGTAGGACAGCGGATGGCGGCCCCATTCCAGCGGGCCCTTGCGCGGCAGGCGTAGTTCTTCGGCGATGCGCTCGAAGTAGGGCAGTTCGGTGCGGTAGATGTTGAACTTGTCACGCGCCAGTGCCTTGGGGGCATCCGCTGTCCACGGATACTTGATCAGGGCACCCAGTGCGGCCGCAGTCAGCCGCATGCCGCCCTCGTGGCTGTACATTTCCAGCGTAGCCAGCATGCGCAGGCCGTGGGCATTGCCTTCGTAGGTCTGCACATCGCGCTGCTGGGCGGCATCCAGCGTCTGCAGGAAGTGGGCATTGCGACTGTCGCGGAACCAGTCGCGCAGTGCGTCTTCGCCGGTATGGCCGAAGGGCGGGTTGCCGATATCGTGCGCGAGGCAGGCTACTTGCACCACCGCGCCAATGTCGAATGGACCATAACCGGCAGGCATCACGCCGGCATGCTGCATCATCACCCCCACGCGGTTGCCCAGGCTGCGTCCCACGCTGGCCACTTCCACGCTGTGGGTCAGGCGGTTATGGGTGTGGTCGTTCTGTGCCAGCGGGTGGACCTGGGTTTTGCGGCCCAGCCGGCGAAAGGCGCTGGAAAATACCACCCGGTCGTGGTCGATGTGAAAATCGCTGCGCAGGCCGGCGCTGCCTTCGTCGGTGGCGGGGGTGTGGGTTGGCCTGATTTCACCCTGTACTACCTTGAAACGCTGGGTGGACAGCAAGGCTGTCCATTGCTGCTGCTGAGTCTGGGTCATGGCCGGCCTGCAAAAACGTGATGGATTGATGATAGGGGCTTTGGTGCGGTGCGGGAAGCCGCTGGCCCGGCAATTTCATGCGCTGCTTGTTTACTGAGCGGCATACAGGCGGATGACCTGGCCGTGCCGGTCATCGGTCAGATAGAGCGCTCCATCGTCCCCGGCACGCATTTCGACCGGCCCGCCCGGGCCTTTGCTGTCCTTCCAGTTGCTGATCAGCTCCAGTGGCTTGCCCTTGGGCAGGCCTTGCTTGTCTACCGGATAAGCCATCAACCGGTGGCCGTGCTGGCGGTAGCCATGAAAGCCGACAATCAGCCAGCCGGCAAAACGCGGCGGGGCCTGCGGCGATAGCCACCATGTCAGCCCCAGTGGCGCGGCATGGGCGGGCAGCAACAAATAGGGTGGCTGCGTAGTGCGGCAGTTGTAGCTGGGAAACTCCGGCGCGGCCACCTGCTTGTCGTAGCAGAAGGGCCAGCCATAGTGCTTGCCGGCCTGCAGCAGATTCAGCTCGTCGTGTGGCAATTCGTTGTCATTGGGCAGTTGTAGTTTCAGCTGAATGGCGTCGCGGCTGTTTTCAGCTTGCAAGACAATGCCACTGGCCGGATGCACACCCAAGGCCATGCTGTTGCGCAGGCCTCTGGCAAAGACGCCCAGATCGCTGACCTTGCCGTCTTTGTCCAGGTGATAACGCCAGACGACGCCGGCTTGGTCCTGCTCACTTTCCGGGCAGCGCTGCGCCGCCTGTTCGGCCGGGCTGGCGCTTTCGCAATTGTCCGATGAACTACCAATATTGACGTACAGATCGCCATTGCCGGCCAGGGCAAAGGTGGTGAGCGGGTGGCGCTGGCGCAGTGGCAGGGTGGCAACGGTTTCGCGCTCATCCGGCCGCTCGACTGTGAAGCGGACGATGCGGCCCACTTCGCCGACATAGATCTTGCCATCCGGCCCCTGTACTACCCCGTGCGGGCGGTCAAAGCCCTTGGCCACTACGCTTTGCTGCCAGCCGTTTGCGCTGGCGGCAAGTTGCAGCACCCGGCCTTGCGCGGCATCCCAGCGCACCATCTCCGTTACCAGCAAGTTGCCATTGGGCAAGATGGTCAGGCCGCGCGGCATTTTCAGGCCACGGGCAATCACTTCTGCGCACAGGCCGGGCAGGGCTTGCATGCCGGCGGCAGGTGGTCGGGCACACTGGGCGCTGGCCTGTGCTGACAGATAAAGCAGTAGCAGGGCGCTCAGGCTGGCGAGGCGGAGCTTGGGCATGGTATGACCTTTCACTGGTGCCGGGGCATGTCTGATTACAGGCGCTGCGCATTGTCTGGATGTCATGGCCGCTGCCTGTTTGCCGATTCTGACATGTCTGGCTGCGCGACGGGGTGTGCAATGGCGAGATAGGGCTTGCCGTGATTGTATTTGTAAATGATAATCATTGTTATTAACTGACGGTAAGGAGGCGTGTCATGCTGTGGTCCATCATTCAGCTTGCCGGAGTAGTCATCATGCTGCTGACGCGGCTGGCCTACCGTCCATTATTACAGCAGCGCACCTGCATGGTGGTGGGGCAGTGCATTTTGCGCTGGCCAGTGCTGGCTGGCATGCTGTTTGTGCCCTTGCTGGCCGCCGGCACCGGCTGGCAACGCTGGTGGCCGCTGGAACTGCCGCCGCTGGCGGCACCCGCCGGCAGTTTGTTGCTGGCTTACGCCTGCTGGTTGTTCTGGCGCAGCCAGCACGATCTGTTGCTGCAACCGGCTGGAGCCGCGCAGTGTCAGGGGGGTGTTTATCAACGCATCCGCCATCCGCTGTATGCCGCGCTGTGGCTGGCTGCGCTGGCTCAGTGGTTGCTGTTGCAGGACGGGGTGGCTGCCAGCGGCATGCTGGCCTTGCTGCTGAGCTATCGGGGCAGCGTGCGGCGTGAGGAGGGGGAAATGCTGCAGCGTGCGGGCAATGCCTATCGCCTGTACATGCAGAAAACCGGCCGCTTGTGGCCGCGCGGGCTGGCCGCCTGAGCGGCCACGGCACTTAGCGCTGGCCGGCCAGATTGCCCAGCATGGTGTTGATTTCTGCCGGACGGTATAGCGGTGGGCCACTGCGGTAAACGCTGAGTTTGCCCTGTTCGATCAGACCCACTTCCAGCTGTTTGCTGGCGGGGTCAAGCAGCAGATAGGCCATGTCCTCTCCCCCCTGATGCGGTTTGTTACCGCTGACAAACAATAGCTGGTCCTTGCCTAGCGGGCTGCTGACCTGCATGTTCTGCAGGAATACCGGCATCTTCTCACCCAGTAGCCGGCGGAGTGCTTCGGCTACCGCGCCTTTTTGATACAGGCCGATGTCCGCCGGATAACTGCCCACTTTTGCTTCCAGTTGCGGCCATTGCACGGCATTGGCCGATTTCCCCATCCCTTGTTGCACGGCAGATACCGCAAGGCCCAAGGCCGGATTGTCGGCCACCAGCTGGGCGGCCTGTTGCTTGGCCTCACCAGCAGCGGCACTCGCTTGTTGGCGCAGTGCTGCCAGCGGTGCGCTGGCTTCGTCCAGCTTGGCATGGGCGGTACTGATGGCGGCGGAAGCGGCTTGCTGCGCGGCATCGTTTTGCTGCTGGGTGCAGGCGCTGATCGCGAACAGGCTGGCGAGCAGGGTGGCAAGGTGAAATTTGTTCATGGTTATTCCTGATACTGTACTCATTTACAGAGCATTGTGCTGCTGCTTGGTTCCCGCCGTGGGCTTTTCCTTGCTGGCATGGGATAGGGGAGGTTGTCTGTTGTGACGCTGGATGGATAAGTGTTGTCGGGTCGGGTTTTGTTGATGAGTTTGGTAGTAAAACTACGCAATGCAGGCGGTCGCCTTGGTGGTTGAGATTGATATGTGAAATTCAATGTTTGAAAACGAACATTTTCTGATTTGTAATCATGAGTGCCTTCCTGTTGGATACTGGTAATTATCACGATATTTTGTGCTATAAACGGGTGCGGTTGCTGCGATGCATGCTGCAGTAATGCTTGAATGTTGACTGAGTTTGTTTTTTATCTTGTTGAAAAATATAAATAAAATTGCTGTGCCGGGTGTGGTGTTGCCAGATGGTAGATGACGCTTGCTGGTAGAATGTCCGGCTTCGCTGATCTGCCATGGCGGAGTTTGATTTACATCAATAAGCCGTTTTCGATAGTGAATGTAGTATTGTTTCTGTAGGGACAAGTTTCGGACTTCAATTCAGGAGGTAGTCATGGAAGCGATTGCTCACAATGCCGTACAGGCGGACCCGTGGCGGGGCTTTGCTGCCGGCAACTGGCAAAACCATGTCGATGTACGTCTGTTCATTCAGCTGAATTATCGGCCCTTTACCGGCGATGCCACTTTCCTGGCGGGTGCCAGCGAACGCACCCGCAAGCTGTGGGATGTGCTGGGTGAGCTGCTGCGTCAGGAGCGGGAAAAGGGTGTGCTGGATGTATCGGCTGATCGTGCTACCTCCATCACCGCGCATGACGCCGGTTATATCGACCAGTCGCTGGAACTGATTGTCGGCCTGCAAACCGACGCACCGCTGAAGCGCGCCATCATGCCCAATGGTGGCTTGCGCATGGTGGAAAGCGGATTGGCGGCTTATGGCTTCGAGCTGGACCCGGTAATCAAGGAAATCTGGGGCAAATACCGCAAGAGCCATAATCAGGGTGTGTTCGACACCTATACCCCCGATATTCTGGCGGCACGCAAGTCCGGCATCATTACCGGTCTGCCGGATGCCTATGGCCGCGGCCGCATCATCGGTGACTATCGCCGTGTAGCGCTGTATGGCACTGATTTTCTGCGCAAGGAGCGCCAGCAGCTGTTCCACGAGCTGGACGATGCCGTGTTCACCGAAGACGTGCTGCGCCAGCGTGAAGAGTTGTCCGAACAGTTCCGTGCGCTGGACGAGTTGCGCCAGATGGCGGCCAAGTATGGCTATGATATCAGCCGTCCGGCGGTCAATGCCCGCGAGGCGGTGCAGTGGACCTACTTTGCCTACCTGGCTGCAGTGAAAGAGCAAAATGGCGCGGCCATGTCGCTGGGCCGTATCGCCACCTTCCTCGACATCTATATCGAGCGTGACCTGGCCGCTGGTGTGCTGAGCGAGGAGCAGGCGCAAGAGCTGATTGATGATCTGGTGATCAAGTTGCGCATCGTGCGCTTCCTGCGCACCCCGGAATACGACCAGCTATTCTCCGGCGATCCGACCTGGGTGACCGAGTCCATCGGCGGCATGGGCGAAGATGGCCGTACCCTGGTGTCGAAAAACAGCTTCCGCTTCCTCAATACCCTGTACAACCTGGGGCCGGCACCAGAGCCGAACCTGACCGTGCTGTGGTCGACCAGCCTGCCACAGGGCTTCAAGGATTTCTGTGCTCAGGTTTCCATCGATACCAGCTCGATCCAGTACGAAAACGATGACAATATGCGCCCACTGTGGGGCGATGATTACGGTATCGCCTGCTGCGTATCGGCCATGCGCATCGGCAAGCAGATGCAGTTCTTTGGTGCGCGCGCCAATCTGGCCAAGGCCATGCTGTATGCCATCAATGGTGGCGTGGACGAAAAGAGCGGGGCGGTAGTGGCCTCCGGCTTTGAGCCCATCACGGCCGATGTGCTGGATTTTGACGAAGTCATGGCCAAGTTCGACAAGATGATGGACTGGCTGGCCTCGACCTATGTCAAGGCGCTCAACTGCATTCACTACATGCATGACAAGTACGCTTACGAGCGTATCGAAATGGCGCTGCATGACCGCGACATCCTGCGCACCATGGCCTGCGGCATTGCCGGCCTGTCGGTGGCGGCGGATTCGATGTCCGCCATCAAGCATGCCCGTGTCCACGTCATCCGCAACGAAGCCGGCCTGGCGGTGGATTATCGCATCGAGGGCGACTACCCGGCCTATGGCAACAACGATGATCGCGTCGACAGCATGGCAGTGTGGCTGACCGAAACCTTCATGAACAAGATCAAGGCTCAGCCGTGTTTCTACCGGAATGCCACGCCGACCCAGTCGGTGCTGACCATCACCTCCAATGTGGTGTACGGCAAGAAAACCGGCAATACCCCGTGCGGTCGCCGCGCCGGTGAGCCGTTTGCGCCGGGTGCCAATCCGATGAATGGCCGCGATGTGCATGGTTTCGTGGCTGCCGGTGCCTCGGTGGCCAAGCTGCCTTACTCCGCAGCGCTCGATGGCATCAGTTGGACGGCATCGGCTACTCCGGATGCGCTGGGGCACACCGCGCAAGATCGCATCGCCAATCTGTCGCATTGCCTGGATGGCTTTGCTGCTGCTGGTGGTTTTCATGTCAATGTCAATGTCTTCCGTCGCGAGACATTGCTGGATGCCATGGAGCACCCCGAGCTGTATCCGCAGCTGACGATTCGTGTGTCTGGTTACGCAGTCAACTTCGTCAAGCTCACCCGCGAGCAGCAACTGGATGTGATTAATCGCACCTTCCACGCCAGCCTGTAATCGCGCTGTCAGCCCGCTCGCCGACCACGGTCGCCGGGCGGGTTTTTCATGTCAGGAATGAATCATGTCTCAGCAGCACAGTGTTACGGCTCCATTCAGTCAGGGCCAGCTTTCCGGTTATGTGCACTCGACCGAGAGCGGTGCCGGCGTGGATGGCCCTGGCATGCGTTTTGTCTTCTTCATGTCCGGCTGCCAGTTCCGCTGTCAGTATTGCCATAACCCCGACACCTGGAAGCTGCATGCCGGTCGGCAGCTGACACTGGATGAGGCGCTGGCCGAGTTGGCTCCCTATGCTGGCTTTCTCAAGTTTGCCGGCGGCGTCACCATCTCTGGTGGAGAGCCCTTGATGCAGCCGGAGTTTGTTGGCGCGCTGTTCCATGCCATCAAACAGCGCTTTGGCCTGCATACTGCGCTGGATACCCAGGGCTTCCTGCATGAAAGTGTCAGTGACGACTGGTTGGCGGATGTGGATCTGGTGCTGCTGGATATCAAGCACAGCGATCCGCAGCGCTACCAGCTGATTACCGGCCAGCCGCTGCAGCCGACGCTGGATTTTGCCCAGCGGCTGAAGCGCCTTGGCAAGCCGATATGGCTGCGTTACGTGCTGGTGCCCGGTCTGACCGATGATCTGGACGATATCGCCCGGCTGGCTGACTATGCGGCCAGCTTGGGTGGCATGGTGCAGCGGGTGGAGGTGCTGCCATTTCACCAGATGGGCGCTGATAAATGGGCGCAGCTGGGGCTGGATTATCCTTTGGCGGATACCCCGGTGCCGACGGCGGCCCTGGTCGCTGCCGCACGCGAACAGTTTGCTGCACGTGGTCTGGTGGTGTGTTGATCCTGCCATGCGCCTTGATTGAAAGGCGCTGGCTATCTTTCCGAAACGTCTGATAGGTATTGTTTTACGGCTGCGGATAATACGACGGGTGAGTCATTGACCAACCCAGAGAAGATTGTCCGAAGTGATGAATAATGAATTTTCCAAAGCCGGCAAATATGGCGCAAACCTCTCGGCCCGGGTTATTAGCGAGCAGATCAGCACCCTGATCGACCGCCTGTCCAAGAAGGGTCAATGCATCGTGATCTGGGAAAAGGAGCGTCTGCTGTTCTGCTCCATGGATAGCCGCAATGCCCAGCGCTATCTGGCCAAGCCCACCTGTCTGGGCGTATACGATGCCGATGTCACCTTCTGGGATGTGCAAAAAGACCTGAAAGAAATATTGCAACGCGCCTAGCCTGCCGCTATTGGCGGCCTGCAGGCCGGCAAACAGCGTGATTCTGATTTACCCGCGTGGCCATATCCGGTACAGTCCGCGTTTTCCATCGTCAAGGCAGGCCTCTGACCGGAGGGCTGTCCGCCATCCGTAGCGCGGGTCCTGCCCTTATGCCGGACTCCATGCACTACACCATTTTCGATACTCCGCTCTTGCGCAGTTTCATGCGCGCTCTGTCCATTTTGCTGCTGCGCTTGCGTGGCTGGCGCATTGAGGGCAACTTTCCCGATCTGCCCAAATACGTATTGATTGCGGCACCGCATACCAGCAACTGGGATTTCCCGCTGACGCTGGGGGTTTGTTTCGCCTTGCGCGCCAAGCTGTACTGGATGGGCAAGCACACCTTGTTCTGGGGGCCACTGGGGCCGGTCATGCGCTGGTTGGGTGGTATTCCGGTCATGCGTAGCCGCAATAACTCGCTGGTACAGCAGATGGTGACGGTATACCAGCAGTCGGAGCAGCTGGTGGTGGCCATTCCGCCGGAAGGTACCCGCCAGCGGGTGAAAGAATGGAAAACCGGCTTCTATCACATTGCCTGCGGTGCGCAGGTGCCGATTGTGCTGGCTTATATGGATTATGAGCGCAAGGAGTGCGGCTTCGGGCCGGTGTTTTACCCCAGCGGGGACATCGCAGCTGACATACCGCGCATTCAGGCTTTTTATCGCGACAAGGTGGGCAAGCACCCGGATCAGCACTGATCTCAACCGCTGCGGAACCACGCCCGCCGGCTTTGTCCGGCGGGTTTTTTATTGTGGCGGCGTCAAGACTTCAGGGCGTGGCGGTGGGAATGGCGCTGCTGACTGCGGATACCGGCAGGAACTGCAGGAAGGGGCCGGCTACCAGGGACTGACCAAAATCGATGGCGCTGCGCCGCAGTTTTTCATCGGACAGTTCGGCCAGTAATTCCAGCCGCGCCATGATCTTGGCCATCTCGCGCTCAAACGAGAGGTTGCGTTGCTGGCTGTTTATCTCATTGGCCAGCAGCAAGGGGCTGCCGTCGGCATTCTGGCGGCGACCCAGCAGCCAGGAAGCGACTTCGACATTGTAGGCGGCGTTGGCCAGTTGTTGCGCGTCCAGGCCGTGCACCAGATAGAGTTCGGTGCGGCCGCCGTAGACGTCAATCAGCATGCTGCCCAGGCCAAAAATCAGCGTACCGGCGCGATCGCCACTGAATTGCGGGTCGAAGGCGGTAGTCAGTGCTGCGGTCGAGCGAACCTGTCCCAGTGCCGGCAGCTTGCTGTTGTTGCGGATGGCTGTCATGACCTGAGCGATGGCGGCGTCCCTGCTGGCGGCACCACTTTTCTGCCACTGGGATGGATTACGGCGATAGAGCTTGTCCAGCAAGGTGTGCAGGCTGGCCAGATTGTCGCGCATGGCCAGATTGGCAATGCGGTTGGCGGCGCTTTGCCCCAGCTCGGCCGAGCTGAAGCTGTCGCCCTGTACCGGTTTGCGTACCGGGGTGCTGCCACAGTGTGTTAGCAGCAGGCAGGCGAGCAGCGACAGGGCACAACGCAACATCTTCATAGTGACCTCGGTGGAGGGGGGATGTGTTGTTGTACCCTGTGACTGGCAGATGAGCAATAAGGCCCGGCTGCCTGGCCTGTCAGTGCTTGGGTGCGAACAGGGCTTGCCAGCCTTCGATGCCGAGCTTGGTGACGGTTTCGATATTGCGCTCGAAAATGGCCTCTGCTTCGGGGAATGCCTCGACAGCGCGATCGATGCTGGCTTCGCGGATCAGGTGCTGGGTGGGCCAGGGCGAGCGGTTGGTGTAGTTGCCAATATCATTGATGCCGGTGCCGCCAAACTGGAATTTGGGGTGGAAGCTGGCCACCTGCAGTACGCCGTCCAGTTCCAGTTCTTCGACGATGGCATCCGCGATGTCCTGGAATTCGTTGAAATCCAGAAAACGCTGCAGCACATAAGGATGAATCAGCAGCGTGGTGTCGATTTCATCCGGGCTGCTGTCAGCCAGCAGACGCAGCTCCTTGGCCAATTCTTCGGCCAGCTGGGCCGGTTCGGTGGCATCGCTGACCACGAAGCGGACCTGGTTCTTGACGTAGACCGATTTGGCAAAAGGGCAGAGGTTGAGGCCGATGACGGCTTTTTCCAGCCATTCGCGCGTGCTGGCGATGGCTTCGTCGTGGGTAGGCGTTTGCATGGAGACTGACTCTGGAATGACGGGATAGGAGTGAATGTTAAGGCATGCCGCGAGGCGGTGCACGCGATGTCTGGCGCGCTAAAACAAAAAAACCCGGACGAGTCCGGGTTTTCATCAGCGAGTAATCTTTAAGAAGATTACAGCGGCTGGATGTTGGAGGCCTGTTTGCCCTTCGGGCCATCAACGATGTCGAAGCTTACGCGCTGGTTTTCAGCCAGGGTGCGGAAGCCTTTAGCATTGATTTGGGAGAAGTGAGCGAATACGTCATCGCCACCTTCATCCGGAGTGATGAAGCCAAAACCTTTGGAGTCGTTGAACCACTTAACGGTACCGGTTGCCATTTTGTTTATCCTCAAAACGAGCAAGTTGATAAAACGCATGAAGTTCAAGGGAAATGGCGACTGAGGTACGGACTAAATGCCACTACGACAACTACACATCCACAACTTGAGCATCCTGCAGGCAGGCATACTGCCCATTGTTGCGAATGTTGGCAAGTATTTTCTGCGGCCAATGCGACCTGTTTGTAATGATACCCGGCGAAAAACATTGTATTGATTGTGGTTTCTATCCACGGGCTGTGTCAGCGGAGGCGAAGAAACCCTGCTGTTCCGCAGCGTCCAGTGCCTGTAGCAGCCACTCGCCGGCCAGCGGGCAACCATCGCTTACCTTGCTGACGGCCATGGCGAGCACCTGCTGTTTGCTGATGCCGTTTTCACGCCAGCTTTGGCCCTGGCGACTCAGGTTGAGCAGAATGGGCATCAGCCGGTCCATGGCGCGGGCAAAGCGGGCCTCGGCAGTCTGGCGGGCTTCAAATTCCTGCCACAGCGCTACCAGTCCGTTGGCCTGATCTTGCGGCAGCAGGCCGCAGATGCGGCGGATGGCGGCCAGTTCTTCTGCTTCGCGCGCCGCGCTGTCGGTCTCGGCATAGACGATGACATCGCCCGTGTCGATTTCGCCCAGGTCGTGAATCAGCAGCATGCGAATCACTTTGTCGACATCCAGCGGCACCGGCGCGTGCTGCGCCATGCTCAGCGCCAGCAGCGCGGCCTGCCAGCTGTGCTCAGCCGAATTTTCATAACGTTCCAGCCCCAGAGGTTTGGTTTTGCGCAACACGGATTTGAGCTTGTCGACTTCCAGAATGAAATCGATCTGTTTTTGCAATACGGCAAAAGAGGGGTTCACGGTGGCGACTCCGGCAAAGGATGAGCAGGGGGCGCTCATCATACGCCTGTGGTTTGGGCTTGCGCAGATGGATTGTGCCCGCTGGACGCTGTTTGATGATTTATAGTGCAATCACATCAGGCCACCATGTGAGCATGTCATGAGCGATGAAGTGCAACTGCAGTTTGTGCGGGAAGACGCGGAAGGCTTTCAGGACTTCCGCGACGTGCTGTCCGACTATGCACCGCAAATCGAGAAACTGGCTTCTCAGCTGGGGCAGAATCCGTCCTCGCCCGAGCTGGTGGGCGATCTCTTCCGTTTGATACATACCATCAAGGGCGATGCCGGGCTGTGCCGGGTGATGTTCGTGGTGCCGTTTGCTCATGCGCTGGAGGGCTTGCTGGCCCGGCTGCGCAGTGGCGAGCTGCTGTATCAGGAGGTGATGGGCGACGTGCTGCTGCTGGTGCTGGATCGCATCGAGCTGGTCATGGCGCAGATCGCCAGTGCGCGTCCGGTGGATGAGGGGCAGATGCATACCTTGCTGGAGGCCCTGTGTTCGCTGGAAAGCCTGCCACTGCCCTCGGTGCTGGCGACTTGTTCGCGGCTGGTGGCTGCCATGGTGGGCGTACAGGGCAAGAGTGAAGCGCCGGCGGTGGCCGAGGGCGCGAGGTCGGTTTTACAGTCGCGCCAGCAGGACATGTTGCTGTTTCGCACCCTGGCGCTGCAGCTGGAACAGCGCATGCCGGAGTTTCTCGGCCGCAGTGAGCGCAATCTCAAGCTGGCGCTGGAGTTGAATCGTCAGGCCGGTGGCTGGGTGGATGCCGAGCAGCTGGAGGCTGCGGTATACATGCACGATGTCGGCATGATGTTCTTGCCGGAGGCTGTATGGCTGAAACTGGGGCAGATCAATGACAACGAGCGCCGGCTGATGGCCTTGCACCCGGCCTGGGTGGCCGGCTTGCTGGGGCGCATGCCGGGTTGGGAAGAGGCGGCGCTGATGGTGCTGCAACACCACGAAACGCCGGATGGTGAAGGTTATCCTTATGGCTTGGCCAGTGGTGAAATCAGCCAGGGCGCGCGCATTCTGGCCTTGGTGGACGCGTTTGAGGCGGTGATGCTCAAGCATGCTCATCGTGGGCAACGCCGCTCCATGTTGCGGGCTGCGGCGGAGCTGAATGCGGCGGATGACCAGTTTGAACGGGCCTGGCTTGACCCGTTCAATCAGGTGATTCGCCGCATGCTGGAGCAGTCTCCCGCCTAGTCGGTACCGGCCGGCTTGCTGGCCTGCATGCCATGGCTGTCCAGCCAGGCTTGCAGTCGCTGCCAGCCATCTTGTGCTGCGGCCGCCTGGTAGGAAGAGCGGTAATCGGCGTTGAAAGCATGGCCGGCTGTTGGATACACCACAATTTGCGAGCCACTTTGCCCTTGCTGCAAGGCTTGCCGCATGCGCTCAACGCTGTCTTGCGGGATGCTGTTGTCTTGCCCTCCGTACAGGCCCAGAACCGGCACGGTCAGGCGGGCCGCCAGGTCGGTCGGCTGGGCTGGCGTCAGTGCATCATGTGTGCCTTCCAGTTTGCCATACCAGGCGATGCCGGCTTTCACGTGCGGATTGTGGCTGGCATATAGCCAACTGATGCGCCCACCCCAGCAAAAACCGGTGATGGCGACGCGGCTGGCATCACCGCCATGCGCGACGGCCCAGCCCAGTGTGGCGTCAAGATCCTGCATCACCTGTGCGTCGGGCACCTTGCTGACGATGTCCTTGATGATGCTGGCAATGTCCGGGCTTGCCGCCGGATTGCCCTGGCGAAAATACAGCTCGGGCGCCACTGCCAGATAGCCCAGCTTGGCCAGGCGGCGACAGATATCGCGAATGTGCTCGTGCACGCCGAAAATTTCCTGCACCACCAGCACAACCGGCAGGCTGCTGCTGGCGGCGGGGCGAGCGAAATAAACGGGGAGAATGCCATCGTCCAGCGGAATGCCGGCGAGGCCGCTATCCAGCGCCCGGCTGTCGGTGGCGATGCTGCCGGCCCTCACCGGCTGTACGGCCAGTGCAAAACCGGCGGCCAGCGCGCCCTGAATGAAAGCGCGGCGCGGCGGGTTGAAAGTATCCATGCGGGCATGCTCCGGTGAGTCCTGTCGACTACTGCAGTCAGGACTTGTGGTTTGCTGCGGGCTTGGCGACAATGCCGCTCCAGCGTCCGCCTGCGTCGTGGTTTGTCGGCGTTAAGGGCGTTGTTTGACTAAACTGCAGTCTAGATTCGGTTACCCAATTTTCCTCATGTCCCAGCCGCCATCCAAGATAAAGCTTCCCGGCAGTTTTCTGCGCGTGGGAGAGCAGCTTACCGTAGATGTATACGCCAAAAACGGCTTTCTGCTGCTGAAAAAAGGCCACTATGTGCTGACACCCGAACAGCGCGAGCGGCTGATGGATGTGGCACACGGGGACGTAGAGGAAGTGGCGGTCAGGCTGGAGCGGGAGCGGCTGGACCGGGCGGCGCAGCGCGAACGTGAAGCCGTTAGCATGACCCCCAAAAATCCGCTGGTGGAAGTCGGCTTCATGGCGGGGCGGCTGGAAGCCTTGCTCTTGCATGGCCTAGCGGTGCCGGGGCTGGCCGGTCGGCTGGAAGAAATGGCCGAAGAGCTGTTGTTACTCACGCAGCGTTTTCGCGATGGCATGTTGGCCTCGCTGTTTCTGGTGCCTGTCCGCTCGCATAGCCTGAAGGTGGCTACGCTGCTGGCACTCCTGGGGCGGCGGCTGGGGCTGGAACCAGCCCGGCTGCATAGCCTGGTGTGCGCTGGTTTGTCGATGAATGTGGCCATTAGCCAGCTATTAAACCAGTTGGGGGTGCAGCGGCAGGCCCTGACGCTGAGCCAGCAGGAGGAGATCTATGCCCACCCGGTAATGGGGTCGGCCATTCTGCGCGAGGCGGGCGTGGTGGATGAGCACTGGCATTTGCTGGTGCAGACCCATCACGAACAGGACGATGGCCAGGGTTACCCTGCGGGCTTGCGTGGGGAGGAGATTCATCCGGATGCCCGTTTGCTGGCGCTGGTCGATAATCTGTGTGAGCACTTGCAACAGGATGCGGTGTTGCCATCACTGGTGATGGCCAGCCTGTTTCGCGGCGAGCTGGGGCAATTTGCGCCGTCGCTGGTGACCTTGTTGATCAAGGAAATGGGTATTTACCCGCCAGGCACATTCGTGCGGCTGGCCAGCAATGAAATTGCCGTGGTGACGCATAGTGGTGACAAAGCCAACCAGCCGCGGGTGGCAGCTTTGCGCAAGCTGGACGGCCCGCCCTATGCGGATGTGCTGCTGCGCGATACTCGCCAGTCTGGCTATCGCGTACTCGAGGCAGTGGCTGCCGCCAGTGCCGCCGTCAAGCCGGCCTATCTGACCCGCTTGTGGACTTCGCGACTGGGCTGATCTGGTATTTCAGGGTGCGCTCGTGCCTGTGTTGGCGGCGGCAGGCAGTTGCAAGGGCTTGATCTCCACGCGGCTCAGGTCTTGTACTTTCCATACCCGGTGCATGTGGCCGAAATCACGTTTCTGCTGATTGCTCAGCTTCATTTCTGGCCGCAGTGACAAGTCCAGAAACACCTCTCCCAGATAGACACTGCTGCCGGCACTGATGTCGAAGCCGGCATGAATCGGCATGCTGACCGAGTGCCACTGGCTGCTCCAGCCGGATTCTTCTATCCAGTTGCCCCAGGCGTCGGCCACCTGATAATGCCCCGGCGGCAAGGCAAACAATTGCAGACGACCGTCGACCGGGCTCATGCCTTCCTCGCCGAAGACGGTATCGGTATTCATGCTGGCGCGGCCATTGGCCACGGTCTGGCCCTGGCTGTCGACGATGTGCATGCCGGTATTGGCCGAGTCCTGGTCAAATGCGCGGGCGGTGAGCGATACGATGGCATAGCCATAGCCGGGGGGAGGGGTGATGCTGCCCTGCAGTCTGTCGGCCATGGTGGTGCAGGCGGACAGCAGACAGGCAGCAAGCAGCAGGCAGCTGCGCGAGAGGATGGCCATGGTTCCTGGCTCCTGAGTATGGGTTGGACTGGCGCTCAGTATGTCATGCGGCACGGTGTTGTTGCGGTTGGTAGCGACGCATTCATGCATCTTGCCGTCAGGGCGGATTCGGGTATGCTAGCCGATCATTTTATCGTTGATAACAAAAACACGAGCAAAGGATACCCATGGAACAGTTCGATAATGTCAGCGTGGCCAAGCGTGCCAATGTTTATTTTGACGGCAAATGTGTCAGCCACAGCATCACCCTGGCCGATGGCACCCGCAAGTCGGTAGGCGTGATTCTGCCGTCCAAGCTGCTGTTCAATACCGGTGCGCCGGAAATCATGGAGTTGCTGGAAGGGCAGTGCCGCATCACGCTGGCCGGCAGCAACGAAGCGGTAAGCTATCAGGGTGGCCAGAGCTTTAATGTGCCAGGTGACAGCTCCTTCCAGATTGAAGTGCTGGAAACCCTGCACTACGTGTGTCATTTCGGCTGAGCCGTGACGGTGGCATGAGGCAGCAGCTGCCTCGCTGGAAATGATTCGGCTATGCCGGCAGTCCTCGACTGCCGGCATTTTTGTTGCTGTGGCCCTGGGGCAGAGCGGTGTCGTCGTAGCGCTGCGCTGCAGTTGTAAGTGCTCAGTCGAGAATACTCGTCATATTTCACAGTTATACTGGGCGACGTGCTATTGCTTGGCGCGCATTGCTCAGGGGTGCCAACTACCAGGTCGTCGGGGATGCGCCGTGATGGTGTTTTTGTCGCGCAGCTGGCAGGCTGCGGTCTGTCTGATGTGTATTGTCGGGCAGCTTGCCGCGGACGCCGGTGCAGGATGACAGGACTTAAGCAAGCTGTTGTAAGCAAAACTATGCTTTTCCTGCCTTATCCGAAAGGATATCCTTGCAAGCCTTGTCCCGCTTGGGTTGGGGATAATAAGAGCTATGATGACAATAACCAGGCCAGGCGCTGTTAACCGGCGACCTGCCGTGATCAACCAGCCATGGGCATGGTGACTGGAACAAGTGGATGCTTAAAAAAGTCAGGACGCTATGGTCGCGTTACGCATTGTCACCCAAACCGGCGGTTGTTTATTCCGCTGTGCTTGCGTCATGCCTGCTGACTGGCTGGCTGCTGTCGCTGCTGGCGACCTGGCAGCAAGACCGCACCGCACTGCATGAACGGGTAGCCCTGCTGACGCAGCAACTGGAGCAGCAGATTGGCCTGGCCAATGGCGCGCTGGGCCGTATCGACGCCGTACCGGTTAGTGCTGCATGTGATCTGCCGCGTCAGATGCTGGCCTCGGTGGTGCAGTCCACTCCGCATGCCCGCTACGCCCTGCGTGTGGGGGCAGATGGCACGGCATGTACTTCCGATTTGTCGCGGCAAGATGTTCCACTGTTGCCGAGCGATGGCCGGGTGCTGTTGCTGAATGGCAGTCACGATGGCAAGGCCTCCTTGCGGCTGCAGCGCCATGGCTATGGTGTCAGCATGATCGAGCTGGGAGGAGATGCTTTCGTCGGTCTCTTGCAACAGGCAGCTCCCGGCGACATGCAGGCCGTCATGGTGATTGGCGAGCAATACCTGGCGGCCGATGGCAAGGTGCGGCCGCTGGATGACAGTATCGGCCAGGGCCTGAGCTATCGCATGTCTGCACCCAGCGGCCAGTTCAGCATCGTGATGCAGGAGTCCTGGCTGTCCGTGCTGGAGGGTTCGCTGCTGCGACGGCCGGACACCTTGCTGCTGGCGGTGCTGGCGGGGCTGCTGCTTGCGTGGTCCTTGCTGCGGCGCGAGGTGGCGCGCAACTCTACTGGCTGGGAAATCGCCCAGGGTATCCGCAACCGGGAATTCTTTACCCACTACCAGCCCATCGTGACGGCAGAGCATGGCGAGTGCGTCGGGGTGGAGGTGCTGGCCCGCTGGCGCCATCCGGTGCAGGGTGCCATCCGCTCTGATCTGTTCATCCCCGCAGCCGAAGATGCCGGGCTGATCGTGCCGCTAACCCGCTACCTGATCCGCCGTGTGACCAAGGAGTTGAAACAGGTTGCCTTGCCGCCCGGTTTCTTTGTCGGCATCAATATTGCGGCCGAACATCTGGGCATGCCGGACCTGGTGGAAGACTGCAAGATTCTGCTGGCGGTGCTGCGCGAGAAAAAAGCTGTACTGGTGCTGGAGGTTTCCGAGCGCTTTCCGCTGCCCGAGCATCAGGTCACCCACCGCGTGGTACAGGATTTGCGCCAGATGGGCGTGAAGCTGGCGCTGGACGATTTTGGCATCGGCCACGCCGACCGCAATTATCTCAGACGCTGGGGCTTTGACTACCTGAAGGTGGAGAAGGGTTATGTGTCGGCCCTGGGCAAGGACAGTTTCAAGACCAATATCCTGGATAGCCTGCTGCAGACCTCACATCAACTGGGTGTGCAGGTGATCGTCAAGGGCGTGGAAACCCAGGGGCAGCAAAACTACCTGTCGGTCAAAGGCTTCGAATTCCTGCAGGGCTTTTATTTCGGCAAACCGATGACGCTGAATCACTTCCGGCAGTGGCTGTACTCCGGCATTACCCAGGACCGCGTGCCGTCGTCCGTCGGCGTTGGCAGGGCGGAGGCGGCTGATCGTTAAGGGTAGCCAGATATTTGTTAAGGGTCAGACACCTTGTCTGGCCTCAGGCTGCTGACAACGTTATTCGGTGCGATTGCACTGGACCCGGCAAAGCCGGGCCTTTCTGCTAATTTATAGATTCCGCAGCCTTCCCATTTATTCCCCATCCCCCCGCCCTTGCCCTGCCAATTGAAGAAGGGCGCCTCGCTTTCTTTCCAGAAAGCGAGAGGGGGTTGGTTAATAATCTGGGGTCAGGCTGTCAGTACACATGGGCGAGTGCGTGGGCTGGCGGCAGGGCTGTACTTGCGCTTACAATGCGGCCCTTTTTTCTTGTCCGGGGCGGTTGATGGGGATGATCTACGCAGTGCAGCGCTATGCGGCCACACGGCCATGGGCCAAGCGGGTCGGGCAGCTGTATGGTCAGGCGGTGCATCAGGCGGCTGCGCAACAGCAGGTGCTGGAGCTGGTGCAGCGTGAGTTGGCGCGTGCCGCCCAGGTTTATCCGGCGGTCGCCGAGCGTACGGGGGCCGAGCAGCGGCTGGCCGATGCCTATGGGCAGTTTTGCCGCCATGGCAAGGTCATGGCGCATCTGGAAGACGGCTTGATGCAGGCGCTGAGGCATACCCGCGTGCCCGGAAATCTACCCGACCGGCTGCAACTGCCGGCGGCGGCATTTTACCTGCATGTTGATGGCGCAGAAGGTGGTGCATTCGTCATGCAGGTACCGGATCGCCAGGAAGTGGCCTTGCTGTTGTTGCGGGCAGACTTCTCGCTGGCCGGTGCCGACTGGCTGGCTGATGTGGAAGATAGCCTGGCCTTGCTGGTGAGCTATCCGGGCGAATTGGCGGAGCCGCTGGCAGCGGTGGCCGCACCGTGGCGTGGCTTGCTATCGGCCGTATTGAATGGCCTGGCTTTGATGACGCAGCCGCGACTGGCGCTGGTGCGGGGCTGGGAAGGCTCGGCTCCGCCAGCCAGTGTGGCACTGGCCATGCATCCAGCCTGTGCCAAGAGCCGACAGAAGGGGCGCAGCCAGCTCTTGCAAGCCGGCTATCAGGAGGTGAGTTATTGCCGGCTGGACGGCGCGGCAACCTTGCCCGAGCATTACGCCACGCCGGGCTACTGGCGACGGCAGGCGGTCAACGATGCGCAAGGCGGCTCGCGCCTGGTGTGGGTAATGCCGCGTTGATCAGCGTTGCGCCAGTTGCGTGCGCAGCACCTGGCGCACGGCCGAGGTTTCAAATGGCTTGCCCATGATGGCGGATACCCCGGCTGCCTCTGCTGCGGCCAGTCTTTCCATGTTTTCTTCGCTGGAAATCATGATGATGGGCACCGAACTCTGCATGCTGCTGGTGCGGATATAGCTGGCCAGCTCGCAGCCATCCATCATCGGCATGTTGTAGTCGGTCAGCACCAGATCGAACAGGGTGCTGTCTATCAGGGGCAGCGCGTCCTTGCCGCTCCAGGATTCGGTGATTTTTTCGAAACCCAGTCGTTCCAGTACGGTGCGGATGTGGCGGCGTGCCATCACGCTGTCGTCCACGACCAGAATGTTGAGATCGGCGTAGTCGAGGTCGCTGTCGGTGTCATTCTGGTTGGCCGCCAGAAAATCCAGGGTGTCGTTGATGACCTTGCGCAGCTGGGGCAGGTCGAAGGGCTTGGGCAGTATGCCCATCAGGCCGGCCTGGCGCATCGGGTCGATCAGTTCCGGATTGGTTTCGCTGGAAACCAGGATGAAGGGCAGGTCGCGCAGTTCTGTCAGGCCGCGCATGCGGAAAATCATTTCTCCGGCCGTCATGTCGGGTAGGTGGAAGGCGCTCATTACCACGTCCGGCTTGTATTTGCCGATGTATTCCAGCAGCGCTTCCCCGGTTTCGAATACTTCCATGCGCGTAATGCCGAGTTCGGACAGGGCGTTGCGGATGATTTGTGCCTGAACCGACGAGCTTTCTGCCAGGGCGACGATCAAGTGTTGGATGGCCAGCATGCGCTTTCCCGTTTTCTGTGTAGCTACATTCCAATATAGGCGCTTTGGCGGCGCTGTCATGGCCGGCAATGAAAAAACCCTGCCGTGGCGGCAGGGTTGACTGGTTTGTTACTGCTGATGGTAAGCGGTGATGCGTTCGACTTCTTCTTTGGAGCCGAGGAAGACCGCTACGCGCTCATGCAGGCCCTTGGGCTGGATTTCCATGATGCGCTGATAGCCGTTGGTGGCGGCGCCGCCAGCCTGCTCGATGATGAAGGCCATCGGATTGCCTTCGTACATGATGCGCAGTTTGCCGGCCTTGTCCGGATCGCGGGCATCCTTCGGGTACATGAAGATGCCGCCACGGGTGATGATGCGGTGCACTTCAGCCACCATCGAGGCCACCCAGCGCATATTGTAGTCCTTGCCCAGCGGGCCGGTCTTGCCGGCCAGCATTTCATCCACATAACGCTTAACCGGGGCTTCCCAGTGGCGCATATTGGACATGTTGATGGCAAATTCCTGGGTGCTTTCCGGTACTTGCATGTCGGAGTGGGTCAGTACGAAGGAACCGTGTTCACGATCCAGCGTAAAACCGTGCACGCCGCTGCCGAAAGTCAGCACCAGCATGGTTTGCGGGCCGTATACGGTGTAGCCGGCGGCGACCTGTTCGGTGCCCGGCTGCAGGAAGGCTTCCGGGGTGGGATGGTCGATGCCTGCCGGGCAGCGCAGGATGGAGAAAATGGTGCCGACGGAAATGTTGACATCGATATTGGATGAGCCATCCAGCGGATCGAACATCAGCAGGTATTCACCCTTCGGGTATTCGCCCGGGATATGGTAGGGCAGTTCCATTTCTTCCGACGCCATAGCGGCCAGGCTGCCGCCCCATTCGTTGGCATCCAGCAGGAAGTCGTTGGCGATCACATCCAGTTTCTTTTGTGCTTCGCCCTGGATGTTGCCGGTGCCGGCCTCACCCAGAATGCCGGCCAGCGCGCCCTTGTTGACAGAGAAGCTGATGGCCTTGCAGGCGCGGCCAACGGTTTCGATCAGCAAACGCAGTTCGGGCGGCAGGGTGCCGGCCTTGCGCTGTTGTTCGATCAGAAAGCGGGAAAGGGTGATGCGGCTCATGTCGTTCCTTGCGTTCGGTGGGTGTGCGGTACTGGCTGGGTTCAGGCGCAGCGGCTCAATCTCAGGCGGACATTATAACGAATATGCCTGCATCGTCATGCGCTAACAGCTATCAATAAACAGTCACCCAAGCGAGATGACTGCCATGCGGATTCTCTTGTTGCTGATTCTGTTGTCTGTTGTCCCGCCGGCTGCGGCCTTGACCATCTTCACCGAGGAGTGGCCACCCATCACCTTTCAGCACAATGGTGTGGCGGATGGTATGGCGGTAGAGGTGGTGCGGGAGATTCAAGCGCGCATTCATGACAATACGGCCATCGAGGTCGTGCCGTGGGCGCGCGGTTACCGCGAACTGGAAAGTACCCCCAATGTGCTGCTGTTTACCGTGGGGCGCAGCGATGCGCGTGAAAAGCTGATGACGCTGGTCGGGCCGGTGGCGGTGTCGCAGACCGTGCTGCTGTCGCGCAAGGGGGAAGCTGGCAATTTGTTGGCCTTGGGCTCCGGGCTCTACAGCCGGCCGGTGGGGGCGTACCGGGGCAGTATTTTCGCCGATGCGGCGGTGTCTGCCGGTTTTGTCGAGGTGGATCTGGCCCCCACGCCGCAGGTGTCGGCGCAGAAATTGCTGGGCGGGCGCTATGACCTGTGGGTGGAGGGCGGCTTCGTGGTGGCTTCGGTATTGAAGAGCATTCACCAGCCGGCCGATGCGGTGGAAGTGGTCAGGGTGCTGGAGTCGCTGGAACTTTATCTGGCCTTCTCACGTGGCACCTCGTCCCGCACCGTCAGGCGCTGGTACGAGGGCCTGGCAGCCATGAAGAAGGACGGGAGTTTTCGCCGTATCTACAATAAATGGCTGCCGCGTGACAGTGTGCCGCTGGAAATGCGCCAGTTGGGCCTGACGCCGCAGCAGCCCTGATACTGAATGGTGCGCTATCAGTCTTCCGGAAAAGCGTGGGCAATCATGTTGTCGTTGAGTCCGGCTGCCGGAAAGGGACGCATCTGCCCGGCTTCCTGCTCCAGCCAGCGGCAAAAGGACGCGACGGTGGAGTCGCCCGATGCGGTGCGCGGCACGATCCAGCAGTAATCACGTACTGGCACCACCGGGCTGGATAACGGGGCCACCAGTTGGCCGGAATCCACCAGCGACTGCGCCATCGGCAGTGGCCCCAGCACCACGCCCAGCCCATCCAGCGCGGCTTGCAGTGCCAGCGAGAAACGGTCGAAGTGCAGGCCGCATGCCGGTTTCAGCTCCGGCACGCCAGCCAGGGTGAGCCAGCGCTGCCAGGCCGTCGGCCGGGTGTCTGCATACAGCAGGGTGTGCTGTGCAAGGTCGGCCGGGCTTTCGATTGGAAAGCGTTTCAGCAGCGCGGGGGAGCATAGCGGCAGCTCGCACTCCTCCAGAAATGGTTTGGCGATATGGCCGGGCCAGTCGCCGGGGCCGCGGCGGATGGCGATGTCAAAAGGGCTGTCCAGCCGACTGATGTCGCGGTCGGAGGTCACCAGATGCAGCTCCACATCCGGGTAGCTTTCGCGGAATACGTGCAGCCTGGGCATCAGCCAGTGCATGGCCATGGTGGGCGTGGAGTTGATGGTGAGCCGGCGCTGGTTGTCCGGCTGCAGCAGCTGGGAAGTGGCGTTGGCGATGAGGTCCAGCCCGTCCTGCACCTGGATCAGGTAGCGCCAGCCGGTATCGGTCAGTTTTACCCGTCCGCCGGCGCGCTCGAATAGCCGCACGCCCAGCCATTCCTCCAGCTGCTTGATCTGCTTGCTCACAGCACCGTGGGTTACGAACAGCTCGTCGGCTGCCGAGGAAAAGCTTTCCAGCCTTGCTGCAGCCTCGAATATCCGCAGCGCGTTGAGTGGGGGGTAAGTGCTCATGGTGTGAGTATAACTCACAGGCGATGTTTCGATTACTCGTTTGTCACTGGCGGTCAGACGGCGTAATCTTCCAGCAATCAAAACGGGGTAGAACCGTATTGCCCCGGACGGTTGCCGCCAGTTGATCCTGCACTGGCGGTTGACTCATTGCAAACAACCCAAGCAAAAAGGTCCCAAGCTATGCTCGAAGCCTACCGTCAGCATGTTGCAGAGCGCGCCGCCATGGGCATTCCGCCCCTGCCGCTGTCCGCCACGCAAACCGAACAACTGGTCGAACTCCTGAAAAACCCGCCCAAGGGCGAGGAAGATCTGCTGGTCGAGCTGATCACCTTCCGCGTACCGCCGGGTGTGGATGATGCCGCCAAGGTCAAGGCTTCCTTCCTGGCTGCCGTCGCCGAAGGCACGGTAGCATCGCCGCTGGTGTCCCGCGCCAAGGCCACCGAACTGTTGGGCACCATGCTGGGTGGTTACAACGTCAAGCCGCTGATCGACCTGCTGACTGATGCCGAAGTGGGCGCCATCGCCGCCGAAGGCCTGAAGAAAACCCTGCTGGTATTCGATTTCTTCCACGACGTGCAAGTACTGGCCGAAGGCGGCAACGCCAACGCCAAGGGCGTGCTGCAAAGCTGGGCCGATGCCGAATGGTTCACCAGCCGTCCGGAAGTGGAAAAGAAAATCACCGTTACCGTATTCAAGGTGCCGGGCGAAACCAATACCGACGATCTGTCGCCGGCACCGGACGCCTGGAGCCGCCCGGATATCCCGCTGCACTATCTGGCCATGCTGAAGAACACCCGTCCGGGTGCTGCCTTCGTGCCGGAAGAAGATGGCAAGCGCGGTCCGATGCAGTTCATCGAAGACCTGAAGAAAAAAGGCCATCTGGTTGCCTACGTGGGCGACGTGGTGGGTACCGGTTCTTCCCGCAAGTCCGCCACCAACTCCGTGGTATGGGCTACCGGTCAGGACATCCCCTTTGTACCGAACAAGCGCTTTGGCGGCGTAACCCTGGGTGGCAAGATCGCACCGATCTTCTTCAATACCCAGGAAGACTCCGGCTCGCTGCCGATCGAAGTGGAAGTTTCCGCGCTGGAAATGGGCGATGTGATCGACATCTACCCCTATGACGGCAAGATCGAAAAGAACGGCGCAACCGTTGCCAACTTCCAGCTGAAGTCCGAAGTGCTGCTGGACGAAGTGCGCGCCGGTGGCCGTATCAACCTGATCATCGGCCGTGGCCTGACCGCCAAGGCGCGCGAAGCACTGGGTCTGGCTCCGTCCACCACCTTCCGTCTGCCGAAAGATCCGGTCAACTCCGGCAAGGGTTTCTCGCTGGCACAGAAGATGGTTGGCCGCGCCTGTGGTCTGCCGGAAGGCCAGGGCGTGCGTCCGGGTACCTACTGCGAACCGAAGATGACCACCGTGGGTTCGCAAGACACCACCGGCCCGATGACCCGTGACGAGCTGAAGGATCTGGCCTGTCTGGGCTTCTCCGCCGATCTGGTGATGCAGTCCTTCTGCCACACTGCCGCTTATCCGAAGCCGGTGGATGTGAAAATGCACAAGGAGCTGCCGGCCTTCATCTCCACCCGTGGCGGTGTTGCACTGCGTCCGGGCGATGGTGTGATTCACAGCTGGCTGAACCGCCTGCTGCTGCCGGATACCGTGGGTACCGGTGGTGACTCGCACACCCGCTTCCCGATCGGCATTTCCTTCCCGGCCGGTTCCGGTCTGGTGGCTTTTGCTGCTGCTACCGGCGTGATGCCGCTGGACATGCCGGAATCGGTACTGGTGCGCTTCAAGGGCGAACTGCAGCCGGGTGTCACCCTGCGTGACCTGGTGAATGCCATTCCGCTGTACGCCATCAAGCAAGGCCTGCTGACTGTGGCCAAGGCTGGCAAGAAAAACATCTTCTCCGGTCGCGTGCTGGAAATCGAAGGCCTGCCGAATCTCAAGGTTGAACAGGCATTCGAGCTGTCCGACGCTTCGGCCGAGCGTTCTGCTGCCGGTTGCACCGTGCATCTGAACAAGGAGCCGATCGCTGAATACATGCGCTCCAACATCACCCTGATGAAGACCATGATTGCCGACGGCTACGCCGACCCGCGCACCCTGGAACGCCGCATCAAGAAGATGGAAGACTGGATTGCCAACGGCGAACTGCTGAAGGGTGATGCCGACGCCGACTACGCCGCCGTGATCGAAATTGATCTGGCCGACGTGAAGGAGCCGATCGTGGCCTGCCCGAACGACCCGGACGACGTGAAATTCATGTCCGAAGTCGCCGGCACCAAGATCGACGAAGTGTTCATTGGCTCCTGCATGACCAACATCGGTCACTTCCGTGCCGCTTCCAAGCTGCTGGAAGGCAAGCGCGACCTGCCGGTCAAGCTGTGGCTGGCGCCGCCGACCAAGATGGACGCGCAGCAACTGACCGACGAAGGTCACTATGGTGTGTTCGGCATGGCCGGTGCCCGCACCGAAATGCCGGGCTGCTCGCTGTGCATGGGTAACCAGGCGCAGGTGCGCGAAGGGGCTACCGTGATGTCCACTTCCACCCGTAACTTCCCCAACCGTCTGGGCAAGAACACCAATGTGTTCCTGGGTTCGGCTGAGCTGGCCGCCATCTGCTCCAAGCTGGGCAAGATTCCGACCGTGGAAGAGTACAAGGCAAACATCGGCATCATCAATGAAAGTGGTGCCGAGGTTTACCGTTACCTGAGCTTCGACAAGATCAAGGATTACCAGGACATCGCGGCTACTGTGGCCAGCAACTGACCGGTTTGAACCTTGAACAGGAACCCCGCCATGTGCGGGGTTTTTTTTGTTTATGCCGCCATTTGCGCAGTGCGGCAATGCGAAGCGCGGTTAAAACCGGGTACAATCGGCGCTTTGAATTGCCCCCTGCTGTGCGGCGCGATACTGGCTTTGGGCCGGGTGTCCGCCGCTGCGGCAGAATGAGGAAAGAGGTTGCTGATCGTGTGGTTTGTGCTTGGGCTGATGATGTTGGGTGTGGCGGCAGGGGTGACCTGGCGCAAGCTGGGAGCCGAGCACCCCTGGCGTGCGCGGGTGTCGCTGCAGCGTGAGCGCCTGCTGAAAAAGCTGGATCGCGTGCTGGGCGCGGGTCATGACGAAGAACTGGACATCGCGCCAGCGGCATTTCGCGAACGCCGGCGTGAGCCGGTGGCCATCCGCTTTGATGCCGCCGCGCCGGATGATGAGGCGGACCTGCTGCCGCCATCACGCAGCGAGCCGGAGACTGCCCCGATTGTTGCCAAGTCTCAGCCGGTAGCAGTTGCCGCCGCAGTGCCGGTGCAGCCGGTCAGCGCGTCTCCGCGTGTGCAGACCAAGCCGGCCATGCCTGCCGCCGATCTGCCGCATGTCGAGCTGGAGCGTAGCTACCGCAAGCTCAAGACCAAGCCGCCAGCCGGATCGTCCAGTCAGCCGCGTGGCGAAAATCTGCCGGTCATCGGGCTGGACGAGCTGCAAAACAATCTGCATCACGGTTCGCGTCGTCGCCAGGCCCAGCGCCAGTCGCTGGGCGGTCACCCCGAGCCGCGCCAGCTGCCGGTGATTGATCCGCATGAAGTGCGTGCCCAGGTCAACGCCCTGCACAGCAAACGGCGCAGTCATGAGGCCCCGGTAGTCAAGCCGGCGGTGGTGTTGCAGCCGGTGCATCCTGCGCCACGCAAGATCATCACCCAGCCTATCCCGCCACGGGTCAGCCCGCCGCCGCCCGAGCCGGCCATCGTGCGGCACGAACAACAGCCCCGCAGCAATGCTTATGAAGGCTGGATCCGCCCGCCCGTGCCGCGCCCAGCGGCGGCCAAGCCGGCCCCGGACCTTGAACCGGCCGCTGTGCTGCCCGGCCTGTCGCTGGCCGATATTCCCGATGCGCCTTTGTCTCCCCGCGTGGCAGAGTCTGCTGCACCTGCACCTGCACCTGCACCTGCACCTGCACCTGAACCTGCAGCCATGCCGGATGCCACACCGTCGGTGCTGCCGTCGCAGCAGCTGGCGGTGAGCGATACGCTCCCGGCCGCAGCCACTGTAAGTGAGCCTGCTGCCAGCGCCGAGCCGCCTGACCTGCTGCCCGTTTTGCCACAGGCGGAGGAGGGCTCAGCCGCAGGCCTGTCTGCCATCAGTCTGTCTGCTGCAGCTGTCGCTGTCGCTGTCAGCGAAGCGCTGCCCGCGGTCGAGCCGGAAGCCAGTAGTGTAAGTCCGCTAGCGCAGCCCCTTATCCAGCCGGCGATGCCTGCTGCCTTGGCCGTGACGATGGCTGCCTCAACTCCTGTGGTGGCGCCGGTTGCGCCACTGCTCGAGCCTGAGCGCCAGCCGTGGCGCTGGCCCGAGCAAAGACAGCAGGCGGTGCCGCCGGATAGCCTGGTCCGGCCGGCAGAGCTGGCCGCCCCGGCTGCAGCTGAAGCGGTCTTGCCGTGGTCGATGATTCGTGAGAACGCTCCCACGCCCACCCCGGCCAGCAAGCCGGAAAGCAATCTGGTGTGGCATCTGCTGGACGAGACTGATTTGCCGCAAACTGCCCCAGCTACGGCCAACAGCGAGGTGGCTGCGGTAGTGGCTGCGCCGCTGGCTGTGGTGTCGGAGCCTGCTGCGACAAGTAGCGCAAACGCTGCGCTGCCATGGAGCTTGCCACCAGCCGTCGCCCATCGTTCCAGCCTGCCGGTGATTTACGGTGAAGACTGCCTGCCGGGTCTGGACTTGCTGCGCCCGGCCGAAGAAGCCACCACGGTGGTATCGGAAGACGAATTGCTGGAGCGCGGCATCCTGATCGAGGAAAAGCTGGCCGAATTCAAGGTCAAGGTCAGCGTGGTGGATGCCTATGCCGGCCCGGTGATTACCCGTTACGAGGTCGAGCCTGCTGTTGGCGTGCGTGGCAACCAGGTGGTCAACCTGATGAAAGACCTGTCGCGGGCACTGGGGCTAGCCTCCATCCGGGTGGTGGAAACCATTCCCGGCAAGACCTGCATGGGGCTGGAACTGCCCAATGCCAAGCGCCAGATGATCCGGCTGTCAGAGATTTTCTCGGCCGATGTGTTCCAGCAGCCGGCCTCGCGCCTGACCATGGCGCTGGGCAAGGACATTACCGGTCAGCCGGTGGCCATTGATCTGGCCAAGGCACCGCACCTGCTGGTGGCGGGTACCACCGGCTCGGGCAAATCGGTGGGCGTCAATGCGATGATCCTGTCGATGCTGTACAAGGCCACGCCGGACGAAGTGCGCTTCATCATGATCGACCCCAAGATGCTGGAGTTGTCGGTATACAACGATATTCCGCACCTGCTGGCCCCGGTGGTGACCGACATGAAGCTGGCCGCCAATGCGCTCAACTGGTGTGTGGGTGAAATGGAACGGCGCTACCGGCTGATGAGCGCGCTGGGCGTGCGTAATCTGGCGGGTTACAACGACAAGGTGCGCGAAGCCGAGGCGGCTGGCCGCCGGCTGACCAACCCCTTCAGCCTGACACCGGAAACACCGGAGCCGCTGAATAATCTGCCCTTCATCGTGGTGGTGGTGGACGAGTTCGCCGACCTGATGATGGTGGCCGGCAAGAAGATCGAAGAACTGATTGCCCGTCTGGCGCAGAAGGCGCGGGCGGCGGGTATTCATTTGATTCTGGCCACCCAGCGCCCCTCAGTGGATGTGATTACCGGTCTGATCAAGGCGAACATCCCGACACGGATTGCCTTCCAGGTGTCCAGCAAGATCGACAGTCGGACCATTCTGGACCAGATGGGCGCGGAAAGCCTGCTGGGTCAGGGGGACATGTTGTTCCTGCCGCCGGGCAGCGGTTATCCGCAACGGGTGCATGGCGCTTTTGTCACCGATGACGAAGTGCATGCCGTGGTGGATTTCCTCAAGCAGTGGGGCGAGCCGGATTATGTGGAAGGCCTGCTCACCGGCGAAACCGAGGCGGATGAAGAGTCTGCTGCGGCCACCGGCAAGACCCAGGCGGCAACCGAGAGCGACCCGCTCTACGATGAAGCGGTGGAAATCGTGCTGAAAACGCGCAAGCCGTCGATTTCAGCGGTGCAGCGTCATTTGCGCATAGGCTATAACCGTGCGGCGCGGCTGATCGAGCAGATGGAAGCCGCCGGCATTGTCAGTGCCATGGAAAGCAATGGCAACCGTACGGTGCTGGTGCCGCAGCGCGAGTTCTGACACAGGCCGCCCCATGCAAAAAGGCAGCCGTGGCTGCCTTTTTGCTTGCGCGGGTATCCGCTTAGCGTGAAGACCGGCGACGTGGCTGCTCGTCTTCCTTGCGGATGCGGATGGGGATGGGGATCAGCTCGCGCTTTTTCTCCAGCGGGGCGGTCAGCATGCCCAGCACGATGGCAAAGGCAGCGATCATAAGGATCATCAGTATGGTTTCCATGGCGGGCTTCCCTCGGCTAGGTGAGGTCTTGTTGGGCTGACCTCTGCCTTCATTGTTGGTGCAACTGGCTGATTGCTCAAGCTAAATATGCGGGTATTGCCATTTTTTTCAAGCAAAGCGCAGTAATTTCATAGCACTTTGCGGAGCAATCCAAACATCATCTATAAAGTAAAGCATGAATCAGCCTATCGATGCCGGGAGACGGTCTTGAGCTTGTCATCATCTTCGGTTGCGCCACAGGGCCAGCCGCCACCGGCTGGCCTGTTGTTGTCGATGCTCAATGCTGCCGACAGCGCGCTGATGGCGCTGAGTGCAGATGGCCTGATCATCCTGTTCAATCATGCGGCAGAAAAGCTGCTGGCCTATCGGTCTGATGAATTGTGCGGGCAGGCCCTGCCCAGCGTCCTGCTGGAGCCGGACTTGCTGGAGCAGGAGCGTTGCCAGCTGGCGGCCCGGCTGGGGCGCGAGGTGGCGGCTGTCGAGATTTTCACTGCCGAAGTTCAGCCCGGCCGCAGCCTGACGCGGGAATGGCCGCTGCGTGGCAAGGATGGTCGGCTGCATACCGTCAATCTGTCCATCACGGCCATGGTTGAGCCGGGTGCTGCCGGCGGCTATATGGTGGTGATGCAGGACGTGACCGAGCTCAAGCGCCTGCAACAGTTGATGACGCGCCAGCATGCGCTGTTTGCCAATGGCCCGATGGTGGCGTTCGCCTGCCATGCACAGCAGCCGCGGGTTGTGGTGGAAGTCAGCCCCAATGTGGCATCGATTCTGGGTTATTTCCCCGAGGACATTCTGCTGGAGCCTGACTGGTGGCTGCAGCATCTGCATCCGGACGAACTGAGTGGACTGGCCGATGGCGGCTGGCGGCTGGGGCAGGAGCACGGCTTTAGCAGCCGGCGCTATCGTTTCTGGCATGGCGCAGGTTACTGGTGCTGGCTGGAAGAGCAGGTGCAGCAAGTGACCGGTGATGTGGTGCAGGGTTACTGGATGGATGTCAGCAACCAGGTGGAGGGTGAAGACCGGCTGGCCAAGATCGCCACCAATATCCCCGGCATGATCTATCAGTTCTGGTCCGATCCGCAGGGGCAGGGCAGGTTTTCCTATGTCAGCGACGGGGTGCTGACCATCTTTGGCGTCACTCCAGCCCAGGTCAAGCAGGATGCCGATCTGGTCTGGCAGCGCGTGTTTCCGGATGACCGGCAGCGCGTGCGGGAAGAGGGTGAGTCGGCGCTGCGCTATCAGTTGCCGTGGATCAGCGAGTTTCGTGTCCTGCTGCCGGATGGCCGCTTGATCTGGGTAGAGGCCCGCGCCACACCGGAATTGCAGGATGACCAGTCGGTACGCTGGCACGGCCTGATTTCGGAGATTACCCAGCGCAAGCGTACCGAGGAAGCCTTGCGTGAAAGCCAGGAGCGGCTGGACATGGCCATGCGCGCGGCCAATATCGGGCTGTGGGACTGGCATGTGGCGCTGGGACGGCTGGATTTTAACCAGCAGCTGGTCAGTATGGTCGGTTACGACTATCACGAGCTGCATGACAACCCGGGGCAATGGCAGGCACTGGTGCATCCGGACGACCTGCCCACCGTGCGGCACAATATCCGCGCCCTGCTCAAGCGCGAGGCCAGTCAATACCAGATCCAGTACCGGCTGTTGCGGCGCAATGGCGAGGTGCTGTGGATTCTGGACAAGGGCCAGGCCACCGAGGTGGATGGCAATGGCAATGTCTGTCGCATCGTTGGCACGGTGCAGGACATCACCACTCACAAGCAGGCGCAAAAACTGCTGGAGAACAGCGAGGCGCATTTTCGCATGCTGTTCCAGAATCACGGCGCGGTGATGATCCTGGTTGATCCGGCCAGTGGTGTGATCGTGGATGCCAACTCATCGGCCGAGCGCTTTTATGGTTATCGCCGCGCCGAGCTGGTGGGCATGCCGATGAGCAATATCAACCAGATGGAAGAGGCCAGGATACGCGGCACCATGGGCGTGGCCCTGCAGCAGGCACACAACCATTTCACCTTCACCCACCGCCTGGCCAATGGCCAGCTGCGCACGGTGGACGTGCATTCCTCACCGGTGGATTCTGGCGGACGCACCCTGCTGTTTTCCATCATCCATGACATTACCGCACGCCGGCAGGCCGAAGAGGCGCTCGCCACCCTGCAGCGGCAATTGCTGGCCATCATCGAAAATTTCCACGGTGCCATGCTGCTGGAGGACCAATACGGCGAAGTAGTGCTGGTAAACCAGCAGTACTGCCAGCTGTTCCTGCCCGGCTATACACCGGAACAGCTGCAGCACGAGGGGCGTGCGCAGGTGGCGGCCATGGCGGCGCAGCAGTTTGCCGACCCGCAACGGCTGCTGCAAAGGCTGGAGGAGCTACAGCGCTCACGCGAGGTGGTGCTGGGCGAAGAGTGGCCGCTGGCCGACGGCCGCATACTGGAGCGCGACCACGTGCCCATCTTCATCGAGGGGCGCTTGCGCAGTGTGCTGTGGGTATACCGAGACATCAGCAGCCGCAAGCAGCAGGAGGAGTCGCTACGGCTGCTGGCCACCACCGATGCGCTGACCGGCATCGCCAACCGGCGCAGCTTCATGGAAAAGCAGGAGGAGGAGTTTGTCCGCTTCCAGCGTTTCAGCAATCCGGTGGCAGTACTGATGCTGGATATCGATCACTTCAAGCAGGTTAACGATAGCTGGGGCCATGCCGTGGGCGACCGTGTGCTGCGCGACTTTGCCGGCATCTGCCAGCAGGTGGTGCGCAAGGTCGACGTGCTGGGCCGGCTGGGCGGCGAGGAGTTTGCCGTCCTGCTGCCTGGCTGTGGCATGGCCGGGGCGCTGGCGCTGGCGGAACGATTGCGCCAGGCCGTGCGCGCCCACCGGGTTGCGCTGGATGCCGGCGAACTGCAGGTGCGGGTGAGTATCGGCGTCAGCTGTTTTGCCCGCGACCAGCAGGAGGCCAGTGTGGCACTGGCGCTGGCCGATCAGGCCTTGTATGAGGCCAAGCTGGCTGGTCGCGATCAGGTGCGTGCCTTCGACGGCAACGGCCAGCGTTTCCCCGCTGATTAGACTGGGGGCAGGGCGCTGGCGGGCATGGTTTTCTTCAGTGCCCGCATGGCCTGGTCCACCCCTTGCAGGGTGAGCGGGTACATGCGTTCTTGCAGCAGGCGGCGCATCATCTGCAGCGACTGGGTGTAGTCCCAGATTTGCTCGGCCACCGGGTTGAGCCATACCGCATGGCGAAACTGCTGTAGCAGGCGGCGCATCCATACTTCGCCGGACTCCGGATTCATGTGCTCCACACTGCCGCCCGGGTAGCTGATTTCATACGGGCTCATGGTGGCGTCACCGACAAAGATCAGCTTGTAGTCGCTGCCAAAGGTGTGGATCAGCTCATGAGTGGACAGGCTGCTGCCCTGACGGCGGCGATTGTCTTTCCACACCGTTTCGTAGACGCAGTTGTGGAAGTAGTAATACTCCAGGTGCTTGAATTCGCTTTTGACCGCGGAAAACAGCTCTTCCACCGCCTTGATGTGGTCGTCCATCGAGCCGCCCACATCGAACAGCACCAGTACCTTCACCGTGTTGCGCAGCTCGCGCAGCATTTTCAGGTCGAGCAGGCCGGCATTGCGTGCCGTGGCGGTGATGGTGCCGTCCAGGTCCAGTACTTCTTCCGCTCCCTCGCGGGCGAATTCGCGCAGGCGGCGCAAGGCCAGCTTGATATTGCGGCTGCCCAGTTCTGCCGCATTGTCGAAATTGCGGAATTCCCTTTTGTCCCACACCTTTACCGCCCGGCGGTGGCGCGAGCCATCCTGGCCAATGCGTATGCCTTCCGGGTTATAACCATAGGCACCAAACGGGCTGGTGCCGCCGGTGCCTATCCATTTGTTGCCGCCCTGATGGTGTTCTTTTTGTTCTTCCAGGCGCTGGCGCAGCGTTTCCATCAGCTTGTCCCAGCCCAGTGCCTGCAGCTGCTGCTTTTCTTCTTCGCTGAGAAACTTCTCTACCTGCTTGCGCAGCCAGTCTTCCGGGATCTCGGTCTGCAGATCATCCAGTACCAGCGCCTTGCCCTGAAAGTAGTGGCCGAATACCTGGTCGAAGCGGTCGTAATGCTTTTCGTCCTTGATCAGCGTAGTACGCGCCAGGTAATAAAAGGCGTCCAGGCTGCCAAAGGCCACCTGCTGTTTCAGCGCTTCCAGCAGGGTCAGGAATTCCTTGAGCGATACCGGCAGGCCGGCGTCGCGCAGGGCGGTAAAGAAATCGATCAGCATGGTCAGTCCACGGAGAGTGACAAGGAAATTTCCCGGTGCTATTCTGGCTTTAGAGTCGTGGCTCTAAACGACCGTTTGCCGGATGGAACAACACGAGGATAGCACAATGAATGTCATGCCAATGCCGCAGGCAAGCGCTGCCGGCTTGCCGGATGCCCATGCCGCCTTGCGCCGCGCTGCGGCTGCCGAGCGTTTCCCTGCACTGGCCCGCCGGCTGGGCTGGCTGAATACGCTGGAGCAGCTGATCCAGCAAAACCGGGATGCTCTGATCGCGGCCATCAGCAGCGATTTTGGCCAGCGCAGCAGCGTGGAAACCCGGCTGGGCGAGCTGTTTCCCAGCCTGGAAGAGTTGCGCAGTGCGCGCAGTCAGCTGCGGCGCTGGATGAAGCCGCAGCGGCGCGGGGTGTCGTTGTGGTTTCGCCCGGCGCGCAATCGCGTGCTGCCCCAGCCGCTGGGCGTGGTGGGCATTGTGGTGCCGTGGAATTACCCGCTGTTTCTTGCCCTGGGCCCTTTGATTGGCGCACTGGCGGCGGGTAACCGGGTGATGATCAAGATGTCGGAATTCACCCCTGCCACCGGTCAGTTGCTGGCAGAGCTGGTGGGGCGTTACTTCGAGCCGGATCTGATCCGCGTGATCAATGGCGGGCCGGAATTGGCGCAGGCTTTTACCCGCTTGCCCTTCGACCATTTGCTGTTCACCGGCTCCACCGAGGTCGGCCACCATGTGATGCGTGCTGCGGCTGACAACCTGACTCCGGTCACGCTGGAGCTGGGGGGCAAGTCGCCGGCACTGGTGGCGCGCGATGCCGATTTTGCCCGGGCGGCGGAGTCGATTGTCGCCGGCAAGCTGTTCAATGCCGGCCAGACCTGTGTAGCCCCGGACTATGTGCTGGTCAATGCCAAGGACCGCGACCGGCTGCTGGCCATGCTGGATGCCGCCGCGCCGCGGGCCTATCCCACGCTGGCCAATAATCCCGACTACAGCAATATCATCAACCAGCGCCATTACCAGCGGCTGCAGAGCTGGCTGGACGAGGCGCGTGCGGCCGGTGCCGACATCCGCCAGATCAACCCCGCCGCCGAGGATCTGTCCGGCACCCGCAAGCTGCCGCTGACTCTGGTGCTGAACTGCCCGGCCGATTGCGCTCTGCTGCGCGAGGAAATATTTGGCCCGATCCTGCCGGTGGTCTGTTACGACAATTTCGACGAGGCCCTCGATTACATCAACGCCCGGCCACGACCGCTGGCCCTGTATCTGTTCGACAGCGACCCGCTGCGTATCGAAAAAACCCTGCATCAGACCATTTCCGGCGGGGTCTGCATCAATGAATCCGTGCTGCATGTGATACAGCACGATATGCCTTTTGGTGGTGTCGGGGCTTCCGGCATGGGGCATTACCATGGTTATGAAGGTTTCCTCACCTTCTCCAAGCTCAAACCGGTGTTCGAGCAGAGCCGCTGGTCGGGTAGCTGGATGACCCGGCCACCCTATGGCCGCACCGTGCAATGGCTGCTCCGCTTGATGATGCGAGGCTGAGATGATCACCCGACGCCAATTGATCAAGACCGGCATGGCCGGTAGCGTGGTATTGCTGGCGGCCGGCTTCCTGGCCGCCCCGCAGCCGGATCTGCCCACGGCCAGCCAGGACCACCATGTATTTCTGCAAGCGGGTGACGAGCAGATTATCCGCAGCCTGGCTCCGGTGATGCTGGGCATGGCCGGCCTGCCGCTACCGGACATCGTGCGCGGGGTGGATGTGGCCATCCGCAATCTGCTGCCTGCCGTGCAGCAGGAGCTGCGCCAGCTGTTCGACCTGTTGGGCAATCGCTGGGGCCGGCGCTGGCTGGCTGGTGTGCACGGCCCGTGGGTACAGGCGACGCCGGATGATCTGGCCGCTTTTTTGCGGCGCTGGCAGCAAAGCCCGCTCTTGCTGCTGCGCTCCGGTTATCAGGCCCTGCATGCGCTGATCAATGCTGCCTGGTTTGGTAACCCGGCGAGCTGGGCTGCGCTGGGCTATCAGCAACCGCAACAGGTCATGGGGCTACTGCCATGAGTGACAAGATGAGTTTGCCCGATCCGGTGGCCGAGGGCGTGGCCAGCGGCTGGCGGGTGCTGGATGGTGCGGCGCAGACGCAGGATCTGCAACTGACTTGCGATGTGCTGATCATCGGCACCGGTGCCGGTGGCGGCATGACGGCCGAAGTGCTGGCCCAGGCCGGGCTGGATGTGCTGATGGTGGAAGAGGGGGCGCTGCGTACCTCGCGCGATTTCCGTCTGCTGGAAGCCAAGGCCTATCCCGAGCTGTATCAGGAATCCGCTAGCCGCAAGACCGCTGACAAGGCCATCAATATCCTGCAGGGGCGCACGGTGGGTGGCAGTACCACGGTCAACTGGACCAGCGCCTTTCGCACGCCGCCGGATACGCTGAACTGGTGGGGCGAGCGCTATGGCCTCAAAGGCTTGAATCCGCCAGCCATGGCACCGTGGTTTGACATGGCCGAGGCCAGGCTGGGCATCGCCGACTGGCAGACCGATCCCAACCCCAATAACAGCGTGCTGGAACGTGGCTGCCAGGCGCTGGGGCTGAAGCATGGCCGTATCCGTCGCAATGTGCGCGGCTGCTGGAATCTGGGCTATTGCGGCATGGGCTGCGCCACCAATGCCAAACAGTCGATGCTGGTGACCACCATTCCCGGTGCCTTGCAGCACAAGGCCGGGCTGTTGTCGCGGGCCAGGGTCGAGCGCCTGCTGCCGGCGGCGGATGGCAAATCCTTGCTGGGGGCCGAGGGCCGCCTGCTGGCTGCTGATGGCCACAGCTTGAATGGCCGCCAGTTCAGCATCAAGGCCAGGCATGTGGTGCTGGCCGCCGGTGCCATTGGCAGTCCGGCCATTCTGCTGCGCAGCGAGCTGGGCGGGGGGCAGGTGGGCAAGCGCACCTTCCTGCACCCGGTCGTCATCAGCGGTGCGGTGATGCCGCAACGCATCGAGCCGTATAACGGTGCCCCGCAAACCGTGTATTCCGACCACTTCATGCACACCCAGCCGCTGGATGGCCCACTGGGTTACAAGCTGGAAGTGCCGCCGGTGCATCCCTTGCTGATGGGCGTCACCCTGTCCGGCTTTGGCCAGGAAACAACCAGCCTGATGCAGCAGCTGCCACATCTGAACGTGATGCTGGCCTTGCTGCGCGACGGCTTTCATCCGGACAGCCAGGGTGGCCAGGTGCGCTTGCGCAAGGATGGCTCGCCGGAGCTGGATTACCCGCTGAATGATGTGCTGTGGGATGGCGTGCGGCGCAGCTGGCTGACCATGGCCGAACTGCAGTTCGCCGCCGGTGCGCGCCAGGTGCTGGTGCTGCACGAGCAGGCGAGCCTGCAAAGCAGCTGGCAGGCCACGCGCGAACAGATCATGCAGCTGCCGCTCAAGCCCTTGCTGGCGCGGGTGGTCAGTGCGCATGTCATGGGCGGTGTGGCCATGAGCAGTCAGCCTGAGCAGGGCGTGGTGGATGAATATGGCCGCCACTGGCAGCTGCGCAATCTCAGCGTGATCGATGGTTCGGTCTTTCCCACCAGTATCGGGGCCAATCCGCAACTGTCCATCTATGCGTTTGCCCTGCGTGCCGCACATCAGTTACGGGATGCGCTGAAAGCCTGATTTTTAGAGTAAAAGACCAAAAATAGCTGCTTTTGTCAGCTTTTTTGGTCTTTTTTTGCGTTTTATCGCCAGCGGGCTGATGCAGCGCAAGCGCCATCACTGTCATCGCAATACAATCTATTCATCTTGATGAATGAGTGTTCATTACTGCAATGACATTTTTTTCGGGTTCGCGCTGTGGGCTGCTAAGCCTGCTGATCGCAACGGCTTGTGCCCAGGCAGAATCGTTGCAACAAGCCTGGCTGCAGGCCGAGCAAAGCAGCAACAGCTTGCGTGCCGAGGCGCGCAAAGTAGGGGCGGCGCATTTGCAGGAGCAGGTGGCGCAGGCGGCAGCCGGCCCCACGCTCAGTGTCGATGCCGGCTGGAGCCGGCTGGACCACACCCCGACGGCACGGCTGGATGTCAGCCCGCTCACCCAGGGACTGGGGGCGCTGGCCGCCCGCTTGCCGGCCGCGGTGGATGTGCCACTGACCGATGAGGATGTGCGCTTTGCCAATGCCCGCCTCAGTCTGCCGGTTTACACCGGCGGCAAGCTCGATGCGCTGCAGCAGTCGGCGGCCGCAGCCACCAGTGCCAGCCGCTATGGGCAGGAGCAGGCGCGGCAGGCACTGCGCTTGCAGGTGGCCGAAGCCTATTTCAATGTGCTGCGCGCCGGCCATGCGGCCACGGTGGCTGCGCAGTATCTGGCCAGCTTGCAGGCCTATCAGCGTGATGTGAACAATTTTTTCCGCAAGGGCGTGGTAGCGCGGGGCGATGTGCTGGGGGCCGAACTGGCGGTGGCCGAAGCACGGCAAAAGCAGATTGCGGCACAGCAGGCGCAAAGCCTGAGCCAGGCGGCCTATAACCGCTTGCTGGGACGCGCGTTCAGTCAGCCGGCACTGCCGGATGAAGTCACATTGCAGACCGAGCAGCGCCCGCTGGGGCAGCTCAGCGATCTGGCCTTGCGCCAGCGCCCGGAACTGGCCGCCTTGGCCGAGTGGTCGACCTCCCTGCAGGCCAGCGCCCGCAGCGTACGGGCGGAAAGCCTGCCGCAAGTGGGGGCCTATGCCGCCTACAGCTATCTCAATAATCCCTATCTGGTGAACAAGGGCGTCGGCTCGGTCGGGCTGGGCGTGAGCTGGACGCTGTTTGACAGCGGCCTGATCCGCGCCCGCGCCGGCAGCATCGGCGAACAGGCCATGGCGGTGGAGGATCAGCTGCACGAAGCGCAGTCGCTGGTGCGGCTGGAAGTGGAGCGCAGCCACAGCCAGCAAATCGAGGCTGCAGCGCGGATCACGGTGGCGCAGGCGGCCTTGCAGTCGGCGGACGAGTATCTGGCCATCCAGCGCGATCGCTACCGCAACGGCCTGGCCAATCAGACCGAAGTGCTGGTCGCCGAAGCGCGGCGGGCGGACAGCCAGCGCAATCTTTTCAATGCCCGCTATGACCACGCCCTGGCGGTAGTGGCGCTGCAACGGGCTATCGGTGAGTTGTGACATGAACAAGAGCAAGTTGGTATGGGCCGGTCTCGGGCTGGCATTGGTGGGGGCGGTGGCTTATGGCGTGTGGCAGTCGCGCGACCGTGGCTTGGCGGATGGCCTGCTGCAGGCCAATGGCCGGCTGGAGGGCGATAGCGTGCTGGTGGCCGCCAAATATCCCGGCCGGCTGGCCGAGGTGCGGGTGCATGAGGGCGATGTGGTCAGCAGCGGCCAATTGCTGGCCCGCCTGAGTTCGGACGAGCTGACGGCACGGCTGGCGGCTGCCCGTGCCGCGCTGGCTGCGGCCCAGGCGCAGCAGCAGCGCGCCAGTGCCGTTGCCGCCCAGGCTGACAAGGATGCCGCCCGTTTTGCCGACCTGCTGGCGCGCGGCTCGGTGGACCGCATGCATGCCGAGCAGATGCAGCTGGCTGCCGTGAGCGCACGCAGCCAGCGCACCCAGGCAGCCGAGCAGATTCATCAGGCCGCCGCTGCCGTGGCCGAAGCCTCGGCGGTGCTGCAGGAGCTGCAACTGAAAGCACCGTCCGGCGGCATGGTCAGTACCCGCCTGCGCGAACCGGGCGAGATGCTGGCGGCCGGTGGCGCGGTGGTGGAAATCGTCGATCTGAACCGGCTCTATCTCAAGGTCTATGTGCCGGAAAACCAGATCGGCAAGATCAGGCTGGGCTTGCCGGCGCAGATCTATACCGATGCCTTCCCGCAGCAAGCTTTTGCCGCCACGGTCAGCCATATTGCCGCCCGTGCCGAATTCACCCCGAAAGAGGTGCAGACGCCGGATGAGCGGGTCAAGCTGGTGTATGCGGTCAAGCTGGCCTTGGCCGACAACCCGGCATGGCGACTCACGCCCGGCTTGCCGGCCGATGCCGTCATCCGCTGGAAGGACGGCGTGGCCTGGCAAGCGCCGCGCTGGTAGCCATGAGCGACACCATCATCCGCGCCAGCGGCTTTGGCAAGCGCTATGCTGGTCATCAGGCAGTCAGTGGCCTTGACCTTGCCGTGCAGCGCGGCGAGCTGTACGGGCTGATCGGCCCCGATGGCGCCGGCAAATCCAGCCTGATGAAGGCGGTGGCTGGCGTCTTGTCCTACGAGCAAGGCCAGCTGGAGGTATTCGGCCAGTTGCTCGACAGCGAACGCAGCGCCGAAGTCATCAAAGGCCGCATCGGCCTGATGCCGCAGGGGCTGGGGCAGAACCTGTATGGCGATCTGTCGGTCGAGGAGAATGTCGATTTCTTTGCCCGGCTGCGGCTGGTGCCGCACGCAGAGGCCGCCGCCCGCAAGGAGCAGCTGCTGGCCATCACTCGCCTAGCCGCCTTTCGCCAGCGGCCGATGAAGCAGCTGTCCGGCGGCATGAAGCAGAAGCTGGGCTTGGTGTGCACGCTGATCCACGCCCCGCAGCTGATCATCCTGGACGAACCGACCACCGGGGTCGATCCGGTATCGCGCCGTGATTTCTGGTCCATTCTGGCCGAGCTGATCGTCAGCCAGGGCCTGACCGCGCTGGTGTCCACCGCCTATATGGATGAAGCCAGCCGCTTTACCCGCATGAGCGTCCTGCATCAGGGGCAGAAACTGGCCGAGGGCAGCCCGGCGGAGATTCTGCAGCGCGCGCCGGGCAGCATCGTGCTGTGCCGTGCCGAGCCGCAACTGGAAGCCATGCGCCGCCTGAGCGCCATTGGCGGGCAATGCGAGGCGATGGGGCCGGCCATTCGGCTGTTTCTGCCTGGTTTGACGGCAGAGCAGGCCCGCTCCCGGGTGACTACCTTGTTGGCCGGGCTGGATTGCCAGCAGCTGGATGTGCTGGAACCGGAGCTGGAAGACGTATTCGTGGCCCTGCTGGCCGCACCCGGCCCGGACAGCCAGCAGGCACAGACCCTGGCTGCGCTGGCCGCGCCGCGCCAGCCGCTGGACAGCAGCGCGCTGGCCATCGAGGCCAAGGGATTGAGCAAGCGCTTTGGCGATTTTGTTGCCGTGGGTGACGTCAGTTTCCAGGTGCAACCGGGTGAGATTTTCGGCTTGCTGGGTGCCAACGGGGCCGGCAAGACCACCGCCATCAAGATGCTGACCGGCATCCTGCCGCCCAGCAGTGGCAGCGGGATGGTGGCCGGGGCTGACATGAAGCAGGCCGGGGCGCTGATCAAGTCGCGCATCGGTTATATGTCGCAGGCGTTTTCGCTGTATCTGGACCTGAGCGTGGTGGAAAACATCCGCCTGTATGCCGGCATCTACGGGCTGGATCGCCAGCAAACCGCGCTGCGGCTGGCGTGGATTCTGGATATGGCTGGCCTGCATGGTCACGAAAACGATCTGGCCAGCACCTTGCCCATGGGCTTGCGCCAGCGGCTGGCCCTGGGCTGCGCCCTGGTGCACCAGCCACGGGTGCTGTTTCTGGATGAGCCCACCAGCGGGGTCGATCCATTGGGCCGCCGTGCCTTCTGGGACATTCTGTTCCGCCTGTCGCGGCTGGACGGGGTGGCCATGCTGGTGACCACCCACTATATGAGCGAGGCGGAACATTGCGACCATCTGGCGCTGATGTTTGCCGGCCGCGTGGTGGCGGATGCCTCGCCCCATGCCATGAAGCAGCAGCTGCAGGCCGAGGTTGGCCAGCTCTACCAGGTCCGCGCTGACAACGCCGCCGCGCTGGTGGCAGCACTGCGCCAGGCCGGGTTTGCCAATGTGTCGCCGTATGGCACGGCCTTGCATGTGCTGACGCCGGACGTGGAGCGGCTGGGCACGGTATTGCGTGGATTGGGGGTGGCGCAGCCGCCGCAGTCCCACCCCATCAGCATGGAAGATGTGTTCGTGCAGCGGGTCAGTCAGCTGGAGGCACAGAAGTCCGCACAGAAAGGCAGCGCATGAATCTGCAACGTGTATGGGCCATCGCCGGCAAGGAGTGGCGCGAAATCGTGCGCGACCGGCTGTTTTTCTCGCTGGCCTTTGTGGTGCCGGCGCTATTGATGCTGCTGTTCGGTTATGGCCTGTCGCTGGATGTGGAAAACATCCCGTTTGCCGTGGTCGATCACGACCGCAGTGCTGCCAGCCGTGATTATGCTTACCGCTTTATCGACTCGCGCTATTTCCGCTTTCACGGCTACGTCGGCGACGAGCGCATGGCCGGGCAGCTGATCGGCTCGGGCGAGGTGCGGGTGGTGCTGGTAATTCCGCCGCAGTTTGGCAAGCGCCTGGCGCAGGGCCGGCCAGCTGCCATCCAGACGCTGGTGGATGGCAGTTTTCCCAGCCGCGCCATGACCACCAAGGGCTATGTCAGCGCCATCAATGCCGCCTTCAGTCTGGCAGCGGTGGCGCAGGCGGTATCGCATGCCACCGGCCTGTCGCAGCAGGACGCCCTGGCGCAGCTAACGCCTATCGCGCTGGAGTCGCGCTATCTGTACAACCAGAGCGTGTCCAGCATCTGGTCGCTGGCCCCCAAGCTGATCATGGTGATCCTGATGCTGTCGCCGCCTTTCCTCACCGCGCTGGGCGTGGTGCGGGAAAAGGAAAACGGCTCCATCTTCAATATCTACGCCTCCAATGTCAGCCGCGGCGAGTTTCTGGTGGGCAAGCTGGCACCTTATGTGGCCATTTCCAGCGTCAACATCCTGCTGCTGTGGCTGCTGGCGGTGTTGTTGTATCAGGTGCCGTTCAAGGGGAGCTTGCTGTTTTTCCTGCCCGCCACGCTGGTGTACGTGCTGTGCACCACCGGTATCGGCCTGCTGGTATCGGTGCTGGTGCGTACCCAGGTGGCGGCGATGATTGTCACCATGGTGGTGACCATGATTCCGGCCGTGCTGTATTCCGGCCTGATCATTCCCATCGTGTCGCTGGGGTCCGGTGCCCGGCTGGTGGCTCAGCTGATGCCAGCCATGTATTACACCGATATCGTGGTGGGCTGTTTTCTCAAGGGGGTGGGGCTGCTGTCGCTGTGGCGGCCGCTGGCCGTGCTGGCTGGCTATGCCTGCCTGCTGTTTGCTATTGGTTATCGACTATTCAGCAAGAGGCCGAATACATGAAATGGCTGCCATCTGGCTGGCAACTGCACTGGCGGCGCTTTGCCGTGATGCTGGTCAAGGAGTTGAAGCAACTGGGGCGGGACCGGGTATTGCTGGCCTTCATCGTCTACGCCTTTACCGCCGATATCTTTCTGGCGGCTTCCGGTGTGTCCTTGTCGCTGAATCATGCCGCCACGCTGGTGCAGGATCAGGACCGCAGCCCGCAGTCGCGTGAATTGTTGTCCCGTTTCCAGCAGCCCTATTTCCGCATGGATGGGGCGGTGGCGCAGGATGCCGCCGCGCTGGCGGCGCTGGATCAGGGCCGTGCCATGCTGGTGTTGTCGGTGCCGCCGCAATTCGGCAAGCAACTGGCCAACGGTCAGTCCACCAGCGTGGCCATGCAGGTGGATACCACCAATTCGGTACTGGGTTTTCTGGCCACCAGCCATGCCCAGCAGATTGTCAGCCAGTACGGGCTGGAGTCGGCCATGCGGCGGCTGGGGCTGGACGACAAGGCAGCGGCCAGCCTGCCAAAAGTGCAGAACGATATCCGCGTCTGGTACAACCCGAACCAGCAGGACAGCTGGTTCATGGGCGTGGCCGAGATGCTGAACATCGCCACGGTGTTTGCCGTGCTGCTGCCGGCTGCCGCGCTGGTGCGCGAGAAGGAGCGAGGCACGGTGGAGCAGCTGATCGTGTCGCCACTGACGCCGTTCGGCATCCTGTTTCCCAAAGTGGTGTCGATGACTGGCGTCATCTTGTGTGGCGTGGCGCTCAGCCTGTTCCTGATCCTGATTCCGGTGTTTGCCATTCCGGTAAAGGGCAGCCTGCTGCTGTTTTTTGCCTTGTCGGCGCTATACGTGTTTACCACGGCCGGGCTGGGGCTGTTTGCCGCCACCATTGCGCGCAATCTGGCACAGGCGGGGATGTTGTCCATCCTGATTCTGGCACCCATGCTGTTTCTGTCCGGTGCCTGGACGCCGCCGGAAGCCATGCCGGTGTGGCTGCGCGGGCTGATGTATGCCTCGCCCTTGCACTACTATCTGGACATCGCTTTCGGCGTGCTGCTGAAGGGGCAGGGGCTGGCGGAATTGCAACCGGCGATCCTGGGCATGAGCGGCATCGGCCTGCTGGTGTTTACCGGTGGCCTGCTGCTGTTCAGAAAACAATTCGACTGAGCCGGACCGGCTGTTTTGTCGGGCCAGGGGAAACCACTAGGGGAAACCACCAGAGGAAACCAATAGTGGCGCGGCTTGCCTGAGAGTGATAGCCGCCCGAGCATGGGCGGTGACACTGCTGTGCGCTGGCAGCCCTGCCGGTGTGCGGCACTGCGTGCATTGCATCTCTCATACAGGAGATATCCATGAGCAGCATGATGAAAGCAGCAGTTTTTGTGGCGCCGGGCCGGATTGAAATCGCCGAAAAGCCCATTCCGGACGTAGGTCCCAACGATGCGCTGATCCGCATCACCACCACCACCATCTGCGGTACCGATGTGCACATCCTCAAGGGTGAATACCCGGTAGCACCGGGCCTGACCATTGGCCACGAGCCGGTGGGCATCATCGAAAAACTGGGCAGCGCAGTCAGCGGCTATCAGGAAGGCCAGCGGGTGATTGCCGGGGCCATCTGTCCCAATTTCAATTCCTATGCGGCGCAGGATGGTGTGGCTTCACAGGATGGCAGTTATCTGATTGCCTCCGGCAAATGCGGCTGCCACGGCTACAAGGCCACGGCCGGTTGGCGCTTTGGCAACCTCATCGACGGCACCCAGGCCGAGTACGTGCTGGTGCCGGATGCCCAGGCCAATCTGTCGCCCATTCCGGATGGCCTCAGCGACGAGCAGGTGCTGATGTGCCCGGATATCATGTCCACCGGTTTCAAGGGCGCGGAAAACGCCAATATCCGCATTGGCGACACCGTGGTGGTGTTTGCCCAGGGGCCGATTGGCCTGTGTGCCACGGCGGGAGCACGCCTGCTGGGGGCTACCACCATCATCGCGGTGGATGGCAATGATCACCGTCTGGGGATTTCGCGGCTGATGGGGGCGGATATCACCCTCAATTTCACCCAGTGCGACGTGGTGGACGAAGTGATGAAGCTGACCGGCGGGCGCGGGGCGGATTCCGCCATCGAGGCGCTGGGCACCCAGCACACCTTTGCCTCGGCCTTGCGCGTGCTCAAGCCCGGCGGCACCTTGTCCAGCCTGGGTGTGTATTCCAGCGACCTGACCATTCCGCTGGGGGCGTTTGCCGCGGGCCTGGGCGACCACAAGATCAATACCGCGCTCTGTCCGGGTGGCAAGGAGCGCATGCGCCGGCTGATGGGGGTGATTGCCTCGGGCAGGGTGGACCTGGGGCCGCTGGTGACCCATCAGTACGCGCTGGATGATATCGAGGCCGCTTACGACCTGTTTGCCCACCAGCGCGACGGTGTGCTGAAGATCGCCATCCGTCCCTGAGTCTGCACCAGCCAGGCTGGCTGGCTGAAACAATAAAGGCCGTCGTCCCGTGGGGCGGCGGCCTTTTGGCTTGTGCTGGCAGGAGTTAGCGGCCGGCGTGGCGTTCGCTCAGCTGCTGGAAGGGGGTCATGAAATCCGGCTGCACATAGGGCTTGAGCAGTGCCATGACCTGGCGCACGCCGCGATGACCAGAGGCTTCGGTAATGGGCGATTTGGGACGCGAGGTTTGCTCGAAGGCAAACCAGAATTTCACCACCAGCCAGATATTGATGCTGACCGCTTCGATATCGTCTTCGTCCATCTTCAGCAGGCCCAGGCGGATGAATTCGCGGAAGTGCTCGCCCAGAATGCCCTTGAGTTCGGTATTGACGAACTGGTGATACTCCGACTGCAGCTGCGGACTGCGCGCCAGCATGCCGGGCAGGTCGTAGAACATGAAACGGAACTGCCACATCGCCAGAAAGGCGGTGTCCAGATAATTGACCAGATCGGCCACCGTCATGTCGCGCGCTTCCGGTACGGCCAGCCGTTCATTGATGAAGTCGCGGTACATCAGGAAAATCTGGTAGACGATCTCTTCCTTGTTGCGGAAGTGGTAGTACAGATTGCCCGGACTAATGCCCAGATGCGCGGCGATATGGTTGGTGGTGATGTTGCGCTCGCCCTGTTCGTTGAACAGTTTCAGACTTTCCAGAATGATGCGGTCGTAGGTTTTGATGCGAGGTTTGCTCATGGGGCACCGGACAATGGGGCAAGTCGGGATTATAACTGCTGTTTGGAGTTCTAGCTCTAATTATTTGGCCGGAATGTCCGGATAGCACTGTTCCATGAACTGGTGAATGATGGCCTGCTCGATACGTTGCCTTTCCTTGGCCGGAATGGCGATGCGCAAGATCAACTGATAGCGTTTTTCATCCACCGCCTGCATGCCGATGCGCGGTTCTACCGATGGCGTGTCCACCAGATAGCGCTCGGCCATGCGTTCCATGTGGACGCGCGCCGCCTCAACATGCTGCTGGCAGTGCTGCTCGGCGGCTTCCAGCAGCAGGCGCTGGGCGCGGGTAGGCGGGATGTGATAGCCCATGGGGATGTTGATGATGTGCATCACATAATCGCCCATGTAGTTTTCCCGGATCACCGCATTGGACAGCAACAGGCTGTTGGGAAAGGTCAGGGCGCGCCCGGTCATCTGGTGCGCATTGTGCTGCGGTCCGATCTCCATCACCGTGGTCGACAACAGGCCGATGTCCACCACGCGGCCGCGTATCGTGCCAACCTCGATATGGTCGCCCAGGCTGTAGCTGTTGGAAGCGTGGCGCACCACAAAGCCGGACACGCACAGGATCAGCTCCTTGGTGGCCAGAATCAGCGCCGCGGCAAAGGCCAGCATCGAGACGGCGATGGTTTGCAGCTCGTTGGCCCAGATCATGCCGATGCCGGCCAGGCCGGCAATGAACAGGAAGTTGCGGGTGGAAATCGACCAGCGCCGTCTTTCCTCCACCGGCACGCTCACATTGCTGGACAGGATGCGGCCCACCACCACGCGGATCAGCAGCAATACAGCGACCAGCATCAGCGAGCGCACGATCTCGTGAGAGTAATCGGTGCGCAGCTGGCGGATCAGTTCGAGCAGATCTTGCATGGTGGCGCTGGCCTTTCTAGTCGTTCAGCTTGACGGCGTGCTCACGGGTTTCGTGGAACACGATGTCAGGCCAGCGCTCCTGCGTCAGTTGCAGGTTGACGCGATTGGGGGCCAGGTAGGCCAGGTTGCCGCCGGCGTCGGTGGCGATGTTCATCTGCAGGGTCTTGATGAATTCGTCCAGCTTCTTGCGGTCGCTGCAGGTAAACCAGCGCGCCGACCAGATGCTGGCGGATTCGAACATGGCATCCACGCTGTACTCGGCGGCCAGCCGGCTGGCTACCACTTCGTACTGCAGCACGCCGACCGCGCCCAGAATCAGGTCGCCGCCGCTGTGCGGCTTGAATACCTGGACCGCGCCTTCTTCGCCCAGCTGTTGCAGGCCTTTTTGCAGCTGCTTGAGTTTCAGCGGGTTCTTGATGCGTACCGAGCGGAACAGCTCCGGCGCAAAGAAAGGAATGCCGGTAAAGGCCAACTCTTCGCCCGAGGAGAAGCTGTCGCCAATCTGGATATTGCCGTGGTTGGGGATGCCGATGATGTCGCCGGCAAAGGCTTCTTCCACGATTTCACGGTCGTGCGACATGAAGGTCACCACGCTGGAAGCCGAGATTTCACGGTTCAGCCGCAGATGCTTCATCTTCATGCCACGTTCAAACTGGCCGGAACACACGCGCAGGAAGGCAATGCGGTCGCGGTGCTTGGGGTCCATATTGGCCTGGATCTTGAACACGAAGCCGGAGAACTTGCCTTCGGTCGGTGCCACGTCACGCACGGTGGCGTCACGCAGCTGCGGTGCCGGCGCCCAGTTGATCAGTGCATCCAGAATCTCGCGCACGCCGAAGTTGTTGATGGCCGAGCCGAAGAATACCGGGGTCAGTTCGCCGGCCAGGAATTCTTCCAGATTCCATTCATTGGAAGCGCCCTTGACCAGTTCGATCTCCATGCGCAGGCCTTCCATTTCCAGCGGAAACAGTTCGTCCAGGCGCGGATTATCGATGCCCTTGATTACTTCGATATCGGTAATCAGCTTTTCGCTACCGGCTTCGAACAGGATGACCTCGTCGCTCAGCAGGCTGTACACGCCGCGGAAGGTCTTGCCCATGCCGATAGGCCAGGTGATTGGCGCGCAGCGGATCTTCAGCACGTTTTCCACTTCGTCCAGCAACTCCAGCGAATCGCGCACTTCACGGTCGTACTTGTTCATGAAGGTGACGATGGGCGTGTTGCGCAGGCGGCAGACATTGAGCAGCTTGATGGTTTGCTCTTCCACGCCTTTGGCGGCATCGATCACCATCAGGGCGCTGTCCACGGCGGTGAGTACGCGGTAGGTATCTTCCGAGAAGTCCTGGTGGCCCGGGGTGTCCAGCAGGTTGACGGTGTGCTCGCGGTAATCGAACTGCATCACCGAGGAAGCCACGGAAATGCCGCGCTGCTTTTCGATTTCCATCCAGTCCGAGGTGGCAAACTTGCCGCCCTTCTTGCCCTTTACCGTACCGGCCATCTGGATGGCGCCCGAAAACAGCAGCAGCTTTTCGGTCAGCGTGGTTTTACCGGCGTCAGGGTGGGAAATGATGGCGAAGGTGCGGCGGCGCGCCACTTCCTCGGCAATGCGGGACAATTCTGCGGACATGGAGTAGGAACAGGCTTGACTTAAGAAGGCGGTGATTTTACAGGATAGCGGCGCGCAACAAAACCTCGCAGACTGCAAATTTCTGCCATCGTTTTGACAAAAGCTTTTCTTTTGACATCAGCAAGATAGCTTTGCCGGCGTGGCCGGGCCTTGCGCCAAGGCTTGAAAGCGGGTCGGCACTCGGCGGCGATTTGGTTATCATGGGTGTTTTGACGGCTGCAGCAGCGGCCGGGCGGTCCAGAACAGGAGCAAGCATGTTTACCGGTATCGTGCAGGGTATGGCCGAGGTGGTGGCCATCGAGGAAAGACAGGATTTCCGTCGCCATGTGCTGCGGCTGCCGCCGTCCATGCTGGGCGGTATCGAACTGGGGGCATCGATTGCCCATAACGGCTGCTGCCTGACCGTAACCGAGGTGCAGGACGACCGGGTGGCTTTCGACCTGATGGCCGAAACCCTGCGTCTGACCAATCTGGGCCGGCTGCAGGTGGGCGACAAGGTCAATGTGGAGCGGGCAGCCCGCTTCGGTGATGAAATCGGCGGCCATGCCATGTCTGGTCACATCATCTGCCTGGCGCAGGTGGACGAGGTCATCCGCAGCCCGAACAACTGCACGGTGTGGTTCACGCTGCCGGCAGCGTTCGGCAAATATCTGTTTGCCAAGGGCTATATCGGTATTGATGGCTGCAGTCTGACCATTGGCAGCGTCGAAGGCAGCCGTTTTTGCGTACACCTGATTCCGGAAACGCTGGAGCGCACCATCATCCAGTTCCGGCAGGTGGGGGACGCCATCAATATCGAGGTCGATCCGCAAACCCAGGCCATTGTGGACACGGTGGAGCGGGTGCTGGCACAGCGCCATGGCGCAGGACTGGTTTGAAAAAAGTGGCGAATCGGCTTGTATAGGCTGCCGATTGCCTCCATGTTGTGAAAATACAGCGCGGGGCGGATGCCCCGCTCACGGTCTGGGCAGGACTACCGCCAGCCGTCAGGATTTGCAGTCTGCCCGGCTCAGCCGCGCAGTGCCCTCTATATAAAGGATGTAGCAAATGGTTATTTCTCCGGTGCAGGACATCATTGCCGACATCAAGGCCGGCAAAATGGTGGTGCTGGCTGATGCGGAAGATCGCGAAAACGAAGGCGATATCGTGATGGCGGCCGAGTTCGTCACCCCGGAAGCCATCAACTTCATGGCCAAGCATGCGCGTGGCCTGATCTGCCTGACGCTGAGCGAGCAGCGCTGCAAACTGCTGGAGCTGCCGATGATGGCGGCCAATAACGGCACCTCTTTCGGCACCAATTTCACCGTTTCCATCGAAGCGGCGGAAGGCGTGACCACCGGTATCTCCGCCGCCGACCGCGCCAAGACCGTGCAGGCTGCGGTGGCGCGCAATGCCAAGGCCAGCGATCTGGTGCAGCCGGGCCACATTTTCCCGCTCAAGGCACAGAATGGCGGCGTGCTGATTCGCGCCGGTCACACCGAAGCGGCTTGCGACCTGCCGATGCTGGCCGGGCTGGAGCCGGCCGGGGTGATCTGCGAAATCATGAACGACGACGGCACCATGGCACGCATGCCGGAGCTGCTGGCGTTCGCCAAGACCCACGGCCTGAAAGTCGGCACCATTGCCGACCTGATCCACTACCGCAGCCGTACCGAATCGCTGGTGGAAGAAGTGGGGCAGCGCCCGGTGGAAACCCCGTTCGGTGCTTTCGACTTACATGTGTTCCGCGATGTCACCACCCGCGAAACCCATCTGGCGCTGGTCAAGGGTCAGCTGGATGAGGCGGAGGAAACCCTGGTGCGCGTGCACGAGCCGCTGTCCATCATGGATGTGCTGGACCCGACTTCGCGGCCGCACTCCTGGACCGTGCCGGGTGCGCTGGAAGCCATCGATGAAGCCGGCAAGGGCGTGGTCATCCTGCTGTATCGCGATGAAACCGGCGATGACCTGCTGCAGCGTGCGCTGGGTCAGAATGTGAAACGCTCACCCTGGGACGGCAAAACCTTTGGCGTGGGTGCACAAATGCTCAAGGCGCTGGGTGTGGGCAAGATGAAGCTGATGTCGCCGCCGTTGAGCGTGCCGTCGATGGCCGGTTTTAATCTGGAAGTCACCGGCTTTTGCCAGCCGGAACACTTTCATATCGAAATCGGTTAAAATAGCCGGTTTTCCGTCATGACTCCCTCTGGGTGCCGGTAGCTGCCGGTGGCACAGAGGGCTTATCTGATCCGAATTTCAGCAGCGAGGACTCCCATGCTTGAAGCTATCCAGCGCATTTCTTCCGATTTCAACGGCCGCGGCCTCAAGGTCGGCATCGTCCAGGCGCGTTTTACCGAGGAAGTGTGCCACGGGCTGCGTGACGCCTGCCTGGCCGAGCTGAAGGTGCTGGGTGTGGCTGCGGATGACGTGGTGCTGGCCACGGTGCCGGGGGCGCTGGAAGTGCCGCTGGTACTGCAAACCATGGCCAAGAGCGGCAAGTTCGATGCGCTGGTGGCACTGGGTGCCATCATCCGTGGCGAAACCTACCACTTCGAGCTGGTTTCCAATGAATCCGGTGCTGGTGTGACCCGTGTTGGTCTGGATTTCGACATCCCCATTGCCAACGCCATCCTCACCACCGAGAACGACGAGCAGGCCGAAGTGCGCATGCTGGAAAAAGGCCGTGACGCAGCACGCGTTGCGGTGGAAATGGCCAATCTGCATAAAACGCTGCGCGGTTGATCATCCCTTGGGGATGATGCCGCTCACTTGTTCTTTTTAGGAAACCGACATGAAAACCGCCCGTCGCCGTGCCCGCGAATTTGCCGTTCAGGGCATCTATGAATGGGAATTGAATCCGGATCGTCCGGCTTCGCTGATTGAAAAACACCTGCGCGAAAACGAATACTTCGCCAAGGCGGACGAAACCCTGTTTCGCGCCGTGCTGTACGGTGTACTGAAAGACGTTGCCGTGCTGTCCGGCCGCATTCGTCCCTATTACGAGCGCAACGAAGAAGAAGTCAGCCCGGTGGAGCGCGCCGTGCTGCTGATGGCGGCGCTGGAACTGACCCAGCACCCGGAAACGCCTTACCCGGTGATCATCAATGAAGCCATCGAAATCACCAAGACTTTTGGTGGTACCGACGGCCACAAATTCGTCAACGGCGTGCTGGACAAGCTGGCTGCCGATGTACGCGCCGACGAGGTTGCCTCGCAGCGTTCGCGTCGTCAGGGCTGATAATCTTGCTGCATGAAACTGACACCCGCTACGGCGGGTGTTTTTGCATGAAGACGCGGAGTTGCTGCGCATGAACGAATTTGAACTGATCCGCCAGTATTTCACCCGCCCAGCTCCTTCTGCCGTGCTGGGGGTGGGCGACGATGCCGCCATTCTGCGGCCGACGCCGGGGCTGGACCTGCATATGTCGGTAGACATGCTGGTTGAGGGGCGGCATTTTTTTGCCGATGTCAGCCCGCACGCGCTGGGTCACAAGACGCTGGCGGTGAATCTGTCGGACATGGCGGCAATGGGCGCCCGCCCGCGCTGGGCATTTCTGGCACTGGCCTTGCCCGAGGTGAATGAAGCCTGGGCGCAGGGTTTCAGTCGTGGCCTGTTTGCGCTGGCCGAACAATATGGCGTGGAGCTGGCCGGCGGGGATACCACCCGTGGGCCGCTGACGCTGTCCATCACCATCATGGGTGAAACACCGCAAGGGCAGGCCCTGCGGCGCGATGCTGCCCGGGTGGATGACGATGTCTGGGTCAGTGGTGAGCTGGGCCTGGGGGCGCTGGCGGTGGCGCAGCGCCTGGGGCGGCTGCCGGCTGGCAGCGTGTCGGATGATGTGCTGGCAGCTTGCCAGTGCTGGCTGGATTTCCCGGTGCCACGGCTGGAGCTGGGCCAGGCCTTGCTGGGGACGGCCCATGCTGCGGCCGATGTGTCAGACGGGCTGTTGGCTGATGTGGGGCATATTCTGGCGGCCTCGGGCGTGGCGGCAGAAATCTGGGCCGACAGCCTGCCATCCTTGCCGCCGCTGGAGGCAGAGCGGCCGCGCTGGCTGGAGTTTCTGGCAGCAGGTGGCGATGATTACGAACTTTGCTTCACTGCGCCCTTGTCTGCGCGGGAGGCGGTATTGGCGGCGGCAGAGCAGGCGGGCTGCCGGGTGACACGTATCGGCCGTGTCGTGGCAGGCAGTGGCGCGCGCTTGCTGGATGCCACAGGCCAAGTAATTACATTGAACAAGGCAGGTTATGACCACTTCGCATAAACGGGCACCGGCTTTCCGCCCCGATTGGGCTTTTCTGCGTCGCCATCCGGCGCACCTGCTGGCTTTTGGCTTTGGTAGCGGTCTGGCACGCAAGGCCCCGGGCACCTGGGGGACGCTGGTGGCTTACCCGCTGTTTTTCCTGCTGCATGCGTTGGGGGTGGGCAGCCTGGGCTTGACCTTGTTATGCCTGCCGTTGTTTGTGCTGGGGGTGTGGGTGTGTCAGGTAACCGGCGATGCGCTGGGGGTGCACGACTACGGCGGCATCGTCTGGGACGAGGTGGTGGCCATGCTGCTGGTGCTGGCGTATGCGCCGGCCAGTTGGGCGGGCTGGCTGCTGGCCTTTGCCTTGTTCCGCCTGTTTGATATTGTGAAACCCTGGCCAATCGGCTGGTTTGACCGCCGGGTACATGGCGGCTTTGGCGTGATGCTGGATGACATCATTGCCGCGCTGTTCGCCTTGCTGGTGCAGGCGCTGCTGGCTGGCTATCTGCCGGCCTGATCGGATAAAAGGAGAGCTGGCATGCGTTGGGATGGCAATCGTGAAAGTGACAATGTAGAAGACCGCCGTGACGAGGGCGGTGGTGGCTCTCCCGGGTTCAGGCTGGGTGGCGGCGGTATCGGTCTGGGTACGATTGCCATTGGCCTGGTGGCCTGGCTGGTGTTTGGTGCCAACCCGCTGCAGGTCATCTCGGCGCTGAGCGGTGGCGGGCATCAGCAAGTGCAGACCCAGCCGCAGCAGCCCAAGGTGCATTCTGCCGAAGAACAGCGCGAGGCCAAGCTGGTGCGCGTGGTGCTGGCGGATACCGAGGATGTGTGGGGGCAGATTTTCCAGCAGCGCGGTGCCAGCTACCAGCAGCCCAAGCTGGTGTTGTTCAGCAATAGCACGCCGACCGCCTGTGGTCAGGGGCAGTCGGCCATGGGGCCGTTTTATTGCCCGGCCGACCGCAAGGTGTATATCGATCTGGCCTTCTACCGCACGCTGAATCAGCAGCTGGGTGCACCGGGCGAGTTTGCCGAGGCTTATGTGATTGCGCATGAGGTGGGGCACCATGTGCAAAACCTGCTGGGTATTTCCGGCAAGGTGGATGCGGCACGGCGTGGTGCTTCGGAGCGCAAGGCCAATGCCTTGTCGGTGCGGCTGGAATTGCAGGCCGACTGCTTTGCTGGGGTGTGGGGCAGCCATGCCGACAAGGCGCGGCACATTCTGGAGGGCGGTGATCTGGAGTCGGCGCTGAATGCGGCCTCCAAGATCGGCGATGACACCTTGCAGCGTTCCGCCGGGCAGGCCGTGGTGCCGGATTCCTTCACCCACGGCAGCAGCGAGCAGCGCGTGCGCTGGTTCCGCCGTGGTTTCGACGGTGGTGATATCGCGCAGTGCGATACCTTCAGCGCCAATCCGCTGTAAGAACCTGTTTACGCTCTGCGAGACTCGGGTGATCCTGCGTTGACAGGTCGTTCACCATGCTCATGGATGCCCTGTCCATTGCGCTTTTTCACGCCCTTTCGCCTTGGCTGACCCTTCGTTGGCTAAATCGTGAATTGCTGCTTGGGCGGGGCAGGCTATGCGAAGCGACTAATTGCAGGGGCGATGGGCCTGTATGCCCCATCTGGCGTGGCTTTGTGGTATTCTTGCGCCCCTCTTGATTGTGACCCGTCACCCATCCATGAAAGATCCCTGCGATCACTACACCTTCGACCTGATTGGCGGCGTGCAGAAAAAGCCCGGACGCAAGCCGCTGGGCGAGCGCGCCATGACGGTGGCCGAGCGCAAGCGCCGCAGCCGCGAGCAGCGCCGCAACCGCTTGCAGGAGCTGTCGGTGACGGTGGAGTTGAGTCGTGATGCACAGAAGTCGCTGGACAAGATGATCGAGTGGTGGGGGGTGAGCAAGAAGGAAGCGATCAACCGTGCGCTGCAGATTGCCTGCCAGTCGCAGACCGGGCGCACCGGCATGCTGTTTGATCTCGACCTGCCGCCGGCAGCCACAAAAAAAGCCCCGCGCAAGCGCCAGGGCTGATTCACTGCACCTTCTTTGTCAAAGGGCTGCTCCGTTTGGGCAGCCCTTTTTGCATCTGTCAGCCGTAGCGTTTTTTCGCTTCGATGGCCAGGCCGCTGCCAATGCTGCCAAACAGATTGCCCTCCACGTGGTGAGCATTGGGCAGCAGTTGCTGTACGCACTGACGCAGCGCGGGGACGCCGCTGGAGCCGCCGGTAAAGAACACGGTGTCGATCTGGCTGGCGCTGATGCCGGCATCGGCCAGCAGGCTGCCAATGGTTTTGCCGATCTGCCCCAGCATGCCGTCAATGGTCTGGTTGAACTGTTGGCGCAGCAGTTCGGCATACAGTCCGTCTTCGATTAGTTCCAGTTGCAGCTGATGGCGCTCCTGGCTGGAGAGGGCGATCTTGGCTTCCTCCACCTGCATGGCCAGCCAGTGGCCGGCGCGTTCCTGAATCAGCTTGAACAGGCGGTCGAACGCACGCGGGTCTTCCACGTCGCGATGAATATCCTGCAAATCCATCCACGCCTTGCGGGTGTAGGCAAAGTTGATGGTGTGCCAGGTGGCGAGGTTGAAGTATTGCGCCGAGGGCATTTCGGCATTGTTGCGCAGGCGGCTCTTGAAGCCGAACAGCGGCATCACGCCGTGCAGGCTCAGCTGCTTGTCGAAGTCGGTACCGCCGATATGCACGCCGCCGGTGGCCAGGATGTCCGCGCGGCGGTCGTCCAGCTCACGTCTTTCCGGCGACAGGCGCACCAGCGAAAAGTCCGAAGTGCCGCCGCCGATATCGACGATCAGCACCAGCTCTTCGCGGGTAATGGAGGATTCGTAGTCAAAGGCGGCTGCCAGTGGTTCGAACTGGAAGGAAATCTCCTTGAAGCCCACCTGGCGGGCAATCTGCGCCAGGGTTTCTTCCGCCAGCGCGTCGGCCTTGGGGTTGTCATCGACAAAGAACACCGGGCGGCCCAGCACCACTTGTTCGAAGGGGCGGCCAGCGGCACGGTCGGCGCGCTGCTTGACCTCCTGGATGAACAGGGTGAGCAGATGGCGAAACGGCAGGGCGCGGCCTTGTACCTCGGTCTGGCTGTCGATCAGGCTACTGCCCAGCAGGCTTTTCAGCGAGCGCATCAGGCGCCCTTCATAGCCTTCGGTGTATTCCAGCAGGGCGCGGCGGCCAAATACCGAGTGGTCCTCTTCGTAATTGAAAAAGACAACCGAGGGCAGGGTGATCTTGCCGTCTTCCAGCGGAATCAGGGTGTCTGCGCCAGGGCGCAGCCAGCCAACCGTGGAATTGGAGGTGCCGAAGTCGATGCCGCATGCCTGCGCAGCGCTGCTAGTAGTCATTGATGCCATCCCGAAAAGCGAGGCGGGATGGTACGCGCAATGGCGCTTTTTGTGAAGGGCCGCGCAGGGGTGTTGTGGCTTGTCGGGCGGATGGCCGGGCGGCGGTTGACTTTTGCCGCACAGCGGATTTTTCCGCACTCTCCGTCAGTGGGCTGGCGGTCGCTGCTGGTGTTCTGCCTCGCGCGTGTTGGTCAAGAATAGCAAGATGACCTTGCGGTGTTACCTGCTGCGCAATCTGCCGGACATCGCTATCGGCGGCTTGCAGCTAAAAGCACCATCAATATTACTGTTAATGAAATATGTAAAATAATGAATTAATTTCAAATCCACATTGACAGCCTGGGGATGCTGAACTTTATTGAACAACAGCAGCTAACAAGGCCGGTTTGGCAAAATCTGCCGATAAAGCTGATCCAATTTCAATAAATTCGCTTGTGCATACAGGATGCAATCGCCGTGGGTACGCCTGCGGCCACCTGCTGTGCCGTGAAAGCGATAGCGGGTGGGGGTGTCAACATGGTGTCACGGGGATTGAGTCTGGCCATCTTGGCGTCCGCCAATGTCCTGGTCTGGCTGGGAAACCATGCTCTGCCGCTCTGGCTGCTGGTGATTTTCTCGTTTCTGGTCAGCGCCACCCTGCTGTTGCTGGTCAGCGCCAAGCCTGCCGAGCCGGCAAATACCACGTCTGAACCCTCGCCGGAAAACACCAGCGCACCGCATGAACTGGATGGCCAGCTCAACCTGATCGAGCAGGTGATCCAGAAGTGGGGCGGCAATCTGCAATTGGTCATCGCGCAGTCCACCCAGGGTGGCAACCAGGTGGCGCAGAGCCTGGCCGATATTGCCGGCGGCCTGCACGCGACGATTGACTCTTCACGGTCGGCAAGCGGTGAGGCGGGTAGCGACAGCCTGGGCGGGTTGGTGGATGCAGCACGCCAGCGCAGCCAGGAAATTGCCCAGGTGCTGGCCGAGATCGTCAGCCACCGCCAGATCATCATCGATGAAGTCGCCAGCCTGACCACCTTTTCTGCTGAACTGCGCACCATGGCCGAGGATGTCGGCAAGATTTCCAGCCAGACCAATCTGCTGGCCTTGAACGCCAGTATCGAAGCCGCACGGGTCGGTGAATTCGGTCGCGGTTTTGCCGTGGTGGCCGACGAGGTGCGCAAGTTGTCGCTGCTGTCGGCGCAAACCGGGCTGCGCATGACCGAAAAGGTGGAAATCATCAATGCCGCGCTGGAGCGCACCCGCAGCAGCACGCTGGAGCTGGGTGCGCAAGACGTGCAAAAAGGCAAAAGCGCCCTGCAGCTGCTGGATGCCTCGGTGCAGGATTTCAGCCAGGCGGCCGGCCAGTTGGCCACCATCAATCACGACATGCAATTGCACGGCAAGCAGGTGGAGGGGGATCTGAATACCTCGCTGATTGCCATGCAGTATCAGGACCGGGTGTGCCAGATCTTGCAGCACGTCGGCAACGACCTGCAGTTGATGCATGGCCATGTGCAGGCATTGCGCGATGCCGTGCGCCAGGGGCAGAGCCTGCCGGTCGCCAGCCCAGCCGAATGGCTGCGGCGTCTTGAATCCACCTATACCACGCTGGAACAGGCGGCACTGCACAAGGGTGGCAGTCAGCAGGCCGTGGCGGCGTCCAATGGGGATGTGGATTTCTTCTAAGCCCAGGACGCAGGTCCGGCATCGGTAGCAGAACCATTTCATTGCCAGGGAGAGCCGAAAATGGCCAGCAAATCCGTATTGATTGTGGACGATTCCGCCAGCATCAGGGCGACCGTCAGTATCGCGCTCAAAGGCGCCGGTTATAACGTGATCGAAGCCTTGGACGGCAATGATGCCCTGTACAAGCTGCAAGGTACCCGCGTCAATCTGGTGATTTCCGATGTCAACATGCCCGGCATGGATGGCATCACCTTGCTCAAGCGCTTGCGCGAAGGCCCGGCCACCCGTTTTCTGCCCGTCATCATGCTGACTACCGAGGGCAGTGACGACAAGAAAAACCAGGGGCGCGAAGCCGGTGCCAAGGCGTGGGTGGTCAAGCCGTTTGATCCGGTGAAGCTGCTGGATGCGGTAGCCAAGCTGATTCAGCCCTGAGAGGTCCTGCCATGTCGCTGACCCTCAGTCATGAGCAGGATGTGTGTCAGGCCGCCTTCAGCGGCGAGCTGACGATCTACACCATGCACGAAGTGCAGGATGCCTTGCTCGGCTTGCTGCAGTACCCACGGGTGCAGCTGGACTTATCCGCACTGAGCGAACTGGATGGCTGCGGTCTGCAGCTATTGCTGTTGCTGCAGGCCAAATCCGCCGCAGCCGGGCACGTGTTGCGGCTGTTTGGCAGCAGTCCGGTGCTGGACGAAATAGGGCTGTTGATCGGCATGTCGTTGCCGCCACACGCAGAGGATTAGCAATGGATCTGAGCAAGGCCAAGGCCATCTTCTTTGAAGAGTCCCAGGAATTGTGCACGGCGCTGGAAAATGCGCTGCTGCACCCGGACATCTATCCGCCCAATGCGGAAACTTTCAATCTGCTGTTTCGTACTGCCCATACCATCAAGGGTTCGGCCGGTATTTTCGGGCTGGACGCGCTGGTGCGCTTCGCTCATGTGGTGGAGAACGTGCTGGAGCGCCTGCGCTCGGGCGAGGTCGAGCTCAGTGATGACCTGGTCAATCTGCTGCTCAACTGCAACGACCACCTGCGCCTGCTGCTGGAGGCCGCCAACGGCAATGAGGAGCAGGCGGTGCAGGACCTGCCGGAAGGCGCAGCACTGCTCAAGTGGCTCAGTGCCTACCAGCAGTCATCCTCCACTGCCGGGGTGACGGCTCCGGTCCTTGCAGTGACCAGTCCGGTCGCCGCCGAGCTGCCGGCGACGGCAGAGCAAAGCCAGAGCCCGTACTGGCAGCTGTCGCTGCGTTTTCATCCCGACACCTTTCGCCATGGTTTTGATCCCTTGTCCTTCTTGCGCTATCTGGGGCAGCTGGGCGAGGTGCGCTGCATCGAGCTGGTCTGGCGTGCCACGCCCCAGCTGGAAGAACTGGACCCGACCGAGTGCTTCATCGGCCTGGACCTGGCGCTGGATTCCGACGAAAGCCTGGACAAGATCGCCGGCACCTTTGAATTCATCGAGGAAGAAAGCCTGATCTGCATCCTGCCGCCGCATGCGCCGCTGGCAGATTACCGCGCCGCGTGGCAACGGCTGGATGAGCCCGAGCAGTTGCAGCGCTGGCTGCAACGTGCGGCGCTGACGCCGGAGGAGGCCCTGCGCGTCCGCGAGGATGTGCCGCTGGAGACTCAGCCCGCCGTGGTGGATGAAGACAAGCCGGTAGCCAGTGCCAGCGCGGCGGCCAAGGCCGTGCCGCGCAGTGAAAACCAGTACATCCGCATCGAGGCCAGCAAGCTGGACCGGCTGATCAACCGGGTGGGCGAGCTGGTGATTGCCTCGTCCGGCACCAAGCTGATTGCGCAAAGCCGTGGCGATGCCGAGCTGCTGGAGTCGGTGGCCATCATCAATACCCTGGTGGAAAGCATTCGCGATGACGCGCTGACCCTGCGCATGGTGCCGGTGGATGAGGTGTTCAGCCGCTTCCCGCGCATGGTGCGTGAAGTCTCGCGGCAACTGGACAAGGCCATCCAGCTGGAGATCAAGGGGGCTGACACCGAAATCGACAAGTCCATGGTGGAAAAGCTGACCGACCCGCTGATGCACATCGTGCGCAATGCCGTTGATCACGGGCTGGAACAGGCGGACAAGCGGCGTGCCGCCGGCAAGCCGGAAGTGGGCACCATCACGCTCAATGCCTATCACGATGCCGGTTCGGTGGTGGTGGAAGTCAGTGACGATGGTGGCGGCATCAATCGCGACAAGGTGCTGGCCAAGGCTACCGAGCGTGGCTTGCTGGCCGACGGCCGGCCGCTGAGCGACCAGGACATCCTGCAGCTGATTTTCCTGCCGGGCTTTTCTACTGCCGACGCGGTGAGCGACCTGTCCGGTCGCGGAGTCGGCATGGATGTGGTGAAACGCAATATCGAGGCGCTGCGCGGCGAAATCGAAATCCAGTCCACGCCGGGCGTCGGCTCCACCTTCCGCCTGCGGCTGCCGCTGACGCTGGCCATCATCGATGGCTTCCGGGTGGAGGTAAACGACTCGGCGCTGGTGATGCCGCTGGACATGATGATCGAATGCGTCGACATGCCGCAGGAGGCCATGAACCAGCACACCCGCCAGGTAAACCTGCGTGGCGACTGGCTGCCCTTTGTCTCGCTACGCGAGCTGTTCGGCCTGCCGCCGGCCAGCGGGCCGGAGTTTATCGTCATTGTCCATTACGGCGAGCATCGTGCCGGCATCGTGGTGGACAAGCTGATGGGCGAAGTACAAGCAGTCATCAAGCCGCTGGGCGAGATTTTCAAGTCACTGCGGGGAATCAGTGGCTCCACCATCCTCGGCAATGGCAAGCCGGCGCTGGTGCTGGACATTCCCCAGTTGATCCAGCACGCCTGCCGGCGTGAGCGTCGTACCATCCGCCAGCGTGCCGAAGCGCTGGTGAGCGATAAGAACTAAACCCGCATTGCCTATTTTCTAACAGGTCCGGAGGCTGCCATGAACTGGTTTCACACACTGCAGGTTAGAAACAAGCTGACCATTGCCTTTTCGCTGGTGTTGGCATTTCTGTTATTGCTGGGAGTGCTGGCTTACTCCTCTACCGACAAGATGACTGGCCTAACCGTCAATATGTATGAGCGCGAGCTGATACCGGTAAGGGATCTGGGCCATGCCGCGCGTTATGCCATGGCCTGTAATCGTTCGCTCTACCGCTATATCGCCGAGAGCGACACCAAGGTCATGGACCAGGTGGACATCAATATCGGCAAGTTTGAAAAGGAAATGAATGGCGCGCTGGATCACTACCGTAAAACGGCACTCAGCCCGCAAGAAGTAGACGCACTGCGGCGTTTTGATACCGCCTGGGCGGCCTATGAGGGCTATGCGGCTGAAGTCAAGAAGCTGTCCTACACCGATAACGGTAATGGCGAAAACAACAAGCTGGCATTGAAGATCATGTCGGAAAAGGCCCGGCCTACCTTCGACAGCATCAACAGCATCATGACCGAGCTGATCGATGCCAATCTCAAGCAGGCCAGTGCGGAGATGGATGAAAGCAAGGCCACCAGCGGGCATACCCTGGAAATGATCCTGGTCATCGTGCTGCTGGCCATCGTGGTGAGCATCGTGGTGGCGCTGCTGGTGATTCGCAGCATCCTCAGCCAGCTGGGTGGTGATCCTTCCTATGCCATGCAGGTGGTGTCGCGGGTGGCCCAGGGTGATCTGACGGTGCCCATCCGCCTGCGCAGCAATGACGATTCCAGCCTGCTGTTTTCCATCAAGGGCATGGCACACCGCCTGTCCGACACGCTGTTGGAGGTTAGCTCCATGTCCGAATCGATCGGTTCGGCCTCGGAACAGGTGTCGGCCACCGCCAATTCGCTGGCACAAACTTCGTCGGAACTGGCGGCCAGTGTTGAGGAAACCAGTGCCTCGGTCGAGGAAATGGCCGCTACGGTTACCCAGAATGCCGATAATGCCCGCGTCACCGAAGGCATTGCCGCCAAATCGGCCAGCAGCGCCACCGATGGCGGCCGTGCCGTGGGTGACATGGTGCATGCCATGAAGGAAATCGCCTCGCGCATTACCGTCATCAACGATATCGCCAACAAGACCGATCTGCTGGCCATCAACGCTGCTATCGAAGCGGCCCGTGCCGGCGAGCATGGCAAGGGTTTTGCCACCGTGGCGGTGGAGGTGCGCAAGCTGGCCGAGCGCTCGCAAGTGGCCGCCAAGGAAATCGGTGATCTGGCCGGGCGCTCGGTGGGCGTGGCCGAACGTGCTGGTGTGCTGCTGCAGGAGATGCTGCCGGGCATCGACCAGACCGCGACCCTGGTGCAGGAAATCTCCGCCGCCTCGCGCGAGCAGCGTACCGGTATCGACCAGATCAACAGCGCAGTGACCCAGATCAGCAGCGGCATGCAGTCGTCGGCGTCGTCGGCAGAAGAACTCAGCTCCACCTCGGAAGAACTCAGCTCCGCCGCCATGCAGCTGCAAGAGCTGATGCAGCAGTTCAAGCTGCGCGGTGGTCGCAGCAGCATGCGCAAGCTTGGCCATGGCGCAGGGAGCACGCGCAAGGCCAGTGCTCCGCCACCGCAGTCGCACGGTGATGACGATTTCGACGACGAGATAGACGACGACAAATTCACCAAGTACTAGGAGCAAGACCATGAAAGAACGTCTTGAACCTGTGGCCGGCGCCGCCACCGACAGCAAGTTTCACTGCGTGACCTTTATTCTCGGTGAGGATCTGTTTGGGATTGAGATCAACTTCATCCGCGAGATCATTGAGTTTGACGGCATCACCCAGGTGCCGATGATGCCCGGCTTTGTGCGCGGCATCATCAATCTGCGTGGCTCGGTGGTGCCGGTGATTGATCTTTCCATCCGTTTTGGCCGGGGCATGACCGAGCTCAAGCCCTCCACCTGTGTGGCCATTCTGTCGCTGCCTGGGCTGGAAAGCGGCTATAGCGAGGTCGGTATCCTGCTGGATGCCGTGTGCGAAGTGCTGGAAATCCCGCGCCGCGACATCGACCCCTCGCCCAGCTTTGGTGCCAGCATCCGTGGCGACTTCATCGAGGGGATTGCCACCATCAACGAGCGCTTTGCCATTTTGCTGAATGTGCAGCAGGCCTTGTCGGTGTCCGAGCTGAGTGCCATGGCCGAGTCGGCCAGCCTGCAGTATTTCAGCGATGAAGCCGAGGTCAGCTAGTGTTTGGCCCAGGACCGCTATTGGGGCGCGATCCGGTGCTGAGCGATCAGGAGTTCAGTCGCTTTCGTCGTTTCATCTATCAGGAGGCGGGCATCGACCTGCCGCCGGGCAAGCTGGCCCTGGTGCAGTCGCGCCTGTCCAAACGCATCCGCCAGCTGCAGCTGGATAGTTTCATGGCCTACTGGCAATTGCTGCAGGGAGCGGAGGGCCGGGTGGAGAAGCAAAGGGCGATCAACCTGCTCTCTACCAATGAAACCTATTTTTTTCGCGAGCCGCAGCACTTTGACTGGCTGCAGCACCATGTGCGCGAGCTGCATGGCCAGCGCCGTGGTGCGATCCGTATCTGGTCTGCTGCCTGCTCGACCGGGGAGGAGCCGTACAGTATCGCCATGACGCTGGCGGATAGCCTGGGCCTGCATGGCAACTGGCAGGTGTACGCCAGTGACATCAATACCCAGGTCACGGCATTTGCCCGGCGTGGCGTCTACCTGCACGACAGAGTGCGCAGAACACCGCCAGCCATGTGGCGCAAATACTTGCTGCGCGGCATCGACGAATACAGCGGCAAGGTCAGGGTGCTGCCGGAACTGGCGCGCAAGGTGGATTTTTCCAATATCAACCTGCTGCATTGCGAAGACTTTCGTCAGGCGCAGTTCGATGTGGTGTTGCTGCGCAATGTCCTGATCTACTTCGATGGCGAGACCAAGCAGCAGGTGCTCAGCCAGCTGTGTAGCAAGATCCGCCCCGGCGGCTATCTGCTGATCGGCCATTCGGAGTCCTTGCGCAATCTGGACCTGCCCTTGCAGCAAGAGCAGCCTTCGCGTTACCGCCATGTGCCGGTCAGCCATACACAAAGGTGAGAACATGCCGATTCGGGTGCTGATTGTCGATGATTCCGCCGTGGTGCGGGAAGTGCTCAGCCAGATGCTGGCCGCCGCGCCGGATATCCAGGTGCTGGGTGCCGCGCCCGACCCGCTGTTTGCCATGCAGCGCATGAAGCAGCAATGGCCGGATGTGATCGTGCTGGATATCGAAATGCCACGCATGGACGGCCTGACCTTTCTGCGGCAGATCATGGCGGATCATCCCACTCCGGTCATCATTTGTTCCTCGCTGACCGAAAAAGGCGCGCACATCACGCTGGAAGCGATGGCTGCCGGCGCGGTGGCCATCATCACCAAGCCTGCACTCAATCTGAAGTCATTCCTGCAAGGCAGCGCGCAAGAGCTGATCCAGCAAGTGCGTGCCGCGGCCGGAGCCAGGATGGGCGCGGTCAAGCGCATCCTGCATGGCGCAGCGGCATCCGCCAGCCCAGCGCCCAAGCTGACCGCCGATGCCGTGCTGGAGGCGCCATCCGGCCGGGCCATGTTTCGTACTACGGAAAAAATCATCGCCATCGGCACCTCGACCGGTGGTACTCAGGCGCTGGAGTACATGCTGCCACGACTGCCGGCCACCTGTCCGGGTATCGCCGTGGTGCAGCACATGCCGGAAAAATTCACCACTTCGTTTGCCGAGCGGCTGAACCGGCTGGCCAAGGTGGAGATTCGTGAAGCCTGCAATGGTGACCGCCTGCTGCCCGGTACGGTGCTGATTGCGCCCGGGGGCAAGCATTTGCTGATCAAGCGCAATGGTGCGCAGTACCAGGCCGAAGTAAAGGACGGCCCGCTGGTGTCGCGCCATCGCCCTTCGGTGGATGTGCTGTTCCGCTCGGTAGCGGTCAGCGCCGGCAAGAATGCGGTTGGCGTCATCATGACCGGCATGGGCGACGATGGCGCGCGCGGCATGCGCGAGATGCATGATAACGGTGCCCGTACCCTGGCACAGGATGAGGAATCCTGCGTGGTATTCGGCATGCCCAACGAGGCCATCCAGCACGGTGGTGTGGACGAGGTGATGTCGCTGGAAAAACTCACGGTGATGCTGGCGGGCCTGCGTGCCTGATGCAGATGATGTGGCGTGGCATGTCGGGCGGGGCTGCTGGGCTGGCAGGAGCGGATGGTCGGTGGAAGTCCGCCTTCAGCCAACAGGTATGCGCCCGCAGAGGCTGATCAGTAAAAGATTACTCTGAGCGGGTAAAGCGATGTCGTTGGGAGAATTCGTGCCGCGCCTCGTCTTCGCTGTGCAGGTAGCGGCGGGTGGTCTGGATGCTGGCGTGGCGCAGGTTCTGGCTCACCATCAGCAGCGGCACGCCCGCTTCCAGCTGATGACTGGCCGCAGTGTGGCGCAGCCAGTGGGTGCTGGCCTGCAGTAGCTGGCTGCGACTTTGCGGGTCTTCGCAATGGCTGGCGGCGCGTTTGAAGATTTCCTGGCAGATCAGGTAGATCGCCTTGTCGCTGACCCCGTGCAGGCTGTCCTTGCCTTGCCCGGGAATGCGGCACAGCAGGGGCGTGTCTTCGGCGTGCTGGGGGAGGCGGCCCAGTCCCAGGCTGTGGCGATAGTCGCCCAGTGCCTGCAGCAATTCATCGGATACCGGTATATCGGCAGTGCTGCCGCCTTTGCCATGTACGCGCCACCACCATTGTTGCCGCCGCTGGCTGATGTCACCCATGCGGGCTGCGGCTACTTCCTGCCGGCGTGCGCCGGTGAGGTAGAGCAGGGTGAGCAGCCAGCGGGCGCGGGCTGCTTGTAGTTGCTCGCGGTGCGTGTTGTGTGGCAGGTGTTGCAGTGCGCTGAGAATGGCTTGCCAGGCGGCGTGGTCGAGAAAGCGTTCCACCGGGCGCGTGTCCAGCGTCTGGCGCTGGCGCAGCAGCTTGAACGGGTTGCCATGGCGGTAGCCGGCTTCGCTCAGATAGCTGAACAGGGCGGACAGAATGGTGAGGGCCTGGCGGATGCTGGCGGGCTTCAGTGGCCCGGTAAATGGTTTCCAGTGCGCATGCTGGCGTGGCCGGGCTGGTCCTATCCAGCGTTCTGCTGGCCAGGGTGCTTGCAAAAAGCGCTGGTAGTCCAGCACATCCTCCCGCCGCACGGCTTGCAGGCCCTTGTGGCGATCTGTCAGCCACAGCAGGAAGCGCTCGGTCTCCTTGCGATAGCTGCGCAAGGTGGCGGGGCGGTCGATGAATTCGCTCAGCCATAGCAGGACGGCCTGCTGGTCGGACTGGGCGGCGATCAGGGCGTCGGGGTGTCGGGTGTCGGGCAGGATATTGGGCATGGGCTTGCCGATTCTAGGGCGGCATGGTGCGGTGGACAAGCACTCTTGCAGCGTTGTGGCGGTGTTGGTGCTTGGCCGGGTGGGCTTGGGGCCTGTTAACGCTATTTTTTTCACGGCAGCGGATGTTGAGGGGATGCAATGCGCGAAAAACCGCGCGCCGCTCAACATCCGCCCCGCAGGGCAGGCCGGATTAGCTTGCCACTGCTGCGTTGTCGGATTTGCGCTTGGGGCCACCAAGCGCTGCACCCTACGCCTTGCATTGACAACCTTTCAGGGCCTGCGCTGCAGAAAACATAGTGTTAACAGGCCCTAGTCCAGCTGACTTTGCTGATGTCGCTTGAATAGGACTGGTGTTGGCAGCTATAGAAGAGAGACTGAGTACTTAGATAGGTAAGGGGAAAAGGTGTTTCAGGCATGAACGAAAAAGCAAAAATACTGGTGGTGGACGATGTGGAGACGGTGCGGCGGCTGCTGAAAATGGGCTTGTCGCGTAGCTTTGAGGTGGTGGATGCCAGTAGCGGCGAGGAGGCGCTGGCGATGCTGAGTGAGGTGCGTCCGGCAGCCATCTTGCTGGATGTGGAAATGCATCCCGGCATCGATGGCTTTGAGACTTGCCGCCGCATCCGGGCAAATGAAGAGTTTGCGCAGGTGCCGATCGTATTTGTGTCGGCGCGCGAGGAGATAGAAGACCGACTGGCCGGCTACGAGGCTGGGGGTGAGGATTATGTCGTCAAACCGTTTTCTGCGCCGGAACTGGTAGCGAAGTTGCAGCGGCTGATTGACTCCACTGTTGAGCGTGGCAGGCTGAATGGATTGGCCCGTGATGCCAGCTGTGCTGCCATGACCGCCATGCAGAGCATGAGCGAGATGGGGGCCTTGCTGGAGGTGGTGAAGCGTTTGGGTACGGCATCCACGGTGCTGGAGCTGGCGGATGCCATGGTGGCTGGTGTGGCGCTGTATGGGCTGGAGTCTTGCGTGCAGGTGCGCGTGCCGACCGGTGGGATAACGCGTTGTCGCGGTGGTGAGGCTAGCCCGCTGGAGCTGTCGGTGATGGATCATCTGGTCGGCATGGGGCGTCTGGTGCAGTTCAAGGCGCGCATGGTGATCAACTATCCGGTGGTGTCCTTGCTGGTGCGCGACATGCCGCTGGGGGATGAGGATCGCTGCGGCCGCTTGCGTGATCACCTGACCATGCTGGTGGAAACGGCAGATGTGCATGCTGGTGCGCTGGCTGCGCTGGAGTTGGCGCGGAATCGTGATGAGGAAATCGTGCGGCTGGCCTTGCGCATGACCGAGGTGCTGGGAGAGGTGGACAGGGCGCAGCGGGATAACCAGGTTTCCAGTCGCATTGCGCTGGAAAATGTGCGGCAACGGGTGGATGCGGCTTATGTGTCGATGATGTTGACGACGAATCAGGAGAATGTGCTCAATCGGGCGCTGGATGAGGGGGTGGATGAGTTGCTGAACTCGCAGGCGGATATTTCGGATCTGCAGAATCGCTTGTCGCAGATGGTGGCGGATTTGCGCCAGGTGGCGGGAGATGCTTCGGCCTGATGTGAAGTGGTGCTTGGTAAGGCCCGGCTTGCATGCCGGGCTTTTTTGTTTTTGGAGGGGGCCGTTGCTGGTGGCTTTGGTGTGGGGTGTTGTTATGCAGGATGGTGTGCGGTCGGCATCGATCATGCATTGATGCTGGCTTGCGGTGTCTAAAGAAGGGTCGGCAAGAGGGCTCTGGGAAGGAGGGGCTTGCTGCATGGTGGCTGGTATTTTGAAATTTTCTGAAAGAAACATCCGATAAGTACAGTAATCGGAAATAATTGTAGCGATTGTGTAATAAAATAATGTAATACGTAATAAATAATATTTTATGCTTGTGATAAAATGTGCTCATTCAACTGAAATGGTATGGTTGGCATGGCAACTGACATCTATTCACGCATTCGGCAGGTGGCTTTTGAATTGGTGGGGGAAGGGGTGTGGCCTACCGTGGTGGAGGTGCGCAGCCGCTTGGGTACCGGTTCCAATACCACCATCAACAACACACTCAAGGAGTGGCGGCAGGAGTTTCTGGCGCGTATGGCCAGTTCGGCCCGTCATCCGGATTGGCCTGCCGGCCTGGCCGAGGCATTCGGCTTGATCTGGCAGCAGTCTTGCACCGCGGCCGAACAGCAATGGGAAGCGGTACGGCAAGAGGCCGAGCAGCAAGTGGCGGATTCGCTCCAGGCACAGGCGGCGGCCCAGGCCCAGCTGGAAACCACACAGGCTTCCTTGCAGTCAGCCTTGCGTGAGCTGGAGCTGCGGGCAGTCCGTCTGCAGGAGCTGGACGGCAAGCTGCAGTCTGCCGAGCAGCGGCATGTTTTGCTGGAGTCGAACAGCCAGCGGCTGGGTGAGCAGCTGGAAGCCAGCAGGCTGGAGGCGCAGCAAGTGCGCCGAGATAGTGATGAGCGGGTGGCCGAGCTGGAGGCGCGGCATGAGCAAAGGCTGCAAGAGGCACGGCAGGAGGCCGAGCGGCGTGAGAGCCTGGCTTATGAGCGGCTGGAAGGCTTGCGGTTACGCCTGTATGAGCAGGTCGAGGAGGAGCGCCAGGCCATGAAGCTGGCGACGGCGGCCTTGCAGGAGGAGTTGCAGGCGGCGCGGCGCCAGGTATTGCAGGTGGAGCAGGTGTGGCGTGAGCGACTGGCCGAGCGGGATCGCGAATCCGGCAAGCAGGCGGCGCGGCTGGAAATGCTGGAGCAGCGCAATATCGAGTTGCAACAGGCGGCCGAGCGCCAGTCGGTGCTGGGGGAGCAGGCCAATGCCCGATTGCTGGATATGGCTGGAGAAAATGCGCGGCTGGCTGGGGAGATGGCGGCGGGGCTGGAGCGACAATTGCAGCGGCTGGCCTCTGCCATGCATGATGCGCGTCAGGATCTGGCTGTGCTGGATGAGGCTGGCATGCGCGAGTGGGTCAGCCGGCAGTTGCAATTGCCCCTGGCCTGAATGGATGGTTGAAGAGCAGATGCATGGCACATCTGCTTTTCAGCTTATTGACACACCCATCTCGCTTTCTGCAAAGAAAGCGAGGCTCCCTCGCAGGGCAAGGGCGGGGGGAAGGGGAATCAATGGGAAGGCCGCCGGATCAATACAGTGAGCAGAAAGGCCCGGCTTTGCCGGGTCCGGTGAAATCGCCCCCGTTTACTTTGTCAGCAGCCTGAAAGCAGATGCCTTACGCATCTGCTTTTTTTGGGCTAAAACAGGTGTCGCAGCGCCAGACAGATGGTTTCCAGATATTGTGCGTCGATGGCGTCGAACTGGTCGAGTTGAGCGGAGTCCACGTCCAGCACCGCGACCACTTCGCCGGCTGCATTGCGTACGGGGACAACGATTTCCGAGCGGGCGCTGGATGAGCAGGCAATGTGGCCGGGAAAGGCATCGACATCCGGCACGATCAGCGTGCGGTTTTGTGCCCAGGCGCTGCCACATACCCCCTTGCCATGCGGGATGCGGGTGCAGGCAATTGGCCCCTGAAAGGGGCCAAGCACCAGTTGCTGGCCCTTGACCAGATAAAAGCCGGTCCATAACCAGTCAAAGCTGGCGTGCAGTGCTGCAGCCAGATTGGCCAGTGCGGCAATCTGGTCGTCTTCGTATTGCACCAGTGCCTGTGTTTGCGGCAGCAGGGTCTGGTATTTTTCTTCCTTGGTTTCGCCCTGAATGGTCAAATGTTCAGCCATATCTTGCTCTGATGTGAAATTCAAGGCCGTCAGCATAGCAGAATGCCGCGCATGAAGAGGGCAATAAAAAACCCGGCGCGATGCCGGGTTTTTGTGCGGTATCCCTTGTGGAATCCGGCTTACATCATGTGCTGGCCGCCATTGATGGCCAGGTTGGCACCGGTCATGAAACCGGCAACATCGGAGGCCAGGTAGTTGATCAGGCCGGCGATTTCTTCCGGCTTGCCCAGGCGGCCCACCGGGATGTTGGCGACGATCTTGTTGCGTACTTCTTCCGGTACGGCCATCACCATGTCGGTGGCGATATAGCCCGGGGAGATGGTGTTGACGGTGACGCCCTTGCGGGCCACTTCCTGTGCCAGCGCCATGGTGAAACCATGCATGCCTGCTTTGGCGGCGGAGTAGTTGGTCTGGCCAAACTGCCCTTTCTGGCCATTGATCGAGGAAATATTGATGATGCGGCCAAAGCCGCGCTCCACCATGCCGTCCAGCACCGGTTTCACCATATTGAACAGCGAATCCAGGTTGGTCTTGATGACCGCGTCCCAGTCATCCTTGGTTTGTTTCTTGAAAGTGCCATCACGGGTAATGCCGGCATTGTTGACCAGTACATCCACTGCGCCGACTTCCTGCTGGGCCTTTGCCAGCATGGCAGCGCAGGCTGCGGTATCGGTGACGTCACACTGGTAGGCGTGGATGTCGGCAAAGCCCATGCCCTTCATGTCGGCCAGCCAGGCCTGTTCCTTGCCCGGCTTGCTGTAGGTGGTGATGACGGTGTGGCCGGATTCGGCCAGAGCCTTGCAGATGGCGGTGCCAATGCCGCCCATGCCTCCGGTTACGAGTGCGATGCGTTTTGTCATGATGCTGGCTCCTTGTCTTTGTTGGGGCGAAAAACTCGCTGATCTGAAGTCTGATATGACTTTTTTCTTACCAGAATATGAGTCCTGCACCGAATTGTAAACAGGCCAGATGACAAAACGTTTTATGCAGAATGATTTAACAATTCATTACTTAAACGTTGTAGTAAATCCAGTCTTTGCCGGGATATCGTGCCATCTTCTGCGGCCTGTTTGATTGCGCAATCAGGCTCCTTGCGGTGGGTGCAGTTGTGGAAACGGCATTGGCCGATCAGCGGGCGCATTTCCGGGAAGTAGTGCAGCAGGTCGGTGGCCTGCAAATGCTTGAGGCCGAATTCCTGCAGGCCGGGGGAGTCGATCAGGTCGCTGCCCGCCGACAGGGTATCCAGATGATAGAGCGTGGCGTGGGTGGTGGTGTGCTTGCCGGAATCCAGTGCTTCGGAAATATCGCCGATACGGGCGTTGGCCTCGGGCAGCAGGGCGTTGGTGAGGGTGGACTTGCCCATGCCGGACTGGCCGACAAAGACGCAGGTTTCACCATCCAGCAGCGGCAGCAGCGGGCTCATGTCTTCTTTGGCCGACAGGGTGATCATCTTGTAGCCGAGCGCGGCATAGGGCTGCAGCTTCTCGATCAGCGCTGCGGTTTCCGGCAGGTCGGCCTTGTTGATCAGGATGACTGGGTCGATGTCGGCGGCCTCGGCGGCAATCAGGCAGCGATTGAGCAGTTCTTCGTTGGGACTGGGAACGGCGGCAATCACAAACAGAATGCGGCTGACATTGGCGGCAATCACCTTGGTCTTCCAGTCGTCCTGACGGTACAGCAGGCTGCTGCGTGGCAGGCTTTCCTCGATGACGGCCTGTTCCTTGTTCTGAATCAGGATTTCCACGCGGTCGCCGCAGGCGAAGTCCACCCGTTTGCCGCGGGTGGAGCAGCCGTAGGTCTGGCCTTCGGCCTCCACGATGAAGCGGCGGCCATGGCTGCGGATGATCTGTCCGATGGCTGCTCTCATGCCCGGCCTTGCAGCGCTTCGGTTTTCGCCGCGCAAATGAAGTCGTTGAGGGTCAGGCCGCCGGCGTCGTGGGTACTGAAGTGCACCACGGCGCGGTTGTAGTGCACCGACATGTCGGGATGATGGTCTTCCTGATGGGCAATCCAGGCCAGGGCATTTACAAAGGCCATGGTCTGGTAATAGTCGTCAAAACGGAAAGTCTTGCACAGCTCGATACCTTTGACTTCCCAGCCAGGTAGGGTGGTCAGGAATTGATTGATGGTGCTGGCATCCAGCGGGCTTTTGCCGTGCTGGGCCTCGCAATGCAGGGCGAGCAGATTCATGGACGGGCTCCTTGCAAATGGGCGATGCGCAGGCTCGCCGGTGGGTGGGAGTCGTAAAACGCCGAGTGCAGCGGGTCTGGTGTCAGGGTCGAGGCGTTGTCACGATAGAGTTTGACCAGTGCGGCGACCAGATGGTGCGCATCGGACTGGCTGGCGGCAAATTCGTCAGCCTCGTATTCGTGACGGCGCGACAGCAGGCTGGACAGCGGTGTCAGCGGAAAAGTAAAAGCCGGCACGGCAAGGAAGAACAGGATCAGTGCCATGGCGGTGCTGGGTGTGCTGACGCCCAATGCCTGGTAGAACCAGCCGGCATGCAGCAATTGACCCAGTATGAACAGGAAGCCCAGCGACAGGGCAAAGGCAAAACCGATGCGCTTGACGATGTGCTTGCGTTTGAAATGGCCCAGTTCGTGCGCCAGTACGGCTTCGATTTCCTCTGCCGACAGCTGCTTGAGCAAGGTGTCGAAAAACACGATGCGCTTGGCGCTGCCAAAACCGGTGAAGTAGGCATTGCCATGGCTGGAGCGGCGCGAGCCGTCCATCACGAACACGCCCTGGCTGGTAAAGCCAGTACGTGCCAGCAGGGCTTCGATGCGCTGTTTCAGTTCCAGGTCTTCCAGCGGCAGGAAGCGGTTGAACAAGGGGGCGATCAGTGTGGGGTAGAGTGCCACCATCAATAACTGGAAGGCCGACCATACCAGCCACACCCACAGCCACCACAGCGGCCCGGCCTGGGCCATCAGCCACAGTACCAGCGCCAGCAGGGGCAGTCCGATCAGCGCGCCGATGGCACTGCCCTTGATGGCATCCAGCACAAACATGGCCAGCGTCATCTTGTTGAAGCCGAAGCGCGCCTCGATACGGAAAGTGCTATACAGCGAGATGGGCAGGCTGATGGCGGAGGTGAGCAGGGTCAGGGCCACGACCAGCAGCAGGCCGCTGCCGATTTCTCCCAGAGCCAGGCCGCTAATCTGCCGTGCCAGCCAGTCGAGTGCACCGCCCAGCGTCAGGCTGGCGATCAGTGCGGTGTCGATGCAGCTGGACAGCAAGCCCAACCGGGTTTTGGCCATGCAGTAGTCGGCGGCATGCTGGTGCTGCTGCAGTGTGATGGCGTCGGCAAACTCTGCCGGTACGCGGGCGCGATGGCGCGCAATATGGCGGATGTGGCGCAAGCCCAGCCACAATTTGAGAATCAGGGTCAGCGCCAGAGCGCCCAGAAAGAGATAGCGGAATGCCTCGGTCATGATTTACGCAGGTGGGTTTGCCGCCGCGGCGGCAATGAAGGAAAATGCTTGGGTTTCGCAAAGATTGGACAGTATGGCACAAGATCAGAACAACCTCATCTGGCTCGACATGGAAATGACCGGGCTGAATCCTGAAACCGACCGCATTATCGAAGTGGCGATGATTGCCACCGACAGCCAGTTGAATGTGCTGGGGCAATCGCCCGTGCTGGTGATCCACCAGCCGGACAGCGTGCTGGACGCCATGGATGACTGGAATAAGAATACCCACGGCAAGAGCGGCCTGATTGCCAAGGTCAAGGCTTCTACCCTGACTGCGGCCGAGGCCGAGGCGACGTTGCTGGCCTTCATGGCCGAGTATGTGCCGGCCCGGACCACGCCGATGTGCGGCAATACCATCCATCAGGATCGCCGTTTCATGGTGCGCTGGATGCCGCAGCTGGAGGAGTATTTCCACTACCGCAATCTGGATGTGTCCACGCTGAAGGAGCTGTGCAAGCGTTGGCGGCCAGAGGTGGCGCGTGGCGTGGTGAAACGCGGCAAGCACGAAGCGCTGGCGGATATCGAGGAATCCATCGAAGAGCTGAAATACTACCGCGAGCACTTTCTCAAGGTGTGATGTAGTGCTGGCACTACAGTGGTAACATGCATTTTGCCAAGGGGACGTCAGTCCCCTTTATTCTTGCCAGCCCGGCCATCGGTGGCGGGGTGATTAAAGCACAATCCAATTCCATTTTTGAATGCAGCCATCTCACGACCATGTTTGACGACAGCAAAACCGGTATCAATCACAGCCCCGTCTGGGCCAGGCTGCACCAGCATCAGCGTGCCACCCGTTTCATGCAGATGCGTGAATTGTTCCAGACCGATACCCAGCGTTTTCAACGTTTTTCCTTGCAGCTGGATGGCTTGTTGCTGGATTACTCGAAAAACCGTATCACCGAACGCACGCTGGAGCTGTTGATCGATCTGGCGCACGAGGCGGACCTGTCAGGCTGGATGCAGCGCATGCGCCGCGGTGAGCGCATCAATGTCAGCGAACGGCGCTCTGTACTGCATACCGCGCTCCGTCTGCCCGCGTCGGCCAGCCTGCTGCTGGATGGGCAGGATATCGTGCCCGAGGTGCATGCCGTGCTGCAGCGCATGCGGGTTTTCAGCGACAAGGTACGCAGCGGGCAGTGGCTGGGCTACACCGGCCAGCCGATACGCGATGTGGTGAACCTGGGTATTGGCGGCTCGGATTTGGGGCCGCTGGTGGTGAAAGAGGCGCTGTCGGCCTATGCCCATCCCGCGCTGAAGGTGCATTTTGTCTCCAATGTCGATGGCCAGCATATCGCGCGTACGCTGGAGCAGCTGGACCCGGCCACCACGCTGTTTGTGGTGGCGTCCAAGTCGTTTACCACGCCGGAAACCCTGCTTAATGCCGAGGCGGCCAAGGCCTGGTTTTTGCAGGCGGGAAGCCAGGGCGACATTGCCCGGCATTTTGTTGCCGTGTCTACCAATGCGCCGGCCGTGCAGGCTTTTGGCATCGATACCGAACACATGTTCGGCTTTTGGGATTGGGTGGGCGGGCGTTATTCGGTCTGGTCGGCCATTGGTCTGCCGGTGATGCTGGCCGTGGGCTACGACAGCTTTCGCCAGTTTCTGGATGGCGCGCATGCCATGGATGAGCACTTCTTCAATGCGCCGCTGGCGCAGAACATGCCGGTACTGCTGGCGCTGATCGGCATCTGGTACAACACCTTCTATCAGGCGCATACCCACGCCATCATGCCTTACGACCACGGCCTACGCCGTTTGCCGGCGCATATCCAGCAGCTGGACATGGAGTCGAACGGCAAGCGGGTGGGGCGTTTTGGCGCGCCGCTGGATTTTGATACCGGGCCGGTGATCTGGGGCGAGGAAGGGGCTAACAGCCAGCATGCCTTTTTCCAGCTGCTGCATCAGGGCACCCGCTTGGTGCCTTGTGATTTCATCGTGCCGATGAACGGTCATTACGGGCTGGAGCAGCAGCACCGTGTGCTGGTGGCCAATTGCTTTGCCCAGTCCGAGGCGCTGATGCGCGGTAAGAGCGAGGCCGAGGTCATGGCTGAATTGCCCGATCTGCCGGGCGAAGAGCTGGACATGCTGCTGCCGCAAAAGCTGTTTCCGGGCAATCAGCCCTCCAACACCATTGCGCTGGACCAGGTCACGCCCCGCACCCTGGGCATGCTGCTGGCCTTGTATGAGCACAAGGTCTTTGTGCAAGGGGTGATCTGGGGCATCAATTCCTTCGATCAATGGGGCGTAGAATACGGCAAGCAGCTGGCCCGGCGCATCCTGCCCGAGCTGGATGCCGCTGCCGCCGCACCAGCTGCGCACGACAGCTCAACCCACGGTTTGATTGAATATTTCAGGAGCGTGCATGGATAAGCAGGCAGCCGCGCTGGCGGCACAACTGGGCGAGCAGCTGCTGGCACGAGGCGAAACAGTGGCCACGGCAGAATCCTGCACCGGCGGCATGATCGCCGCCGCGCTGACCGATATTGCGGGTAGCTCGGCCTGGTTCGGTTATGGCCTGGTCAGCTACAGCAATGAGGCCAAGCAGGATCTGCTGGGGGTACAGGCCGTTACACTGGCGGAGCACGGTGCCGTCAGTGAGGCCGTGGTCCGGCAGATGGCTGCTGGAGCGCGTGAGCGTGCCGCTGCTGATTGGGCGGTGGCTGTTTCCGGCATTGCCGGTCCGGGTGGTGGTTCTCCAGCCAAGCCAGTGGGCACGGTGTGGCTGGCGCTGGCCGGGCCGGATGGACTGAGTCAGGCTTTTGTCTGCCACTTTGCTGGCGACCGGGCGGCGGTGCGGCAGCAGACTGTGTTGACGGCGCTGGGTCGCTTGCTGCAGTTGATCGAAAGCAGCGTGCTGTCTGCCTGAGTCTGCGGTGTGCCGTGAGCAAAAAAGGGGAGCCGACGGCTCCCCTTTTGTATGACGACTGCTCAGGCTTGTGTTTGGTGCAGCCAGTCGCTGGTGTGGCGAATCAGTTGGTAGGCCACTGACAGCTGGGCCGGGATGGTGGGCAGGGCGTCAATGTGATACCAGCCTGCGTCCTCGATTTCTCCCGGCTGCGGGCGGATGTCGCCACCATCATATTCGGCAGTGAATGCCAGCATCAGCGAATGCGGGAAAGGCCAGGATTGCGAGCAGACATAGCGCAGGTTTTTTACCCGCACGCCCACTTCTTCCAGGGTTTCGCGGTGTACGCATTGCTCCACGGTTTCGCCCGGTTCGACAAAGCCGGCCAGTGCGCTGTACACGCCGGGCAGGAAGTGCGGGCTGCGTGCCAGCAGCAGCTCTTGGCCGCGATACACCGCCACCATCATGGCTGGCGACAGTCGTGGATAGTAGAGCTGGCCGCAGCCGGGGCAGTGTTTGCCCTGGTCATGACCATGCTGTTGCAGCGGGCTGGCGCAGTGGCCGCAAAAACGGTGAGTGTGCTGAAACTGGCGCAGCTGCGCAGCACGGGCGATGCCGGCGGTTTGCTCCGGCGGCAGCGCCATCAGGGCGGCGCGCAGCGGCAGCCATTCGCAGTCGGGCGGGGGCGGGCCGATCAGGTCGGCGGCGTACAGATTGCTGCCTTGCTGCTGGTCGATGAACAGGCGGTTGGCCAGCGGCCAGTGGCGGGCGGCATCGCCGGGCAGGGCCTGATTTTGCAGTAGCAGGCGCGGGCCATCGAAAATGCACCAGCGCGTGGGAAGATCGGGATTACGGTGTTCGGGCAGTTCGAGCGGCATGACGAGGCTTTGGGACGCTAAGCCGCCAGTTTAGCTGCTGAGCGCGGCGATGTCTGCTGCATTGCACTGCGGGGTAGCGCGCGCGTCGGCGTTCAGGCGCTGCTGCCATACATCCAGTGCTCGCTCTGGCGGCGCACCACTTCGGACAAGGAACCGCTGGCGCGGTAGATGGCGCGCAGCCACTGGCTATCCGACTGGCGCTTGAGCGTGCGCTCGCGCAGCTGGCCCAGTTCGCTTTCGCAGTTCAGTGCCCGGGCTTGCGGCTGCAGGGCGTTCAGCGTGCTCAGCAGGTCTTCCTGCAGGCTGATTTGCTGCCGTGCCGCGCCATCGACCAGTACGCCATCAAAGCCAAAACGGCAGGCCTGGAAGCGGTTGTAGTTATAGGTATGGTAGTGCGCGGCCTGAATGTCGTGCCATTCCTCAGCCAGGCAGCGATGCGCCAGCATCTGGGCGTAAGCCGCCAGCAGGGTGGGGGTGACGATGTCCAGCGGGGTATCGCAGATGCGGATTTCCACCGTGCCATACTCCGGCTTGGGACGGATGTCCCAGTAAAAGTCCTTCATGCTGGCGACAATGCCCAGCTCGGCCATGTGCTGAAAATAATCATTGAACTGTGCCCAGTCTTCCACGCAGGGCATGCAGCCGGACAGGGGAAAGGCGTTGACACTGGTCAGGCGTGAAGTCTGGAACAGCGTATCCATGCCCTGATAGAAGGGCGAGGACGCGGACAGGGCGATAAAGTGCGGGATATAGCGCGCCAGATAGTGGCTGAGGCGGATGGCAGCATCGCCATCCGGGCAGCCGATGTGGATGTGCTGGCCGTACACGGTGAACTGCTTGGCCAGATAGCCGTACAGCTCGGAAACCAGCTGATAGCGCTCCTTGGGGTAGATCTGCTGGTCGCTCCAGTGCTGGAAAGGATGAGAGCCACCCCCAGCCAGACCCAGATTGAGCTTTTGGGCGCTGCTGACCAAGAGGGCACGAATCTGCTGCAGCTCCTGCAGCATGGTGTCGCTGCCCTGGTGAATGGCCGTGCCGATTTCGATCATGCCCTGGGTGATTTCCGGCTTGATGTCATAACCGTGCGGCTGGCGGTCTATCAGTAGCAGCAAGTCGTCCGAGCCGCGCGTCAGGTTGTAGTCGCGCCGGTTGAGGATCATCAGTTCCAGTTCCACGCCCAGTGTCAGCGGGGTGCTGTTGTTGAAGTGCAGCATGTCAGTCCTCCGATGGAATGTCGCCAACCTGGCGCAGCGCCAGACGGGTTAGCAGGGGGCCTGCCAGTTCACTGATGACAAAAACCGCCATCATGGTGCCGGTAAAGGCGGTGGCGTCCGTGCCCAGTGCCAGCGTACTCATTCCCATTAACATGGCGCTGCCGCCGGACAGCGGGTTGAGCGCCAGCCCGAGCCACAGGCCACGTCGGCGGCTCAGGCAGTTTTGCGGTGCCAGCAGCCACCAGAACAGCATGGGGATGGCCGAGCGCAGCAGCAGGTAGGCCAAGGCCAGTGGCCAGTAAGTGGCCAGCGTCTGCGGTGCCAGCTGGGCACCGGCGGCAACAAAAAAGGCAACAAAGAAAAAATGGCTGCCGCTTAACAGGCCCGGCTCGCTCACCGTGTGTCCGCCGCGTAGATTGCGCGTGGCCAGGCCGAAGACCAGCAGGGCCAGCGAGGGCAGGGTGTTCAGCATGACCGACAGCCCCACCAGTAGGGCGATCAGGCCAAACAGCAGCACGGTCTGCTGTTGGCGTCGCTGGCTACCCAGCCAGCGATTAAGGGCAATGGCCAGCAGGCCGGCCAGTAGCCCGAGCAGGCTGGAACCCAGAATCAGCCAGGCCGGCGACAGGATGCCATCTTCGGTGCTGTGCTGGTTCTGCAGGTGGGCCGAGCCCAGGGCGATGGCGAATACGATGACCGACAGCAGGCTGGATAATGCGGTGGCCGTGGTCAGCCTTTCGCTGACCTGCCCCTCGGCACGGGTTTCGCGCAGCATCTCCAGAATGACGATAGGCGAGGTGGCCATGCCCAGTGCGGCCATCATGCTACTGGCCTGCCAGCCCAGCCCGCCTTGCAATAGCAGTGCGCACAGCGCGGCAAACACCGCCAGGCAATAGCACAGCGTAGTCAGCAGCAAGGTGCGCTCCACGCGCAGCCAGTGCAGGTCGACCCGGCGACCGCTTTCAAACAGTGCCAGTCCCAATGCCAGGTTGACGAACAGGTCGGCGGCGCTGAGCAATTCCTGGTTGAGCAGGTGCAAGCTGGCTGGGCCGATGATCAGGCCGGTCAATACGTAGCCGGTAATGGCCGGCAGGCGTCCGGCACGGTTGGCGATCTGGCCGCCGATGACGCCCAGCGTCAGCAGGATGCCAAAAGCAGCCAGCGGGTTGAGGGAAAGGCTGTGCCAGGGCAGGAGGCTCATGGGTGTCTCCGTGGTCTGTGGGTGAGGCCCGCCGGGGCGGGATGAGGCTGGGAGTTGTGTCTTGAACGGCGTTGCGGGCAGGTTGAAATGCCGGGTGTATAAATTAGGGACTGCTGATTTGCCGCGAGGGTTCCGCTGTGGTCAGAATTAATTCTTGCTGCGCTGCGGAATTATCCTGGTCGCAGTTGCATGAAAAACGGCCCCGCAGGGCCGTGGAAAAAAGCGATTGCTGCTGCAATCAGTGCTGCGTCGATGTGCGGTCTGCACGCTGGGGTGATTCGGTCAGTAGCAGGTAGACACCTAATAATGCGCCCATGCCGCACAGGCTGACGACATAGTGGGCTGGGGCTAGCGGATCGGCCTTGAGCCATAGCGAAACCGCCATTGGTGTCAGGCCGCCGAAAATGGCGTACGCGACGTTATAAGAGAATGACAGGCCGCTAAAGCGTACTGCTGGCGGAAAGGCGCGCACCATGACGAAGGGAACGGCTCCGACAATGCCGACGCTGAAGCCGGTGAGGCTGTACAGCGCATACAGCTGGCTGCCATCGCTCGCCACGCTGGTGTAGAAGTGATAGCTGCAAGCGCCCAGCAACAGGCTGCCGACGATGAAGGTCAGGCCACTGCCCATGCGGTCGATGATGCGGCCGGCCAGCATGCAGCCTGCGGTCAGGGCGATGGTGGCGAGGCTGTTGGCCTTGAGGGTGGTTGCGGCATCCATACCGAACTGCTTTTGCAGATAGGTGGGCGTCATCAGAATGACCACCACGATGGCGGCGGATAACAGCCAGGTCAGCAGCATGGAGATGATGACGGCGCGTTTGTGTTCGCGCAGCACAGTCTTCAGTGGCAGTTCGTCGGCCAGGGTCTTACGCGCCTGCATTTCGGCAAAGACCGGCGTTTCCTGCAGCCATTGGCGCAAATACATGGCCAGCAGGCCAAAAATGCTACCCACCAGAAAAGGCAGCCGCCAGGCCCAGTTGCTGATTTGTGCCGGACTGAAGCTGCTGTTGATCAGGGTGGCCAGCAGCGAACCCAGCAGGATGCCGGCGGTGAGGCCGGCAGTCAGCGTGCCGCAGGCATAGCCGGTGTGGCGGGCGGGTACGTGTTCGGCCACGAATACCCAGGCACCGGGCACTTCGCCGCCAATGGCTGCGCCCTGCAGAATGCGCAGGGCTAGTAGTGCCAGCGGCGCGGCGATGCCGATGCTGGCGTAAGTGGGCAGCATGCCCATCAGCAGGGTGGGGACGGCCATCAGCACGATGGACAGGGTGAACATGCGCTTGCGCCCCAGCTTGTCACCAAAGTGGGCCATCACGATGCCGCCTAGTGGTCGAGCCAGATAGCCGGCGGCAAAGATGCCGAAGGTCTGGAATTGGCGCAGCCAGTCCGGCATGTCCGGCGGGAAGAATAGCTTGCCGATGACCAGGGCAAAAAATACGAAAATGATGAAGTCGTAAAATTCCAGTGCGCCGCCCAGGGCAGCCAGGGCCAGGGTGCGGTAGTCCTGGCGGTTGAGCGGGCGTGGTGTGCTGAGGTCGGCCTCGTTGTGGTGCGGGATCATGCGTCATCTCTTGATGTGTGGGCTGGCCGCTCTGTGGCGGCATGCTGTCGGGCTGGTGGGTCAGTCTGGGAGAATACGGGAAGGGACGGAGGCGGGCAATGTGGTCAGGTGCTGCGTGCTGGCATCTTGTTGCGTGTAAACAAGATTTGCATGGTGTAAATCTTGTCATTTGGCACAACGCATCATGAAAAATGCGCCGCCAGTCGCTTGGAATGAACGGGCGGCGCGGTGATCAGGCTTGGTGTAGCTGTTGCAGGTGGCTCAGGCTATGTTCGGCCTCCTGCATGATGCGGTCGAACAGCTGCTGCACGGTGGGGACATCATCAATCAGCCCTTGTACCTGGCCGATCAGTTGCACCCCTTGCTGGTGATTGCCATCTTCAATAGCCAGACGGATGGATTCGGTGGCTGCGCCAAACAGCGCCAGCTGGCGCAGCTCCTGCGGTTTTTGCAGCATGCCGCCCAGGGCGACTTTCAGTACCGGCATGCCCATCTTGCGGGCGATGGCGCTGGCTTTCCAGGCGGCTGCCAGCAGGTTCATTGGCTTGCGGGTGGCGGCACGGGCGGTGGGGGTGTCCATCATGCGGCACCACAGGCCGTCGAAATTGCGCGAGTACAAGGTATCGGCCACGCTGCGCTGACGAATCATCTCCTTGCTGCGCTCGTGGACCGGACTTTCCTGCGTCATTGCCAGGCGGCTACCCATGGCCACGGCGTCGGCTCCCAGTGCCAGCGCGGCGAGCAGGCCGGCACCGCTGCCAAAGCCGCCGGCGGCGATGATGGGCAGCGAGCTTGCCTTGCGGATGGCCGGGATCAGCACCAGCGAGGTCACCTCGCCGCCATGTGCTGCCGCTTCGTGGCCGGTGACCAACAGCCCGTCCACGCCGGCTTTTTCGGCAGAAATGGCATGTTTCTCGGTAACTACGGTGGCAATGACCTTGCCGCCGTAGGCATGGGCGCGTTTGATGATCCAGTCACCTTTGCCCAGTGAGAAGTTGATCACCGCTACCTGTTCTTGCAGGGCGACTTCACAGTTTTCGCGCGCACCCGGCATCATCAGCGTGCAGCCGATGCCAAAAGGGCGATCCGTCAGGCTGCGGATGCGGCGGATGGCGGCGCGGGTCTGTTCCGGGCTGAGCGGGCCACTTGCCAGAATGCCCAGTCCACCTGCATTGGCCGTGGCAGCGACCAGTTCGGGAGTGGCGATATAGCTCATGCCGGGGCAGGCTAGTGGCAGGCTCACGCCAAAGGTTTCGGTAAATCGGGTTTGCATGATGGGAACCGGGCGGGTGGTTTACAATGTGGGGCTATTGTTCAGGCTTTTTTCGAAAATTTCAAACGGTTGTTTGATTATGTATATGGTATTGATTGGCTGGCTCTACGTGGTGTTGATGCTGGCGGTGGCGCAGAACAGTCTGTGGGCGGCGTTTTCCATTCTGTTCTTTCTGGGCTTTCTGCCCACCCTGTTTATTGCAAGAATGACACGCCGCCGCCTGCTAAAAAGGCAGGAATTGGCCCGTGAGCAGGCAAATGCAGGCAAGACGCTTGAGTGAGCTTGCCCTGTGGTGCTAGAATCTTGCGTCCTCTACATTGGGTAGGGGAATAAACTACGCACATCCGTGCCAAAGGGTGCCGTCATTGACTGACGGTTGTCTGCGCGGATGGAGGCTTAACCCTTTAAGGAGTTTTTGCATGTCCACCAACGTTACCATGCGTCAAATGCTTGAGGCCGGTGTTCACTTCGGCCACCAAACCCGTTTCTGGAACCCGAAGATGGCTCAGTACATCTTTGGCAGCCGCAACAAGATCCACATCATCAACCTGGAAAAGACTCTGCCGCTGTTCATCAGCGCCCAGGAATATGTGCGTCGTCTGGCCGCCAACAAGGGTACCGTAATGTTTGTTGGTACCAAGCGTCAGGCACGTGAGATCGTCCGTGAAGAAGCCGCTCGCGCTGGCATGCCGTTTGTTGATCACCGCTGGCTCGGCGGCATGCTGACCAACTACAAGACCGTGAAGCAGTCCATCAAGCGTCTTGAAGAGAAGCGTGCCATCCTGGAAGGCGCTGACATGGGTTACAACAAGAAAGAACTGTTGGACCTGCAACGCGAAGTTGACAAACTGGAACGCTCGCTGGGCGGTATCAAAGATATGAAGGGCCTGCCGGACGCCATCTTCGTTATCGACACTGGCTACCAGAAAGGTACCATTGTTGAAGCCAAGAAACTGGGCATTCCGGTGATCGGCGTTGTTGATACCAACAACTCCCCGGACGGCATCGACTACGTAGTTCCGGGTAACGACGACTCCAGTCGCGCTATCCGCCTGTACGCTCGCGGCATCGCCGACGCCGTACTGGAAGGCCGCGCTCAGTCGCTGCAAGAAGTCGTAGCCGCTGCTGAAACGGCCCAGGCTGAGTAAGCAGACTCGAAAGGGGGCGCAAGCCCCTTTTTTTAGACCTGATTACCTTACGTATCGAATACAGGAGTTACAAATGGCGGAAATTACCGCAAAGATGGTTTCGGATCTGCGCGCTGCTACCGGCCTGGGCATGATGGAGTGCAAAAAAGCCCTGGTTGAAGCTGAAGGCGACGCTGCCAAGGCCGAAGAAATTCTGCGCATCAAGTCCGGCAACAAGGCTTCCAAGATGGCTGGCCGTCTGGCTGCCGAAGGTATCATCGGTTCCTACGTGGCTGGTGGCGTTGGCGCCCTGGTTGAAGTGAACTGTGAAACCGACTTCGTTGCCAAGGACCCGACCTTCCTGGCGCTGGCTGCTGCTGCTGCCCAGGCTGCTGCAACTGCGAACCCGGCTGATGTTGAAGCCCTGTCCGCTGTTGAAGTAGACGGCGTGTCCGTTGAAGAAATCCGCAAGGCTGCCATTGCCAAGCTGGGTGAGAACATGACCATCCGTCGTTTCGTGCGTTACGAAACCGACGGCACCATCGCCACCTACCTGCACGGTGCCAAGATCGGCGTGATCGTCGACCTGAAGGGTGACGAAGCGCTGGGTCGCGACATTGCCATGCACATCGCTGCTTCCAAGCCGATCTGCGTGTCCAAGGATCAGGTTCCGGCCGAAACCCTGGAACAAGAACGCAAGATCTACACCGCACAAGCTGCTGAATCCGGCAAGCCGGCTGATATCGTCGCCAAGATGGTAGAAGGCCGCGTCAACAAGTACCTGGCTGAAGTGACCTTGGTGGGTCAGCCTTTCGTCAAGAACCCGGACGTGACCGTTGAAAAGCTGCTGGC